>DASZMT010000051.1:0-1735 GCA_035551495.1 Rhizomicrobium sp. | reverse complement strand
GGCGTCGGCACCAGTGTCGCCACCTCGACCACCGGCAACGGCCGTACGACCACGGTCACGTCGGCGAACGGCAACTGCACCGTCTACGTCCAACCAGAGAAGTGAGGACACGATGAGGGCGATGAAAACGATTTTCCTGGCGGGTACGCTCGTGCTGGGCGCCGGTTCGCTGGCGCTGGCGCAGAGTGCATCCACCGTCGGCTCCGGCGGCGCCTCAAGCACGCCGAGCGGTTCGAGCGCAACCGGCGGCACCGGCGGCAGCGCTGCCGTGGGCGGCACCTCGGCGTCGACGTTGGGCCTCGGCGGCACCTCGAACGGCGAGAACGGCACGTCCTCGACGCTCGGGACCGGCGGCTCCGCGGCTGGCGGTACGCGCGATACGAGCTCCAGCAAGCTGCACGGCAACGCCAACAACATGAACGGCATGTCGAAGGCCCGCGCGCAGGACAAAGGCATCTGGAGCGACTCCAAGACGCATACTAAGATTCACAAGGGCGAGGTGTCGAGCCGCACCAAATCGATGGCGCACGAGCCGGGTGGGCCGCCGGTGAAGTCGACCACCGGCATCAACACCGGCCAGTAGCAACTTACGAAATCAGCGCGCGGCGACGGCGGGCGTGTCCCGCAGCCGCCACGGCGCGTCTGCGAAGCGCTCCATCAGGAAATCAAGAAACACCGCGACGCGCGGCAGCCGGTTGCGTCCGACCGGATAGATCGCCGAGAGCGGGAACGGCTCGACGTGATGCGCGTCGGTCAGCAGTGGAACGAGTTCGCCGTTGCGCAACGCGCGGCCGACGATCACCTCCGACATACGCACAATGCCGGCGCCCTCGATGGCGAGCCGCAGCGCCGCTTCGGCATCGTCGGTGATAACACGTGGCCGCACTTCGACAACGTCGACCCCCGCGCGCGTCTGGAACGGCCAGCGATCGAGGCCGGGCCCGGCGACCACGATGCAGTCATGCTGGCGTAGGTCGGCGGCGATATGCGGTGCGCCGCGGTGCGCGAGATAGGCCGGCGCGGCGCAAATCACTCGCTGCAAATCGGCAATCTTGCGCTGGACGAACGGGCCTTCCGGAATGTGGCCCGAGCGCACCGCGATGTCCGCGTGCTCCTCGAGCAGATCGACGAGGCGGTCGGTGATCGACAGATTGAGATCGATCTCCGGGTAGCGGGCAAGGAAATCTGCGAGTGCCGGCGCGAGTTGATGCAGGCCGAAGGCGGTGCCGGCGTTGATGTGTAGGGTACCGCGGGGCGCGCCGCGCACACGCATCACCTCGGCCTCGGCCTCCTCGATGTCGGCGACGATGCGGCGGGCGCGGGCGAGAAAGCCCTCTCCTTCCGGCGTCAGCACCAAGCGTCGTGTACTGCGTTCCAGGAGCCGGGCGCCAAGACGATCCTCCAGCCGCGAGACCAGCTTCGAGACCGCTGAAGGAGTGAGGCCTAAATCCTTGGCTGCATTAGAGAAATTTCCCCTGTCGAGAACGCGGATGAACACCCGCAAGTCTGATGTGGCATCCATATTAGTTCCTAAAATTCAATAATGAGTGTAAGATTTAGCATATTATCTTGTGATTGGAATGGAATATTATGCGTCTCGTGCATAGGGACGCAGCGAACATACTGCGGTCCAGGAGATGAAGGTCATGATGAAGCAGCACGCCACCGCCTTTCCCGCGCCCCGAGCCCTCACCGCCGAAGATATCGATGCGACTATCGAGCGTGCCAGGGAACA
>DASZMT010000050.1:0-1571 GCA_035551495.1 Rhizomicrobium sp. | reverse complement strand
GTTCCATATCCCGGACGACTTCGAGACAGTGGCGGTCACTGCAGTCGGCTATCTGGGCGATCCGGAGTCGTTGCCGGAAGACATGCGCAAGTCGGAGGTTGCTCCGCGCCAACGCAAGGATCTGAAGGAGTTCGTCTTCTCGGAGTGGGAGAAGCCGGCCTTCTAGTCCTGCTGCAGGGTCGCGTCAGCGTACAGGCTTCGTCTCGTGAAGCGAGGCGACAGCCTGCCGCGCTGCAGCGAGCGTCGCTTCGATGACTTCGGGCGTGTGCGCCGTGCCAAGGAAGATCGCCTCAAACCGCGACGGAGGCAACCACACACCTCGATCCATCATGGCGCGATGGAAGAGGCCGAAGCGCGCCGTGTCTGACTTTGCTGCGCTCACGAAGTCGACAACGCGCTCGTTCGTGAAAAACCACGTCCACATCGCGCCTACGCGATTGGTCGTCACCGGGATGCCGGCTTCGGAAAGTACCGTGGCGACGCCTTGAGCGACCAGGCGGCTCGCCTCGTCAATATTGCGATACACCGCTTCGCGGTTCTTTGCGAGATATGCGAGCGTGGCAACGCCCGCCGCCATCGCCAGCGGGTTCCCGCTGAGTGTTCCGGCCTGGTAGACGGGTCCGAGCGGCGCGAGGAGGTTCATGATCTCTGCGCGTCCGCCGAAGGCGCCGCAGGGCAGGCCGCCGCCGATGATCTTGCCCAGGCAGGACAGGTCGGGGTGAATCCCATACAACTGCTGCGCGCCGCCGTGCGCCACACGGAAGCCTGTCATCACCTCGTCGAAGATGAGGAGCGCGCCCTTGCGCGTGGTTATTTCGCGCAGCGCTGCCAGATAACCGGGTTCGGGCGGAACACAGCCCATGTTGCCGGCAACGGGCTCGAGGATGACGGCGGCGATTTCGTTCGGCCGCGCCGCGAATGCTGCTTCCACCGCCGCGAGATCGTTATACGGGAGCGCCAGGGTGAAGTGCGCGATCTCTTCCGGCACGCCGGCCGAGCCGGGGATGCCGAAGGTCGCCACACCCGACCCTGCCTTTACCAGCAAGCCGTCGGCGTGACCGTGATAGCAGCCCTCGAACTTGATGATGTACTTGCGCATCGTGAACGCGCGCGCCAGCCGGATCGCCGACATGGCCGCCTCGGTGCCCGATGAGACGAAGCGCAGCTTTTCGATCGACGGCACGGCGGCTGTGACCAACTCGGCCAGATCAGCCTCGGTCGCCGTCGACGCGCCAAAGCTGGCGGATCGCGCCGCCGCCTGTTGGATCGCTGCCACCACGGGCGGGAAGGCATGGCCCAGAATCATCGGACCCCAGGAGCCGAAGTAGTCGATGTAGCGGTTGCCATCGGCGTCCCACAGATAGGCGCCCTGGGCTCGGACGACGAAAGGCGGATCGCCGCCCACAGCGCGAAAGGCGCGGACCGGCGAGTCGACTCCGCCGGGCAGGAGTCGTTCGGCACGTTGCTGCAACTGGCGGGAGCGATCGAGTTTCCGCATCGCTTCCAGTATAGAAAGTCCTTCCCGTCCAGCGCGCATCTCTTCCTCCTGAAGGAGCATGTATGACACAGCA
>DASZMT010000049.1:0-48700 GCA_035551495.1 Rhizomicrobium sp. | reverse complement strand
CGAACAGGAAAGTGCCGTGTTGCACGCCGCCCCGCAGGCGGTGCGCGACCCGCGGCCGGCTTTGAAGTTCGCCAGGACGACGACCTTCGCCGCTCACGCCTCAGCCCCTATCCCTCCCGGCATCGCGTGACGGCGAGGGCGCCGGCCTGCTTGGACGGTAGAGAGCTGAGCGAGCCCCATCCTTCGACAGGCTCAGGATCAGGACTGAGCTCATATCCTCATCCTGGGTCCTGAGCCTGCCGAAGGATCGAAGGATGGCCGTCCCCCTCCACGGAACCTCCCGGGTTCCGCATCGTTTCCATCCCAGCATTAACTTCACGGAGCCTTCCCCATGTTGCGCTGGGCCATCCTGTTCCTGATCATCGGTCTCGTCGCCGCGTTGCTCGGCTTCGGCGGCATCGCAGGCGCCTCGTTCGCCATCGCCAAGACGCTGACCTTCATCTTCCTGGTGATCTTCCTCGTTCTGCTCGTGCTCGGTCTCACCGCGGCACGGCGAGCTTAGGTAACCGCCCGTGGGCGAAATCTATCGCCTCGGCTTCGAGTTCGCGTCGCCCGAGGAGCAGGCCAGCGTGCTCGATGCGCGCTGGTCGCTTGCGGGGCTCGATCCGTCGAGCCATGTGCTCACCGGCCGCTTCGAAGCCTCCGACGGCGAAAGCGTTCCGTACCGCCTGTGGCAGGCGGATGCGGCGCGCGCGCTCGTTCTCTTGCTGCACGGCGCCAGCGATTACGCCGGCGCCTTCGACGAGATCGGGCCGCTATTCGCCGCGCGCGGCATCACCGCCCTCGCGATCGACCAGCGCGGCTTCGGCGCGACCGCGACGCGCGGCAAGTGGGGCGGCAAGAACCGCATGATCCGCGACGCCATCGAGGCGGTGACCTACCTGCGCGGCCGTTTCGGCGACGCGCTGCCGGCGTTCATCGTCGGCGAAAGCATGGGCGCGGCACTCGCCGTGCACGTCGCGTCGCGCGCGCCCGATCTGGCATTGAGCGGCGTTGTGCTGGCGGCGCCGGGCGCGGTGTCCGGCATGTGGCGGCGCCTCTTCGGCGGCGCGGTGACGCGCATCCTTCGCTTCTTCCTGCCCAATGCCGGCTTCGTGGTCGAGCGCATCAGCGCCTGGGAATTCACGCCGGGCGCCGCCATCCGCCTCCTGATGGATCCGATGGTGCTGCGCCGCATCCGGCCCGCGCAGCTCTTCGGCTTGTTGAAGCTGTCGGGCAGCGCGGTCGACGAGGCCGAGCATGTTCGCGTGCCGGCCCTCACCCTGATCGGCTCCAAGGAGGACCTGTTGCGCGAGGCCTGCATCGCCCGTCTGCACAAGGGTTTGGCCGGACCGAAGGAATGGAAGCGTTTCCGCGGCGCGCCGCACCTGTTGATGCACTGGAAATACAACCGCCGCGTACTCGGTAAAGTCTTTTCCTGGATCGACTCGCGACTGGCAGAGCCCGGCTGAGCGTATAACATCGCGGGTGTCTCGACTCGTCTGGACCAGGGGGACGGTATGCGTCATGCGTTAGCCATCGGGGCACTCGCGCTTTTGTTCGCGACACCCGCGCTCGCCGCTTGCGACCTCGCGGCGCCCGATGCCAAGGCCGCCGGCGCGGGATGCGCCCGCGCCTGGATGGACCAGAACCTTCATCTGAACGACATCCTGACGATCGGCACGCACAACAGCTACAAATCCGCGATCCCCGAGCCGCTGATGCGGCTGATCCGCGCCTTCTCGCCGAGATCGGCGGCAGGGCTGGACTATTCGCACATCCCGCTGGCGCAGCAGCTCGACGACGGCGCCCGCGCCATCGAGATCGACGTCGCCTACGATCCGAAGGGCGGGCTCTACGACGATCCGGCCGGCGCCGCGATGACCGGCGAGGTGTTGTCGGACGACTTCAAGGACACGATGGCCAAGCCCGGCTTCAAGGTGCTGCACGTCCAGGACATCGATTTCCACGCGGTGTGCCTGACGCTGGTGCGCTGCCTGACCGAAATGCGCGACTGGTCGCGGGGCCATCCCGACCACGCGCCGATCCTGATCACGATGAACGCCAAGGACGACTCGATCCCGATGCCGAACTCGGTGACGCCGCTGAAGTTCGACCCGGCGGCGTTCGACGCGCTGGACGCCGAAGTGCGCTCGGTGATGTCGCCCGCCGACATGATCACGCCGGACCAGGTGCAAGGCGACGCGCCGACGCTGCGTGACGCGGTGACGACGAAGGGCTGGCCGACGCTGGGCGCCTCGCGCGGCAAGTTCCTCTTCGCGCTCGACGAGGACGGTCAGAAGATCAAGGACTATATCGGCGACCGCAGATCGCTCGAAGGCCGGGTGTTCTTCGTCAACAACGGCGAGGACGCGCCGTCGTCGGCCTACATCACCTTGAACGAGACCAGCGACATCCCGCGCATCACCGCCGACGTGCAGAAGGGCTTCCTGGTGCGCACCCGTGCCGACGCCGACACGGTCGAGGCACGCAGCAACGACACGTCGCGGCGCGACAAGGCGCTGGCCTCCGGCGCGCAATATGTCTCGACGGACTACATGCACCCCGACACGCGCTTCGGGCCCTATCAGGCGCGCATGCCCGACGGCGTGATCGCGGCCTGCAATCCGCAGCGCCATCCCGAGCGCTGCGCCGGCCTGCCTATCGAGTAACCGCCAAAGCATTCGCCGTGGCATGCCCGAGCGCGGTGTTGTCGAAGATCACCCAGGCATCCTTGTACAGCCTCTTCTCGAGCGCCGCGAGAGCCGCATCGTCATAGTCCGAGTAATACATCCGCGGCACGCCATGCCAGCGGTAGTAGGCGATATCGCCGAATGGATCGGCCGCTTGCGGCACCGGCGCGGGATCGGCGGCAACGCGCGATATGCGATGCGCGCTTAGCAGTGCCTCCGCTTCCGGCGCGAACCATGTCGGATGGCGCGGCTCGCAAACGACGGCGCCTTGGAACCTGTCGCGCAGCATCTGGAAGAATCCGGTCGAAGCGAACTTCAAGCTGGGCGGCAATTGCACCAGGAGCGGCCCAAGCTTCCTGCCAAGCGCCGTGCATTCTCCGAGGAATGCCTCGAGCAGCGCCTCGGCATCCTTCAGCCGCTTCTCATGCGTGATCGTCTTGGGCATCTTCACCGCAAAGCGGAAATCGTCCGGCACCGTCCCGGCCCACCGCGCATAGGTCGCGGGCTTGTGCCGGCGGTAGAATGACGAGTTGATCTCCACGGCGTTCAGCCGCGTCGCATAGCGCGCCAGGATGCTTTCGCCCGCGCCGAAGCACTCACGATGCGCCTTCGGGATACTCCAGCCCGCCGTTCCGATATGCCGCGACATCCTTGGCTAGCGCATGCCAGACGCTTTCGTTCCAGGACGTCTGCGCCACCGGCGACGGTGACGGCAAAACCCAGATCGCCGTGTCGCCGAGCATCCCGCGCTGCTTGCCGTGCTTGACCTTGGGCCCGAGGAATTTGCGCCCACCGGCCAGGCTGGTGAACGCCAGGATCTTCGGCCACGCCGCCGCGATGCGAATGCGCAGATCGTCGATCGCCGCACGGCCCAGCGCGTCTTTCGGCAGGTTGTGATCCATGCCGCTGGCGTGTTTCGCGATGTCGGTGGCGCCGATACCAAGCTTCAGGAGTTCGCGGTATTCGTGCGGCGCGAACAAGCGCGGCGTCAGGCCGGTCGCGTGCAGCGTGCGCCAGAACTTGTTCTGCGGATTGGCGTAGTACTGGCCGAGCTTCGCCGACAGTGTTCCTGCGGCTGTGCCGCAGAACACCACGGTCAGTCCGGGCTCCAGCAGGTCGGGAAGGACCGGCGCCTCAGGCAACCTTGCGTGCCATCGCCTCGCGATAGGGCGTCAGGTCCCAATTGGGATAGCGCTTCTGGGCGCGCGCCAGCGTGGTTTCGGTCCAGAACGGATCGCCCGGCTTCTGCACGCCGAACACCGCAAGCTGCTCCGGCGTCGCGTTGTCGAAGATATTGCCCCAGGGCTTGGTGTGGTGGAACGCCCAGGCGGTGAAGGCGATCGAATCGTCCTTCGCCTTCTTGAAGCAGGTCATCAGCGCATAGCGATGGCCGTTCGGCGCCACCAGGTTCGTGCCGCGATGATAGATGTCCGTCGAGTAGGGAACGATCGAGCCGGCCGGCATCGCCGACGAGCGGCTGTAGGGCTGCAGGCCTTCCTGCAACGCCTTCTGCACCGCCGGATCGAAGTTGAACGACTCCTCCGGCCCCGCGACCTTGGCCGCATCGGGGCGCGTGACATAGTTCATCGCGCCATGCGCGTCGGTCACGTCGCTGAAGTAGCAGAGGATGGTGATCGAGTTCTTGGTCGCGTCCTCCGACGGGACGGTCAGCGTGTGGTTGGAGAAGTCGGTGTGGAACGGCTGGTCGTAATCGGCGTCGCCGGTGAACTTCGCCCAGCTCTGGCACTGGTAGCAGTGCACGTCGTCGGTCTGCAGCGCCGCTTTGGCGAAGGCGATCAGTGCCGGATGCACGCCGATCAGGTTCAGCGCCGGCGAGCAGTCGATCGGCACCGGCAGGACGCCCGTGAACTGCGATTTGTGGAATTTGCCGAGTTCGCCCGGCACCTTCTTGTTCAACTCGGTGCCGTCATGCTCGGGACGGGCGAACACCGCTTCGAAGTCGGCCACGACGGCGGCGACTTCGTCGGGGGTGAAGAAGTTCGCGATCGGGGCCGCGCCCTCGCGCCGCCAGGTGTCGATATGCTCCTGCGTAAAGCGCGAATTCGCCCCCATCGTCGCCTCGGCCGTCACGTCTCTTACCGCTTGCCCTTCTGGCGTGTCTTGCGCGCCGCATAGCGGGCATCGCGTGCCGCTTTCTGATCGGCCAGGAGCGTCACCAGCTTGTCGGCCTCGGCCCGCTTGGCCTTCTCGGCCTCCTCGGCCGCCAAGCGCTCGGCCGCGAGCCGCGCCACTTCGGCCGCCGCTTTCTGCTCGGCCGCCAGGCGCAGCTCTTCGGCCCTGGCCTCGGCGCGGGTCTTCTCACGCGTTTCGCGCTCTTCCGCGATGCGCTTGCGCTCTTCCTGCCGCTTGGCGAATTCGGGATCGTTGGCGGGGTTCGCCTTGCGCGCGCGTTCCAGCAGCGCGGCTTTCGCCTTCGCCTGTTCCTCAAGCCTGTCGTTGAACGTCTTTTCCTTGAATCCGCGCATGCGCTGCAACTGGGCCCTTTTCGCCTGGAGAGAGGTGCGGAACCTATGCCAAAACGCGCGTTTTTCAAGCCCCGAAAGACCGTGCCTTTCGCGTAAAATATGACATAAGGCGCCCATGGCCGCGCCCATCCTGCTCCTGCAAGACATCCATGTGACATTCGGCAACACCGCGCTTCTCGACGGCGCGGAACTGTCGGTCGAGCCGGGCGAGCGACTGTGTCTTATCGGACGCAATGGCTCGGGAAAATCGACGCTGCTCAAAGTTGCCGCTGGTCTGATGGAGGCCGACGCCGGCAACCGCTTCGCGCAGCCCGGCGCCACCATCCGCTACCTGCCCCAGGAGCCGAGTCTGGCCGGCTATACCGACACCCACGCCTATGTCGAATCGGGACTGATGCCCGGCGACGACCCGGCGCGGGCCTATTATCTGTTGGGCAAGCTCGGCCTGTCCGGTGCGGAGACTCCCGACACGCTCAGCGGCGGCGAGGCGCGCCGCGCGGCGTTGGCCCGCACGCTGGCGCCGCGGCCCGATATCCTGTTGCTCGACGAGCCGACCAACCATCTCGACCTGCCGGCGATCGAATGGCTCGAAGGCGAGCTGACGGCGCTCAAATCGGCGCTGGTGCTGATCAGCCACGACCGCCGCTTCCTGGAGAACCTGTCGCGCGCCACGGTCTGGCTCGACCGCGGCCGCACGCTGCGCCTGGAGAAGAGCTTCGCGCATTTCGAGCCGTGGCGCGACGAAGTGCTGGCCCAGGAAGAAATCGAGCGCCACAAGCTCGACCGCAAGATCGCGATGGAGGAGGACTGGGTCCGCTATGGCGTGAGCGGCCGGCGCAAGCGCAACCAGGGCCGCCTCGCCAAGCTGCGCGGGCTTCGTACCGGGCGGCGCGAGCAGATCGACGTCACCGGCAGCGTCAAGATGACGGTCAGCGAAGGCGAGGAAGGCGGTACCCGCGTCATCGACGCCAAGAAAATCTCCAAGAGCTTTGGCGACAACACCGTGGTGCGCGACGTCTCCCTTCGCATCCACAAAGGCGAGCGCGTCGCCGTCGTGGGGCCGAACGGTGCGGGCAAGACGACGCTGGTCAACATGCTGACCGGCCTTCTCGCGCCCGACAGCGGCAATGTGAAGATCGGCGTCGCGGTGAAGATGGCGCGGCTCGACCAGAACCGCACTGCGCTGGAGCCCGACGACACCTTGGCCAGCGTGCTGACCGGCGGGCGCGGCGACCACATCGAGGTCGCGGGCGAGATGCGCCACGTCACCAGCTACATGAAGGATTTTCTCTTCACGGCTCAGCAAGCGCGCTCGCCGGTGAAGGTTCTGTCGGGCGGCGAACGGGCACGGCTGCTGCTCGCCAAGGTGCTGGCGCAGCCTTCGAACCTGTTGGTGCTGGACGAGCCGACCAACGATCTCGACCTGGAGACGCTCGATCTCCTGGAAGAGATGATCGACGAATATCCGGGCACCGCGATCCTGGTCAGTCATGACCGCGATTTCCTCGACCGCACCGCGAGTTCGATCCTGATGTCGGAGGGCGACGGCACCTTCATCCAGTACGCCGGCGGCTACACCGACATGCTGGCGCAGCGCGGCAAGGGCGTCGAGGCGAAGAAGGCCACGGCCACCGAACCGAAGGATCGCGCACCCGCTCCGCCGCCGCGCGTTGCCAAACGGAAGATGAACTTTTCCGACAAGCACGACTTGGAGAAGCTGCCCGGCCGCCTCGCAGACTTGGAGAAAGAGATCGCGGCGCTGCAAAAGCAACTCGCCGATCCGAAACTCTATGCCCGCGATCCCAAGAAATTCGCGGCGCTGTCGCAGACGCTGGCCGACACCCAGCATGCGCATGCGGCGGGCGAGGAACGCTGGCTGGAACTCGAAATGCTGCGCGAAGAGATCGCGCGCGGCTAACGCAGCTTGTTGGTCAGCGCCAGCGCGATGCAGTGGCGCAGCGCCGTCTCCGGTACCTCGCCCGCCAGATCGAACAGCAGCGCCCGGTTGCCGCCGAAGCGGAAATCGCGCGGGTAGATCTCGCGGAAACGATCGACCAGGCCGGTGGTGCAGATGAAATACATCGCGACCTCACCCGGCGCCTTCGCCTTCCAGCCCAGCCGCACCGTCGAACCCGCGCCGGACGGCGTCAGATAGGCCGGCTCGCCCCATTTCAGCGTTTCGTCCAGCACGCCGACGCCCGGCGTCGCGGCGGCGACCTCGTAAATCATCTCGCGCAAGGCCAGCAGGCGCTTGCGCGGCGCGGGCGGGAAGGCGCGAAAGGCCTCTGCGACCGAAGGATCGGTAACGGGCTTCATCCGAGCAGGCCCTTTCCCGGCCCAAACAGAATCGCCGGCGCGAGCAATGCGATCCAGGCCAACAGGCCGCCAGCGACCGCCAAGCCGGTGAGATCGCTCGTCCGCGAATTTGCGCGCAGGATCTCGGGCCGCCCGGTGTTGAGCCGATTCACCGCGATCGCCACCGGCAGCGTCCAAATGAACGCGAACCCTTGCATCACCACCATCGCCACCACCATGTGCGCGGCGCCAAGCCCCAGCGCCACGATCTCCCACAACACCAGCATAAGCGCGCAAAGGCCGGCGGCGAGCCTTAGATGGCGCCCGAAACGGGCGAGCCGGCTCGCCTCCTCGAACAGGGGATGCAGCCAGACCACGGCGAACACCGCGCGCCAGAACGGTGCGATCATCGGATCGCGGCCGTAAGTTCGCTGCCAACGCCAGCACTTCCACATCCAGAAGACGGCGTAGAGACCTGCCGTTGCCAGGTTCATCAGCA
The DNA here is from genome assembly GCA_035551495.1 of Rhizomicrobium sp. GTDB lineage: Bacteria > Pseudomonadota > Alphaproteobacteria > Micropepsales > Micropepsaceae > Rhizomicrobium. Next base: position 40,748 of record DASZMT010000049.1, on the reverse strand, counting down.
GGAATTTGCGCAGCGCCACCGGATAGAACACGCCGTCCTGCGCATAGGCCTCATCGGCCGCGATACCGATGCGTAGCGCGAACGCCGCCGCACCGGCCGCCAGAACCGCCGCCACCAGACCGGCGAGCATCAGAACGATCCTGCGCAACGGCATGGGCGTCTCGCCCATCGTGCCGCCCGCCGTCGAATTGAGATCGAGATACCAGTAATTGCCGTCGGTCACGTTCTGCGCGTCGTCGGCGATGCCGGAGACGTCGGCGGCCTTGGCCACTGCGTCGGCCTTGCCGACCAGCCGATAGGTCAGCGTCAGCGTATCGCCGTCACGCACCGTATCGAGCGTGTAGTGGAACGCGGCGCCGTCGATGTCGACCGCCTTCGGCGCCGGCGGCGCATGGCCGGGCGTGACGACGACGATCACATGCGCCTTGTTCACATTTGCCGCGAGTTGGTAGGGCGTCTTGCGCACGCCACTCGGCACCTTGTTGTAGTCGTCGAGGCTCGACGCCTTCACCGGAAAGCGGCCCAGCAGCTTGTCATGACGCACCTGGCCGGCCGACAGGCTGTAGCTCTCATAGGTCGTCAGCCGGTTGGCCTCGCGGTCGTCGACCACGCGCAGCGGCTTGTCGCGCGCGATGCCGGGATAGAGCCCTTGGTAGAAATCGAGATAGTCGCTCTCGAGCTTGGCCAGCGACTTGCTCGCCACCGAGTTGCGCATCGTGTCGGCCTGGTCGCCGGTATAGGTCGTCGCCACGGTGAGCCCGAGCGAGGGCTGCGCGTCGCCCGACAGTATATAGCGCTCCACCGTGCGATAGGTCGGCGCCGACGGGAAGATCGGCGTCATGCGGTCGAGATGCGTCTGGCCCGGCACGATGGGAAGGCCATAGCCGTAATCGACCGGCGCGATATCCGGGAAGCGTCCGCCGGCATGGGCGCTGGTCGGATCGATCCAGTAATTGCGCCCGCGCAGCCGCACCTCGACGATCGCATGGTCGTAGATGTTCGCTGCCGGCGCCATCTGCGGCAATGCGGGTCCGTTCTTGGTATCGGTCAGCGCGACATAGGCTTCGACGCCCAGACGCCGCAGCATCGCGACCAGAAGCTCCGACTTGTCCTTGCAGTCGCCGTAGCCCGAGCGGAACACCTCGGCCGGCGGACGCGGCGTGAAGGACTGGGTGCCGATATCGATCGAGACGTAGCGCAGCTCGTCCTCGACGATGCGCATCGCCTGCGTGATGCGATCCTCGGGCTTCGGATATTTCTTCGCGATGGCGTCGACCCGCGCCGCCAGTTCCGGCGGCAGATCGCCCTGGACGGCATAGAGCGGCAGCGCCCAGTTCACCACCTGCGCCCAGCTCGTCATGCTCGACAGCTCGACCGTGCCCCAGGTTGGATACCAGTCGGGCGTGCCGTCTTCGCCGGGGATCAGCGCCGCATCGATGTTGGTCCATTCATAGGAAATGTCGTCGCCCTCGCGCGTCTTGCTCGGCACGATCTTGGTGTTGCGGCCCCGGATGGTCAGCGTGCGATCCGCCGGCCACAGCAGGCGATAATGCGTCTCCTCTTCCGGCACCGACCATTCGGTCGTGATGTCGCCGAAGAATTCACCGGGCCAGAAGCTCGAACGCTGTTCCCAGCTGTATTCGAGATCGACGACGTCGCCGACCTCCACATCCTTGATCTCGACATGCACCGTCTTGAGACCGTCGAACACACCGTTGTCGAGATCGGATTCGCGCTCCACCACGCGGACATTGGCGTCGGGCAACCGGTCGATCACCTGGCCGTGGCGGATCACGTGGATCCGGTGCAGCACGACATGCTCGAAGCTGGGATCGAAATCGACGTCGAGCCGCGCTGCTTCTTCCAGCCCGCTGCGGTCGGTGACGAGGTAGACATTGCGGCGGAAGAACACCTCGCTGTCGTGCGCGGGCCTGATCTGGGTGTCGGAAAGCAGGTAGTAAACGCCGTCCTCGACCTCGCGCATCCGCGCCGGGCGGGGCTTGGGGATTGCCAGCTCGTGCACCCAAGGGGCGGGCGGTCCCTGCCCGACATCGTCTGCCGCAGAGGCGGGAACCGCCGCCGCCAGCGCCAGCAAAAAACCAACCAAAAACGCTCTTGCCAAGCCCATGCCCAACCATTTGCCCACCGCCACTCTAGCGTGAAGGGACGGCAAAAGTCCGGGGCCGCTTGCTATTCGAGGCGGCTTTCGGATATGGGAACGCCCCACGGACAGGTGGTCGAGTGGTTGATGGCACCGCACTCGAAATGCGGAGACCGTGCAAGCGGTTCGTGGGTTCGAATCCCACCCTGTCCGCCAGTCTACGCCGCGCAGCGGCGGAGACTGCCACGGCGAAGCGCGCCAGCGCGAAGCCGGGCTGGTGCAAGGTTCGCGCGGCTACGCCTTGGCAAGCCATCCTTCGCTAAAACCTCATGACCATCCCCCTCTCCCGCGCCGCGCTCTCGCGCCTCCCCGCGACGATCGCCGTCCCCGTTTACGGCCTCGCCGCCGTCACTCCCGGCATCGTCCATCTCGGCCTCGGCGGTTTCCACCGCGCGCATATGGCGCGCTACACGCACGACCTCATGAACCTGCAGCCCGAGGCGCGCGCGTGGGGCATCGCCGGTGCCGGGCTGATGCCGGCCGATCGCCGCATGCGCGACGTGCTGACGGCGCAGGACAATCTCTACACCCTGGTCGAGCAGGACGGCGCGACCGAACAGGCGACCGTCATCGGTGCTCTGACCGATGTGATCTTTGCCGGCGACGACACGCGCGCTTTGCTCGATGCCATCGATGCGCCGGGTATCCGCATCGTCAGTGCGACGGTGACGGAGAACGGCTATTGCCTGAGCCGCGCTACCAAGCGCCTCGATCTCGAGCACCCGTTGATCGCCGCCGACCGTGCCACGCCGCGCGCGCCGAAGAGCCTCGTCGGCATCGTCACGGAAGCCTATCGGCGCCGGCGCGATGCGGGCCGCAAGGCGTTCACCGCGCTCAGCTGCGACAACATCCAGCACAACGGCAACGTGCTGCGCCAGGCCGTCGCCGACTTCGCGAACGCCATCGATCCGGAGCTTGCGCAGTGGATCGCGGAGCACGCCCGCTTCCCCAACACCATGGTCGACCGCATCACGCCCGTCACCAGCGACGCGGCCATCGCGGATCTTGCCGCGCGCCACGGCATCGCCGATGGCTGGCCGGTGTTCTGCGAGACCTTCCGCCAATGGGTGATCGAAGACGATTTCGCCGACGGCCGCCCGGAATGGGAAGCCGTCGGCGCGCAGTTCACCACCGACGTCACGCCTTACGAGAAGATGAAGCTGCGCCTGTTGAACGCCAGCCATCTCGCCATCGCGGCGCCGGGGCGCCTGATGGGCTACACCTTCATCCACGAGACGATGCAGGACGCGCGCCTGCGCCGCTACATGGCCGCGCTGATGGACCGCGAGACCGGCCCGACGCTGTCGCCGGTGCCGGGCGTCGATCTCGCCGACTACAAGGCGACACTGACCGCGCGTTTCGCCAATCCGGCGATCCGCGACACGGTCGAGCGCGTCAACACCGATGCGCCGCTGAATTACCTGCTCGACCCGATCCGCGACCGCCTGGCCGAAGGGGCACCGGTCCCGCTCCTCGCGTTCGCCGTCGCGGCCTGGATGCGGCGCGTGCGCGGCGTGGATGAGAACGGTGCGGCCATCGACGTCCGCCATCCACTTGCGGCAGAGCTGCGAGCCCGTGCCGAGCAAGGCGGCGGCGATCCGCGGCCGCTTCTGGGCCTGGTCTCGCTGTTCGGCGATGTTGGCCGAGATGTGGGGATGATCGACGCGACAGGCAAGTGGCTGGGCACGATTTACGCGCATGGAACGGCGCGCGCCCTCGATCGCTTGCGCGAAGAGGAAGGCATCTGATGCTCGACCGCAGGAGCTTCCTCCTCGCAAGCGCCGCCGCGACGATTGCCACCGGTAGCCATGCCGCGCCGCAAACGTTCGATGCGCTGCTCGCCGCCATCTCGGACGAGACAACTCCTGCCGCCGGCCGGCTCGCGAAACTGAACAGCTTCGATCCCACCCCTCTCTCCGCCGACGACCGGCTCGACTACAGCGCGATCCGGGAGGGCCTCGATCTGGAAGCCCAGCTGGCGCGATTCCCGTTCGGCACGGTGGGCACGACCATCGCGCCTTATGCCGTCACCCCGCGCAACGGCGCTTATCTGGCGCGCACGCCGTCGCCCGATGCCGTCGCCGCCGAGACCAAGCGCCTTTCGAACGACCCGCCGCCGCCCGATTTCATCCGCGATGCGACCGTCGCGCGGCTGACGGCCCTGCCGCCGGCATCCGCCATCGACCGTCAGATCGCGGCGCTGAAGGCTCTCGTCTGCCCGCACGATGCCGGCGTGTGGCGGCTGCCGGACGGCGATGCTTACTACGCCCTCGCGCTCAAGGCGTCGGCGTCGCTCGATATCGCGCCCGACGCCGCGCATCGTGTCGGCTTGTCCCAGGTGGAGGCGCTGTCGGAACGCGCCGACGTGCTCCTCAAGGCACAGGGACTTGCCGATGGCTCCGTCGGCGCGCGACTGCATGCGCTGGGCCAGGATACGCGGTATCTCTACAGTGACGACGATGCCGGCCGCGCCAAGGCCGTTGCCGGTATGAACGCCGCACTCGACCGCGTGCGGCCGCTGCTCGGACACGACTTTGCCGATCCGCCGCGCGGTGCGATCCGCGTCAAGCTGGCCGGACCGGGGCGCATCGGTTATCGCGAGGCGCCCGCCTATGACGGCACGCGGCCCGGCGTCTATTACGTCGATCTGCGCGAGATCCGCCGCCGGCCAAGCTGGTCCCTGCCGACCGTCGTGCATCACGAGACGCTGCCGGGCCATCTGCTCCAGCTGCCGCTGCAGGAACATGCCGACCCGCGCCCATTGCGCCTGCGCTACACGCCCAACGCGTTCTTCGAAGGCTGGGCGATCTATGCCGAGCAACTCGCCGACGAGATGGGATTGAACGACGATCTGGCGCGGCTCGGCTTCCTGCAATCGGCGCTGGTGCGCGCGGCGCGGCTGGTGATCGACACCGGCATCCACTTCAAGCGCTGGAGCCGCGAGGACGCCATCGCGCGCTTCCGCGACATCGCGGGCGATGCGCCCGACACGCTGGAGAACGAGGTCGACCGCATGGTGGTGCAGCCGGGCTTCGGCGCGGGCGCGGCACTCGGGTGGCATGTGATCCAGGGGCTGCGCGTGCTGCCGCCGCACGATCCCGTGGCCTTCCACACCGCGCTATTGAAGCGCGGCGCGCTTCGGCTCGATCTCCTCCATCAAGTCTTCTAGTCCTCGCCGGCCAGCACGCGCACGGTGCTCTCCGCCTTCGCCGACAGCAGCGGCGCGATTTGCGCCAGCGCTTCGCGCATCTCCTCCGCGAAGCCGTAAGGCGCATTGACCGCGATCAGGCCCGTCGCGCTCAGCCGAGTCCTGGTGCCGATCGTAGGCGCCTCCAGCCCAACGTCGAGATCGATGCGCACCGCCTTTTTCGCGCCGGCGTTCAGGATCTCGCCCGAGAAGGCGTTCGCCTCGGCCGCCGACTTGACGGGAAACCAGAGCAGGAAGATGCCCGTCGCCCAGCGGCGCAAGCCGATGCGCAACGCCTCCGCCTGCGCCGCGAACTCGTCATCGGCTTCGAAGGGCGGATCGATCAGCACGACGCCGCGCCGCTCCGGTGGCGGCAACAGCGCGGGCAGCCGCGCGTAACCGTCGCCCTCTTCCGCCCGCGCATTGCGGGCACCGGCGAGTGCCGCTTTCAGCGCGGCGAACTCGTCCGGATGTTTTTCGATCGCCACCAATCGATCTTGCGGCCGCAGCAGCGCGGCGGCGATCAGCGGCGAGCCGGGATAGTGCGCGCCACCGCCCGCAATGCGCAGATAGTCGCCGAGCGCGCCGTCGGCCTGCACGCCGCCGAGCTTGCCGATGCCGTTCGCCGCTTCGCCGGTGCGCGCCGCGCGCTCGTCCGCGAGGTCGTAGGTACCGCGCCCCGCATGGGTGTCGATCACCGCGAAGGGTGCCGCCTTCTTGCGCAGGTGAAGCAGGATCGCCGTCAGCGCGAGATGCTTGACGACGTCGGCGAAATTTCCCGCGTGATAGGCGTGGCGGTAGTTCATGTGATCGACATTCGACTCTTCGGCTGGCGCGCCCGGCGCTTTTCTATATCATTACCGGCGATTTAGACTGTTTGGGGGATTTCCATGACGACGATTTCACGCGTGGCCGCTGCGGCCGCGCTGGTGCTGTTTGTTGCCTCGCCCGCCGCCGCGCGGTCCTGGATCACGCTCTATAGCGCGCCCGGCTATCAGGGCAGCTCGGTCGATCTCGATCATCCGGTGCGCAACCTCGACCACTACAATTTCAACGACCGCGCCCAGAGCATTCGCGTGCATGGCGCCTGGCAGCTCTGCGCCGCCGACGATTTCGGCGGATCGTGCGTCACGCTCACCCACGACGTGTCGTCTCTGAAGAGCTACGACATGAACCGCCGCGCGAATTCGGTGCGGCCGCTGCGGTAGCAGCACACCCCTTGTCATGGCCCGCCGGAGTGCGGGCCACCCAGTTGGTGCGCCGCGAACCTTGAAAGAAAAGCGCAGACGTCAACTGGGTGGCCCGCATTCGCGGGCCATGACAATGGAGATCGCTTCCGCCGCGCTCACTCGCAGAACACGCGCACCTTCGCGCTTTCGTGGTCGACGTCGATCTGAAGGTCGCGCAGGTGCTCGACGATCTCTTCGAGGCTCTCGGGCGTCAGCTTGCCGATGTCGACCTCGATGCCCTCCTTGGCAAGGGCGGCGTTCACCTCCTGCCGCGCGCGCGGCGGGATGATCGAGGTCAGCTTCACGCCGGCGCGCAGAAGCTGGATCGGCACACGCACATTGACCTTGGTCGGGCCGTCCTCGTCGGTCGCGTCGACCACGACGCGCAGATATTTGGCCTTGTCGCGGCGTGGCTCGGCGAGTGGCGCGGCGCCCGGCGTCGCGGGCTCGCGGTCCATCGCCTTGAGCAGGCGCTCGGCTTCATCGGCGGTGATCTTGCCTTCGGCGAGCATGTCGAGGATCTGGCGGTTCATGACGACCTCTCAATAAACATGGATGAAGACGGCGGCGTCGGGACTGTCGACCTCGACATGGGTGCCATTCAGCGAGCCGAGCACGGCGAGGAAGGCGCCGAGCACCGCGAAGGGGTTGATGTCCATCACGACGCAGATCACGAAGAACACCGGCAGCAGCACCAGGACGAAGGGCAGCAGCAGCAGCCAGATCAGGAACAGCGGCACCCACAAGCGGATCCCGCGCCGCATCTTGTTCGGCAGGATGTGCACGATCGCCAGCATCGGCGGCAGCATGGTCATGGCGAGCCCTCCAATTCCTTGATCGCCTGTTCGGCGGTGATCTCGCCCCGCGCCAGCCGGTCGAGCACTTCGGCGCGGCCGGGCGCGGGATTGGTCTCGACCAGCGTGAGCTGGGCAGAGATACGGTTCAGCCGCGCCTTCACGGTCGGGTAGCTGACGCCGAACACCGCCTCCATCTCCTTGATCGAGCCGTGGCTCTTCACGAAGGCGGCGACGAAGACCTGATCCTCGGGCGACAGCTGCGCCAGCTGCGGCAGGGCGAAAGCCCCCTCGATGGCGATGTCGCGATCGGCGAGCCGTACCCGCTCGACCACCAGGGGAGCACCCTGGGTGAGCTGAGTCAGTTCCTGCCAATCCTTCGCCATCGCTGGGTTCCCTTCGCCCAACGATATGGATTAAGAAAATTGATTTTTCAAGTCGCGAATATTGATTTTATCAATTTTTTAATAAGACATTGGAATTCCACGCTTTTATAAAGCCTCGGCAAGATAATTGCTTTCGAAATTTCGCCGCCAGACGATTGTTGAAACTTTCAGACCAATCCCCCCTCGCTTCGACACGATAATTGTTCGTCGATTTTCGCCGAATCTCGTACACGGGCCTCGCCCTTGCGTGCAGGCGCGCCGGAACGGGCGCAGCGAAGCGCGCGGGGATAGTGCGTGATACGACGGTCAAAACCATCTGGTGATGGTACGACCCGGCTCGCCAGAGTCAAGAACGAAGAGAGAACTACCCTTCCGTCTTCATCCACATCTTCATGATCTCGTCGTGCGAGATGGTCACGGCCTCGGCGCTGACGAAGCCGGGGAAGGTGCGCATGTATTCGAGGAAGCGCGGGCTGAGGCCCTCGCGCAGCAGATAATCCGGCGAGACCGGGAGCGGCGGCGAAACGTAACCCGCGTCCGCGCGCACCGCTTGCGGGAAGTCGTGGCGCAGAATCGCGGCACGGCCGATCAGGGCATAGTCGCAGCCGGCGCCCAGCACGGTCTCCACGTCCTTCGCGTCGCGGATCTTGCCGGCGACGCCGAGACGCACGCCGCCGCGCGGCAGCTCCGTGAAGACGCTCATCAGCGAGCGGCCCTTGAACGCCTCGTCCGACGGTTCGATCGTGTAGTCCCACAGCGACATGTCGAGATAGTCGATCTTGCCCTGGCGCAGCACCTCGGCGGCGACGTCGCGGATCTCGGGCAGCTTCACGCCGAAGCGCTCCGGCGACAGGCGCAGGCCGAGCTGGAAATCGGGGCGGCACGCCGCGCGCACACCGTCGATGATCTCGAAGATGAGACGGGCGCGGTTCTCGAGGCTGCCGCCATAGCGGTCTTCGCGCCGGTTGAGCTTGGACGAAAGGAATTCGAGCAGGATGTAACCGTGCGCGCCATGCAGCTCCACGCCGTCGAAGCCGGCGCGTTCGGCGCGCCTGGCGGCGGCGACGAAATCGTCGCGCAGCTGCTCGACTTCGGCGAGGGAAAGGCCGCGCGCGCCGGTGTCCGGATCGTCGGACGGGCACACCGCCTCGCCGACCAGATCCTTGGGCGAGCGGTTGCCGGCGTGATGCAGCTGCACCGCGGACAGCGAGGCGTTCCTCTTGATCGCGGACGCGAGACGCGTGAGGCCTTCGAGATGCTGGTCGCCGAAGATGCCGAGCTGGCCCGGAAAGCCCTGCCCGCGCGCCTGGACATGCGCCGCGCAGGTCATGGTGAGGCCGAAGCCGCCTTGCGCGCGCAGCGTGAGCCAATGGAATTCCTCGTCGGAAAGCGTGCCGTCGGGATGGCTCTGGCAATTGGTCAGCGGCGCCAGCATGAAGCGGTTCTTCATCGCCGGGCCGTGCATGAGCGCGAGCGGCTCGAACAGTTTCGCGGACGGCATGGCATTCTCCGGCATGGCTCTGGCTGCCTGTCTATTGTTGACAACGCGCATTGTCAATTACAGCGCGAGCGGCGTAATATGCCCGGATGGCGACCACCCGCACCTATCTCGGCGCGAGCCCCGAAGAACGCCGCCTGGCGCGCCGCGAGACGCTGATCAAGGCGGCCTGCGACGTCTATGCGCTGCGCGGCTATCGCGGCGCCACCGTCAAGGCGATCTGCGACGAAGCCGGGCTGACCGAGCGTTATTTCTACGAGAGCTTCGCGAACAACGAGGCGCTGTTCCTCGCGCTGTTCCAGAGCGTTTGCGAGAAGATGCTGAACGCGGTGCGCGCCGCCGGCACGGCGGCGGCGGGCACGCCGGAGAAGAAGGCGCGCGCCATCCTCACCGCCTATTATCGCGGCCTGCAGGCGCAGCCGCCGCAGGCGCGCGTGTTCGTGATCGAGGCGTCGGACGTCAGCCCTGCGGTGCATGCGATCGCCGGCGCGACCTTCGAGCGCTTCACCGATCTTCTGGCCGAGGCGTGGCACGGCGCACCGATGCGCCTCGATCCGATGCTGCGCGCCGGCATCGCCGGCGCGGTGGTGCAGATCGCGCGCGACTGGATCGAAAGCGGCTTCGCGCGGCCGGTGAAGGCGGTGGTCGACGCGGCGCTGCGGATTTCGTCGGTGCTCGGCGCGGCTTTGGACGAAACGAACTCGGCCGCGAACAAAACAAAACCTGTCATGACCCGCAAAAGCGAGCCATCCAGGTGATAGCGGTACGCCTTGCGAATTTTCGCGACATGTGTCCGAGAACCTATGACCACTGTGCAGAACCCAACTGGACGGCCCGCAGTCGCGGGCCATGACAATAGGGTTTTCAGTTAGAGATAATCCCTACCGCGAAATCTCTTCCAGCGTCCGCCCGCGCACCTTCGGGCCGAAAAGCCCGATCGTCAGCGCCACCACGCCCATGCTGGCGGCGATCAGCGCGAACACGCCGCTCGTCCCGGCGCTCTTCAGGACGAAGGCGATCAGGAAGGTATTGAACACCGTCGCGAGCCGGCTCCACGAATAGACGAAGCCCACCGCCAGAGCGCGCACGCGCGTCGGATAAAGCTCGGCCTGATAGGCGTGGAAGGAGAAGCTCATGATGTTGTTCGCCAGCGTCACCAGCGCGCCGAACAGGATCAGAAACGCCGGCACGCGCATGCTGCCGAAGAGGAGTCCGAACACCGCGACGCAGACCGCGCCGCCGACGATGGCCCATTTGCGCTCGATCCTGTCGGTGAAGAGCGAGGCCAGCAGCGGACCGAACGGCGCGGCGATGGCGATCAGGAAGGTGTAGCCGAGGGACTTGGTCGTCTCGATGCCCTGGCTGATCAAAAAGCTCGGCACCCAGTTGCTGAAGCCATAGAAGCCGACCGTCTGGAACAGGTTGAAGACGATGAGCATCGCGGTACGCCCCAGATAGGGCGGCGCGAAGATCTCGGCGAAGCGGCCGCGCGGCGCTTCCACCGGTTCGGCGGCGGGTTCGGCGAGCACCGCACCTTCTGCGACGGCCTGCGCCTCGAAGCGCGCGACGATGGCGCCCGCCTCGTCGCCGCGGCCGTGCTGCGCCAGCCAGCGCGGGCTCTCGGGCACCTGCAGGCGGATGTACCAGACGACGAGGGCGCCGGCCGATCCCGCCAGCACCACCCAGCGCCAGCCGTCGAGCCCGAACGGCTGCAGCGGGATCAGCCGCCACGCCAAGAGCGCCACCACCGGGATCGCGCTGAACGTCACCACCTGGTTGAAGGCGAAGGCGCGGCCGCGCACCGATTTGGGCACCAGCTCGGCGATATAGGTGTCGATGGTGACCAGCTCCACGCCGATGCCGACGCCGGCGATGAAGCGCCACAGGTCGAGCCCGAACGCGGTGGTCTGGAACGCCATGATCGCGGCGGCGGCGGTGTACCAGAGCAGCGAGAAGGTGAAGATCGTGCGCCGCCCGAAGCGGTCGGCGACGAAGCCGAACAGCGCGGTGCCGACGAAGAGGCCCGCGAAGAACGCCGCGACGAAACCCGCCAGCCCTTGTGTGCCGAACAGGCCCGGCGTCGCCGGCGTCAAGATACCGGCCTTCACCAAACCCGGCCCGACATAGGCCGACATGAACATGTCGTAGAACTCGAAGAAGCCGCCGAGCGAGAGCAGCACCACGCGCGTCCACATCGCGCGGCCGGGCGGCAGGCGCTCCAGGCGCGCGGCGATCATGGCGGCGGAGTTGTTCAAGACTTTTCCTTCAAGACTCGCAAACACAAACACAGTGTCATAGCCCGCGAATGCGGGCTACCCAGGTACCGTCTTCGCTAGCAGCGCAGACTTCAACTGGGTCCGCCGCACGTCATCCTGAGCGACGCCGCAGGCGGCGTCGAAGGGGCGCGGCGGATGACAAGCTCCGCGAGTCAAGCGCTCGTCGTCAGATGCGGCGGCATGCGGCCGGCTTTCAGCTCCGCCAGCGTCTCCGCAAAGCCCGTGCGGCAGCGGAAGCCCATCTTCTCGAACGCGCGCGACGGATCGTAGACGCGATCGATGCGGTCGAACATCGTCCAACCGAGCTTTTCGTACACCGCCGGGTAATCCGGGAAATGGCGCGCCACCACGGCGGGCGCGTCCGTCATGAGCGCGGCGCAGTCGGCGCGGGTGAAGGGTGGCATCGACGAGGCGATGAAGACGTCGAAGCCGATGTCGGGCGCCTTCTCGAGCGCGGTGACATGTGCCTCGGCAGCATCCGCGACCGTCAGGCGGCGGAACAGAAGCTCGTTGGCCTTGGTGTTGGGGCCGGACTGATGGATCTCGTGCGCCATGTCGTCGACTTCCGGGAAGAACCGCGCGGTGCGGATCGCGATCACCGGCATGCCGTGCAGCTCGTGCGTCAGGCGGCACAGATGCTCGGCCGCGAGCTTGGTGACGCCGTAGATGTTGCGCGGCATCGGCACGAAGTCCTCCGTCATCCACACCGCCTGCGGCGCCGTGGCGGCGCGGATCTCGCGGCTCACCATCAGCGAGGTGGTCGAGGTGAAGACGAAGCGCGACACGCCCTGCGCCGCGGCCTCTTCCAGCAGGTTGAAGGTGCCGCGCACATTGACGTCGAGGAAGTCCTCGCGGGCATGCGTCTCGATGTTCGGTTTGTGCAGCGCGCCGCCGGCGACGACGGCGTCGATCCGGTGGTCGCCGATCACGGACCGCACCAGCGCGCGGTCGGCGACCGAGCCCACGACATCGGTCGTGGCGCCCGGCTTGGGATCGAGCCCCACCACCGTGTGGCCGCCGGCCTTGAGCCGCGGCACCAGCGTCGTGCCGAGCCAGCCCGACGCGCCTGTCACCAGAATCCGCATGGCTTGGTGATAGCGGGCTCGGCTCCCCGATGCCATAGTGCGTGCGATGTCCGACCTTGCTTCCATCGCAGGCACGCTGCACGCCCGCGTCATACCGGGTACGCCGCTGATCGTCGGCGTCGCGGGCAGCGTGGCGGTGGGCAAGAGCACCTTCGCAGCGCAGCTGCGCGATCAGGTGGCGGCATGGCCGGCGACGGTCGAGGCGGTCGCGACCGACGGTTTCCTGTTCCCCAATGCGGTGCTCGCCGAGCGCGGCCTGGCGATGCGCAAGGGCTTTCCGGAGTCCTATGATTTCGACGCGCTGCGATCGGCGCTGGCGGATGTGAAAGCAGGCAAGCGCGTCGCGCTGCCGCGCTATTCGCACGTCACTTACGACGTCGACACGTCGAATGCGCTGTGGATCGACAAGCCGGACGTGCTGCTCCTCGACGGCTTGCACCTCGCCAACGCCAAGCCGCCGATCGACGTTCTCATCTATCTCGATGCGGAAGAAAGCGTGATCGAAGGCTGGTTCACCAACCGGCTGCTGCCGTTGATGGTTGCGGGGCGCCAGGACCAGACCTCGTTTTATTACCGCTTCCGCGATTTCGACGACGCCGGCCGCGCGGACTTCGCCGCCCGGGTGTGGGCCGGCATCAACCTGCCCAACCTGCGCGAGCACATCGTCCACGACCGCGCCGCCGCCGACATCGTCGTAAGCAAGCGCAGCGATCACGCCATCGCCGGCGTCGTTCACGCATAGAGCACCGAGCGGATCTCGTCCGGCTCCGCCGTCGCGGCCAGCACCGGGCGGCCCAACGCCATCCCGGCCGCGAAGCGCACGCCCGCGCCGCGCACCACATCGAGCTCGTTCGGCTTGTCGACATGATCCATGCAGGCGAGCGCACTCTGCGTCTGCGCCTGCCGTGCCAGCCAGCGCGCCTCCGTCTGCATCCCATGGAACGGCAGCTTCGCCGGCATCGACAGCACCAGGCCCATGGCGCTCAGCATCTCATGCCCGCCCATCGGCACGTGGCTGCCCGGCAGGTGCACCCAGACGCGCGGCGCCAGACCTTTCAGACTCTGCACCAGCATGCCGACGCGCTGCGCGCCGGCGGCATCCGGGATGTCCTCGATCTTGATCACCAGGTTCGGCTGCGTATCGGCATGCGCGCCGCGCAACGCCTCGCGATAGAGGGCGCGGCCGCGCGGATCGTCCAGCGTCGAAAAACTCACCGAGGCGCCGACCGCCGCGACGATGCCTTGCTTCAGAAGCTGCGCCGCGAAAGCGTTGGCGTGCTCGAGAATGGCGCAATCGATCTCGGCCCATTCGAGCGGACCGAAACGGAAAGCGCCATGGCCGTAGATCGCGCCCGCGCCGTCGCCCTCGAACATCGGCGTGCAGAACAGCGCCGCCACCGTGTGACGCTGGAAATCGAACACCGGAAAGAAGCGCAGCGCAAAATCGCGCGCGGCCAGCGCGTCGGCGCAAGGCAGACCCGCGAACGCGACAAGCGGCGGCGGCACGGGCGACGGTGTGGAGTGGGGGACGGACGGTAGCAGCGCCACGGACACGCTTTCTAGGAATGGTTGCAGGAACACTACGCGCGAGACCGACATTCGTTTAAAGACGCACGCGCCTGCCCGCCAAACCGGTAAACAAACGCTTAACGCGCCATGGCGATACAACCCCGCATTGGGTATCGTCGTGTGGTATCGGGGCCCGCAAATCAGCTAACACCGGACGCATGAGCGAGCAGGGAATCTTCGCGAGCGAGGCGCGCCATCTGGGCAAGAGCGCGCGCACGCGCGGCCGCATCATGGACGCCGCCGTGAGCCTGTTCGCGCGCAACGGCTTCGAGGCGACGTCGGTCAACGAGATCGCGCGCGCCGCCGACGTGGCGAACGGCACCTTCTATCTGCACTTCAAGGACAAGGACGAGCTGGTCGCGGCGTTGACCTTGCGCATGGCGTCCGACGTGACGCGCAGGATCAGCGAGGCGATGGCCGACGTCACCGATGCGATCGAGCGCGTGGCGCGCGGCACGCGCCACTTCATCGAGCTGGCGGCGAGCGAGCCGGATTGGGGCTGGGGGGTCTATCGCGCGCTCGCGGCGATGCCGCGCGCCGGCGCGCTGGGTGGATACATGCGCGCCGACATGGCGCTGGGCGCGCGCCAGAAGCTGTTCACGGTGAAGGTCGACGATTTCGTCACCACGATGTTCGGCGCGGCCCTGGTCGCGGCGCTGGCGATGCGCCTGCGCGGCGAAGGCGGGCCCGAGATCGGCAGCCGCTGTGCCGAACTTCAGCTGCGCATGCTGGGCGCCCCATCGGCCCGCGCCCGCCGCGCCGCCTGGCGCGAGATCGCGCCGCTGACGCTCCGGGTGGGGCAAGCGTAGGTGAGGGCCGGCAAAAGCCGGTGCGCCTTCAATCGGTGAGGACAGCAGTAAACACTGCACGAATGTTCTGTGTCCAAGACGCACTCAAAAAAACGCGCGGAGCATACCATCCTGCGAAAATGCTTAGTCCGCCGTAAAAGAAATATTCGAACAACCTCACCATGCGCGCCCCTGCAAAAAACAAGAACTATCAAGCTTGGGGGATGTTGGAAATTGGTGCCCGAGGTCGGAATCGAACCGACATGCCCGCAAGGGCGCTGGATTTTGAGTCCAGTGCGTCTACCAGTTCCACCACTCGGGCAGCGGAATAGCTCTATAGCCGCAGCCCACGCTCCCGCCAAGAGGCCGCGGTTGCGCGCGCCGCCGTACCGCTCCAAGCTCCGGCCCGCGAAATCCCCGGACGCCACGCCATGAAGCTCTACACCGAGAACTATCCCGCGCCGAACCCGCGCAAGGTGCACATCTATCTCGACGAGAAAGGCCTCTCCGGCCGCGTCGAACGGGTCCACACCAAGATGATGGAGCGCATGCACAAGGCGCCCGACTTCATGGCCAAGAACTCGCTCGGCCAGGTGCCGGTGCTCGAGACCGACGACGGGCGCTTCCTGTCGGAGTCGGTCGCGATCTGCCGCTATTTCGAGGTGCTGCATCCGACCCCGCCGCTGTTCGGCCGCTCGCCCTTCGAGGTGGCCGAGGTCGAGATGTGGATCCGGCGCGCCGAGTTCCGGCTGTGGACGCCGATGGGCCAGGTCTGGATCAACGACGACCCGCGCACCAAGTTCGTCAACCCGAACCAGTTCCCCGACTACGGCAAGGTGATGCGCAAGGCCGTCGCCAACGCGATGAAATGGATCGACAAGGAGCTGTCGGGCGGGGGCGAATATCTCGTCGGCGATTATTTCTCGATGGCCGATATCGTCCTGCTCTGCGGCCTCGACTTCGCGAAGTTCGTCGACATGCCGATCCCCGACGATGCGACGCATCTGAAGGCCTGGCACGCGCGCGTCTCGGCGCGGCCGAGTGCCCGGGCGGAAGGGGTCGCGCCAGAGGCGCGCGTTTAAACAGAGCGGCGGCGTAGATCATTGCGCCGTTTGTCCTCTCACGCTAAGCCGAGATCACCATGAACGCTCCCGCTCCCGACCTGCACGCCGACGGTGCCGTCCGTCACGACTGGACCCGCGAAGAGATCGCGCGCCTGTTCGCGTTGCCTTTCGCCGACCTCATCTTCCGCGCCCAGATGGTGCACCGGCAGAACTTCAGCGCCAACGAGGTGCAGATCTCGACGCTGCTGTCGATCAAGACCGGCGGCTGCCCGGAGGATTGCGGCTACTGCTCGCAGAGCGCGAGCTCCGAGACGGGCCTCAAGGCCTCCAAGCTCATGGAGATCGAAACGGTGCTGGCCGATGCGCGCGCCGCCAAGGCGGCCGGCGCGACGCGGTTCTGCATGGGCGCGGCGTGGCGCTCGCCCAAGGACAAGGACCTCGAAGCGGTCTGCACGATGGTCGAGGGCGTCAAGGCGCTCGGCATGGAGACCTGCGTGACGCTCGGCATGCTGACGGGACCGCAGGCGGCGCGGCTGAAGACGGCAGGCCTCGACTACTACAACCACAACATCGACACCTCGCCGGAGTATTACTCGCAGATCATCACGACGCGGACGTTCCAGGACCGGCTCGATACGCTGGCCGAAGTGCGCGGGGCGGGCATCAATGTGTGCTGCGGCGGCATCGTCGGCATGGGCGAGGGCGAGGATGACCGCGTCGGCATGCTGCTGGCCCTCGCCACCCTGCCCGAGCACCCGCAGAGCGTGCCGATCAACGGCCTCGTCAAGATCAAGGGCACCAAGCTCGGCGACAGCGCGCCGCTCGACGCGATCGATTTCGTGCGCACTATCGCGGTGGCGCGCATCGTGATGCCGACATCGATGGTCCGCCTCTCGGCGGGGCGCGGCGAGATGAGCGACGAGGCGCAAGCGCTGTGTTTTCTGGCCGGCGCCAACTCGATCTTCTACGGCGACAAGCTGCTCACCACGCCCAACCCGGAAGAGAGCCACGACCACCAGCTCTTCGCCCGGCTGGGCGTCACGCCGATGGCGATCTGACGTCGATTTAAGGCTTGCAATCGGCGTTTTAGAGGCCCATTGGGAGGCGTTCCAACCCTCCAATCAGGTCCGCCGCGATGTCCGACACGGCGCACGTCGAAACGAGCCCGTCCGTCACCGCGACCGCGGCGGCGATCGAGAAGCTGATCGTCTGGGTCGGCTCGCCGGCCTCGCTGGCGCTGCACACGGTGGCGTTCGTCGTCGCCTTCGCGCTGCCGGTCCTCCATATCGCGCCCTGGGACACGATGCTGCTGGTACTGACCACGGTGGTGTCGCTGGAAGCGATCTATCTGGCGATCTTCATCCAGTTCAGCGTCAACCGGCAGGCGGCGAGCCTGAAGGGTGTCGAGCAGGACGTCGAGACCTTGCACGTGAACGTCGAAGAGCTCGGCGAGCACGTCGAGGACATCAAGGAAGACGTCGCGGAGATCCAGGAAGACGTCGGCGAGATCCAGGAGAACGTCGAGGAGATCAGCGAGGACAGCGACGAGGAGCAGCGCAAGAAGAAGCAGGCGGAGACGCTGGAAGCGCTGACCAATGATGTGAAGGCGCTGCTGACGCAGCTCGAGGCGTTTCAGAGGAAATAGCGCTTTCATTGTCATGGCCGGCAAAAGCGGGCCATCCAGGTGACGCAGCTCAAACTGGGAAAAATGTGGCGCACCAACTGGATGGCCCGCTTTTGCGGGCCATGACAGGTGGTTGGCGTGGCGAGGGAATGGACAGATCGGTGCAATTGCCCCACCCTGCCGCCCATGCGCTGGTTGATCTACCTCGTGATCGTCCTTGTGGGGGCGCTGGTGTTCAGCCAGGCGATCGCCCTGATGGAGCTCGATCCGCTGCCCGGCGACATCCTGTACGACCACGGGAACCTGCATATCCACATCCCCGTGCTCTATTCCCTGGCTACCAGCGTCGTTGTGGCACTTCTTTTCTGGTTCTTCCGGCGGTAAAGCCCCCTGTAACCGCACCGCCCCCGAGTCGCGTCATGACGCACCGCCCCATCCGCCGCGCGCTGCTTTCGGTCTACGACAAAGCCGGCCTCGTCGAATTCGCCCAAGGGCTCGTTCGCCATGGCGTCCAGCTGATCTCGACCGGCGGCTCGGCCAAGGCGCTGCGCGACGCCGGGCTCGCCGTCGCCGACATCTCCGAGGTCACCGGCTTTCCCGAAATGATGGACGGCCGGGTGAAGACGCTGCATCCCAAAGTGCATGGCGGCTTCCTGTCGTTGCGCGACAAGCCCGACCACGCGGCGGCGATGCGCGAGCACGGCATCGAGGGCATCGATCTTCTGGTCTCCAATCTCTATCCGTTCGAGGCGACGGTCGCGAAGGGCGCCGGCTTCGAGGACACGATCGAGCAGATCGACATCGGCGGTCCGGCGATGACGCGCTCCGCCGCCAAGAACCACGAATGGGTCACGGTGGTGACCGATCCCGAGGACTACGCCTTCGTGCTGGGCGAGATGGACGCCAACACGGGCGCCGTGTCGGGCGCGCTGCGCCGCCGCCTGGCACAGATCGCCTTCGCGCGCACCGCCGCCTATGACGCCGCGGTGTCGAACTGGTTCGCCGGCGAGCTGGCCAAGGAAGGCGACAAGGCGCCGCCGCGCCGCCGCAGCTTCGCCGGCACGCTGCGCCAGCCGCTGCGCTATGGCGAGAATCCGCACCAGGAAGCGGCGTTCTACGTCACCGGCGATCCGCGCCCGGGCGTCGCCAGCGCCGAGCAGCTGCAAGGCAAGGAACTCTCCTACAACAACATCAACGACACCGACGCGGCCTATGAGCTGGTCGCCGAGTTCGATCCCCACGCCTCGGCCGCCTGCGCGATCATCAAGCACGCCAATCCGTGCGGCGTGGCGCTCGCACCGACGCTGGCGCAGGCTTATCGCGACGCGCTCGCCTGCGATCCGGTCAGCGCCTTCGGCGGCGTGCTCGCCTTCAACCGCCCGCTCGACGGCGCGACGGCGGAGGAGATCGCCAAGCTGTTCACCGAAGTGATCATCGCGCCTGGCGCGGATGAGGACGCGCGCAAGATCCTGGCCGCGCGCCGCAACCTGCGCCTCCTGATCGCGAACGGGCTTCCCGACGCGCATGCGGCCGGGCTCACCTTCCGCTCGGTGTCGGGCGGCATCCTGGTGCAGACGCGCGACAACGGCCGCGTCACCGCCGCCGACCTCAAGGTCGTGACGAAGCGCCAGCCGACGCCGCAGGAGATCGCCGACATGCTGCTCGCCTTCACCATCGGCAAGCATGTGAAGTCGAACGCCATCGTCTATGTGAAGGACAATTCCACCGCCGCGATCGGCGCCGGCCAGATGAGCCGGGTCGACTCGGCGCGCATCGCCGCGATCAAGGCGAAGGATGCCGCGACGGCGGCCGGCTGGGCGCAGCCGCGCACCGTCGGCTCGTCGGCCGCGTCGGAGGCCTTCTTTCCGTTTCCCGACGGCTTGATGGCGGTGGCGGACGCCGGCGCGACGGCGGTGATCCAGCCGGGCGGCTCGATCGGCGATCAAAAAGTGATCGACGCCGCCGACGAAGCCGGGCTCGCCATGGTTTTCACCGGGATGCGTCATTTCCGGCACTGAGTCGCACAAGCGACTCACGCGAAGGCACGGCCGGGAACATTTCCGTTAACCCTAACGTTCACGCCACCGTTCACAGCGAACGCGCGCACGGAGTCGCAACTTCGCCGTCTTTCTGTTAACGTTAAGCCTTGTTTGGCATTTCAGATCAGAACACGTCATTGGGTTTTGCGGCGGTCGGGGGATTGAGCCGTGGGAATTTGGAAAGTGGCTCGCGTCATGGCCGTGACGTCGCTTCTGGCGGCGCCGGTGGCGCTTTCGCTGTCCCGCGCCGCCGCCGACTATGCCGACGGCAATTACGCGATGAACCACATCAGCCTGGAAGCCGCCGTGAAGGTCTGGCGCCAGGCGGCATGGCAGAACGGCGATTTCCTGGCGCAGGTGAAGCTCGGCGACATCTACGCCAATCCCAGCGACAGCCGCTATTACGATCCGGTAGAAGCGTATGTCTGGTACTACCTCGCGGGCCGCAACCGCATGAGCCGTGCGCGCGCCTGGGACGACGAGGCCGCCGACGTCATCCGCACCCGCCGCGGTCATGCGATGGACAAGCAGCAAGAGATCCTGCTCGAGCTCTCCACCGAGCAGCGCACCGAAGCGCATGACCGCATCACCTACATCCTCGCCTGCCACGGCGCGGACGGCTTCCTCGACCTCGGCCGCATCAACGAGACGCGCGCCACGCGCGAATCGGACGACGACGACGATTCCGGCTACAGCGGCAGCTATGGCGGCGGCAGCTATGACCGCTACGCCCACAGAGGCAGCGGGTATCGCGAGCGCGGCTATCGCGAACGCGGCGGCGACAGGCCTTCGCCGTCGGTGATGGTCCCGAACGATTCGGAGGCGCTCACCTATTTCCACATCGCCGACGCCATGGGCAGTCCGCTAGGGCGCGGCTACCTCAACACCGTCGAAGGCTATCTGCGCGGCAGTGCGCTCGGCGCACGCATCGTGGAGAAGCAGTCCAAGGCCTTCCACTACTGGTTCGCGCCCTATGAATTCTATCCGACCGGCTCGTCGGCCGGCGGCGTGCCGCTGACCGACGAATGCGTGCCGACGCTGGAACGCCAGCGCGCGCTCGCACTGGCCGGCGCGATCCCGCAGGACGTGGTGCGCCATGCGCTGTTCTTCCTCGGCTTCAAGGGGCCGCAGGCGGTGGTGCAGTTCCAGGCCTCGCTGCCCGACGGCGCCAGCGGCCAGCTCACCGCGACGCAGCTGGTGCGCGCCATCCAGATGGCGGCGGTCGACGGCGACGCCAACTCGCAGAACATGCTGGGCGTGATGTACGCCAAGGGCCTCGGCGTGGTGACGAACTATGCCCGCTCGGAATACTGGTTCCTGCGCGCCGCCGATCAGCGTTATCCGGCCGCGCTCTATCATCTGGGCGTGCTCTACAAGGTGGGTCCGCCGGGCGTCGACCAGGACCTGCACAAATCCAACGACTACATGACGATGTCGGCCGTCGCGGGCTTCCACCCGACGATGAACCAGCTCGGCAACCTGTTGAATGCCGCGGCGAACGAAGCGCCGCATCCCGGCCAGAACTGACCGGGCTTCTGTGAGAGGTGTTGCGATGATGACCCTGCGATCCCTGATCCCCGCTGCGTTGGGCGCGGTGCTGGCACTGTTCGCGGCGGCGCCTGCTTCGGCCGGCGTCGCGACCGCGGGCGCGGTGCTGCTCGACCCCTTCGATCCGGTGCCCGAAATCCAGTTCCACCACTTCGGCGGCTACGGCTGCAGCTATGGCTGCGGCAGCGTCTGCGACAGCGGTTGCGGCGCACGCTATGACGGCGGATGCCATGACGGCTGCCGGCGCCATTATCGCCGCCACCGCGATTGCGAAGACGGCTGCCGCCGGTATGTGCGCGACGACTGCGATCACGATTGCCGCGGCCATGACCACGAGGGGCGCGACGGCGACCGCGATGGGCACGACCGCCGCGACGGCTACGACCATCGCGACGTGGCCGACGAGCATGACGGCGCATCTCCGCCCTGCGTGAGCGGCCACTGCTACGACGCCGAGCATTGGGAGCGCCGCTGGCGCGACGGCGACCATGTCGGCCAGCAATGGGAAGACCGCGGCACGCGCGAGCGCAGCCTGCCGCAAGGCGGCCACACCGATGGGTTCTACGGCCACGACTACGACTGGCGCGTCGACGACGATCCACCGCCGCCTCCGCCGCCGGCCGTGATCGACGACGATCACGACCATCATCACCATCACTGAGAAAATAACCTCCCCTTTTATGGGGAGGTTATTCTTTTTCATCTTCATCTCTTCATTTGTCCCCACCGGTTCGTGCCGATAACCTCGCGCCCATCCGGTAAGGGACTCTTCGATGCGTGCACGGTGGATGGTGGTGGGGCTGACCCTTTGGGCGGCCTCGTGGCAGCTCGCTTTCGGCTGGGGCCAGGAAGGCCATTCCATCGTCGCCGAGATCGCGCAGCGCCGCCTGACCCCGCAGGCGCAGGCTGCCGTCGATGCCATCCTCGGCAAAGGCCATTCGCTCGCCTCGGTCGCGAGCTGGGCCGACGATCAGCGCGCCAGCCATCCCGACAGCTACGACTGGCACTTCGTCGACATTCCCATCGCCGACACCACCTATGACCCCGCGCGCGAGTGCAAGCCGAGCCCCAGGGGCGACTGCACCATCGCGGCGCTGGCGCGGCTGCGCGTGCAGATGCTGTGCGGCAACGGCGCGGCGAAGTTGGATGCGCTGCGCTTCATCGTGCACCTGATCGGCGATCTGCATCAGCCCATGCACACGGTGGATGAGGCGCGCGGCGGCAACGACATCGCGGTGAAGGTGACCTTCAAGGGCATCACCTGCTTCAAGAACTGCGAGCAGGACGACAATTTCCACCGCGTGTGGGATTCGACGCTGCTGCAGCGCCTCGCCTTCGACTGGGGTGCCGACGTCGACCGGATCGAGGCGGGCTTCCTCAAATCGCCCGAGGCGACGGATCCGGCCGCGACCGCCGGCACGCCGACCGACTGGCTGCTTTCGACGCATGCGGTGGCGCAGGGCGTGTGGGCCGCCAAGCCCGCGAACAACGTGCTGGACGACGCGTATCTCAAGGCGCAGTTGCCGATCCTCGACAAACAGCTCGGGCTTGGAGGATTGCGGCTCGCGGCCTATCTCAACGCGGCGTACGCGGCGCCGGCGGCGTGTCCGGCGCCTTAGCCGGGCAGACGATCGATCCGGCATCCAAGCTCTTCGACTCGATGCGATCGATGACCAAGGCCTTCTCGTTCACGTGACCGTACGGGGCACCAAGGTCAACGTCCCTTGCGACGAAGTGGCCGGTGAACGCCCCGCGGATATAGTTGCCCATCAGATATCCGCCGCATTTCGCACGGAAAGTCTCGTGATAATCCGCTATCCGCGCCGCGACGTCGTCGGCGAATGCCGGATCGATGAGGGCCTGATCGCATTGCGGTATCTCCAGCACCGCGCCATGCATCCCATCGGCGAAATAGGTTCCGGCAATCGTGTATGCACCGGTCGGAGTGCTTTGTTCGGAGACCAACTGGCAGGCCGCTTTCGGCGCAAGCACACTCGCGCCGCCATCTGCCAGAACCAGTGCGAGCCCGAAGACAGCGGCAGCGATCATTCGTTCCTCAAACCGCCACCGCGCGCTCTTCCTTCACGAAGGCCATCAGCACCAAGCCGACCACCAGGAAACCGATGATCGCGAGCAGGCCGCCGCGCTGGCTCATCGTCCAGGCCGTCATGATCGTCACCGAGGCATTGGCGAACGGCGTCGCGGCCGTGCCGGACAGCGACATCAGGCCGAAGAACTCCGTCATCTTCTCCGGCGGGGTCAGGCGCGCCATCATCGTGCGGGCGTTGGCGTAGCCGGCGGTGATCAGCACCGCCACGCCGTTGACGATGCCGAGATAGATCACCTGTGGCCAGGTGTTGAAGAACGGCAGCGAATTGATCGGCGCCGCGTGCAGGTCATAGGGGATGAACCACAGGATGCGGTCCGGCGCCATGGTGAGGCTCAGCGTGAAGAACACCAGCGTGCCGCCGACGCTGACGAAGATCGCGCGCTTGGAGCCCAGATGGTTGTCCAGCCAGCCGCCGACGAAGCCGCCGATCACCGCGAAGACGCTGAGCTCGATGCCGTAGATCATCATGGTCAGCGCGCCGAAATCGAACGTCACGGCCGCATAGATGCCGCCGAACAGCAGCACCGCGCCCATGCCGTCGTTGAAGAAGATGCGCGCGATCAGATACATCGCGACGTTTCGGTAATGCTTGAGGCTCTTGACCGTGCCCCACACCGCGCCGACGCCACGGCGCATCTGCTCCAACACGGGGACGCCGGTATCGGGCTTGTCGGGCGTGAAGAGGAAGAGCGGGATGCTGAACACCAGCAGCCACAGGCCCGAGATCGGACCCGTCAGCCGCTCCGGGTCGTGCGCCGCCTGGTTCACGCCGAACAAAGGATGGCTCGGCACGAACGGCCATGTGACATGGCCGGGCGCCGAAAACGCCACGATCATGAACCCCAGCAGCAGCACTCCGGCAAAATTGCCCAGCGACAGCCCCAGCCCCGACAGCGGCCCCACACGCTCATGCGGTGCGATGGTGGGCAGCATGGCGTTGTGGAACACGCTCGAGAACTCGTAGGCGAAGTTCGCCGCGATGATCGCGATCGCCAGCAGGATGATGTCCGAGGACGTGGCATGCGGCTTGGCGATCCACAGCGCGATCATCGAGACGATCATGATGACCGTGTAGACGAAGATCCACGGCTTGCGGCGCCCGCCGATATCGGCGATGGCGCCCAGGAACGGCGCGGCGAAGGCGGTGGCGATGCCGCCCCAGGACGAGATCGCCGACCAGAGAATCTGCCCCTTGACCGGATCGCCGACCACCACGCGCGTGAAATAGGGCGCGAAGAGATAGATCGTGACCAGCAGCACATAGGGAATGCGGGCGCATTCGAACATCGCCCAGGACACCTGGCCGAGCTTGCTGGCGATGGGTCCACCGGTCGCGGACAAACCGTCCGGCTTGTGCAGCCAGGCCGCGAGACCCGTGGGCGCCAGCCCCGCTTCCGCCACCGGATCGCCGGTCGCCACCGCCTCGCCGCCGGACGCCAACCGCCGCGCGGGCGAACCCGCGCCCTCGCCTCCATCACTGGAAGACTTCACCCGTCTCCACTCCCCAGATGTCGCGCTTGTCGGCCCAACCCTGGGTGCCGTTCGCGTCCACTTCGCACGCCGAAGGCTCGCACGCCTTGAGCCACGCCACAACGCCGGGCTGGGCGAAGGCGACGATCTTGGAATGCGGATCGGCGCCGGATCGCAAGGGAGATCTGGTGAAGCCGATGAAGAGCACGCTGCGCTTGTCGCTCAATTGCGTGTGATGCATCCATCCGGTTGTGCCGTCGCTGTCCTTGACGCGGCGCCAGGCATCGAAGCCGCCGACGATCTTCACCGGATAGTCCTTGTGCTTGTAGACCCACAGGATGCGGTGATCGTAGGACGGGCCCTCGCGCAGATTGGCCTCGCCGCGGCGAATGGAAGCGTAGTGCGGCACGATCGGATCGGGCGCCGCCGCGAAGGCGGTGCCGATCGCGAAAAACAGGGCGAGTCCGCGCCAAAAACGAATCATGCCGTCACACTAGTGAGAGAGGCGTTGCGCGCAAGACGCACTGCGGAGGCTTCCTGCAGCCGCCGATTGACGTGCCGCCCCCTCGCCCATAGGTTCCGCGCACGCGCTTGGTTTAGGGAACGCGGTTCAAGACCGCGGCTGCCCCCGCAACTGTGACCGGCAAGCAGACTGTCCACATGCCACTGAGGCGAAAGCCTTGGGAAGGCGGGCAGCGAGCGACGACCCGGGAGCCAGGAGACCTGCCTCGCGCCGTCGTCCAGTTTCCGCACGGGGTGTGGCGGAGATCGCGGGAGAAACCGCCGTGGCGACAAGTCGAGTCGTCGTGGGGGCATTCCAGCTTTTTTCCAATCCCGCGCCGGCTCCTGCACCACAGGAGTACGCCATGCAGAAGTCCTTGTTGCTATCCACCGCCGCGCTCGCCGCGTTCGTCACGGCCGCGCGTGCCGATACGATCACGACGCCGGAGACCGTGGTGGTTTCCGCCACGCGCACCGACCAGCCGCTCGCCGTCACCGGCGCCGATGTATCGGTCATCACCGCGCAGGATATCCAGACCCAGCAGACCGTCGCGCTGACCGACATCCTCGAAGAAACGCCCGGCCTCGTCGTGGTGCGCAATGGCGGCCTCGGTCAGCCGGCCAGCATCTCGCTGCGCGGCGCCGAAGCGGGCCAGACCGTCGTTTTGATCGACGGCGTGCGCGTCAACGATCCATCCGTGACCGACGACAGCGCCGCCACCGCGCTCGGCGACCTGCTGGTCAATTCGATCAGCCGCGTGGAGGTGCTGCGCGGACCGCAATCGACGCTCTACGGCTCCGACGCCATCGGCGGCATCATCAACATCATCACCAACCGCGGCGGCGACACGCCCTTCGCGCTGAACGCCACCGCCGAGGGCGGCTCGTTCGGCACTTTCCACGCCAATGCCGCGGTGCACGGCACGGAGGGTTTCCTGGAATATGGCGGCGGCATCAATGTCCTGACCGACAGCGGCCCGTCGACCGCCGACTCCCGCAACGGCAATCACGAGAACGACGGCTACACCAATTACGGCGCGACGATGAACCTGCGCGCCCATCTGGCCGACAACATCTCGGTCGACCTGCGCGGCTACTACACCCACGGGCATGACGATTTCGACGACGGCTTCGGCGGCCCGCCCAATTTCCTGGTGGCGGACTCGGCGGCCAACAACACCAATGAATTGAAGACCGGCTATCTCGGCGTCAATGTCGATCTGTTCGGCGGCCGCTTCCACAACCGCGTCGCCGTGATCGCGACCGAGGGCGACCGGGCGTTCTTCGATTCCTCGTCCGACGTCACGCACCTGAACTACCAGTTCTTCTCCTCGACCGCGCGCTTCGAGTATCAGGGCGTGTTCGACATCGACGCCAACAACCAGCTCACCTTCGGCGCCGAGACGGAAGAGAGCACCTTCCGCAACAACAATTTCGGCGTCTTCGCGACGTTCTCGCCCCCCGTCGAACTCGGCCATGACCGGCTGACCGGCTATTACCTGCAGGGCCAGACGACGCTGTTCGACAAGCTGACGCTCACCGCCGGCGTGCGGCTGGACGACGACGACCAGTTCGGCACGCACACCTCCTACAAGGTCAACGGCGCCTATCAGCTGACCGGGCTGAACATGACGCTGCGCGCGAACGCCGGCAGCGCCTTCAAGGCGCCGAGCCTGTTCCAGGAGTTCGGCCCGAACTCCAATCCGATCGACACGCTGAAGCCCGAGACCGCGACGGGCTGGGAGGCGGGCTTCGACAATCAGTTCCTGGACAACCGCGTGCGCACGTCGCTGACGTATTTCGACCGGCACACCGACAACCAGATCGGCTTCCAGAACTGCTTCACGCCGGCCGACGCGCCCGGCTGCCCGCAGCGCCTGGCGGCCTTCGGCTATTACATCAACATCGACAAGACGCGCGGCCAGGGCGTCGAAGCCGAAGTGGCGGCCGACGTCACCGACACGCTGAACGTCAAGCTCGACTGGACCAACATGACCTCGCGCAACGAACTCACCCACACCGACCTCGCGCGCCGGCCCGACAACCTCGGCAGCGCGGTCGTCACCTGGAAGGCGTTCGACGCGGTGACGCTGGGCGCGTCGGCGACCTATTTCGGGCCGCATTTCGACGATGCGAGCAACTTCAACCGCATGACCAGCCACACCGAGGTCAACCTGTTCGGGTCCTACGACCTGACCGGCCAGTGGCAGCTCTACGGCCGCGTGGACAACGTGTTCGACGACCGGACCGAGGAGGTCCTGGGCTATGGCGTGACCGGAACTGCGGCCTTCGCGGGCATCCGGGCCACTTTGTAAGCTTCGGCAGACATGGCAGAGTCCGGGGACCACCATCCCCGGACTCTCGCCATGAGCTTCAACAGCATCCTGATCGCCAACCGCGGCGAGATCGCGGTGCGCATCGCGCGCGCCGCCGCCGAGCTCGGCATCCGCACCGTCGCCGTCTATTCGGACGACGATGCCGCCTCGGCGCACGTCAGGGCCGCCGGCAGCGCGCAGCCGCTGGGCGCGTCCGGACCCGCCGCTTATCTCGACATCGCGCGCGTGGTCGCGGCCGCCAAGGCGGCGCATTGCGAGGCGGTGCATCCCGGCTATGGCTTCCTCTCGGAGAACGCAGAGTTCGCCAAGGCGTGCGAGAGCTTCGGCCTCACCTTCATCGGCCCGTCGCCGAACGTGCTGTCGATCTTCGGCGACAAGGCGCGCGCCCGCGCCTTGGCCGAGCGTTTCGGCGTGCCGGTGCTGGCCGGCACGCAGGGCCCCGCGACCCTGGCGCAGACGCGCGACTTCTTCCGCAAGGTGAACGGCCCGATCATCATCAAGGCGATCGCCGGCGGCGGCGGGCGCGGCATGCGCATCGTCACGCGCGAGGACGAGATCGAGGCCGCCTATGCGCGCTGCCAGTCCGAGGCCAAGGCCTCGTTCGGCAACGACCAGGTCTATGCCGAACAGCTGATGCCGGGCGCGCGGCACATCGAGGTCCAGGTCGCGGGCGACGGCAAATCGGCGAGCCACATCTGGGAGCGCGACTGCACGCTGCAGCGCCGCCACCAGAAGATCGTCGAGATCGCGCCGGCGCCGGGCCTCGATCCCGCACTGCGCCGCCAGCTCTGCGATGCGGCGGTGTGGCTGGCCGACGACGTGAATCTCACCGGCCTCGCCACCTTCGAGTTCCTGGTGAACCCGAATCCGGCGCGCCACGCGCACGCCTTCGCCTTCATCGAGGCCAACCCGCGCCTGCAGGTCGAGCACACCGTCACCGAGGAGGTCACCGGCATCGATCTCGTCGGCGTGCAGATCGCGCTGGCGCGCGGCAAAAGCCTGCGCGACATCGGCCTGCATCAGGACAACGTGCCCGTGCCGCGCGGCACCGCGGTGCAACTGCGCGTGAACATGGAGAAGATGGAAAGCGACGGCACCATCAAGCCGTCCGGCGGCACGCTCAACACCTTCACCCCGCCCAGCGGTCCCGGCGTGCGCGTCGACACCTTCGGCTATGAAGGCTACACGACCAATCCCGCGTTCGATCCCTTGCTCGCCAAGCTGATCGTGCACGGTCCCGATTACGCGAGCGCGATGGCGCGCGCCAAGCGCGCGCTGCACGAGTTCGCCATCGGCGGCGTCGCGACCAATCTCGGTTTCCTGCACGCACTGATCGCGCGGCCCGACGTGCACGACGGCAAGACGCACACGCGCTATGTCGAAGACCACATGGCCGAGCTGGTCGCCGCCGCCGCCGACTGGAAGCCGGCGCCCACGCAGGCCATCACCGCGCCGCAAGCCACCGTCCGGGCCGTGATCACAGCACCGGACGGCACCGTGCCGGTTCCCGCGCCGATGCAGGGCAAGGTCGTCTCGATCGACGTGAAGCCCGGCGACGTGGTGCGCCAGGGCGCCGCCGTCGCGGTGCTGGAGGCGATGAAGATGGAACATCTGGTCGCCGCGCCCGCCTCCGGCCGCGTGCAATCGCTGGCGCAAACGCCCGGCACGGTGCTGTTCGAAGGCGACGTCCTGCTCTATCTGGTGCCCGAAGATGTCGCGGCCGGCAGCGCGGAAGAGCACACGATCGTCGATCCGGAATTCATCCGTCCCGACCTGCAGGAATCGCTCAACCGTCACGCCTATGGCTATGACGCGAACCGTCCCGCCGCCGTGGCGCGCCGGCGCAAGACGAACCAGCGCACGGCGCGCGAGAACGTCGACCAGCTCTGCGATCCGGGCAGCTTCATCGAATACGGCGCTCTCGCCTTCGCCGCGCAGCGCCGCCGCCGCGAATTGCAGGACCTGATCGAGAACACGCCCGGCGACGGCATCATCACCGGCATCGGCACGGTCAATGCGACCGAGTTCGGCGAGGCGAAGGCGCGCTGCGCCGTGATGGCCTACGACTACACCGTGCTCGCCGGCACGCAAGGCTCGATGAACCACCAGAAGAAGGACCGTCTTCTGAAAGTGGCCGAGGAATGGAAGCTTCCCATCGTCGCTTTTGCCGAGGGTGGTGGCGGACGGCCGGGCGACACCGATTTCCCCGGCGTTGCGGGTCTCGACACGCCGACGTTCCGGCAATACGCCAAGCTCTCGGGCCTGATACCGCGCGTCGGCATCAATTCGGGGCGCTGCTTCGCGGGCAATGCGGCGATCCTCGGCTGCTCGGACGTGATCATCGCGGCGAAGAACTCGAACATCGGCATGGGCGGCCCGGCGATGATCGAAGGCGGCGGCCTCGGCGTCTACAAGCCCGAAGAGGTGGGGCCGATGTCGGTGCAGGTGCCCAACGGCGTCGTCGACGTCGCGGTCGAGGACGAGATCGAGGCCATCGAGGTCGCGAAGAAATATCTTTCCTATTTCCAAGGCCCGCTCGCGACGTGGAACGCGGCGAACCAGAAAGAGCTGCGCCACCTGATCCCGGAGAACCGGCTGCGCGTCTATGAAAGCCGCAAGGTGATCGAGACGCTGGCCGACACCGGCAGTGTGCTGGAGCTGCGCCGCGATTTCGCGCCGGGCATGATCACCGCGCTGGTGCGCATCGAGGGCCAGCCCTTCGGCCTGATCGCCAACAACCCGATGTTCATCGCCGGCGCCATCGACGGCCCCTGCGCCGACAAGGCCGCGCGCTTCCTGCAGCTGTGCGACGCCTTCGGCCTGCCCATCGTCTCGCTGTGCGACACGCCCGGCTTCATGGTGGGACCGGAGGCGGAGAAGACCGCGCTGGTGCGCCGCGTGTCGCGCATGTTCGTGGTCGGCGGCGCGCTCAGCGTGCCGATCTTCACCGTCGTGCTGCGCAAGGGCTACGGCCTCGGCGCCCAGGCGATGGCGGGCGGCAGCTTCCATGCGCCGTTCTTCATCGTCAGCTGGCCGACCGGCGAGTTCGGCGGCATGGGCCTGGAGGGCGCGGTGCGCCTCGGCTATCGCAAGGAGCTGGAGGCCGAGCCGACGCCCGAGGCGAAAGAGGCGCTGTTCCAGAAGATGGTGGCGCAGAGTTATGCCCGCGGCAAGGCGATCAACATGGCGGCCTATCTGGAGATCGACGACGTGATCGACCCTGCCGACACGCGCCGCTGGATCCTGCGCGGCACTCGCAGCCTGCCGCCCTGGGACGCGAGCAAGCGGCGGCCGACGCTGGATACGTGGTGACGACGAGCCCCATCCGTCATGCCCGCGCAAGCGGGCATCCAGAGGCCACAAGTTCGGTGCGGGACGGCACTGGATCCCCGCCTACGCGGGGATGACATTCTTGCCTCACGCCGCTGCAAACCGCTGCGCCGTAGCCTTGTTCTTGACGAAGAAGTGCGGCGCGCCTTCGACCGGCACGAAAGCGTCCGAGACGCCGCGCGGCGTCTCGGACACGCCGAGCATCAGCGCGCCGTCTGGCGCCAGCATCTCGGCGATCTTGCCGAACACGTCGGTCTTGGTCTTGTGGTCGAAATAGATCAGCACGTTGCGGCAGAACACGACGTCCAGATCGTCGAGCCAGCCATAGGAATCGAGCAGGTTGAACGGACGGAACGTCACCATGCGGCGCAGGTTCTCGCGGATGCGCCAGCTGCCGTTCGCCTCCTCGAAATGCGCCACCAGGCGGCGGATCGCCAGGCCGCGCTGCACTTCGAAATGCGAGTACACGCCCTCCTCCGCCCGCGCGATCATCTCGGTCGAGATGTCGGTGGCGATCAGGTCGATATTCCAGCCCTTGGCCGGCAACTTGGCATCGTCGAGCAGCATGGCGACGGAATACGGCTCCTGCCCCGCGGCACACGCCGCGCACCAGATGCGCAGGCGCTTGGTCTTGGCGCGCGCCTCGATCAGGCGCGGCAGCACCATGTCGCGGAACTGCTCGAACGAGCCGCGGTCGCGGAAGAAGGAGGACTCGTTGGTCGTCATCGCTTCGGTCACCGCGCGCGACAGCGTCTCGCGGCCGTGGCGCAGCTCGGCGAGCAGCGCCTCCACCGTGCGGAAGCCGAAGCGCCGCATCACCGGCGCCAGCTGACCCTCGACGAATTGCGCCTTGTGCGGCGGCAGGATCAATCCCGACCGCCGGCGCACGATCTGCGCAAGAAGGCTGATGTCGTCCTGGGTCATCGTTGCGGTCAGGCCATTCCCACTTCGGCGAGCTTGGCCTCCACGATACCACGATCGAAAGGCTTCATGATGTATTCGTTGGCCCCGGCGCCCAGCGCCTCGGTGATATGCGCCACGTCGTTCTCGGTGGTGCAGAACACCACGACCGGCCGCTGGCCGTCGCGCTCGCGGCGCAGGGTCTTGAGGAATTCGATGCCGTTCATGTTCGGCATGTTCCAGTCGAGCAGGATCAGCTCCGGCATCCGCGCGCGGCAGGCGGCGAGCGCGGCGAGGCCGTCCTCGGCCTCCTCGGTCTCGTAGCGAAGATCCTGGAGGATGCGGCACGCGACCTTGCGGATCACGCGGCTGTCGTCGACGACGAGGCAATTGCGCATGCGAGAACGTCCCTTCAGGTCCGCGCGTCCGCGGCCCGGTTTGATTCAGGACGTGAATCTAGAGGTAAGAGCGTAAATGCCGCGTTTAACCGGCCTGGATTTCCACCATGCCCTCGCGCTGGGTCAGCGTCAGGCCGGCGTTCAGGTCGCGCGACAGCTTGTGGGTCAGATAGGGCTGGATACCACGGGCGTCGAGATGGGATTCCTCGCCGCGCAGGGCGTTGGAAACCTCCTCCAGGACGCGGGCGTACGGGCTGGTCGCCGTGATCTTGAACGACGGCGCCGCCGGATCGGTGCTCACCGTCACCTGGAGCTGGCCGCCGCGCGGCAGGCAATCGGCGCCCAGCATGGCGGCGTTCATCAGGAGTTTCGCCCAGTTCTTCGGCCAATTGACGTGGGGCGCCTGCCAGCTGAGCTGCACCTTGCCGCCTTCCAGAAGGCCGGCGACCAGGCGGCCGACCTCGCCGACGTCGAGCTCCGCGCCCGCCGAGCCGGCGGCGCCGAAGGCGATGCGCAGGAATTGCAGCCGCGCCAGGGCCGAGGCCGCCGAGGAGGTGACGATCTTCAGCGCGTCGGCCCGCATCGCGGCGTCGCGCTCGTCCTCCATCACCTCCAGCCCGTTGACCACCGCGCCCAGCGGCCCGACGAGGTCGTGGCACACCCGGCTCACCATGAAGGCGGCGAATTCGATGTCATCCAAGGGCACGGCGCTTCTCCGCAAAAACGGTATGGTTTTCAAACGGTAACCATGATTGCTGCCTCTTAAGGAAGACTTAAGAGGTACGCAACCAGCGGCGGCCAGCGAACCGTCGGTTGAGTGGCTGAGTTATGATACAAATCAGCTTTAACGGGGGGAACATGCAATACGCTCGAAAACTGCTTCTAGGAGCCGGACTTATGCTGGCCCTTGGTCAAATCGGACAGGCGAGTGAAGGCTTGGGACAAAAAGTTACGACCATCGGTGATTGGACAATTTATCGCGACTCCGACGCGATGACCGATGTCGTTACTTGCCTCGGCATTTATCAAGGCCGTCCGGCCGTTCAACTGACCAAAGATAGTATCGCTATCAGCTTAAACGGCAGAGGCGGGATTTCTTCTTACAAATATAGACTCGACGACACGCCGCCCACCGAGTTGCGGCTGGCCACAGATACAGAAAAGGACATCGGCGCCGTCGTATTCGAAGGAGATGACTTCAACGCAATTCGAAGCGCCAACCGCTTCAGGTTCCAGGCGCTGACGATCTTGGACAGTGTCGTCGACGAAGACATCAGCCTTCGAACCGCGCAGCAGGCCCTAGCCTACATGTCCGGTCCGAACTGCCAAAAGAAGTAATAGTTCTAACGGATGCGCCCGGGCATCAGCTACCCGAAGCGATCCGGGCGCGCAGCTGGTCGAGATAGGCGATCAGCCCCGGCAGGTCGCCGCCATGCTGGCCGAGATAGGCGGTGAACTGGTCGCGTTCGGCCGGCGCCAGCCACACGCCGGCGACGGAGAAATCGACGATCACCGGCGTGCCGGTGTCGGAGCGCACGCGGAAATCGACCTCCAGCGGGCGGCCGCCCTGGTCGTGCGGATCGATCACCATGGTGGAGACGATGTCGTCGCCCGGCGCGTGGTTGCGCGAGCCGGTGACCTTCAGCGTCTCGCCCGAATAGCGCGCGAAATAGGATTGGTAGACCGTCACGGCATAGCGCTGGAACGCCGCCGCGAAGGCGTCGCGGTCGGCCTGCGAGGCCTTCTCGCCATAGGCGCCGAGCGTGAACACCGCGACGCGCTTGAGGTCGGTGACGCCGAGCAGGAATTGCTCGAACTGCGCGCGCCGCTGATCCTTGGTGAGCTGGAAGTTGTTGAGGATCTCGAGACCCTTGTGGATGTTGTCCGCGACCAGCGTCTCGGCGGGCGTGGCGGCGGCGGCGGCGGGTGCCGCACCGAAAGCAAACGACGCGGCGACAAGCGAGAGCGCGATGAGAACGCGGCGAAGGATGCGCATGATGCTCCTGTTGATGTCCAAAGACCCAGCCCCTCGCGCGGCTCCATCGCGTTCCATGATGGCCATAATGGGGCCATGCGGCATGTTCCGCGCATGAAACCTGGGTAACCAAGATCGGGATGTGCTAGGGGAAGCTCCGCTGTTGGAGTGCGTTCGCATGAATTCGCCGTCACCGCGCCTTGCCGCGCTGGTCCGTCTCGCGCATGAGGCGGGCATCGTGGTCATGCGCCACTATGCCGGAACAACGACGGCGCGTACCAAATCCGACCACTCGCCCGTCACCGACGCCGACGAGGAAGCGGAGCGCTGTATCCTCGCGGGCCTGCGCGACATCGCGCGCGGTGTGCCCGTGGTGGCGGAGGAAGAAGTCGCGGCGGGCCGCCTGCCGCAAACCGGCGATCACTTCTTCCTGGTCGACCCGCTCGACGGCACGAAAGAGTTCATCAACCGCAACGGCGAATTCACCGTGAACATCGCCGAGATTCGGGACGGCATCGCCATCGCGGGCGTGGTGTACGCGCCGGCCAAGCAGCGGCTGTTCCTCGGCGAGACTCCCATTCCCGGCGAGACATTGGGCGGCGCGTGGGAGATCGCGACGGCGGTCGACGCCGCGCCCGATCTTGCAAGCGCGCGGGCCATCCATGTCCGCAAGGCGCCCGGTGACGGCCTGGTCGCGGTCGCCAGCCGCACGCATCGCGACAAGAAGACGGACGAGTATCTCGCCGCCTATCCGGTCAAGGAATTCATCACGGCCGGCTCGTCGCTGAAGTTCTGTCTGGTCGCGGCCGGCGAGGCCGACGTCTATCCGCGCCACGGCACGACGATGGAGTGGGACACCGCCGCCGGCCACGCGGTGCTGCAGGCGGCGGGGGGAACCGTGACGAACCTCGACGGCTCGCCGTTTCTCTATGGCCGGGTGAAGGATGGCTTCACAAACCCGCACTTCGTGGCGCGCGGCGCTTAGAGCAGCTTCCAGCCAGCCCCGTGCACATGCCTGCGCGGGCGGCGCCGTCTACCGGTCGTAATTGTTCCGGTTGGAATAAAACAGCAGCGTCATAAGGCCGCCGCCGACCGCGATGGTGATCAGCGAGCCGGCGGACAGCGCGAACCAGCCGAAGGTGCTTATCTGCGAGGCGCCCAGCGAGTTCCAGCCGGATATGGCGTACCACGCCGCGGCGCCCAGGAATCCCAGCAAAACCGCGAGCGCCAGCCAACCGGCGCCCGACAGGTGGGCATGGTCGTTACGCTCTTCATCGCTCATCAGGCTACCGCTCATGCGGAAGATAACGCCGCTCTTCCCGCAACGTTCATCGAACGGACAGGGCACCTTCGCGGCAAATGCGGCGGTTCAACGTCGCGGATGGGGCCACAATCAGGTCGCGGTTGCAGCCATCAGCAGGGAACCGGGCGCCAGTTGCACCTTCAGTTCCGCGCCGTCGCAGCCCGAGACCTGCACCATGTCGCCCTTGATCGGCGCCGAGCCGTCGACCACATGCGCGATCCAGCGCGTGTCGTCGACCCGCACCGGGCCGCGGCCGTTGACGAAGCTCTCCTCGCATTTCACGACGCGGCCGACATATTGCGCGCTGCGCTGGTTGAGCGTGGCGTGCGTGCTGCGGTCGGCGCGGGCATAGGGCGAGCGCTTCCACAGCACCGTGGCGACCACCGCGAACACCGCGAAGAGGAAGACGGCGAGCCGGCCGTCGAGCGACGGCACCGCGAACTTCAGCACGCCGACGCACAGCGCCGCGATGCCGGGCCACAGCAGATACTGCGTCGAGCTGGCGATCTCGCAGGCGAGCAGCACCGCACCCAGCGCCCACCAATGCCAGGCCTGCTGCGAATTGAGGAAATCGGTGATCGAGTCCATGGCGGCCTCCTTACGTCCCTGCCGGGCGGCCGGGCGGCGGCGCGTTCGGCACCGTGCCGGCCGGCGTTCCCGATACGCCCGCATTCGGCACCGTCCCGGCGGCGGCGCGCGTCGTGCGCGTCGCGGCCGGCGTCTGCTGGGTGATCGCATCGCGCGTCATCTCCGCGATGCCGGCGATCGAGCCGAGCAGGCCGGCCGATTCCATCGGCACCACGACGAATTTCTGGTTCGGCGCGTTGGCCAGCTGCGCGAAGGCGTCGACGTATTTCTGGCCGAGGAAGTAGTTCAGCGCATTGACGTTGCCGGCTTCGATCGAGTCCGAGACCATCTGCGTCGCCTTCGCTTCGGCCTGCGCCAGGCGCTCGCGCGCCTCGGCATCGCGGAAGGCGGCTTCCTTGCGGCCCTCGGCCTGGAGGATCGCCGACTGCTTGGCGCCCTCGGCACGCAGGATCGCGCCTTGTTTCTCGCCGTCGGCCTGTGTCACCTCGGCGCGGCGGAAGCGCTCGGCTTTCATCTGGCGCGCCATCGCCTCGGTGATGTCGGTGGGCGGCGACAGATCCTTGATCTCGATACGCGTGACCTTCACGCCCCAGGGGCTGGTCGCCTGATCGACCACCGCCAGAAGGCGCTGGTTGATCTCGTCGCGCTTCGACAGCACCTCGTCGAGGTCCATTGCGCCGATCACGGTACGCGCATTGGTGAGACAGAGATTGGTGATGCCGGCTTGCAGGTTCGCGACCTCGTAGGCCGCCTTGGCCGCGTCGACCACCTGGTAGAACGCGATGGCGTCGGCGGTGACGGTGGCGTTGTCGCGCGTGATCACCACCTGGCTCGGGATCGTCAGCACCTCTTCCATCATCGAGAGCTTGCGCCCGATGCGGTCGACATAGGGGACGATCAGATTGAGGCCCGGCTCCAGCACGCGGGTGAAGCGGCCGAAGCGTTCCACGGTCCATTCGCGGCCCTGCGGCACGCTCTTCACGCCTGCGAAGATAGTCACGAGCGCCAGGAACAACACAGCCAGCGCGAAGATCGTTACGCCCGAAATCATCGATTCCTCCCCAACCGTCTTTCCGGTCACCCTATTAGATAATCGCACTAGCCGCCATCAAAAGGCCTTGAAACCGCAGAAGTCTCGCCTACTGGGCCATTTGGCGGGGAACAAAAAATCAGGTTATTCATCTCCTGCGCGGGGATGACGTTGATTCGCTTTGGAGAAAGACATGCGCCGTTTCCGGATTCTGCTTGCCGCCCTCGCCGCTGCCACCGCCCTCGGCTTCACCGCCCTTCCCACTGCCGCGGATGACGACGCGCCGCCGTCGCGCGACGCCAACAGCGACATCGACACCTTCAGCGCCCAAGAGGTCGTTCACGCCGGCTCGGACTTCTTCGGCGTCACCACCGAGGTCATGGCCAAGGCGGTGCAGCGCGTGACGGAGGACCTCGGCCTGCCCGACGGCTACATCAAGGGCGACGAGGGCTCTGGCGCCTTCATCCTCGGCATCCGCTACGGCTCGGGCTGGCTGATCAGGAAGGGCATGGAGCCCAAGCGCGTCTATTGGAAAGGCCCGTCGATCGGTTTCGACGTCGGCGCCAACGGCTCGAAGGTCTTCACCCTCGTCTACAATCTCAAGGAGGAGCGGCGCCTGTATCAGCGCTTCCCGGGCGTCGAGGGCCAGATCTATTTCATCGCCGGCATCGGCGTGAACTATCTGCGCTCGGGCGGCGTGACGCTGGCCCCGATGCGCACCGGCGTCGGCATCCGCACCGGCGTGAACGCGCACTACCAGGTCTACAGCGACCGCCGCGACTGGTTCCCGCTCTAGGTCAGGCCACTGCGTCGCTGGTGTTGCTGTCGACGTCGGCGATGTTGCTGCCTGCCGGCGCCGGCAGATACAGCAGCAGCGCCGCCGCGACGTAGATCGACGAGAACGTGCCGACGATGATGCCGAACAGGATCGAAGCCGAGAAGTCGAACAGCGTCGGCCCGCCATAGATCAGCAGCGGGATGATCGACGTCGCGGTCGCCGCGCTGGTCAGGATGGTTCGCGTCAGCATCTGGTTGGTCGACAGGTTGATCAGGTCGCCCAGCCCCATGCGCTTGTACTTGCGCCGGTTCTCGCGGATTCGGTCGAACACCACGACGGTGTCGTTAATCGAATAGCCCGCCAGCGTCAGCAGCGCGGCGATCGACGTCAAGGAAAAGTCGAGATGCAGGATCGAGAACAGGCCCGCCGTCACCAGCACGTCGTGGCCGGTCGCCGCCGCCGCGCTGATGCCGTATTGCCATTCGAAGCGCACCGCCACCCATATCGCGATCGCCACGACCGCCAAGAGCGTCGCCAGCACACCGGCGCGGAACAGCTCGCCCGAGACCTTCGGACCGATGACGCTGCTGTTGCGCACGGTGTAGTCCTTGAACGCAGCCTTGATCTTGTCCTTCGCGACCTGGTTCGCCTGGTCCTGGTTCGCGGCGGTCTGCGGCTGGACGTGGACCAGCATGCAGGAATTGGCCGGCACGTCGCACTGGCCGCCGCCGACATATTGGATGTTGAAGTCCTTGAAGCCGAGGCCCGCCACCTGGGTGCGCACATGATCGAGGTCGATCTGGCGGGCGTATTTCATCTCCATCTCGACGCCGCCGGTGAACTCGATGCCCAGGTTGAAGCCGTGGACCGCGATCGAGAGGATCGAGGCGAGCAGCAGCAGGCCGTCGACCGCGAACGCGAAATAGCGCGCGCCGACGAAGTTGATCTTGGTGGCCTCGGGCAGGAATCGCAGAAGGGGCATGGGGCGGTCCGGAAAAGCGAGGCAGACATATACATCTAAGCCCGTCCGGACAAGGCGACGGCCACCCGCCCGGCCGCCCCGGCGCGCCCCGGCCGATTTGCATAATTCCCTGTTTCAGCGACACTTTCCCCGCACGAACAGGACACCACCATGGCCGCCCCGCTGCACGGCCCGCCCGAGACGACCAAGGTCGCGCCCTCCGAGACGGGGTTGCGCGAGACCGCCTATGCCTCGGTGATCGCGGCGGTGGTGGTGGCGACCATCTATTTCGGCCGCCCGCTGCTGGTGCCGATCGCCCTCGCGGTCCTGATGGCGTTCGCGCTCGCCCCGGTGGTCGAGTATCTGCGGCGTCTCAGGCTCGGCCGCATTCCGGGCGTGATCCTCACGGTGACGCTGGCCATGCTGATGATCGCCGGCGTCGCCGCCTTCATCGGCACCCAAATCGCCTGGCTGGCGGTCGGGCTGCCGCAGTACCAGCAGAACATCGTTTCCAAGGTGCAGTCGGTCGAAGGCTCGGCTGCCAACAACGGCCTGGTGAAGACCGTTACCGGCTTGTTCGACAATCTCAGCAAGCAGATCGCCAACGCCCCAGCCAAGGCCGCCAAGTCCGAGCCCAATCCCGCCGTGCAGTCCGGCCAGCAGGCGCCCGGCCCCGCGATCCCGGTGGTGATCCAGAAGGACACGCCCGACGGGATCACGCTTCTGGAGAATTATGCCGGCCCGCTGCTCGAGCCGCTGGCCAACTTCACGATCATCATCATCTTCGTGATCTTCATCCTCCTGCAGAAGGAGGACCTGCGCGACCGCTTCATCATGCTGGCGGGCGGGCGCGACCTGCAGCGCACCACGCTGGCGCTCGACGACGGCGCCGAGCGGCTGTCGCGCTATCTGCTGCTGCAGACCGGCGTGAACACCAGCTTCGGCCTCCTGGTCGGTCTCTTGCTGTGGTGGGTCGGCGTGCCCAACCCGGCGCTGTGGGGGCTGATCGCGGGCATGTTCCGCTTCGTGCCTTATATCGGCGTGCCGATCGCGGCCATCCTGCCCGTGCTCCTGTCGGTCGCCGTGGACCCCGGCTGGACGATGACCTTCTTGGCGCTGGCGGTGTTCGTGGGCCTGGAGTCGATCACCGGCCAGGCCATCGAGCCTTGGCTCTATGGCCGCAACATGGGCCTGTCGGCGCTCGCGGTCGTGGTGTCGGCGGGTTTCTGGACCTTCGTGTGGGGGCCGGTCGGGCTTCTGCTGTCGACGCCGATGACGATGTGCCTCGTCGTGCTCGGCCGCCACGTCGACCAGCTCCGCTTCCTGGACGTGATGCTGGGCGATGCGCCGCCGATGACGCCGGAGGAGAGTTTCTATCTGCGCATGCTGGCCGGAAATTCCGACGAGGCGGCGGAGCAGGCGGAAGCCTTCCTGTCCGAGCATTCCCTGCCCTCTTACTTCGACGAGGTCGCGGTGCGCGGCCTGGCGCTGGCGCAGCTCGACGTCAACCGCGGCGCGCTTGCCGAAGACGGCCGCCAGCGCGTCGCCAAGACGGTGGAGATCTTCGTCGACAATCTCGCCATGCATGAGGATCCCGAGGCGCGCGAGGCCGGCAGCGTCGCGCTCGAAGTGCCCGAGCGCTGGCAGCACAAGCCGGTGCTCTGCGTCGCGGGGCGCAGCGTGCTCGATCACGCGGCGGCGAACCTCTTGGCGCATCTGCTGGAGCGTCAGGGCATCGGCTCGCGCATCGCCTCGTTCGAGGATGTGTCGCCGTCGTCGATCCACGATCTGGCCTGCGACGGCGTGCGCGCGATCTGCGT
>DASZMT010000048.1:0-14155 GCA_035551495.1 Rhizomicrobium sp. | reverse complement strand
TCACCGATCCGACCTGAGGTTTCCTATGCTGTCCGCCATTCCTTCGTTCTTCGTCGCGATATGGACGCAGATCTATATCTGGCTCGCAGGCCTGTGGGCGCTGGTGCGCGTCATCGGGATCGGCATCGGCGCGCTGTTCGGCTCGACGGGCACGATCGCCTCGCGGCTGGCCGCCAAGCTCGCGGCGCCGGAAGGCCAGCGGCTGATCTTCAGCTTCCTGCGCGCGTTCATTCCGAACCTGGCTCTGCCGGTCAAGATCATCACTGCCTACGACAACAACGGCACGGTGCTGGTGACGCGGTTCGACGACGTCAAGGACGTCTTGTCGCGCGACGGCGAGTTCGAGGTCGTCTACGGCCCGCGCATGGAGAAGCTCACCGGCGGCGCGAACTTCTTCCTCGGCATGCAGGACACGCCGACCTACACCCGCGACACCTCCAACATGCGCCTCGCGATGCGGCGCGAGGACGTGGCGCGCGTCATCACACCCTATGCCAACAAGCGCTCCGCCGAGCTGGTGGCGGCCAAGCCGGGCCGGATCGACGTGCCGCAGGATCTGACGCTGCGCGTGCCGTCGGGCATCGTGGGCGGCTATTTCGGCGTGCCGGGGCCGTCGGAGCAGGACCTGATCGACTGGACCACGATCATGTTCTGGTACCTGTTCATCGACCTGAAGGCCGACGCGGCGCTCGACGCCAGGACGATGGACGCCGCCGCCAAGTGCCGCGCCTATCTCGACGGCGCCATCGCGGCGCGCAAGGCGAACCCGACCACGGACGACGACGTCCTGAACCGCTGCCTCAACCTGCAGAAGGCGGGCGAGCCGGGGATGGACGACCTGGGCATCCGCAACAACCTGATCGGCTTGATGATCGGCTGCGTGCCGACGCTGTCGAAGGCCTCGGTGCAGGCACTCGACCAGCTGCTCGACCGGCCCGACGCGCTGGCCAAGGCGCAAGCCGCGGCGCGCGCCAATGACGATGCGACGGTGGCGCAGTATTGCTGGGAGGCGATGCGCTTCAATCCGGTCAATCCCTTGATCTATCGCCGTGCCGCGGTCGACGCGACCGTCGCCGCCAATCGCTTCCGCCGGGTGCAGATCAAGAAGGGCGCGATGGTGATGGCGGTGAACCTGTCGGCGATGTTCGATCCGCTCAAGGTGGATTCGCCGTCGAGCTTCCGCGCCGGCCGGCCATGGGACGATTACATCCTGTGGGGCGACGGCCTGCACACCTGCTTCGGGGCGCACATCAATCTCGTGGTGATCCCCGCGATGCTGAAGCCGCTGCTCGCCAAGAAGAACCTGCGCCGCGCCGCCGGCGCGGCGGGCCAGATCGACAATGGGGGAACGCCGTTCCCGCAGCACCTCGTGGTCGAATACGACGGAGACTGACATGACGATGACGCCCAGCAAGGTGACGATGCTCACCTTCGCGCCGATGATCAACAGCGAGACCTGCCGCTGGGTGCTGACGCATTACGGCATTCCGTATGACGAGCAGCGGCATATCTTCGGCGCGGTCTCGGTCATCGCCTATATCCGCAACGGCGACGTCCATATCCCGCTGATCCAGGGCGACCCGGGGCTGAGCGTCATCGGCCCGCTGCCGGTGATCGATCATTACGAGCTGCAAGTCGCGGCCGACCGCAGGCTGATCCCGGCCGATCCGGCCGCCAAGGCGCAGGTGATGG
Source organism: Rhizomicrobium sp. (assembly GCA_035551495.1). Taxonomy (GTDB): domain Bacteria; phylum Pseudomonadota; class Alphaproteobacteria; order Micropepsales; family Micropepsaceae; genus Rhizomicrobium. The sequence continues at coordinate 12,463 of DASZMT010000048.1, read as the reverse complement.
CGGACTTCACGCACTACAACAGCGATCTCGCCGGCGAGACCGCGGTGATCGGCTACGACATGCTGCTGCCCCACAAGGACATCATGATCGGTCCCTTCACCGAAGGCTTGCCGATGGTCGAGGCGGATCTGACCAGCATCTCGTATCCGCTGCTCGAGGTCTTGTTCGATTCGCTTCTGCATCTTTCGCCCGAGCGCGTGGCGGAGGCACTCACCAAGACGCGCGCGATCTTCGCCGAGACCGACAAGCGCATCGCCGACGGGCGGCAATACCTGGTCGGCGACCAGTTCAGCCTGAGCGACATCGCGCTGGCGACGGCGGCCGGGCCGCTGATCCTGCCGCCGTTCTACGGCTCGCCGATGCCGCCCTTCGACGTCATGCCGCCGGAGCTGAAGGCGATCATCACCGAGTTGCGGGGCACGGCGACGGGGAAGTTCGTGGTGCAGCTGTACGAGAAGCACCGGCGGGGTTAGCATCCGATGTCATTCGCCGCGAATGCGGCGAACCTAGGTGACGTCTTCGCCAATCCTGCGAGGTTCGCAGCGCACCAACTGGGTCTGCCGCATTCGCGGCGGATGACAAGCTTTGGCTAAGCCTGCACCGGCTTCACCTTCTGTCCGGCCTCGAGCCGTTCCGCGCCGCGCACGATCACGCGGTCGCCCGGCGTGATCGCGCCCCGGACTTCCACCAGCGTGCCTTGTTCGGCGCCGGTCTCGACCGCGATGCGCTGGGCGTTGCCCTTGGCGTCGATCTTGAAGACGTAGGTGTTGTCCTCGCGCAGCACCAGCGCGTCGCGCGACACCGCCGTCACCTGGCGCGGCGCGGCCGACGGCAGGTAGACCTTGGCGGCGTCGCCGACGAGGCCGCCGCCGGGCGGCAGGGCGAGGCGCAGCTCGATGGTGCGGCTGACGATGTCGCCGACCGGCACGATGGCGCGGACATTGGCGATCACGGGGCGCCCTTGGATCTCCAGCGTCAGCGGCATGCCTTCGCGCGAAAAGCGGCTGGCGTCGATCGGCGCCTGGACGCTGACCTCGAGCGCGCCGATATCGACGAGGCGCAGCACCGGCTTGCCGGCGGTGACGTATTCGCCGGGGTTGATCAGGCGCGCCACGACGCGTCCGGCGAAGGGCGCGCGGATCTCGCCATGGGTGAGCGTGTACTGGCTCTTGTGCTGCATCGCCTGCGCCTGGGCGAGGGCGGCGATGTCCATGTCGCGCGTCGCGGCGGCTTGGTCGCGCGTGCTTTTGGCGATGGCGTTCTGCTTGAACAGATTGTCCATGCGGTCCGCCTGGTTGCGGTCGAACGTCACCTGGGCGGCGAGGCGCGCGACATTGGCCTTGTCGGAGGCGAGCTGCAGCGACGCGAGGCTGGGATCGACCCTTGTGACGACGTCGTTCGCCCGCACCACCGTGCCGACCTCGGCGACCCACGACACGCGGCCCTCCACCTCGGAAGCGAGCTGGGAGTCGTTGCGCGACACCACCGTGCCCGGCACCGTCATGGTCGGCGCCATCTGCACGGCGCGCGCCGTCATGAAACCGACGACCGGCGCGTCGGCCGGGCGCTGCTGCCCAAAAGCAATAGAAATGGGCGCCAGGGGCACGACAAAAGCGAGCGCCGCGGCGAGGGCTGTGAAACGAAGAAACCTGGTCACGCGGCTTTCCTCAGGAACGGAGTGGTGGGTGCGAGGCGGATTTCCTCGCGCGTCTCGCCGATGCGCAGCAGGGCCGGCATCAGGACGAGGGTAAAGATGTGGCTCACCAATAGCCCGCCGACGATCACCGCGCCAAGCCCGCGATAGATCTCGGTTCCGGGCCCCGGAACGAGGACGAGCGGCAGCATGCCGAAGACCGCGGTCAGGGTGGACGAGAAGATCGGGCGCAGCCGGGTCTCCAGGCTGGAGCGCACGGCGTCGACACGGCTCATGCCTTCCTGCTCCGCCTGGCGGGTGCGGGCGACGAGCAGGATGGTGTTGTTGACGACGAGGCCGAGCACGATGATGAAGCCGATCATGGTGAGCAGGTCGAGCGGCTGGAACACGAACAATCCCAGGATGCGCAGCGCCGCCATGCCGCCCACCGTGCCGAGCGGCAGCGCGATGGTGGCGATCGCCGCGTCCCACACCGATTTGAACAGCGCCGCCATGATCAGGAACAGGATCAGCACGGCGAATCCGAAGTTCTTCGCCATCGACCACATCGCGTTTTCGAGATGATCGGCGGCCGCGCCATACGAAATGCTGCCGTCGGCGGGCAGCAGCTTCTTGATCTGCGGCTCGATCTCGTTGCGCACGATCGTCATCGCGTCCTGCAGGGCCATGCCGCGCGGCGGCTGCAAATTCAGCGCGAAGGTGCGGCGGCGGTCCAGGCGATAGGTGCCGCTCGGCGCCAGCGTGCGCTGCATCTGGACGAGATGCCCGAACGAGACCGTACCGCCGTTCGGCGTCGCCAGCGGCGCGCCGGTTACCGCGTCGGTCGAGGTCAGCGGCTGCGCCTTGAGGATCAGGAACAGCTGCTGCTCGCCGTCATAGCGCTGGCCGACATAGGTGCCTTCGCCGAGCGACTGCAGGATGGTTCCGACGTCGGCGCGGGTCCATCCGACTTCCGCGATCGAGCGGTCGTCGGGCGTGAAGCGCAGCTGCGGCGCGTCGTAGTCGAGCGACGGATTGGTGTTGACCACGCCGTCGGGGAAGCGCGCGGCAAGCAGGTCGAAGCCCTTCTTGGCCGCGAGGCGCATCGCATCGGGATCGTTGGACTGGATGTTGATCGAGATGCCGCCGCCCTCGTCGAAGCCGCCGAACAGTCCGCCCATCTGGGCGAAGGCCTGGCTGTCGGGCAGATCGTGCAGGATCTCGTCGCGCACGATCTTCTCGAGCTTGGGGAAATCCTCGTCGTTGGGCACGCGGACCGCCATGTCCATATTCCCGGCGCCGTTCATCTTGACGTAGTAGTTCAGAAGCTTCGGCTGCTTGGCCCCGGTCATGTAGGGCTGCAGCCGCGCGATGATCGGCTTGGCGACGTCGCTGCGCACGGTCTCGACCGTGGCGCTGGACGGAATCTGGATGAAGCCGTCGATCGCGGCGCGCTTGACCTGCGGCAGGTAGTGCAGGCTGGGCAGCAGTGCCCAGGTGCCGACGGCCGAACCCAGGATCAGGCCGACGATCCACAGCTGTCGCTTCCGCGGGGTGTCAGTGGTGCTCATGATGACGTCGGTGATGCGGCGCCAGGTCTTCTCGAAGTCCGGCACCTTGCTTTGCGTCTTGAGGAACAGCATCGAGGTCACCGGCACCACCGTCACCGCCACGATCAGCGAGACGAACACGGCGAAGGCGATGGTCAGCGACAGGTCGGCGAACAGCTGGCCCTCGACGTCCTTCAGGAAGATCACCGGCAGGAAGATCGCGACGTTCGTCGCGGTCGAGGCGAGGAGGGCGCCCCACACCTGCTGCGTGCCGGTCTCCGCCGCCTGCTTGCCGTCCATGCCGTGCTCGCGCAGGCGCAATATGTTCTCGAAGGCGACGATGGCGGCGTCCAGCACGATGCCGGTGGCGAAGGCGAGGCCGGCCAGCGACACGACGTTCAGGGTGCGGCCCGCGAGGTTGAGCAGGATCAGCACCGCGAACAGGCAGATCGGGATCGCCGACGAGATGATCAGCGTGCCGCGCCATTCGCGCATGAAGAACCACAAGACACCGACCGCGAGCAGCACGCCGAGAATGAGATCGGACGTCACCATGCCCATCGCCTGATTGATGAAATGCGACGGGTCGAAGGAGTATTGAAGTTTCACGCCCCGCTTCTTGGCGATGGTGTCGTTGATCGTCTGCAGCTCCGCCTTCACCGCGTTGACGGTGGAAAGGACATTCGCGCCGGGCGAGCGGAATATCTGGAGGCCGAGGGCGGGGTTGCCGTCCTGATAGGCGAAGCCTTGCGCTTTGGAGCGCCCGACATGCACGTCGGCGATGTCGCCCAGATGCACCGGCTTGCCGGCGCGCCATTCGAGCACCAGGTTCTTGAGCGCCTCCACCGAGTAGCGCCCGCGCAGAGACAGGTCGTAGCTGCGGCGGCCGACGTCGATCGTGCCGCCCGACACATCCTCGGCGCCGCTGATCTGCTGCGCCATCTTGGGGATCTGTACGCCGAGCTCGGCGGCGCGCACGGGATCGAACACGATGTCGATCTCGTCGGTGCCGCCATTGTTGTTGATCTGCGCCGAGCCGACGCCGGGCACCGCCTCCAGCCGCGGGATCACCTCGTCCTTCAGGAACGAGACGTAGGAATTCACGTCCGCCTTGTTGCCCGGCAGCTTCTGCATGAAGACGTAGAGCAGGAGCGCATTGGCGTCCTGCGTGCTCGCGAGCTGCACGAACGGCTTCTGCGCGTCGGCGGGCAGCGGCGGCAGGCGGTTGAGCCGGCCGACGACGTCGACCAGCGTGTTCTTCATGTCGGTGCCGAGCGCGAAGGTCAGCGCGATATAGCCGCCGCCCGGATTGGCGAAGCCTTCCATCTTCTGCAGGCCGGGAATGCCCTGCAGCACGTCCTCCTCCGGCTCGACGAGCTGGGACTCGACCTCGCGCGGCGTCTCGGCGCGCCAGTCGGTCTCGATGCCGATCTGCGGCCGGTCGATGTCCGGGAACAGCTGGATCGGCAGGCTGTAGAGCGCGAACAGGCCGAACAGCATGACGACGGCGACGCCGACCGCGATCGCGGCCGGACTCTTCAGTCCCGCACTGGTCAGCGCACGCATTCTTCCCTCCAGGCGGTCGACGGCGACAAATTGCCAAACTTGCTTACAAGTGGGAGTGAATTTCCCGTGTATCGGAACCGGGAACCCTCACATTGCCGTGAAAAACCTTGGCAAAGTGCGCTAGTGGGGGCGCCCTGCGCGCCACGCAGGCGCAGCCCCGCAAAGACGCAGGGGCCGGAAATTTCCGGCCCCTGCGCTCGGGTACACCTGTGGGGATATGGGTGAGATGGCGTTCGGACCGACTCGGTTCAAGGGCGATTCGAAAATAATTCCGGAGCGTGGATAAGTCGGGTGCGTGGCGGTCAAATTTGTCCGTATACGGCGAAATTTACGAAGAGTTATCCACGATACGGTCCTTCGCTGCAGCGCGAAAACGAAACGAAGTTGCGCAGAATTATTTTCAGTCCAATCCTCCCCTTGCAGAAGGGTGGGTTTTAAGAGACCAGTTCCGCCGGTTTCACGCCCAGTTCCTTCAGGAACGGCTCGGCGTAGTCGATCCGGCCCGTCATCGTCCTGGGATCGCCGCTCGCCAGGCGGTAGACCGCCTCGGCGATGTATTCGATCGGCTGTACCCGGCTCTTGGTCGCCTCGTTGATCAGGCCGTGCACCGCCACGCCTGGCGTGTCGACCAGGCCCGGCGAGACCACGTTCACCGCGATGCCGTCGCCATGAACTTCCGAGGCCAGGCCCGTGGTGAAGCGCTCCAACGCCGCCTTGCACATGCCATAGACCGTGCCGCCGCGCGCCGCCGGCGAATAGGGCTGCTTGGGATGCAGGCCGGCGGGCGAGGAGATGTTCACGATCCAGCCGCTCTTGCGCGCCTTCATCGACGGCAGGACGAGCTGCGCGAGATGGAACGGCGCAGTGACCTGCACCTCCATCATCAGCTTGAAGCGCTTCTCGGTGAAGTCGGCGACCGGCGCGAAATAGGTGATGGCGGCGTTGTTCACCAGGATGTCGAGCGGGCCGTAAGCGGCCTGCGCCTTCTCGATCAGCATCTCGCGCTCGCGCGCCTGGGCGAGATCGGCCTTGATGAAGGTGACGTCGGCGCCGGTCTTGCGCACGCGGTCGACGGTCTCGTGCAGCGTGCCGGGCAGGCGGCTCTCGCCGCTCTCCGCGGTGCGGGCCGAGACGACGATCTTCGCGCCCTCCTGCGCCAGGCGCACCGCAATGGCCTCCCCGATGCCGCGGCTGGCGCCGGTGATCAAGGCGACCTTTCCGTTCAGCGTTCCCATATGCGCCTCCTTTAATGTTCGGGAAGCGTAGGCTCCCCCAGCGGGTCGGACAACGACCTGCGACTCTTGTGCGTCGCGGCGTACCAGGCGAAGAAGATCGCCGGCAGCACCATGGCGCCGGCCGAATAGAACGGTGCGTTGACGCTGATATGGGAGAACGTGAGCGCCGCGATCTGCGGGCCGACCACACGCGCCAGGCCGCCGACCGCGTTGTTGAGGCCCAGATACTGTCCCTGGTGATCGATATCGACGTTGCGCGACAGGAGCGCGCCGACATTCGGCCACGCCACCGATTGCCCGAAAGCCGAGATCGACAGCAGCGTCACGATCATCACGCTGCCGACGGAGAAAGGCTGCAGCGCGGCGCAGACCGTCGTGAGGAGCATGCCGGCGGCGAGCACGGCCGCCTCGCCATAGCGCTTCGAGGCGCGGCCGGTGATGAATATCTGGCAGAGCGCGGCGACGATGCCCGTCACCGCGAAGGCCATCGACACGTCGAACGGGGTCCAGCCGAAGCGCGCATTGGTCCAGAAGCCGAACACCGACTCGATGCCGTTGAACGCCGAGCCCGCCAGCAGCGTCACCATGAACAGGCGCCACACCACCGGATTGTCGAACACGTTGCGGATCACCGCCCAACGGCTCGGCCGGTTGCCGATGCGGCGGCGCGCGCGGCTCTCCCTCAGGAAGAGAACCAGACTGATCACGCAGATCGCCGACAGGCTGGAGGCGATGAGCAGCGGAAGGCGGAAGCCGCCATGGCCGAACTTCTGGGCCACGCCGCCGACCGCGGGACCGAAGATGAAGCCCAGATTGTAGGCGGCGCCGAGCCACGACATCTTGTCGGTGCGCTGATCGGGCGGCGTGACGTCGGCGATATAGCCTTGGATGACTGCGCCGTTGCCGCTCGCGAAGCCGCCCAGCAGGCGCACCAGGAAGGCAACATAGATGTTCGGCGCGAAAGCGAGCGCGAGATAGCACAGGCAATTGCCGCACACCGTGCTGATCAGGATCGGTTTGCGTCCGATGGTATCGGAAAGCCGGCCCCAGAACGGCTCGCCGAAGAACGAGCCGATGGCATAGGCCGAGAAGATGAGACCCGCCTGCCAGACCGGCGCGTGGAACGACTTGGCATAGAACGGCAGCAGCGGAACGATGATGCCGAAGCCGAGCAGGTTGATGAACATCACCGACAGCAGCGTCACCAAAGCGGCGGAGGACTGGTCTTTGGGCGCGGAACTCGGATCGTCGGCGGACATCGATACTGAAGGTTGGGGCGTCCCGGTTTTGGGCTGACATGCTGTCAGGCGCAAGGGGTGAACCTGTCACAGCGATCACACTGTCATCCCCGGCCGAGTGACGCGCAGCGTCACGAGGGGAAGGGGACCCAGGTGACAACCACCGTCACGGTGTTTCCGGCCTGGGTCCCTTTCCCCTCGCGGAGTTTATCCTCGTGCGGCGCTTCGCGCCGACACGGGGGCTCGGCCGGGGATGACAGTTGCGCACCTCTACGCCCCGTCGAGTGCCGCGCGCGCCCTGGTCGCGAGGTCCCGTTTGCGGAAGGGCTTCTGGATGAAGTTCAACCCGGGCTCCAGCCGCCCGTGGTGCACGATGGCGTCCTCGGTGTAGCCGGACATGAAGAGCACGCCGATGCCGGGACGGCGGGCCAGCGCCTCTTGCGCCAGGCGGCGGCCGTTCATCGCGCCGGCCAGCACCACGTCGGTGACCAGCAGCGCGATCTCGGGATGCGCCTCGATAACGTCGATCGCCTTCGGCCCGGTTGCGGCCTCCAGCACGATATAGCCGAGAGATCGCAGCATCGTGACGGCGACGAGGCGCATGTCCTCGTCGTCCTCGGCGACCAGTACGGTCTCGTTGCGCGCTTCGGGCACGGGGCGGTCGGCCACGGCGGCGCGCGCCTCGTCGCCTGTCCAGCGCGGCAGATAAAGCGCGACCCGCGTGCCCTTGCCGGGTGTGCTGTCGATGGCGACGTCGCCGCCCGACTGCTTGGCGAAGCCGTAGACCATGGAGAGGCCCAGCCCCGTGCCCTGGCCGGTGCCCTTGGTGGTGTAGAACGGCTCGAAGGCGCGGGCGATGATCTCCGGCGCCATGCCGGTGCCGGTGTCCGACACCGCGAGCAGCACATAGGCGCCGGGCGCGAGCTCACCCTGCGGCGCGTCGAGAGTCAGGTTGCGCGTCTCGATGGTGAGGCGGCCGCCGTCGGGCATCGCGTCGCGCGCGTTGACCACGAGGTTGAGCAGCGCGTTCTGCAGCTGCCCCGGATCGACCTCGCAAGTGCCCAGTCCCGCGCCGCCGGCATAGTCGATCGCGATGTTCGACGGCATGGTGCGGCTGAGCAGCTCCGTCATGTCGCGCGCCAGCGCGTTGATGTCGGTGATCTGCGGGCTCAACGGCTGCTGGCGGGCGAAGGAGAGCAGGCTCTTGGTCAGCGTCGAGCCGCGCTCGGCGGCGCGCCGCGCCGGCTCCAGCAGGCGCGCGATGCGTTCGTCGCCCGGGCCCAGCGCTTCGCTGGCGAGTTCCAGATTGCCGAGGATCACGCCGAGCAGGTTGTTGAAGTCGTGCGCCACCCCGCCCGTGAGCTTGCCGATCGCCTGCATCTTCTGCGACTGGTGCAGCTGGTCCTCCGCCGCCTTGCGCTCGGTGAGATCGATGGCGAGCGTGTAGAAGCCGCGCAACACGCCGGCCGCGTCGCGGTCCGGCACATAGGTCACTTCGACCGCGCGGCTGATGCCGTCGGGATAGGGCAGCACCGCTTCGGAGCGATAGTTGCCCGCCTCGCGGCGGCGGCGCAGGGCCAGGGTGGCGGCGTAATAGTCCGGCCCGACGAGATCGCCGATCGTCTTGCCCAGCATGCCTTGGGTGTCGGAGGCGAACCAGGTCTCCATCGTGCGGTTGACGAAGACGAAGCGGCCTTCCGGGTCCTGATGCGAGATCGCGACCGGCACGTTGTCGGTGATGGCGCGCAGCTGGGAGAGGCTGGAGGCGAGGGATTCGTTCAGTTCGCGGATGCGGCGCTCGGCGTGGTGCGTCTCGGTGACGTCGCGGATGGTGACGAGGGCGAGCCGCTCCTCGCCGCGCGCGAAGGTCGCACCGTTCACCGTCACGTCGATCGTCGCGCTGTCACCGCGGCGCAGCTGCGTCTGGTAATCGCGCACGATCTCGCCGCGCAGGAGCTGGTCGCGGATGAGGCTGACGTCGGGACGGTCGAGGAGGATGCCGGATTGCAGGATCGAGAAGCCGACCATCTCGTCGCGGTTGCGGCCGAGGATGCGCCGCGCGGCGTCGTTGACCTCGAGGATCATGCCAGAGCCGACCGACGGCCCCAGCGTGGCGACGATCATCGCGTCGGCGCTGGAGTTGAAGGCGCCCTCGAACTTGTCGTGGCTGGCGAGAAGCGCGACTTCGGCGGCCTTGCGCTCGGAGATGTCACGCACCACGCCGAAGAAGTAAGGCTCGGTGCCGCCCTCGACGCGGCTGAGCACGACCTCGGCGTCGAACTCGGTGCCGTCATGGCGCTTGTGGCGCCATTCGAACATCTGGCGCTGGCCGGCCAACGCGGCGCGGATCTTCTCGGTGGCCTTGTCGACGGAAAGCCGGCCGTCCGGCTGCACGAAGGGCGAGAATTCGGCGGGGCTGTGGCCGTTCATCTGCTCGGCGGTGGCGCCGAACATGGTGAGCGCCGCCTCGTTGCAATCGACGAAGACGTTGCCGAGGGTGAGGAAGATCGCGTCGCCGATGGAGTTGAACAGCGAGCGATAGGTTGCCTCTTGGATCTTCAGGGAATCCGCGACGGTGTGCGCCTCGGTGACGTCGGCGATGACGCTGAGCAGGCCCGTGAACCGGCCCCCGGCGTCGAATTGCGGCTGCGAGGAACTGCGCTCCCAGATCATGGAGCCGTCGCCGCACAGGATGCGCATCTCGAGCGAGAATTCGCGGCCGTCCTTGATCGCCTGCTCGCGCGCGTCGAGGAAACGCTGCCGGTCGTCGGGATGGATGCTGTCCATGCCCTCGTCGCGGGTGAAGAACGGGCGCGGGCTTATCTTGCGCTGTTCAAACAGCGTGTCTGACCAGTAGACGCGATCGGTCTCGGCATCGAATACGATATAGCCGGTCTTGCCGAGGCGCTGGGCGCGCAGCAACAGGTCGAGGTTGCCGCGCAGCGCCGCGAGACCGAAATCCTTCACCGCGTTGACCATGGTTTCGCCCGGCCCACCGTTGCTTTAAAGATAGCACATCCTTCTCGGGGAGCGGGTATGACATACAGGGCACAGCGTAAAGCGACTTTTGCCGCCGCGGCGTTCGCGGCCATCGCCCTGATGGCGGATGCGCCTGCGCCGGACGGCCCGCCGCCCGAGGCGTGGCGCACGGTGGACCCGCAGAACCTCGTGCTGATCGACACGAAATACGGCCAGGTCGCGGTCGAGCTGGCGCCGGAGTTCGCGCCCAAGCATGCCGAACGCGTGCGGGCGCTGGTCCGGGCGCATTTCTATGACGGGCTGAGCTTCTATCGCGTGATCGACAACTTCGTCGCCCAAGGCGGCATCGGCGAGGGCACGGCCTCGACCAAGGATCACCCGGTGGAGGCGAAGGACCTTTCGAAGGACTGGCCGGCGCTGAAGGCGGAGTTCGACCGCGCCTCGGCGTCCGCACCGGCGTTCACGCCGCTCGGCAATGCCGACCTGATGGCGCCGGAGGTCGGCTTCGAGGACGGCTTCCCGGTGGCGCGCGATCCCAAGGACGGGCGCGAATGGCTGATCCACTGTCCGGGGACTTTTGCCTTTGCCCGCGACAACGATCCCGACACCGCGTCGACGGAATTCTACATCGTGATCGGCCAGGCGCCGCGGCGCCTCGACCGCGATCTCACGGCGTTCGGCAGGGTGCTGAGCGGCCAACAGTACCTGCAGAAGCTGGAGCGCGGCGATCCCGACGTCGACAGTGGCGTGATCGGCGACGTCGCCAGGCGCGACCCGATCGTCCGCATGCGGATCGCGGCCGACCTGCCGGCGGCGGAGCGCCCGTCTTTCCAGGTGCTGCGCACGGAGTCGAAGAGCTTCGCGGATTCGGTCGAGGCGCGGCGCCATCCGACCTCGCCGTTCTACTTCCGCAAGCCGCCGCCGGTGCTCGACGTCTGCGGCGTGCCGGTGCAGGTGAAGAAGCTCGCGCCGTAACCACGGCTGTCATCCGCCGCGAATACGGCGGACCCGGTTACCGTCTTCGCGAACGCTTCGAAAGATGTGGCGCACCACCTGGGTGGCCCGCATTCGCGGGCCATGACAAGTAGGGCGGGGCGGACGGGGCGTGCGAACCTACCGCCCCTTGAACGCCGGCTCGCGTTTTTCCAGGAAGCTCTTCACGCCTTCGCGGTGGTCTTCGGTCTGGAACAGACGGTAGATCGTGTCGATCGCCCAGCTGCCGATCGCGCGCGGGTCGCCATGGGTGGCGCGCTTGAGCCCTTCCTTCATCGCCCGGGTCGCGAGGGGCGGATTGGCGGCGATCTTGGCGGCCAGCGCCTGGGCGCGCGGCATCAGATCGGCATGCGGCAGGACCTCCGAGACGAGGCCGATGCGCAGGGCTTCACGGGCGTCGATCACGTCGCCGGTGAGCAGCAGCTCGGCCGCTTTCGAGGGACCGACGAGCGCCGGCAGGCGGTAGAAGCCGCCGACGTCGGCGACCAGGCCGCGCTTGACGAACAGCTCGGCGAACTTGGCGTTCTCCGAGGCGAGGCGGATGTCGGCATAGAGCGCCAGCTCCATGCCCCAGCCGACCGCCGAGCCGTTGACGGCGGCGATCACCGGCTTGGCGCAGTCCAACGCCGCCATCGCGGCCGGTGTCGGCGGACGGCCGGTGGCGGCTTGCGGTGTGGCGGGAGCCGGGCGCGCCTCGCCGGTCATCATCTCCTTCACGTCCTCGCCGGAGCAGAAGGCAGGATCGGCGCCCGTCACCACGACCACGCGCACATCGTCGTCGGCGTCAGCCGCACGAAAAGCGGTTTCGATCTCGGCATAGGCGCGCGGGTTCAGCGCGTTGCGCCGGTCGGGACGGTTGAGCGTGATGGTGCAGACATGGTCGGCGACCGCATAGAGCACGGTCTGAAAGTCGGGCGGAGTCATCAGTCGGTCACCGGCTCTTCTTCGGGCTCGTCTTCGTTGACGCGCGTGAAATGGCTTTCGGGGCGGCGCATCAGGGTAATCACCTGCTCGACCGCCTGGCGCAGGTTGTTGGCGAGGAAATCGCACTCCGTCGCCTCGAAGCTATCGAGGTAATGCGTGTCGTCCTCGATCACGCTCCAGAAGCCGGCGATCAGCGGCAGGCCGGGCAGGCGCTTGCGCAGGCGCCGCGCGAGATAGCGCGCATTCTTCGGGCTGCCGGGCTCGAGATAGGAAACGCACACCACACGCACGCCGTCGCAGAAGAGATCCTGGATGGCGTTGGGCGAGACTTCGTCGAAACTCGCG
>DASZMT010000047.1:0-35543 GCA_035551495.1 Rhizomicrobium sp. | reverse complement strand
AGGTCAGAGCCGCCTGGAACGAGCCGCGCTTGAACCGTTCGTTGGCGAGGGTCCTTGCCGGCGGTTCGATGCCGTCGAACCCCTGCGGCGTGCGCAGGCGCAAGTCGAGACCGCGGCCGTTGACGCTTTTGACTTCCCAGCGCCAGCGGGCGCCGTCGCGGCTGCCATGCGCTTCGGCGAATCCGGTCATACTCACGATGGTCATGCGGCAAACATAGTCCGTAGGCGCACGGGCCGCAAAGCGCGCCTTAGAGATGCGGAACCGAGGCTTCGGGAACCACCTTGGGCGCCTTCTCCAGCTTCTCGCGCAACCGGAGCGCCGTGACGGCGCGATTCTGGTCGGCGATGTCGGCCGAGAACACATGGCCGCCGGTGCCGCTGGCGACGAAGTAGAGGTCTTTGGTGTCGCCCGGATTGAGCACGGCGGCGATCGCATCCTTGCCGGGGTTGCAGATCGGCGTCGGCGGCAAGCCGGCGACGGCGTAGGAATTGTACGGCGTGACGCGTGCCAGCTCGCTGGCGCGGATGCCGCGGCCGAGCGGATAGCCCTTGGTGATCGAATAGATGATCGTCGGATCGGACTGCAGCTTCATGCCGGTGCGCAGCCGGTTGACGAAGATCGCCGCGATGTGGCGGCGCTCGGCCGGCAGCGAGGTCTCCTTCTCGACGATGGAGGCGAGGATGATCGCCTCGCGCACGGTCGTGTAAGGCAGGTTCGGATCGCGATGCGGCCAGAGCTTGGCGATCACCTTTTTCTGCGCCGTCGACATGCGGTCGAGGATTTGCTGGCGCGTGTCGCCGCGCTGGAAGAGATAAGTCTCCGGCAGCAGCGAGCCTTCCGGTGGATCGGCCACGGGCGGGCCCTGCAGCACCGTGTCGGCGTTGATCAGCTTGACGATCATGTCCGAGGTCAGGCCTTCGGCAGCGGTGATCTTGTGCTCGATCGACTTGCCGCTGATCAGGATATCCATGATGTCGTGCATCGAGGTGCCGGCCGGGATGCCGTACTCGCCGGCCTTCAGAAGCGCCTGCTTGTTGCGCAAGCGCACACCGCCCTGGAACAGCAGCGCGTTCTGGATGACGCCGGCATTCGCCATCTTCTCCGAGATGCGGCGGATGCCGTCGCCGGGCTTGATCAGCACCACGACCTCACCCGGCTCGCCGCTGAAGGACGGTCCAGGGGCAGAGAAGTTGTAGGTCTCCCACGCGAACGCGCCGGCCACCAGGATGGCGAGGATGAAGACGATGGCGAGGAAGCGAAGCATTGGGGGTACTCGTTAACGGCGGGAACCGAAGCTTAGCACAGTCCGGCGCTGCCACCGGCGCAAGGGGGGAGGCGGTTTGTGGTGAATGCGGGGCGGCATTCCCCACCTTGTCATTCGCCGCGAATGCGGCGAACCCAGGTAACATCTGCTCTTGCCTGGGAAAGTTCGCGGCGCACCAACTGGGTCCGCCGCAGTCGCGGCGGATGACACGCTGCAGCTCAATCCGCCCGCGTCAGGATGAGCGCCGCGTTGGTGCCACCGAAGCCGAAGGAGTTCGACAGCACCGCCTGCACTTCGCGCTTCTTGGGCGTGTGCGGCACGAGGTCGAGCTGGGTCGGCTGGTCCGGATTGTCGAGATTGATGGTGGGCGGCACGATCTGGTCGCGCATCGCGAGCAGACAGAAGATCGCCTCCACCGCGCCGGCCGCGCCGAGCAGATGCCCGATCGACGACTTGGTCGACGACATCGACACTTTCGCCGCCGCATTGCCGAGGAAGCGTTCGACCGCGCCGGCCTCGATGAAATCCGCCATCGTCGAGGTGCCGTGGGCGTTGACGTAGTCGATGTCCGACGGCTGCAGGCCCGACTTCTTCAGCGCCATTCCCATCGCGCGGAAGCCGCCGTCCCCGTCCTCGGACGGGGCGGTGATGTGGAAGGCGTCACCCGACAGGCCGTAGCCCTTCACTTCGCCGTAGATCTTCGCGCCGCGCGCCTTGGCGTGCTCGTATTCCTCAAGCATCACGGCGCCGGCGCCCTCACCCATCACGAAGCCGGCGCGGTCCTTGTCGTAAGGGCGCGAGGCTTTCTCGGGCGTGTCGTTGAAATCGGTGCACAGCGCACGGCAGGCGTTGAAGCCCGCGATGCCCAGACGGCTGATGGCCGCTTCCGCGCCGCCCGCCAGCATCACGTCTGCGTCGTCGAAGGCAATCAGCCTTGCGGCGTCGCCGATGGCGTGCGCGCCGGTGGCGCAGGCCGTGACGACCGAATGGTTCGGGCCCTTGTAACCGTGCTCGATCGAGGCATAGCCCGATACGAGGTTGATGAGCCGGCCCGGAATGAAGAACGGCGAAAGACGGCGCGGCCCCTTGGTCTCGACCAGGAGCGCGCCCTCTTCGATGCCCGGCAAGCCGCCGATACCCGAGCCGATGAGCACGCCGGTGCGGCAGCGCTCCTCCTCGGTCTTCGGCACCCAGCCGGAATCCACCACCGCCTGCTTCGCCGCCGCCAGACCGAAGATGATGAAATCATCCATCCGGCGCTGCTCCTTCGGGTCGACCCACCGGTCGGCGTTGAAGGTGCCGTCCGTGCCGTCGCCTCGCGGCACGGAACAGGCGAATCGCGTCTGCAGGTCGTCGGTGCGGAATTTGGTGATCGGCCGCGCGCCGGACTTGCCGGCGAGCAGGCGCAACCACGTCTCTTCCACGCCGCAGGCGAGCGGCGTGACGAGGCCAAGTCCGGTAACGACGACTCTACGCATGGTGGTGTGTTGGGGTGTGCTTAGGCCGCCGCGGCCTTGTCGATGTACTTCACGGCGTCGCCGACCGTGACGATCGACTCAGCGGCGTCGTCCGGGATCTCGATGCCGAATTCTTCCTCGAACGCCATGACCAGCTCGACGGTGTCGAGCGAGTCCGCGCCGAGGTCCTCGATGAAGGACGCGTTCTCGGTGACCTTGTCCGCGTCCACGTTCAGGTGGTCGACGACGATCTTCTTAACGCGCTCCGCCGTATCGCTCATGGTATTGTAAGCCTCTCCTTGAGATAGCCTGCCGGGGTTGGTTTCGGCCCGCAGGTTGGGCCCTCACTGAAGATAAAGCATGTGGGGTCGGCGGGTTTCGTAACACAAAGGCTCCCGCCCCGCCACATATAGGTTAAGCCGTTGATTCGGCTTTTAAATCATAGCCATTCCGCCGTTGATTTGAATCGTTTCACCGGTCACGTAGGCCGCTTCCTCGCTTGAAAGATAGACCACGGCCGCCGCGATTTCGGTCGGAGTTCCCATCCGTCCGGCCGGGATGCGGGTAGAGATCGCCTCTTTCTGCTGCGCGTTCAGCGCGTCCGTCATCGCCGTCGCGATAAAGCCCGGCGCCACCGCGTTGACCGTGATGTTGCGCGACGCGACCTCGGCCGCCAGCGACTTCGTCATGCCGACGAGGCCCGCCTTGGCGGCGGCATAGTTTCCCTGTCCCGGATTGCCGGTCTCGCCGACCACGGAGGTGATCGAGACGATGCGGCCCCAGCGCTTTTTCATCATGCCGCGCAGCACGGCGCGGGAGAGACGGAAGGCGGCGGTAAGATTCACCGCGATGACCTGATCCCACTCGTCGTCCTTCATGCGCATGAAGAGGTTGTCGCGGGTGATGCCGGCATTGTTGACCAGGATGTCGATCGGGGCGCCGGCCGCGGCTTCCGCGGTCTTCACCAGCGCCTCGACCGATTCCTTGTCGGCGAGATTGCAGGTCGCGACGAAGGCGCGGCCGCCAAGCTCGCCCTTCACCGCCTCGAGCGCCTCGGCGCGCGTACCGGAGAGGACGACGTTTGCACCCTGCGCATGCAGCGCCTTGGCGATGGCGCCGCCGATGCCGCCGGAAGCGCCCGTGACCAGCGCAGTCTTGCCTGTCAGATCGAACACGGGCGCTTCCTATTTTCTGTTGGTCGCGCGGCCGGACGCGCTTCGCGCTGGCCGACGCTCCTGGCGCCGGTCACAAGAGCGGTCTTGCCGGAAAGGTCGAACATGGTCACAGGCTCTTCGCGAAAGCTTCGATGTCCGCCGGCGTGTCGAGCGTGACCATCGCGAGGTCCTTGTCGATGCGCTTGACCATGCCGGTGAGCACCTTGTTGCCGCCGAACTCGACGGTCGTGTCGACGCCGTAGCCTTTGAACGCCAGCACGCTTTCGCGCCAGCGCACGCGGCCCGTCACCTGCTCAACGAGCAAGCGTCGAATTGTTTCCGGCTCGGCGGTCTCGGAGGCCGTCACATTCGACACCACCGGCACTGCCAGCGGGCGAATCACGATGGCGCCCAGCGCCTCGCGCATCTTGTCGGCGGCCGGCACCATCATCGGCGAATGGAAGGGGGCCGAGACGTTCAGCGCCATTGCGCGCTTGATGCCCATGGTCTTGGCGACATCGGGCGCATTGTCGATCGCGGCCTTGGTGCCGCTGATCACGACCTGGCCCGGCGCATTGTCGTTCGCGACGACGCAGACCCCGCCTGTCGTGGCGGCGCATTCCTTGGCAAGCGCTTCGGCCTGGTCGATCTCGGCACCGAGCAGCGCACTCATGCCGCCCTCGCCCACCGGCACCGCCGATTGCATCGCCTGGCCGCGCGCTTTGAGCAGCTTCGCCGCGTCGGCAAGCGTGAACGCACCCGCGGCGCACAGCGCGGTATACTCACCCAGCGAATGGCCGGCGACGAGCCGAGCATGTCTGGCAAGGTCGAGACCACTGTCCTTCTGCAGCACGCGGAACACCGCGAGCGAGGCCGCCATGATCGCCGGTTGGGCGTTCTCGGTCAGCACGAGATCGCTCTCGGGTCCCTCCCACATCAGCTTGGAGAGCTTCTGGTTCAGCGCGTCGTCGACTTCCTGGAAGACTTCGCGCGCCGAGGCGAACGCCTCGGCCAGCGCCTTGCCCATGCCGACGGCCTGGGACCCTTGGCCGGGGAAGATGAAGGCTCGTGTCATGGGGGCGCGGTTTATAGGGGCGGCGGGGCGGATGCAAGATACGTCCCAACTGTCATCCGCCGCGAATGCGGCGGACCCAGGTGATATCCTGCGAGAGCGTGCAGAACCTGACTGGGTTCGCCGCATTTGCGGCGAATGACAAATTTGCTTTGTCCTACTACGTTGTTTTGGGAATGGGATTTTCCATGCGGCGCAACGACATTGTTCATTTTGGCCTGATGCTGACGGCGCTGGCCGCGGCGTATCTGTTGCCGTTCGAACTGCTGTTGCTGTCCTATGCGATTCTGGGACCGGCGCATTACTTCACCGAAATCTCCTGGCTGCACGACCGCGGCTACTACCTGCCGCATCGCGGCTTGGCGGCGGCGATCGTGGGGATCGCGTTCGGCGCGATGTTCGTCGCCACGCCCTATTGGTCCGGCGTGCTTCTCTGGAGCCTGTTCGCCGGCTGCGCGATTCTGGCGACGGCCACGGACCCGCGCCGCATCATGCTGTTCGGCGTGCTGGCCGCGGCGCTGACGCTGGCGCTGATCGCCGCCGACGACGTGCCGTTCGCAATCGTCGGCGTGCTGCTGCCGACCTTCGTCCATGTCTGCATCTTCACGCTGGTGTTCATGATGCTGGGCGCGGTGCGCGCCAACAGCCCCGTGCAGCTTGCGCTGGTCGGGCTTTACCTCGCCGCGCTGCTGGTGATCGTCATCGTGCCGCCCTGGGCGGGCACGGTGATCCCGGCGCTGGCCCGCATCGGACGGGAGAATTTCGGCAGCGTCGCGCCGGCGCTGGGTTCGTTGATCGGCATGCCCGACCTGGAGTTCGGCGGCCGCATCACAGGGCTGCTGTCGTTCGTCTACACCTATCACTACCTCAACTGGTTCATCAAAGCCGACGTGATCCGCTGGGCTGCCATCCCGCTGCCGCGCCTGATCGGCATCGCCCTGGTGAGCGCCGCGTCGACCGCGCTCTATTTCTACAACTACGACATCGGCATCGTCGTGCTGCTGGCGGTGAGCCTCGCGCACGTCCTGCTCGAATTTCCGCTCAACGCGCTCAGCATGCGCGATCTCGGCCGCATGGCATTGCGGACGACAAAGCCCGCCGCCGCCTAATTCAACGCGCAGCCCGCGACGGTTATGCGGTGCATCAGCCGCTCCTCGCCATGATAGTCGTTGAGCGCGAAGTGCCAGGTGGCGCGATTGTCCCAGAACGCGATCGAGCCCGGCTTCCACTGGAAGCGGTTCTGGAATTCCGGCTTCATGGCGTGCGCGAACAGCTTGTGCAGCAGGCCGACGCTTTCGTCGCGCGTCTTGCCCTCGAACTTGATGGTGAAACCCGGGTTCACGTAGAGCGCTTTGCGCCCCGACAGCGGGTGGGTGATCACCACCGGATGCACCGCGTTGCCGACCGCCGCGTCGTTGGCGAACTCGCGCCGCTCGGGATTGTCGTAATAGGCCTTCGAACCGAAGACGTGCGCGTTCGAGTGTATCGCCTTCAGATCGACGATTTGCGCCTTCGTCGCGTCGTCCAGTGCCTCATAAGCCTTGTACATGTCGGCGAACAATGTATCGCCGCCCGCCGGCGGCAGCACGCGTGCGACCAGGATCGAGCCCATCGCGGGAATCTGGTCGTAGGAATGATCGGTGTGCCAGCCGCCGCCGATATTGGTCTTCTGCTCCTTCTCCTTGCGCACGGCGGCGATCTGCGGATAGCCGTCGATGTGGGGGAAGAATTTGTTGACGTCGATTTCGCCGATGCGCTCGGCGAAGGCGATGTGCTCGTCTTCGCTCAACGTCTGGTCGCGGAAGAAGATCACGCCGTTTTCGGCATAGGCTGCGCGGATCGCCGCCATCTGGCTTTCGGACGGATCGCGCAGATCGACGCCCAAAACCTCCGCGCCGCAGCCGCCGGGATGGGGCCTGACCTCGATGCCGCTCACGATCTTGTCCATGGAGACCTCCCGGTTCTTATGGCGCAAGCATAGCGCGGCGTCCTTGCAGGATTGTCACTTTCGTTACAATCTCGCGTCATGCCGGCCGAAGCCCAGATCCTGCAGAAAAATCCGTGGTTCGCAGCGCAGAAGCCTGCCCTGCGCGACGCGATCCTGGCGCGCGCCCGCATCGCGCGGGTCGACGGGGGGCAGTGGATCTACGGCACCGGCGACGCGCTGAACGGGCTCTACGGCGTGCTCGAGGGCACGGTGCATCTGCTGATGACGCTGCCTGACGGCGAGACGCGCTTGCTCGACGTGGTGTCGAGCGGACAATTCTTCGGCCAGCCGGCGCGCTTCGGCGGCGGCCCGCGCCTCGTCACCGCGATCGCCGGCGAACCGGCGCGGCTGCTGCACGTGCCCGATGTGGCGCTGGCCGAGATCGGCCGCGCCCAACCCGACGTGTGGCGCAATTTCGCGGGCCTGCTCTACGGCCAGCTCGCCGGCGCGCTCCTGCTCGCGGGCATCCTGATGCACATGCCGCCGCCGCGCCGCGTCGCCGCGCGCCTCGCGCTCCTGGCGCAATCGCGTGACGAGGTGCACGTCACGCAGGAGCAGCTCGCCGAGATGATAGGCCTCAGCCGCAAGACCGTGAACGGCCATCTGAAGGCACTGGAGAAACGCGGCGTGATCCGCCGCGACTATCGCAGCATCGCGATCCTGGCGCCGCAGAAGCTTCAGGCGTTCAATCGCGTGTAGCGCTCCAGCGCAGCGGCGCGGCCCGCGAAAGTGATGCTGCGCCCGACGAGCACCACCAGCCCCGCCGCGACGATCAATCCGACGGCCAAGACGCCGAGCCCGCCGGCAAAGCCACCGGTGTGCTGGCGGATCGTGCCCATGATCGCAGGTCCCCAGAAGCCGCCGAGATTGCTGATCGAATTGATCAACGCGATGCCGCCCGCCGCCGCGGTGCCGCCCAGGAAGGACGGCGGCAGCGTCCAGAACACCGCCAGCGCCGCATAGATGCCCGATACCGCCAGCGTCAGCGCCATCAGCACCTCGACATGGCTCGTGAACAGCGCGGCGCCGATCAGACCGCCGGCGCCGATCAGTGTCGCGGTGACGATGTGCCAGATGCGCTCGTGCCGCGCGTCGCTCGACATGCCCCAGGCCACCATCACGAACATCGCGGCAAGATAGGGCAGCGCCGAGATGAAGCTGGTGTCGAGGATCGAATAGCCCATCTCGCGTACGATCTGGGGCAGCCACAGATTCACGCCATAGAGCGCGAGCACGATGCCGAAATCGGGGATCGACAGCAGCCACACGCGCGGATCGGCGAACATCGCGCCCAGCGTGGTGTGGACGTGCGGCGGCCCAGCGTCGAGCTCCCGCTCGATCGCGCAACGCTCGTCGTCGCTCAGCCATTTCGCGTCGGCCGGCCCGTCGGGCATGAACCGCAGCACCAGCAGGCCGAACAGCACCGACGGCGCCCCCTCGATCAGGAACAGCCACTGCCAGCCGTGCAGATGATGGAAACCCTCCATCTGGAGGATCCATCCGGAGAGCGGTCCGCCGATCACATTGGCGAGCGGGATCGCCGCCAGGAACAGCGCCACCAGTCGTGCGCGGTGCGCCGAGGGAAACCAGTAGGTGAGATAAAGCACCATGCCTGGGAAGAACCCGGCCTCCGCCAGGCCGAGCAGGAAGCGCACGACATAGAAGCTCAGAGGCCCGGTCGCGAGCGCCGTCGCCATCGAGACGACGCCCCAAGTCAGCATGATGCGGCAGATCCACAGCCGCGCGCCGACGCGCTCCAGGATCACGTTGGACGGCACCTCGAACAGGAAATAGCCGAGGAAGAAGATGCCGGCGCCATAGCCATAGGCCTCCGGCGAGAGGCCGAGGTCCTTGTTCATCGTCAGCGCTGCCGAGCTGACGTTCACGCGGTCCAGGAACGACACGACATAGAGCAGCATCATGAACGGGATCAGCCGCCATGTTGCTTTCGCAAACACGCCTCGATTCATGTGCCCTGCCCCGCGATCCCCGTCGGGCGAATATGACGATCACACCCGCTTTGGCAAACCGGGTTTTTCGATCGATGACGATGCGTCATTCATCTGCCGTTCAGGCGGCGGGACCGAACATTACGGACGTGAGGGGTTGGGAACTTCCGACCTGAAACGGCGTTAATGCAGCGTCGTTGACGTGCATTCCAAGTAAACGAGGGAAAACCATGAAATCCGTTATCGTTTCGATCTTCGCACTGGGCCTGCTCGGCGCCACGGTGGCTCCGGCCGCCGCCCTGACGGTCCATATCGGGGGCCATCATCACCGCCACTGCACCGGCTGGGGCTGGCATAACCATCACCACGACCGCTTCTGCCGCCACTGGGGCTGGTAAGCGTCAATCTCACCAAACAGGAGTAGACCATGAAAGCGCTTATCGCTTCGGTGTTCGCCCTGGCCGTTCTGGGAGCCGCGGCGACGCCCGCCAGCGCCCTGACCGTCCATATCGGCGGCGGCCATCATTGGCATCACTGGCATCACTGGCATCACGCCCACTGGCACCACTGGCATCATCACCGCCACTGGTAAGCCTTCGGCGCCAGCCGATGCATGACGGCGCGGGACCGAAAGGTCACCGCGCCGTTTGCATTTTAAGGCTTCACTTCGGCGCCACACCCATCCGGTCGTAGAGGAAGGTCAGCTCGTCGGTGCGCTCCGCGATGCGCTCGTCGAGCGACGAGCCGATGCCGTGGCCCGAATTCGCGCTGGTGCGCAAGAGGATCGGCAGGCCCGAGCTGGTCGCGGCCTGCAGCGCCGCGGCGAACTTGCGCGAGTGCATCGGGTTGACGCGCCCATCAGTTGCGCCCGTCATCAGCAGCACCGACGGATACGCCGTCCCCTTCACCACATGGTGATAGGGCGAGTAGCCGTAGAGCACCTTGAACTGTTCCGGGTTCTTGATCGTGCCGAACTCCGGCGTGTTGAAGGCGCCGTTCGGATCGTTCTCCCAGCGCACCATGTCGTAGATGCCGACCGCCGAGATCACCGTGCGTGCGAGACCCGGATGCTGCGTGATCTCCGCGCCCATCAGGAGGCCGCCGTTCGAGCCGCCCATCATCGCGAGCTTTTCGTGCGCGGTATACTTCTGGTCGATCAGATATTGTGCGCAGGCCGCAAAATCGTCGAACACGTTCTGCTTCTTCAGCAGCATGCCCCCCTGATGCCAACGCTCGCCGTATTCGGCGCCGCCGCGGATGTTCGCATCGACATAGACGCCGCCCTGGTCGAGCCACAGCCGCCACATCGCGCCCAAGAAATACGGCGTCGAGCTGACGCCATAGCCGCCATAGCCATAGATCAGCGCCGGATGGGTGCCGTCGAGCTTGAGGCCCTTGCGGCGGATGATGCTGACCGGGACCTTGGTGCCGTCCTTCGACGTCGCGAAGCCGCGCACCACCTCGGCATCGGCGAAAGAGACCGGCGAGTCCATCTTCAGCGCCGTCTCCTCGCTCTTGCCGGTCGCCGGATGCCAAACCGCATAGAAGGTCGGCCGCAGATAGGTCTCGACGTTGAACAGCACGTCGCCACCGGTGAGCGGGATGATCTCGGTGTTGCCGGAGATCTGTGGCAGCGGCAGCTTGCCCATCGGCTTGCCGTCGAGCCCGAAGACGCGCACCTCGTTCGGCCCGCCGACGATGTCGCGCACGAAGAGCCGGTCCTTGCTGAGCGACAGATCGAACTGATGCTCCTCCGCGCCGCCCGACAGGATCGCATCCTTGATCTCCGGCACGATCACCGGCGCCTTGCCGAGGCTCATCGGCTTGAACGGCGCCTTCAGCCGCAGGATCTTGCCGTTCGGCGCGCCGTCGCGGCTGATCGCATAGACCGCGCCGTCCGGCCCCAGCGTCGCAAAGGCGAGATGATCGGCATAGGTCGCGATCTGGACAGCCGGCCCACCGCTCTTCGGCAGCACATAATACGCCCACTGATTGCCGTCGCCGCGCTGCACCCAGACGAAGCCGTCCGCGTTGCCGTATCTGGTGTCGAGGAATATTTCCGAGACGCGCTCCAGCCCGTCCTTGGCGCCCAGCACCAGCGGGTCCTTCGCCGCATCGCTGCCGAGCTCGTGGAAATAGACCTGCTGATAGAAGTGCCGGTCGGCCTCGGGCCGCTCGGTGCCGGGATAGCGCGTGTACCAGAAGCCGCTCCCATCCTTGGTCCAGGCGGCACTGCCGCCGGCGGTGGGGAATTGGACGCGATCGATCGGCTTGCCGATCTCCTTGCCGCTCGCCACGTCGTAGACGTGCAGCGTGCCCTCCTCGCTGCCGTTCTTCGACAGCGACAGCGCAACCTTGGAGCCGTCATACGACACCGAGAACCAGTCGATCGCGGTGAGGCCCTTCGGGTCCGTCGCGTTGGGATCGATCAGCGCCTTGCGGCTCGCCGGATCGGCGGCGGCATTCAGCGTCACCAGCATCGGCTGCTGGAATTTCGGATCGTTATAGAGTGCGAAGACGCGGTTGCCGTCGGCCTCGACCTGCGCATAGGACGGCGACTGCGCCCTGATCAGCTTGCCGAGCTTGTCGGCCACCTTCGCGCGATAAGGCAGCGCGTCGAGATAGCTCCGGGTGCGCGTATTCTGGGCGTCGCTCCACTGCTTGACCGCCGGGTCGTTCCAATTCTCCAGCCAGCGATAGGGATCGGCGACGCGGGTTCCCTGAATGGTATCGGCATCGGTCCCCACCTTGGCCGGCGGCGCCGGCGGTACGGTGGCGGCCGTGGCGGCCACCGCGGCGACGAAAGACCCGGCAAGCAGGATACGGGCGGCGATCTTCATGGAATTCCCCCAGAACTCGGCTGGAAAGCCTTATAAATTAGGGACCTAAGGCCCCCAAGGGACATTCCTGATCAAATTTCCTTGCTCCGTCCGGGCCTTTTCCCTATAAGCCGCGCCTTCATGGCGGCTGCGGTCGCCGGGGCCGAGCGCCGGATTGTGGATCCGGAGGTCGGTGTGCCCATGGTGGGCGTCCTGGCGATCCGAAGCGGCGGGCGGTGTCCGAACCCCTCGTCGTTCCGCGGCCCAAGAAAGGACGGACATGGCTCTCTACGAGCATCTCCTGATCGCGCGCCAGGACATCAGCGCGCAGCAGGTGGACGCGCTGGCGACCCACCTCAAGACCATCGTCGAAGGCGAAGGCGGCAAGGTCGAGAAGCAGGAATATTGGGGCCTGCGCGGCCTCGCCTATCGCATCAAGAAGAACCGCAAGGGGCACTATGTGCTCCTCAACATCAACGCGCCGGCCAAGGCCGTCATCGAGCTCGAGCGTCAGCTCAAGATCAACGAAGACGTGCTGCGCTACATCACGGTGAAGGTCGACATGTTCGAGGTCTCCTCGAACAAGAACCGCCGCGATGACCGCCCCGAGGGCGAGCGCAAGCCCGAGGGCGCCGAAAACCAGGAGGCCGCATAAATGTCTTACGGTGGCGAGCGTTCCGGCGGCGGTGGCCGCGAGGGTGGACGTGAAGGCGGCGGTCGCGAAGGCGGCCGTGAGGGCGGTCAGCGCCGTCCCTTCTTCCGTCGCAAGAAGACCTGTCCGTTCAGCGGCGCCAATGCGCCGAAGATCGACTACAAGGACGTGAAGCTGCTGCAGCGCTTCATCTCCGAGCGCGGCAAGATTGTGCCGAGCCGCATCACCGCGGTGTCCAACAAGAAGCAGCGCATCCTCGCGAACGCCATCAAGCGCGCGCGGTTCATGGCACTGCTTCCTTACGTGATCAGCTAGGGAGAGCACGACCATGCAAGTGATCCTGCTCGAACGCGTCGAGAAGCTCGGCCAGATGGGCGACGAGGTGAAGGTCAAGGACGGCTTCGCCCGCAACTTCCTGCTGCCGCAGAAGAAGGCGCTGCGCGCCAACAAGGCGAACCGTGACTACTTCCTGGGCCAGCGCGCCCAACTCGAGGCCCGCAACCTCGAACAGAAGAAGGAAGCCGAGATCGTCGGCGCCAAGCTCGACGGCAAGACTTTCACCCTGATCCGCCAGGCTGGCGACCGTGGCCAGCTCTACGGCTCGGTCTCCCCGCGCGACATCGCCATGGCGATCAGCGAAGGCGGCATTAGCGTCGAGCGCACCCAGGTGCCGCTCGATACCGCGATCAAGACCATCGGCCTGTTCAAGGTCGGCGTGCGCCTGCATCCGGAAGTCCGCGTCACCGTGACGATCAACGTCGCGCGCAGCGAGGACGAGGCGGAGCGTCAGGCCCGCGGCGAGGACGTCCTCGCCGACCGCACGGCGGAGGAGGATGCCGCCGCCGAAGCGAAGGTCGCTGCCGAGGAGCTGTTCGAAACCGGCGCTGCGCCGGAAGCGGACGGCGACGAGGCGGAAGCCGAGTAATCACTCTCCCGATGCAAATATCGCGAAAGGCCGGTCCAACAGGGCCGGCCTTTTTGCTTTGCGTATCGATCGTCAAGTACGGAAATAGACAATCGGAGTGACGTAAGGTCCTGTTTCATTGCATCTTTTGGTGTCCAATCAAAAAGTTTCCATTGTTGCTGGAACCCGGATTGGGTTAGGCTCAAATTTAGTTGTTACAAGAGATTTAGGTTCATGAACGCACACAACACCGAAGACCAGCGCTCGGGCCATTCCGCCGCCGAGCCCCGTTCGGTGCGTGCGCCTTGGCAGCAACCAGTGCTGCGCGCGATGGACAGCGCATCCGCCGAGACGGGCGTGAACTCCACCACCGACGCCTCCGCGACGTTCAGCTGAAGCTTCTCAATTGCCTCGCGCAAAGCGGTCCAGCAGATCGCGATAGCCGCGCACGACCATCTCGTTCAGGCTATCGTGGCGCGTCAGGCCCGCAATCGGATTCAGCGTGACGTTCGGCAGCCCAGCCAGATTGGCGGCATGCATCCGATCGCGCCGCTCGCCGGCGCCGTAGAACAGCTCGATATGCTGACGCGGGTGGCTGGCGACGTCGTCCCGCAGGTTCTTCATCATGGGAAGGATGTTGGCGCGCATCCGCGCGAAGGTGTGCGCGCTGCGCGCACCGCCGGGCTCGGCATTGGCCGGCATTAGCGTTTGCCCCGAGAACAGCAACGCGCCGTCGGCATCGAGGTCCATCGCCACGCGAAGCGCGGTCAACCCGGTCGCCGAGCTGCCGACCGTGATCAGCCGGCGCGTGCCGAGTTCCGCCGCGAGCGCGCGGATGCCGTCCAGCAGCGCTTGATAGCCCGGACCGAACCGGTCGGTGCCGGCAAGATGGAAGACCTGGCGGCTATCGTAGAGGTAAAGCGCGTTCACGCCTTTCGACGACAGCATCGTATGCACGGCGTTCACCGGCAGGCTGAGCGTGCCCAGCGGCAAGGTGAAGCCGATCACCAGCGTGTCGGAAGACGGCGCGCGCACCAGCACGGAGCTCTCCGCCGGCGAGAGCCAGCCGGGAACGTCGGGATGCCCCTGTGCGTGCCATTCTTCGAGGCGCGCGATGGCGGCCAAATGGCCGCGCGCTTGCCAGCCATGCTCTTTCGTATCGCGCAGCCGTTCGTATCCGGCGCGCGCGCCGCCGAGCCGGTTGTGGCCGAGCAGGAAGAACGCCGCATAGAAGACTTTGCCGTCCGGCGCGCGCGGATCGGCGACGATCGCTTCCGCCTCTTCGATACCGGCATTCGATCGCCGGCCCATGCGCGCATAGCGCTGCAAGGCGATGTCGAGCTGGTCGTCCCGGATGCCGCGCGCCTGAGCGTCGCGCAATGTCTGCTCGGCGGCCGCGAAATCGCCACGCTCGCTGGTCGCGCGCGAGATGGCCATCGGCCACGTCGCGCGCGTGGGCTGCGCCTCTTCCAGCTTGCGCCAAAGCGGAATGGCCGTATCCGAGTCGCCCAATGCCCAGGCGAGATCGGCTTCGTGCTCGATGCGCTTGGTGCCGCTGGACCGCGCAACGCGCCGGCGCAGGACGGCGCGCTGCAGCGGAACGACCGTATGGCTGCGCAGCCGAAGCAATCCGAAAAGCAGGTGGAATCTCAATGGGGAGGGCATGAACCGTCTCGTTGCGCTTCGCGGCTATCGCCGGCGTTGATAACCGGGGAAGGTTGCGAACGCCACCCATCCGGCGCACGCGCTCATTTTTGTCCGGCCTTCTCGCGGCGCTCCTGCGTCTCGAACGTATCGCGCTTGGCGCGATCGGTGCCGGCGAGAGCCGCATAGGTGTCCGGATCGTAGTATCGGAGCCGGCGCAACGCGCCATCGGATCGCCAATCTTCGCTGCCGCGCAGATCGGCCAGCAGCGAAGCCTCGAGCGTTGCCGCGTCGAGACCGGTCCAGTCCCGCTTGACCCAGGCCGCGATGGACGGCGTCTCGATCGGCGAGTTCACATAGAACAGCATCGTCGGCTGGTATCGCGCTGCGATCAGGTTGCGATTGACGATCTGGCCGATCAGCACCTCGCAGACGTCGCCGATCTTCACGGTATAAGGCGCACGCATCTCGCGGCAGTTCATGCCCCACGTGCAATCCTTTGCGCGATCCTTTGCGTAACGCGGATCGTATTCGTCGGAGAAGAACTGGTTGAATGGAACCTCCTTCCCGCCGATCGCCATGCTGACGACGATCCCGGTCGGCCGCGCATCGCCCAGATGCGCGAGCAGCGCCGGCAACGCCGCCGCGCCGCGGCGCACGAGCGCGCGCATCGGCGCCGGCACATCGACGCTGTCGACAGGCAGAAGACCCATCTCGAAGCGCGGTAGACCGTCCTCGGCGATGAAGCTGTCATAGACGCCCCCGCTGGCGATCCCGACCGTGTCGGCATGGAGCGTGGCGAGCTGGTCGATCAGCGCGTCGTTCGAAGGCTCTGCCGCCTGCGCCGTGCCGCTCAGGGCCGTCAGGAAAATCATGGCGGCCATCAGTGCCGGGGTAATCTTGCCTTCACCTCCAGCAAATCCCACAGATTGCCGTACAAGTCTTCGAACACCGCCACCCAGCCATATGCTTCGTGCCGCGGCGCCTCGCGAAATTTGACGCCCCGCGCGGCCAACGCCGCATGATCGCGCGCGAAATCTTCAGTCTCCAGGAACAGGAAGACCCGCCCGCCGGTCTGGTCGCCGACCCGGGCCGCCTGCTGCGGCGAGGCCGCCTTCGCCAACAACAGCGTCATGCCGCCGTCCTTGGGCGCAACGGTCACCCAACACTTGCCGCCGCCCAGATCCGCGTCGGTCAAAGCCGCGAAATCGAGCATGCCCGCAAACAAGGCGACGGCTTCGTCGTAGTCGCGGACCAGGTAGGTGAGCTTGGCGGTGCCGGCCATGGTGAATCGGAACCTACACAAAGATGTCGTCGCCCGCGCACTTTTGCGCTATGGTTCGGTTGCCCGGTCAAGGACCGTAGCCGCCCACCTGACGCTCGGCGCCGTGGACAGGCCATTTCCAGGAAGCACGCGAGGAAATCGCCACCATGTCGATTCATAGCCAGATCAAGCGCGTCACCGTGCCGGAGATCCGTGCCCACAAGAACGACAAGCCCGTCGTCTGCCTCACCTGCTATCACGCGCATACCGCGCGCCTGCTCGACGAGAACGTCGACCTCATGCTGGTCGGCGACAGCCTCGGCATGGTGATGCACGGCATGGAGACAACGCTCGGCGTCACGCTCGACATGATGATCACCCACGGCAAGGCGGTGATGCGCGGCTCCAAGCATGCCCTCGTCGTCGTCGACATGCCGTTCGGCTCCTATGAGGAGAGCCCCCAGATCGCCTTCCGCAACGCCGCCCGCGTGATCCAGGAGACCGGCTGCACCGCCGTGAAGATGGAAGGCGGCGTACGCCTCGCCGAGACGGTCCGCTATCTCGCCGAGCGCGGCATCCCGGTGATGGGCCACATCGGCCTGACCCCGCAGGCCACCAACATGATGGGCGGCTTCAAGACGCAAGGCCGCACCGAGGCCGAATGGCCGGCCATCGAGGCCGACGCCGAAGCGATCGCCGCCGCCGGCGCCTTTGCCATCGTGCTCGAAGGCATGGCCGAGCCGCTCGCTGCCAAGATCACCCGCCAGATCGCGATCCCCACCATCGGCATCGGTGCGTCGGCCGAGTGCGACGGCCAGATCCTCGTCATGGAGGACATGCTGGGCCTGAACCCGAACCCGCCGAAATTCGTGCGTCAGTACGCCAATCTCGGCCCGGCGATCGAGGCGGCCGTGAAGGCCTATGCCACCGACGTGCGCGCCCGCGCCTTTCCCGGCCGCGAGAACGTCTACAGCATGAAAAAGGTAGGCTGAGGCTCGCCTTTTTGCCCGCGGCCCTGGGGTAACCAGCTTAAAGAACGGCAAGTTGCTCTTGGGCGCTTGAACCGCTAAATCATCCGCGCGGCCAATATGTTGGGTCCTTTGCCGGGCCTTTACGGGCGCTGGGCCGCCCCTGACAACGTTAAGGACCAGCCATTGAGCGACATCTTCACTGAAGTCGAGGAAGAAGTCCGCCGCGAGCGCCTCGAACAGCTCTGGAAGCAATACGGCGACTATCTGATCGCCGGCGCCGCCCTGATCGTGATCGCGGTCGCGGGCTGGCAGATCTACGATCGCTACGCGACGAACCAGCGGCTCAAGGCCTCCGAGACCCTGATTGCCGCCCAGGCGATATCCGAGGCCGGCGCGGCCGACCGCGCCAACGCGGTGCTCGCCCCGATCGCCAAGGACTCCATGGTGCTGGGCGGCTATCCCGAGATGGCGCGGATGACCGAAGCCGGCACCCTGCTCGCCTCCGGCAAACGCGACGAAGCCGTCGAAATCTACAAAGCCATCGCCGCCAAGGACAGCGGACCGGTCGGCCAGGCCGCCTTGGTTCGTGCCGCCTGGGCGGTGTCGGACACCGCGTCCAAGCAGGATCTCGAGACGCTCCTGGCGCCGGTCAACACCGCCACCAGCCCCTGGCGCTACAGCGCGCGCGAAATTCTCGCCTTCGCCGATTACCAGGCCCACGACTTCAAGGCTGCCGAGGCGGAGTTCCGCACGCTCGGCAACGACAAGGACGCGCCCGAAGGTCTGCAGCGCCGCGCCACAGCCATGGCCGACTTCGTCAAGGGCGGCGGCGAGGCGAATTACGGCACCGTGCCCCAACCGCCGCCACTCGCGCCCCCGGCCGGCGCCGTGCCGGCTGCTCCGCCCGCGACCAACGGTACGGCCTCGAAATGACCGCACGTAATCTCCGTTCTGTCGCCGTGATCCTGGCGATCTCGCTGCTCGTCGCGAATTGCACCGTGATGGACACGGTCGAAGGCTGGTTCGATTCCGGCGGCAAGAAGTCGAAGCTGCGCGGCGAACGCATTTCGGTGATGACCATCGACGAGACGCTGCGCATCGACGACACGCTCAAGACCGTTCCGGTGCAGCTGCCGCCGCCCTACAAGAACGCCGAATGGCCCGAGCCCGGCGGCTATGCGTCGAACGCGATGTACCATCTCGAGGCCCAGGGCCCGCTACGCGTGCTGTGGCAGCAGGATGCCGGCAAGGGCTCGGACAAGTCCTCGCGCCTCACCGCGGCGCCGATCATCGCCGACGGCCGCATCTACGTGCTCGACAGCGCGGCGCACGTCTATGCGTTCGATGCGAACACCGGCGCTCCGCTGTGGAATCACAGCCTCGCGCCCGTCGGCAAGGACGACAGCTGGCTGTTCGGCCTGTTCGGCAACAACGGCAAGATGGACCCGACCAAGGGCTATGGCGGCGGGGTCTGCTATGACGACGGCAAGCTGTTCGCCACCAGCGGCTTCGGCGAGGTCGTGGCGCTCGATGCCAAGACCGGCAAGAAGCTGTGGTCGACCGATCTGGGCGTTCCGATCGTCAACGCGCCGGCCGCGAATGGCGGGCGCGTGTTCGTCTCCAGCCACGACAACCACTTCGTCGCGCTGGCCGAGACGGACGGCCGCAAGCTGTGGGACCACCAGGGCATCACCGAGTCCGCCGGCATCCTGGAGAGCACCAGCGCCGCGGTGGCGGGCGAATACGTCATGGCGCCCTACTCCTCCGGCGAGATCTATGCGCTGCGCGTGACCAATGGCCGCCCGGCGTGGAACGACATGCTGACCCATTCCGGCGTCGCGACCGCGCTGTCCGAGCTCGACGACATCGCGGGCCGTCCCGTGGTCGACCGCGACGAGGTCTTCGCCATCTCCCATTCCGGCATCATGGCGGCGATCAGCCTGAACACCGGCGACCGGCTGTGGTCGCGCGACATCGGCGGCATCCAGACGCCCTGGGCGGCCGGCGACTACGTCTACGTGCTGACCACCGACGAAGAGCTCATCTGCCTGACCCGCAAGGAGGGCAAGGTGAAGTGGATCCACCAGCTGCAACGCTGGGACGATCCGGACGGCAAGCATGGCGCGATCACCTGGTCCGGCCCCGTGCTGGTGTCGGACCGCCTGGTGGTGGTGTCGTCGACCGGCGTCGCAGCGGCGGTGTCGCCCTACACCGGCGAACTGATGGCCAAGATGGAGATCCCCGCCGGCACCTATATCGCGCCGGTCGTCGCCAACGACACGCTCTATCTCTACACCAGCGAGGCGCAGCTCGTAGCGTTGCGCTGAGCCCGACTGGATGGCCAGCCAGAGCGGACCATCCGGTTGAAAGCGGCACGCTCGGCGTCGATTTTTGGCGGTGCCCTGACTCCGGTCCTCGGAGAAGACATCACCTGGATGGCCCGCGGTCGCGGGCCATGACATTATGGGTGCGATGACTTTCCTTCTCGCCATCATCGGCCGGCCGAACGTCGGCAAGTCGACCCTGTTCAACAAGCTGGTGGGCCGCAGGCTCGCGCTGGTGCACGACACGCCCGGCGTGACGCGCGACCGCCGCGAGGCTGACGCGTCGCTCGGCGCGCTCGAATTCCGCGTCCTCGACACCGCCGGCTTCGAGGACGAAGCGCCGGAGACGCTAGCCGGCCGCATGACGGCCCAGACCCTCACGGCCATCGCCGACGCCGACGCCAGCCTCTTCGTGATCGACGCGCGCTCGGGCATCACGACCGGCGACGAGGCCATCGCGCAGGCCCTGCGCAAGGGCGGCAAGCCTGTGATCCTGGTCGCCAACAAGTGCGAGAGCCACGCCAGCGATGCCGGCTACCACGAGGCCTATGCGCTCGGTTTCGGCGAGCCGGTCGCGATCTCGGCGGAGCATTCGCTGGGCTTCGGCGCGTTGGAAGACGCGCTGCTCGAATACATCGCGCCCGCGCCGTTCGAAGACGAGGAGGAGGAAGACGAAGCGCTTCCGCCGCCCGCCAACGACGACGAAGACGCCGAATTCGAAGACGAGCCCGCCGAAGACCGTCCGATCCGCCTCGCCATCGTCGGCCGCCCCAACGTCGGCAAGTCGAGCCTGTTCAACCGCCTGCTCGGCGAGGAGCGCACGTTGGTCGGCCCCGAGGCCGGCATCACCCGCGATGCCATCGCCGCGCCCTGGCATGCGGGCGGCCGCGATTTCCTGCTCCACGACACGGCGGGGCTACGCAGGAAAGCGCGCACCGCCGGCCACACGCTCGAAGAGATGTCCGTCGGCTCGACGCTGGAAGCCATCCGCTTCGCCGATTGCGTGATCGTGATGATCGACGCGACGCAGGCCTTCGAGAAGCAGGATCTCACGATTTCCGATCTCATCGCGCGCGAAGGCCGCGCCGTGGTGTTCGTCGCCAACAAGTGGGACCTCGTCGAGAACCGCGCCGGCGCCGTCGGCCAGCTGCGCGAACGGCTCGACGCTTCGCTGCCGCAGGTCGTCGGCGCGCCGCTGGTCGGCATCTCGGCGATCACCGGCGAGGGCCTCGACCGCATCGTGCCCGCGATCCTTACCGCCTATGCCGCCTGGACCAAGCGCGCCGGCACCTCGGCCCTGAACCGCTATCTCGAGAAGGCGCTCGAGCGCCACGCCCCGCCAGCGGTGCATGGCCGCCGCGTGCGCATCCGCTACATGACGCAGGTAAAGGCGCGCCCGCCGACCTTCGCGCTCTTCGGCAACCAGCTCGACGCGCTGCCGGAGGATTACGTGCGCTATCTCACCAACGGCATCCGCGAGGCGTTCGGCCTGCACGGCACGCCGGTACGCTTCCTGATGCGCACGCAGAAAAACCCCTTCGCGAAAAAATGAGCGCCATGGCCAATCCCGATGTCCTCTCGCTCAAGACCGAAGGCGGCGTCGCGGTCGTCACGCTGGGTTCGGCGACGCGCATCTACTTCGATCCCGAGATGGCGGACGCGTTGTTCGAGACGCTTGCCGCCCTCGCGACCGACGACGCGGTGCATGCCATCGTGGTAACGGGCGGCGCACCGGGCTATTTCGTGCGGCACTATTCGGTCGCGGCGCTGATCGCGCTCGGCGAGCGCCTCAAGGGTCAGCCCTGGCCGGAAGACGCGCCCTACCAGGCCGGATCGTTCGACAAGGCGATGGCGCTGGTCGAGAGCATGGGCAAACCGGTGATCGCGGCGATCGGCGGCTCGGCGATGGGCGGCGGCTTCGAGTTCTGCCTCGCCTGCGACATCCGCATCGCGCAGGACGGCGATTTCCAGATCGGCCTGCCGGAGATCAATGTCGGCATCCTGCCCGGCGGCGGCGGCACACAGCGCCTGCCGCGCACCATCGGCACCGCCAACGCGCTGATGCACATCCTGATGGGCGTGACGCTCAATCCGCGAGAGGCGGCGGCGAAAGGCTTCGTGCAGGAATGCGTGAGCGGCAAGGCGCTCGACCGCGCGCTGGAGATCGCACGCCGCATGGCGACGCACACGCCCGAGTCTGTGAAGGCAATCAAGCGGTTGGTGCGTGACGCGACGGCGACGCCGCTGGCGGAAGGCCGGGCGCTCGAGCGCAACCTCTTCATGCAGCTTTGCATCGGCGAGCCCGCGCTGGCGCGCATGAAGGCCTATGAGGCGCAGTCGATCACCGACCCGAGCGCGACGCTCAAGCCTTGAACGACACCAGCTCGCCGTTCTTCGCGCAGGACGGCGACAGCAGCTCAACGATCAGCGGCGCAAGCGCTTGGGGCGCCGGCAGCGTCTCGGGATCCTCCCCTGGCATCGCCTTGGCGCGCATCGCGGTGCGCGTCGCGCCGGGATTGAGCAGGTTCACCTTGACCGTCGTGCCTTCGCATTCGTTGGCATAGGTGAGCGCCAGCGACTCCAGCGCCGCCTTGGCCATGCCATAGCCGCCCCAGAACGGCGTGTGCTTGCGCGCCGCGCCCGACGAGACGAACAGCGCGCGCCCCGCATCCGACAGCCGCAGCACCGGATCGAGCGAGCGGATCAGCCGGTAGTTCGCGGTGACGTTGACCTCGATCAGCTCCTGGAAGGTTTTCGGGTCGAGATGGCTAACCGGCGTTAGCACGCCGAGCGATCCCGCATTGCCGAGAAAGGCGTCGAGCTTGCCCCAGCGCTCGAAGATCGTCTGGCCGAGCCGGTCGAGCGCCGGAAAATCGCGGATGTTGAGCGGCACCAGCGTCGCCGGCTCGCCGCCCGCGGCGCGGATCGCGTCGTCGAGTTCTTCCAGGCCGCCCGTTGTGCGCGCCAACGCAATGACATGCGCCCCGGCCTTGGCCAGTGCCAGCGCCGCCGCCTTGCCGATGCCGCGCGACGCACCGGTCACGAGGGCGACTTTGTCTTTGAGAGGCTGAGCCATGTGAACCAATTCCAAACCTGTCATCCCCGGCCGAACGCCGCGCAGCGGCGTGAGGGGAAGGGGACCCAGGTGTTAACAGCAGTGACGGTGGCGAAAATCAAGTCGTGGCCGAACTTAGAAACCGCGGCGGTTGGGATACCTGGGTCCCCTTCCCCTCGCTTCGCTCGGCCGGGGATGACAAGCGGTGCTACGCCACGTCCGCGAGCAGTGAGAGCTGGCTGTTGCCCGCCCCGCCCGTGATGTCGGGCAGCGAGATCGGATAGTCGCCGGAGAAGCACGCATCGCAGAACTGCGGCGCGTCCGCCTTGCGCGCGCCCACGCCCATGGCGCGGTACATGCCGTCCATGGTGACGAAGGCGAGGCTGTCGGCGCCGATCAGGCGGCGCATCTGCTCGACGTCCATCCGGTGCGCCGGCAAATCGTCGGTGTTGGGCGTGTCGACGCCGTAGAAGCACGAATGCGCCGTCGGTGGGCTGGCGACGCGGAAATGCACCTCGGCGGCGCCGGCGTCGCGCACCATCTGCACGATCTTCTTGGACGTCGTGCCGCGCACGATGGAATCGTCGATCAGGATCACGCGCTTGCCCTTCAGCGTCTCGCTGTTCGGATTGTGCTTCTTGCGCACGCCGAAATTGCGGATGCCGTCGGTCGGCTCGATGAAGGTGCGCCCGACATAGTGATTGCGGATGATGCCGAGTTCGAAGGGCAGCCGCGCCTCGGCGGCATAGCCGATCGCTGCCGGAATCGAGGAATCCGGCACCGGCACGACCATGTCGGCATCGACATGCGCCTCGCGCGCCAGCTCTGCGCCCGTGCGCTTGCGCAGCTCGTAGACGTTGCGCCCCTCGACCACGGAGTCGGGACGCGAGAAATAGATGTACTCGAACACGCAGAAGCGATGCGCCTGCTTCTTGAAAGGATAGAAGCTCTCGATGCCGGCCTCGGTGATCACCAGCATCTCGCCCGGCGCCACGTCGCGCACGAAATCCGCGCCGATGATGTCGAGGGCGCAGGTCTCCGACGCCAGGATCCACGCGCTGTCCAGCTTGCCCAGCACCAGCGGCCGCACGCCCCACGGATCGCGCACGCCGATCATCTTCTTGGACGTCAGCGCGACCAGCGAATAGGCACCCTCGACCTGGCGCAACGCGTCGGTCAGCTTCTCGACGATCGCCTTATGCGTGCTGCGCGCCGCGAGGTGGATGATCACCTCGGTGTCCGACGTCGACTGGAAGATCGAGCCCTCGCGCACCAGTTCGGTCCGCAGAATGCGGGCATTGGTGAGGTTGCCGTTGTGCGCCAGCGCCAGGCCGCCGCCCGCGAGGTCGGCGAACATCGGCTGGATGTTGCGCGACGCCGAGCCGCCCGCCGTCGAATAACGGTTGTGGCCGATCGCGAAGGAGCCCTTGAGATTGAGGGCCCGCGAGGCGTTGCGCCCCGCGAAGATGTCGCCCACCAGGCCGACATGGCGCTCCGAGACGAACTGGCCCTCGTGATAGGTGACGATGCCCGAGGCTTCCTGGCCGCGATGCTGCAGCGCGTGCAGGCCCAGAACGGTCAGCGCACCGGAATCGGGGTGGCCGAATATGCCGAACACGGCACATTCCTCGTGGAACTTATCGTCTTGAAAGTCTTGAGGATTTGGAAGGCCCGTCATCGGTTGCTGCTACCGCCGCTGCCTGTCTGTTCGATGAGGCGGTCTAGCCCACGATGGTCTTCGACGCCAGTGCCCTTTTTGTGGTGCTTCTTGAGGGGCTTTGGCGCCGCCGCCGCCGGGGCATGCGTCTCATGGTGAACGATCAGGCCACCTATCGGATCGGAGGGCGCCGGAGGAGGCGGCTCGGACCCGATGCGCTCGTGCGGGCCGCGATCCGGAACCAGGGCCAGCAGCACTTCGGCCGAGCTCTGGATCAGCGGCAGGGTACGCGCCTCGGTCAACCAGCGCGGTTGCTGGCGGATCGGCACGAAGGCCGTGAAGATCAGATAGGCGACGCCGAGGATCGCCAGCCCGCGCACGATGCCGAAAGTTCCACCCAGCACGCGGTCGAGCGGCCCGACCTGCGATCGCCGCACGCCCTGGGAGAAGCGATAGCTCGCGAATTGCAGCGGGATGAACACAACGACGAAGGCGAGCGCATAGCCCAGCACCATCGCCATCCAGCGGTTGGAGACCAGCGAGGTCATCATCCGCTCGACCCAGGGGCCAAGATACAGCGCGGCGAAGGCCGCGGCGGCCCAGGCGACGATGCTCAGCGTCTCCTCGACGAAGCCGCGATAGATCGCATAGCCCATCGATCCGAGGACCACGAGAACGACCGCCAGGTCGACGAGCGAGAACGCCAGACTCATGAATCCATTCTACCACGCCGCTGGCCGGCTGCGCCCGGTCCGGCAAGTTCGATCAGCTCCGTAACATTGCGGATCGGCCGCAGGTTGAGCCCGGCGCCTTCCACCTTCGTGCCGACCGGCACGACGGCGGTGGAAAAGCCGAGCTTTGCGGCTTCCTTGAGGCGCAGCTCGGCCTGTGGCGCCGGCCGCACGTCGCCGGAAAGGCTGATCTCTCCGAAAAATACGGTTTCCTTCGGCAACGGCTCGCCCGCGAAGGACGAGATCAGTGCCGCCGCCGCCGCCAGATCGGCCGCCGGCTCGCCCACCTTCAGCCCGCCCGCGACATTGAGATAGACGTCCGAGGCGCTGATGCCGACGCCGCCCCGCGCATCCAGCACCGCCAGGATCATCGCGAGGCGTCCCGTATCCCAGCCCACCACCGCGCGCCGCGGCGAGCCGTATCCGGCGGCCGCGACCAGCGCCTGGATCTCGACCAAAAGCGGCCGCGTGCCTTCCAGCCCCGCGAACACCGCCGTGCCCGGCGAGGTCGAATTGCGGTCGCCCAGGAACAGCGCCGAGGGGTTGGCGACCTCCGAAAGGCCCTTGCCGGTCATCTCGAACACGCCGATCTCGTCGGTCGGTCCGAAACGGTTCTTCACCGCGCGCAGCACGCGGAAGTGATGACCGCGCTCGCCCTCGAAATAGAGCACCGCGTCGACCAGATGCTCGACCGCCTTCGGCCCGGCGATCTGGCCGTCCTTGGTGACATGCCCGACCAGGATCACCGCCGCGCCGCTCGCCTTGGCATAGCGCACCAGATCGAACGAGGCGGTGCGCACCTGCGCGATGGTGCCGGGCGCCGCTTCCAGCGCGCCGGTCCAGATCGTCTGGATCGAGTCGATGGCGACGACGTCCGGCCGCCCCTGCCCTTCGAGCGTGGCGAGGATGTCCTCGATGTTCGTCGCGGCGCCCAGCGCCACGGGATGATCCGACAGCCCCATGCGCGCAGCACGCAGGCGCACCTGCGCCATCGCCTCCTCGCCCGAGATGTAGACGGCGTTGCCGCCTTTGGCCGCGAGCGATGCCAGCGCCTGCAGGATCAGCGTCGACTTGCCGACGCCCGGATCGCCGCCGATCAGGATCGCCGACCCCGGCACGATGCCGCCGCCCGTGACGCGGTCGAACTCGGCGACGCCGGTGACGCGGCGCGGCGGTGCCTTGTCCTCGGTCTTGAGATCCTCGAGCGCAAACCGGCGCCCCTTCACCCGCTTGACGGCGCCCTGCCCGATGGGCGCCGGCGCGCCTTCCTCGGTGATGGTGTTCCACCCGCCGCAGGACTCGCACTTGCCCGACCACTTGGAGGTGGCGGTGCCGCAGGACTGGCAGACGAAGGAGGGCGTGGAGCGGGCCATGATTCGATCATAGCAGGCGCGTCAAGAGCGATGGAGATTTCTAATAAGAGGCGTTAGTGGCTAAGTGCAGTCCGAACTGAATTGATAGCGCGCTCGCGGTACTCTCGATCCGCTGGTTCTTTTCGGAGCATGTCGCCTGCCCTGTTCACTTTCGGCGAAAACAAAGCACCCGGATAATCTGTTCCCGGCTTGAGACCCCAGAACTTCGCTGCTCGAAGACAAATAACGACTCTTTTCCCCGCTTCAGCGGCAGGAAAAAGCTCCTGTTGTGCCCAATCCAAGCATACGCGACTTGAAGGCAGCGCCGCCAACAATTCTGTATCATTCATTTCTCGTGACTTGTATGCGCCGATGTTGAGAAAGGCGATGCCAGATGCTGCGATCGATCTATACCAAAGCACTTGGCTCTCTTTGACCACCACTTGCCGGGCATCGTGCTGAGACCGGGGAGAGGTTCGTCACCTGCACGCTGACGAACATGCCAATCCTTCCAGCTCTTCGACTTGGCCAAGGATGCATCTTCCGAAGACAAGCCGGGAGACCATAAAAAGCAAAACGACGGGTGCGGAGCGCAGCCGACCCATAAAGCATCCGGGCAGCGTTTCATGGTTGAAGCCATGGCCTTCTAATCCCAATCGACGAAAAACTCGTTCGTCTGCCGGATGGACATGATCGTCCGGGCCAACTTTGCTCCAAAAATCAAAAATATCTGTGCTCATGGCCTATCCCCGATTGTCATGCCCGCGAAGGCGGGCATCCAGTGACGCTTGCACCAAGACTGGATTCCCGCATTCGCGGGAATGACAGATGGATCGAGATTAGAGAAAATCTCTAAGCCTTCACTTCCATCTTGATCGGGCCTTCGGCGCGGCCGTGGATGAACTGGTCGACATAGGGATTGCCGCTGCGGTCGATCTCGCTCGTGGGGCCGTTCCAGATGATCTTGCCCTTGTAGAGCATCGCGATGCGGTCGGAGATCTTGCGCGCGCTCACCATGTCGTGGGTGATCGATAGCGTCGTGGCCCCGACGTCCTTCACCGTCGTCACGATCAGGTCGTTGATGATGTCGGCCATGATCGGGTCGAGGCCGGTCGTCGGCTCGTCGAAGAAGATGATCTGCGGATCGGCCGCGATGGCGCGCGCGAGACCGACACGCTTCTGCATGCCGCCCGACAGCTCCGACGGCGAGAGGTTCGCGACCTCGGCGCCGAGCCCCACCTTGGCGAGCTTCTCCACCGCCACGTCTCGCGCCTTGCGCCGCGCCATGCCGCGCCCCTGGATCAGGCCGAACGCGACGTTCTCCCAGACCGTGAGCGAGTCGAACAGCGCCGCGCCCTGGAACAGCATGCCGAACTGGCGCAGCACGCGGTCGCGGGCGCGGCCGCCCAGATGCGTCACCTCCTGCCCGTCGACGAAGATCTGGCCGGCGTCGGGGCGCAGGATGCCGAGCACGCATTTGATCGTCACCGACTTGCCGGTGCCCGAACCGCCGATCACCACCAGCGAGGTGCCGGGTTCGATCACCAGATCGACGCCGTCGAGCACGACCTTCGGCCCGAACCGTTTCTTGACGCCGCGCAGCTCGATCTTGGGGGTCGCCATTATCGCCTCACTTCGCGAACAGGATGGAGGTGAGGATGTAGTTCGCCGCCAGGATCAGGATCGACGACGACACCACCGCGTTGGTCGTCGCCTGGCCCACGCCCTGCGCGCCCCCCTTGGAATGGAAGCCGTTGTAGCAGCCCATCAGCGCGATGATGAACCCGAACACCGCCGCCTTGTAGAGACCCGACATGACGTCCTGATGCGTCATGAAGTCGACGGTATTCTTGAGATAGATGCCGCTCGAGAAGCCGAGGCTCT
This sequence comes from Rhizomicrobium sp., assembly GCA_035551495.1. Taxonomy (GTDB): domain Bacteria; phylum Pseudomonadota; class Alphaproteobacteria; order Micropepsales; family Micropepsaceae; genus Rhizomicrobium. The sequence continues at coordinate 7,402 of DASZMT010000047.1, read as the reverse complement.
GGGTCGAGACGACATAGCCGCCGAACACGCCGATGCTGTCGCCGATCGCGACCAGGATCGGGCCGCTGATCACCGCCGCGATCAGCCGCGGCACCACGAGATATTTGATCGGGTTCGTCGCCAGCGTGGTCAGCGCATCGATCTGCTCGGTGACGCGCATGGTGCCGATCTCCGCCGCGATGGCCGCGCCGACGCGCCCCGCCACCATCAGCCCCGCGATCACCGGTCCCAGCTCGCGCGTGATGCCGAGCACCACGATCTGCGGCACGATGGCTTCCGCGCCATAGCGGTTGCCGCCGAGATAGATCTGCAGCGCCAGCGCGCCGCCGGTGAAGAACGCGGTGAGACCGACGACCGGCAGCGAAAAATAGCCGATCAGCATCAGCTGCCGCGCCAGCTGATACCAATAGATCGGCGGCATGAAGCAGCTCGTCACCGCGCTCGCGGTGAACATGGTGAGCCGCCCGATCTGGCCGAGCAGCGCGAGGAAGGCGCGTCCGATGGGCGCGAAGATGTTCATGCCGAAGTTCCCAAATCCAACGTCCCCACATAGCGGCGCGGCACGCGCGGCAGGATCGAACTCAGGATTTCATAGGCCGCGGTATCGGCGAGGCGTCCGACCTCTTCGAGAGAGATCGTGTCGCCGAAGAACTCCGCTTCCGCATCGGTCGAGACGAGGTTCGGCTGCAGATCGGTGACGTCCAGCGTCACCAGATCCATCGACACACGCCCCGCCACGGGCGCCCGCACCCCCGCGACGCTCGCGAACCCCCGATTGCCGATCGCGCGCATCAAACCGTCCGCATACCCCAACGCGACGGTGGCGATCACCGCCGGCCGCTTCGCCCGGAAGCTCGCTCCGTATCCAACGCTTTCCCCCCTGTCAATTCGGCGCAGCTGAAGGATGCGCGCGGTCAGCACCGCCGCGACGGAGAAGGGATTCTTCGGCGCGTGCTGCACGTTGCCGCCATAGAGCCCGATGCCCGGCCGCACCATGTCGAACGCGTAGTCCTTGCCGAGCAGCACGCCGCCCGAGGACGCGAAGCTCGCCGGCGCCGGCGGCAGCATGGCGAGCGCCGTCTTGAAGCGGTCGAGCTGCACGCGATTCATCTTGTTGTCCGGCTCGTCGGCACAGGCGAGATGGCTCATCCAGAGCACCACGCGCAGCCCGTCCAGCCGCTTCTTCCAATCCGACGACAGCGCCGACAGCTCCTCGCCCGGCAAGCCGAGCCGGCTCATCCCGGTGTCGATATGGATCGCGCATTCGAGCGCGCCCCTGGTCTCGCGCGCCGCCGCCTGCCAGCCCGCGATCTCGGCGAGCGAGTTCAGCACCGGCGTCAGCCGATGGCTGAGCAGCGCCGGCACCGCGTCGGGCGCCGCCCCGTCGAGCACGAAGATGCGCGCATCGCCCACCACGGGGCGCAGCGTCACGCCCTCGGCCAGCCGGGCGACGAAGAAGGTGTCGCAACCGCTCGCCGCCAGCGCGCGGGCCACCGGTGCCATGCCGCAGCCATAGGCATCGGCCTTCACCACGCCGGCCACGGCGGCGGGACCGGCCAGCCGCTGGCACAGGCGATAATTGGCCACGACCGCGTCCAACCTGACCGTCAGACGCGCCGCCTCGAAGTCCTCAGCGCTCATGGGCGGGGACAATGCCGGGCGCCCCTTCCCACGTCAAAGGCGCCCTAGCCGCAGGCCCCCGCCTTTGTTAAGCCCGCTTTATGAGCGTTCTCCTCCTCGCCTTCACCACGATCTTCATCGCCGAGATGGGCGACCGGACCCAGCTCCTGTCGCTGATCCTGGCCACCCAGTTCCGCAAGCCCTGGCCGATCATCGCCGGCATCTTCGTGGCGACCATCGCGAACCACGCGGTCGCCGGCCTGATCGGCGTATGGATCGGCCGCTTCCTGACGCCCACCATTCTCGACGCGGCAGTCGGCGTCAGCATGATCGCGATGGCGGTGTGGGCGCTGATCCCCGACAAGATCGACGCGGACACCAAGACCGCCAGCCGCGGCGCCTTCGTCGCCACGCTCATCGCGTTCTTCATCGCCGAGATCGGCGACAAGACTCAGCTCGCCACCATCGCGCTCGCCGCCGGCTATTCCCATTCGGTGGTGTGGATCATCGTCGGCACGACGCTGGGCATGCTGGCCGCGAATATCCCGGTCGTGCTGCTCGGCAACGTCTTCGCCAACCGGCTGCCGCTGAAGGCCATCCACTACGGCGCGTCGGCGCTGTTCACCGTGATCGGCATCTATTTCGTCGTCCGCGCCTATATGGCATGGCATTAGCCGGCTTGCGGATCGAAATGCCATTTGCGCCGGATCGCCGCGTCGAGGTCCAGGCCATGGCGATGGGCGAGCAGAAGGATGTGCCCCAGCACGTCGGCCGCCTCGTCTTCCACGGCGCCGCGCAGCTCCTCCGGCGTGCGCCCCTTGGCGCGGCCGCGCCCGGTCCATTTCATCCAGACCTGGGTCAGTTCGCCCAACTCCTCCTGTAATTTAAGGAGAAACCACTCGTCGTTGCGCGCGATGCCGTTCGCGACGGCATAGTGCTGCGAGGCGGCTTCGAACCGCGCCGCCAGCATTTTCAGATGGGACATCCCGTGCTCCGCCAAGCTTGCGTGTCATAGGAGCGCGATTCGGGCGAGGGGCGTCAGAACGGCTGCTGCGCCGCCGGGCCGAGCGGATTGGCGGCGCCGTGGATCACGCCGCCGAGGCACGGCGTGTTCTGCAGCACCGGGCACGGCGGCGCGGTCTCCTGCTCGTGGCGCATCAGGTCCATCGTGGTGGGCGGCGGCGGCGGCGCATCGGCCGGTTTGGCCATCACGATGGTGCCGTCGGCCTTCTTGATGAAGCCCCAGGGATGGCGCAAGCACTGCTGGCGCTGAAGCGGCGACAGGTTCTCGTAGCTCGACGCACCGCAGGCGATCGAACGGCCGACGCCCTCCATGCCTTCGCTCGGCGGCGGCGCAAGCTCCTTGTGCTTCACCGGCGGCAGCGTGATGGGTGCGGTCGATTCGGGAATGACGACGGTTGGCTGATCGGGCTGTGGCTTCTCCTGCCGCTTGATCGGCTGTGCCGTGCGCGACGGCATCGGGATCCACATGATCGCCTCCGGCATCACCACCTTGATGTGCATGACGATCGGCGCGGAGTTGGAAAACACGAGCAGGATCACGGCCAGGATGTGCACCAGCACGACCGCCGCCCAGGCGATCGTCCGGCGGATCGTGCGCTGGCGATCCTCCGGCTCCGGCTGGATCAGGGGGTGCGCGGCCAGGATTGCGGCATACGCGTCCGAATCGACCGTGCTGTCCGTCACAAAAAATCCTGCTCAAAACCTTTGGGCGCGCTCTAGCCGGCGCACAGATCTTCGGCGCCGAGCCCTTCGCGCAGCCGGCGCACTTTAGCAGAATTCCATAAAGCCATCGTCTCTTGGAAGCGCTGTTCCCAGCCCGGCAGATCGCCCCGCGCGCCCTGCTCCAGCGGCGTCCCGCGTTGTGAATCTTCTTTCATGGTCGCCACGGCGGCCGCGCCGGAAATATCGCGCCCCAGGAACGCACCCAGCGCCCGCGCCGTTGCCTCCGGCGCCGCCACCAGATCCTCATAGCGCATGACATGGCAGCGGCTGTTGGCCCTGAGCCAGGCATATCCCTTCAGAGCACTCAGATATTTACCGACGGTCTTGGCGGGCCCGTTGCGGAAAGCGCGCTGGTTCGACCGGGCCCAGGCCTCGAAGCCACGGGTCATGAACAGGGTGCGCGGTTCCTCGGGTGCAACCAGCAGCTCCGGCGCGCGGCACGATTCGGCCCTCAGCTTCACCACCGGCACGCCGTCCAGCGCCGCCGCCAGGTCGCGCCCCATCGCCGCCGCGGCGGCGCCGATCCGCGCACGGAATGGATTGAACCGATGGGCCGGCAGCGCCATCGTCGCCTGGGTATAGAAATCCGGCTCCGACACGTTCGGGATACCGGCGTTCGAGAGCAGCGCGCTCAGCAGCGTCGAGCCGCAGCGTCCGGGCGAGAACAGGAAGATCGGCGCGCGCGTCTCGGCCGTCAGCGCGCCATGCTCCCACGGCACAGACACCAGCCGCTCCGCGTGGCGCCGCAGGTATAGATAAAAGAACGGCGCGTCTTGAGCGCCCTTTACGTCCACACCGCCGGCATAGACCGCGCGCCGGCGCACAAAATCCAGGCAGTAGGGCAAGAGGCCGTCGGCGCCCGCAAACGGCACGCGCGGCCCCAAGCCGAAATCGCCCGGACTCGAGATCGCAATGCGCTCGGTGCGGTGCCGCACGCGAATCGAAGCGGCGATGATGGGGCGCGCCATATCTGCTCTTACATTGTTAGCACGATGCTTACGCCGTCATCGCGAAGAAGATGGCCAGACAATTACGGCGCGAAGTCCGGCCGACACCAGCAGTATCCGGCGCGGGGCCCATATTCTTGTCGCATTTTGTCGCCCGCTCACAGCGAAGCATACAAAGTCGCAATCCGCGCGAAGGTTCAAGGAACCTCTTCCGTACAAGGAGAGTTGCGATAGGTGGCTGGAGGTTCGGCGCGGCATGCAATCATTTCTGATCAACTTGGCGCGGCGGCCCGACCGTCTGCGCAAGATGACGGAGCAACTGGCCGAGCTGGAGATCGAGGTACAGCAGGTCGTCGCTGTTGACGCACGCAACATGCCGGACACCATCCTCGACAAGACCTTCGCCGCCGAAGGACCGCTCGGCACGATTCCGAAGGGCGACAAATGCTGCACGCTCTCGCATATGCGGGCCTGGAGCATGTTCCTCTCCACCGGCGATAGCCATGGCCTGATCCTGGAAGACGACGTCTCGCTCGACGGCAGCGCCGCCGCGCTGCTGCGCGATGCCTCGTGGGTCCCGCCCGGTGTCGGCCTGCTCAAGATCGAGCACTACGGTCCCGACAGCCAGCGCGTCCTGCTCGACGAAGTCGTCGCGGTCGGCGAGGGCCGCCAGATCGGCCGCATGCGCTCGCGTCACACCGGCGCCGCCGCCTATATCCTGTCGCGCGAGACCGCCGAGCAGCTGCTTGCCTGGCCGCAGCTCTGGACGCTGCCGGTCGACCATATGCTGTTCAACCCGAACAACTCGCCGCTGGCCGCGGCGCTCAATCCCCATCAGCTGACGCCGGCCATCGCCCGCCAATCCGAGGATATCGGCGGCCGCACCGACATCGACGAATGGCGCCAGCATGACCGCGACCTCTCCTGGCGCTTCGTGAAGCGCGAGATGGTGCGGGCCTATTACGAGCTGCGCCTCCTGCCCGGCCAGCTCGCCAGCCTGGCACGCGGCCAGGCCGGCTTCGTCCGCGTCCAGCATTAACCGTTCATTAGGAAAGAACGTCCCGCCGGCGCCGATCCGCGCCATACTGGGCCATGGCTCATCGGATCCTCCTGGCAGCGGCCGCCGCGCTGGCCGTCTTCACGGTCGGCGGCTGCGATATCACCACCGGCCCGCAGAAGCCGGCGCAGTCGGCCTGCAACTGCAACGGCACACAGCCGACGCAACAGACAACGACTCCGCCCGCGCCGTCCGAGCCCTATGCGCCGCCACAGCACGATCGCCGCCATCGCGAGCACGGCTGGCACTATGCGTATGACCGGCAGCACGAAAATGGCGGCGCGCACCAATACTACTGGCGCCGTGCCTATTCCGAGATCGCGGTACAGACCTACGACTACCACTCCGACAGCAGCTCGTACGTGACCGGCGAAGACGGCGACCATCGCGGCGATGGCGACGGCCATCGCCGCTTCCACCATGACGAGCACTATGACGGCGGCGGCGCCTATGCCGGCGGTGGCGTGCATGGTGAAGGCTGGATCGACGGCTATGGCCGCCATCGCGACGGCGGCGGCGCGAGCGCCGGCGCGCCGGTGCACGGCGAAGGCCGCGGCGACGAAGCCCGCCTGCACCCCTGGCACGGCTACGACATCGACTGCCCGGACAACGAGCGCGATACGCATCGTCGCCACTGATCCGGCTTGAACACTTCTGTCATCCGCCGCGAATGCGGCGGACCCAGGTGACGTTTTCGCTGCAGCGTGCAGAACCCACCTGGCTGGCCCGCGTTTGCGGGCTATGACAGTAACGACACGTCTGTGCCTTACCGCCCCTGCTCGTCCGCCGCCAGGTTCGAGAACCGCGTGTAGCGCGCGTCGAACTGCAGATCGATCTTGTTGGTCGCGCCGTGGCGGTGTTTCTCGACGATCACTTCGGCGCGGTTGGTGGCACGGTCGAGCTTCTCCATCCACTTGGCGTGATCCGGCGAGCCCGGATCTGGCTCGCGGGTCTTGAGGTAGTATTCCTCGCGATAGACGAACATCACCACGTCGGCGTCCTGCTCGATCGAGCCGGATTCGCGAAGGTCCGACAGTACCGGGCGCTTGTCGTCGCGCGCATCGACCGCACGGGAGAGCTGCGACAGCGCGACCACAGGACAGTCGAGCTCCTTGGCGAGGACCTTGAGGCTCTTCGATATTTCCGTCAGCTCCTGCACGCGGTTCTCGGTGCGGCCCGAACCGGCGACCAGCTGGATGTGATCGATCATCACGCAGCCGATGCCCTTCTCGCGCTTCAGCCGCCGCGCGCGCGCCGCGATCTGCGCCACCGAGATGCCGCCCGTGTCGTCGATATAGAGCGGCAGCGTCGACAGCTCCTGCATCGAGAGCACGAACTTCTCCCACTCGTCCTCGGTGAAGCGGCCGTTGCGGATCTTCCACATCTCGATCTCGCACGCCTCGGACAAAATACGCGCCGAGAGCTGCTGCGCCGCCATTTCGAGGGAGAAGAACAGCACCGGCGCGCCGCGCGGCACCTCGGCGCCGGACTCGATGTCCTGCGTGTAGGCGCGCGCCGTGTAGAACGCCATGTTGGTCGCGAGTGACGTCTTGCCCATGCCGGGGCGTCCCGCGAGGATGATCAGGTCCGACGGCTGCAGACCGCCAAGCAGGCTGTCGATGTCGGTGAAGCCGGTGACGAGGCCCGAGATGCGGCCGCCGCGCTGCTGCGCCTTCTCCGCCAGCTCCACCGTGCGGCGCAGGCTTTCGGCGAAGTCGATCGGGCCTGTGCCATATTTTGCAGTTTCGCTTACTCGATATAATGCCTTTTCTGCATCCTCGATTAACTTGCTCGGATGTTGATCGACACCAACTTCATATGACGCATTTACGAGGTCCTCGCCGATATGAAGCAGCTCTCTGCGAACAGCCGCCTCGTGAATTAAGCGCCCTAGCTCCTTTATGTTTGTAATTGCGGGCGCAGCAGCGGCCAGAGAGCCAAAATATTCCGATCCGATCTCTCTTAGACCTGGATCGCTCCTCATCAGCGCGGCGAGCGTCACAGGCGTGACTGCTCGACCTTGTTCCCAAAC
>DASZMT010000046.1:0-3664 GCA_035551495.1 Rhizomicrobium sp. | reverse complement strand
GCGTCCGCCGAGCGCGCGCAGATGCTGGCCGCGCTCTCCAGCATCGACGGCAGACTGGCGAAGATCGATGCCGCCGTCGGCGCGATGCAGAACGCCGCCTCGCTTGCCGGCGTCACCAAACAGCTCGACGAATTGAACGGCCGCATTAAGAGCGCCAACGAAGCGCTCGCCGGCGTGCAGAAGGCGTCGCTCGACGAAATCCGCAACCGCCTCGATCAGGTCGAAGCCGGGCTGAAATCCGACGGCGCCAACCTGGCCGCGCTGCAGAAGGGGCTCGGTCCCGACGCCTCAACAAGCGGCTCGGCCAGCTTTCCGCCAACCTCGCCGCGCTCGATACCTCGCTCGCGACCATCAAGCAGGCCACGGCAAACGGCGCTCAGGTCAAGACGGCAAGCGCGCTCGATGCGATGAAAGCCGGCAATGAGCCGGAGGGCCATATGACCGATCTCGTGGTGGTGCACATGCAGGTGCCGGGCGCCAGTCAGGCCGCCGCCGCGATCACGCCGCTGAGCGTCAAATTCCAGAAGATCGGCGGCACCGATGAGACCGGGCAGACCGTGGCGCTCGTCGCCAATTGAAAGACCTGCTCAAGGATCGCAAGGCCTGCGCCATCTCGGTCGCCGGCTTCGCCGATACGCTCAGCCCCGACGACCTCAATCTCGAAGTGTCGACGGATCGCGCGCACGTGATCGCGGCGAAGCTCAAGGATGCGCTCGGGCCCGACGTTCAAATCGCCGAGACTGCCTGGGGCGAGCGGCGCCTGCATGAGATGACGAAAGACAACGTCGCCGCCAGGTCCAACCGCCGCGTCGACATTGCGGTGCAGTGCAAGTCGTAACCTTCTTACCCTCCTCCTTGTGGGGAGGTTCGCGAGCGCAAGCGAGCGGGGTGGGGGTCTTAAAGACAACCCTCGACGACCCCCACCCCGCCCGCCTCGCTTCCGCTCGGCGGTCGACCCTCCCCACAAGGGGAGGGTAAAAAGAAACTACTTCTCCCCCACGCCCCAGTGCCAGAAGTCGCGGGCCTCATTCCGCATGAAGCGGGCGAGCACCATCTTGTGCACCTCCGAGGCGCCGTCGACGAGCTTCGCCGATCGGGCGTAGCGATAGATCCATTCGACGATCGTATCCTTCGAATAGCCGCGCGCACCCTGCAACTGGATCGCCACGTCCGCCGCGTTGTTGAGCGTGTCGGCGACGTGCACCTTGGCCATCGACACTTCCTTGCGTGCGCGCGAGCCGTTGTCGAGCAGCCAGGCAGCGTGCATCGTCAGGAGGCGGCCGATCTGGATCTGGTACGCGATGTCGCCGAGCTTGATCTGCACGCTCTCGCGGTCGGCGAGCTTGATGCCGAAGCCTTCGCGCTGCTCGACATAGTCCTGCGCGATCTCCATGCAGCGCTTGGCGAAGCCCAGCCAGCGCATGCAGTGCGTCAGCCGCGCCGGGCCGAGGCGGATCTGCGTCGCCTTGAGGCCATCGCCCTCCCCCATCAGCACGTTCTCGAACGGAATCTCGAGGCCGTCGAACTCCAGTTCGCAATGGCCGCCGTGCTCCTCCGGCCCCATGATTGGGATGCGGCGCTTGATGCGCCAGCCCGGCTGGTCCTTGTGAAAGAGGAAGGCGGTTAGGCCGCGGCGCGGATCGTCCGACGTGCGCGCCATCAGGATGAAATGCGCGGCGCCGTCGGCGCCGGTGATGAACCATTTGTGCCCGTGCACGACGTAGCGGTCGTTCTTCTTCTCGGCGCGCGTCAACATCATGCCCGGATCGGAGCCGGAGCCCGGGCTCGGCTCGGTCATCACGAAGGACGAGCGCACCATGCCTTCGACGATCGGCCGCAGGAACCACTCCTTCTGCGCCGTCGTCCCGACCTTGGCGACGAGATTCATGTTGCCGTCGTCCGGCGCCACGCAGTGGATGGCGAGCGGCCCGAAGATCGAGCGCGCCGCCTCCTCGTAGATCGCCGGCCAGGCGCCGACGGGCAGGCCCATCCCGCCGAACTCCTTCGGCGCCTGCGGCGCCCACAGGCCGGCCTTCTTCGCTTTCTCCCGCACAGGCGCCAGCCGTTCCGGCGGGATGTTCTCGAAGTCGCTGAAGTTCTCCGGGTCGCTCTCGAGCGGCAGCACCTCCTTCTCGATAAAGGCGCGCACGCGCAGGCGGATGTCCTCGATCTCGGGCGAGAGCCTGAAGTCCATATGCTTATCCTTTCAGCGCCACGACCTGGCCGCCGTCGACGACGATTGTGGCGCCGGTCATGTAGGCGCCAGCGTCCGATACGAGCAGCAGCAGAGCGCCGTCGAGATCGCCGGCATTGCCGAAGCGCCCCATCGGGATGTCCCGCTTCATCGCGTTGCCTGCTTCGCTGATGAGAAACGCGTCATTGATCTCGGTCACGAACCAGCCGGGCGCGATGGCATTGACGCGCACGCCCTTGAAGGCGAGCTCCAGCGCCAGCGCCTTGGTCGCCTGCACCACCGCCGCCTTGGCCACCGCATAGGCGGCAACGCCCTTAGCGACGCCAAGGCCGAGCACCGAGGCGATATTGACGATGGCGCCCTTTTTGTTCGCGGCCAGCATCCGCCGCGCCCCCTCCTGCGCCCAGTAGAACACCGCGTCGAGATCGGTCGACAACACGCGCCGCCATTCCTCCGGCGCGACGTCGATGGCGCGCACCGGCGCCTGCGCCACACCGGCATTGTTGACAAGGATTGTGACGGTGCCGAACGCGGCTTCCGCCGCGTCGAAGGCGCGCGTCAGGGCGGCGCAGTCGGTGACGTCCGCTTCGATGGCAATGGCGCGCCCGCCCTGCGCCTCGATCGCGTCGCGCAATGCAATCAGGCGGTCGACGCGTCGGGCGACCAGCGCCACCGCGGCGCCGTTGTCGGCGAGCGCGCGGGCGAATTGGGCGCCGAGCCCGCTCGAGGCGCCGGTGACCAGCGCCACGCGCCCGGTGATGTCGAACATCTCCGAGGCCTTCATCTACACCTCACCCTCTTCTCGGACGCTCAATGCGCATAAAGCGCGTGCGGTAGTGCCGTTGCAAGCCCCGGCCAGAACCACAGCACCACCAGTGCGCAGAGCTGGATGACGACGAAGGGAAGGATGCCGATATAGATGTCCTTCGTCGTGATCTCGGGCGGCGCGACGCTGCGCAGGAAGAATAATGTCGGCCCGAGCGGCGGGTGCATGTAGGACGTCTGCAAATTCACCGCCATCATGATGCCGAGCCAGACCGGATCGACGCCGGGCATTTGCAGCAAGGGCGGCGCGACGATCGGCACGACGACGAAAATGATCTCGAACGCGTCCATGACGAAGCCGAGCAGGAACATGGCCAGCATCACAGTGAGGATCGCGCCGTCGGTGCCGCCCGGCAGGTTGACCAGCGCGCGCTCGATCATGGCCGCCCCGCCGAGCGCGCGAAACACCAGGCTGAAAGCGGTGGCGCCGATCAGAATGAGGAAGATCATGCCGACGATCTGCGCCGTCTTCTCGACCGCCGGCTTGAGCGCGGCGCGAAGCGCTCCTTTCCGTGCGGCGAGCAGAATGGCACCGACCGCGCCGATGGATCCCGCTTCGGTCGGTGTCGCCACGCCGCCCAAGATCGATCCGAGCACGATGAAAATGAGCGCGAGCGGGGCCACCAGGACGGCGGCGAGCCGCGC
>DASZMT010000045.1:0-40967 GCA_035551495.1 Rhizomicrobium sp. | reverse complement strand
CCATCCAGTTGCAGCCTGCACGAGCGATGCAGGGTGAAGCGATCCGCGAACCTCGCGACAGAGGTGCAGACGTCACCTGGGTGGCCCGCAGCCGCGGGCCATGACACCCGAGAAGTACTCACGACAGCGCGATCTTGCCGAGTTTCTGCTTCATCGCGTCGAGCACCTTGAACTCGGTGAGGTTGAGATGCAGCGGCGTCACCGAGATGCGCTTGTTGTAGATCGCATGCAGGTCGGTGCCCTCGGGCGGGTTCGAGCGCACGCGCTTGAAGCCGATCCAGAAATACGGGTTGTTCCGTGCGTCGATGCGGCGCTCCAGATTCGCGGTCTGCAGGTCGCGCTTGCCCTGGCTGCAGATGTCGATGCCCTTCACGTCCGCCGGCGCGGCGTCGGGGAAGTTGATGTTGATCAGCACGTCGTCGGGCCAGCCGGCCTCGACCAGCTTCTCGATCAACGGCGGGCCGAGCGTCTCGCCGCAGTCCCAGCGGATCTCCGCGCCCTCGGTCCAGCCATAGGATTGGCTGAGCGCGATCGACGGAATGCCGAGCGCCGTGCCCTCCATCGCGCCCGCGATGGTGCCGGAATAGGTGACGTCGTCGGCGATGTTCGAGCCGCGGTTGATGCCGGAGAGCACCAGCGCCGGCGGCTTGTCCTTCAGGATGTGCGAGCAGGCCATCATCACGCAGTCGGTCGGCGTGCCGGTGACCGAGAAGCGGCGCTTGTCGATCTCGCGCAGGCGCAGCGGCATCGTGAGGGTGAGAGAATGCGATGCTCCGGACTGCTCGGTCTCCGGCGCCACGATCCAGACGTCGTCGGTCAGCGCGCGCGCGATCTTTTCGGCGGCGACGAGGCCCGGCGCATGGATGCCGTCGTCATTGGTGACCAGGATGCGCATCTTGCTGCTCATCGCTTCTATCCGTGATGCATCAGGTTGGCGGCCATGCCGGCCAGGATGTCGATGCCGATCAGCGTGCCGAGGACATAGGAAACGCCGATTGCCGCCGTCCGGAGCCAGCCGCGCGTCCAGATGACGGCCGCCGCCAGCAACAGCGAAAGCGGCAGCACGACGGTCGTGAAAAAGAACGCACCGTCATTCGCCGGCCCGCTGGCGCCCGGCCCAAGCGCGAACGGCACCGTCGCGCTGAACAGCGCGACGGCCGCCAGCAGGGCAAGCGCGATCCTGGCCGAGCGTGTCATGCCTTCTCGATCTTCTCGAGCCCGCCCATATAGGGCTTCAGCGCGTCCGGCACGGCAATGGAGCCGTCGGGGTTCTGGTAGTTCTCCATGATCGCGATCAGCGTGCGGCCGATGGCGAGACCGGAGCCGTTCAGCGTGTGCACCGGACCCTTCACCTTGCCGTCGGCGCCGCGATAGCGCGTGTTCATCCGCCGCGCCTGGAAGTCGCCGCAGTTGGAGCAGGAGCTGATCTCGCGATAGCGGTTCTGCCCCGGCAGCCACACTTCGATGTCGTAGGTCTTGCGCGCCGAGAACCCCATGTCGCCGGTGCACAGCGTCACGACGCGATGCTGCAGGTCGAGCGCCTTCAGGATCGTCTGCGCGGCATCGGTCATGCGCTCGTGCTCGTCGTTCGACGTGTCGGCGGCGGTGATGGAGACCAACTCGACCTTGTCGAACTGATGCATGCGGATCATCCCGCGCGTGTCCTTGCCCGCGGCACCGGCTTCGGCGCGAAAGCATGGTGTCCAGGCGGTGAAGCGCAGCGGCAACTCGGCTTCTGAAAGTATCTCTTCTCGGACATAGTTTGTGAGCGGAACCTCTGCGGTCGGCACTAGCCAAAACCGTGTTGGATCATCAGTGAGCTGCGCGTCCGCGATTTTCGTTCTACGGGCATCGTCAACAGAGTATTGCGCAGCTGTATCCAAAATAAATTCGCGATCAGCTTCAATATTTTGAACAAAGCGTCGAACGAGATCAGGCTCTTGATAAGCTGCGAATTGATCATCGTGAAACTTGGGTAGTTGGCCCGTGCCAAACATAGTGTGGTCACGGACCAAAATCGGCGGATTCACTTCTTCATACCCGAACTTCGTCGTGTGGCTGTCGAGCATGAAGCTCGCCAGCGCGCGGTTGAGGCGCGCCAGCGGACCGCGCAGATAGACGAAGCGCGCGCCCGACACTTTCACGGCGCGCTCGAAGTCCATCATCTTGAGCGTTTCGCCGAGCTCGAAATGCTCCTTCGGATTGTTGATTCCGCCGGCCGGCTTGTGCGTCGCCGTGTGCTGCCGCGTGGCGACCGGGACATTGTCTTCTTCGCCGCCGCCTTGCGGCACGTCGTCGGCGGGGATGTTGGGGATGCTGGCGAGCGCGGTGCGCAGCTCGGCCTCGAGATCACGCTGTTTCTGCTCGCCCGACTGGATCGCATCCTTGATGCCCGCGACCTCGGCCATCAGGGCGCTCGCCTGCGCGTCGTCCTTCTTGGCTTTCGCCTGGCCGATTAGCTTGGACGCTTCGTTGCGCCGCGCCTGCTTCTGCTGCAGGTCGGTGAGGACGCCGCGCAGTTCCTCGTCGAGCTTGAAGAGCTGGTTCGCGATGGTGCCCCCCTCATGGCCGCCGCGGCGGTCGAGGCCGGCGGCGAAGGCTTCCGGGTTTTCGCGGATGAACTTGATGTCGTGCATGGCGGGCTCCTGAAGAGCGGTAATGGCATGAGGTGCGCTAGGCGTCAAAACTCTCGACCAGGCTCAATTTCTCCTCATCCTGAGCTTGTCGAAGGATGACATGCACGGAGCGTGAGGCCATCCTTCGACAAGCTCGGGACGAGGATAGAGATCAGGAGGCAGCAGCCTCTTTCTTCGATCGGTCGCGCTCGATCAGCCAGACGATCAGCACCGACACCTCGTAGAGCGCCACCATCGGAATCATGAGGCTGATCATCGAGAACGCGTCGGGCGGCGTCAGGAGCGCGGCGACCCCCGCGATGCCGACGATGGCGTAGCGGCGCATCGAGCGCAGCTGCTTCGACGAGACGATCCCGACGCGCCCCAAGAGCGCGAGCAGCACCGGCAGCTGGAAGCACAGCCCGAAGGCGATGAGCAGCGTCATGACGAAATCGAGATATTCGCTGACGCGCGCCTGCAGCTGGATGCCGAGATCCGCGCCCGAGCCTTGCGTGTCGAAGCTGACCAGGAAGCGGATCGCGTTGGGCAGCATCACGTAATACAGGAAGCAGAAGCCCAGGATGAACATCACCGGCGTCGCCAGCAGGAACGGCAGGAAGGCGTTCCGCTCGTGCTTGTAGAGGCCGGGCGCGACGAACATCCAGAGCTGCGCGGCGATGATCGGGAAGCCGAGGCAGATGCCGCCGAAGGCGCCGAGCTTGGCGTAGGTGAAGAACGTCTCGGTCAGGCCAGTGGCGATCAGGTGATGCGCCGGTCCCGGCGGCAGGGCGTGCGCCAGCGGCTCCGTCAGGAAACCGTAGATCGGCTTGGCCTCGAAGAAGCACAGCACGAAGCAGGCGAAGAACGCGATGAAGGAATAGATCAGCCGCTTGCGCAGCTCGATCAGGTGCTCCATCAGCGGCGCCTTGGTGGACTCGATGGCCGCTTCGTCGTCGGCGCTGGGCGTTGTCATGGCGGGGGTGGCTCGTAGCCGTCGGTCATCGCTAGCTCACCCGCGCGCGGCTCAGGCGATTCATCGGATTCGCCGCTCCGCGGGGGCTCGGGCAGCGGCGGATCGGGAATGTGCGGCGCGTCGACTTCCACGCCGCCCGGCGGCGGAACTGTCGATTTCATGTCCTCGGGAATGATCGACTGATTCAGTTCGCGCTCGACGCTGCCCAGCGGGCGCTCGTTGCGCAGGCTGTCGATCTCCTTGCGCAGCTCGTCGAGCTCGGTCTGGCGCGCCATGTCGTCGAAGGCACCCTTGAACTGGTCTGCCATCGCGCGCGCCTTGGCGGTCCATTGGCCGACCATGCGCATCAGGCGCGGCAAATCCTTCGGCCCCACCACCACGATGGTGACGAGCAGAAGCAGGACGATGTGACTCCAGCTGAGATCGTCGAGCATCGACTAGTGCCCGACGGTGGACGGGTCCTTGCTGGCCGTGGTCGACGACGCGGACGGAGCGGCCTGGCCGTTGATGGTCTTGGGGTCTTCCGGCGGATCCTTCAGGCCCTCGCGGAAGCTGCGGATGCCCTTGGCGAAGTCGCCCATCACGTCCGAGACTTTGCCGCGTCCGCCGAACAGAAGCAGCGCGAAGCCGGCGAAGATCACGACATGCCAGATGCTGAGGCCACCCATGAAACTCTCCTTTTCCCGTCCCTGGTTCCGAACGGGCGGGGCTCGGCCCCGTGCCGTTCTCCTTTAAGACCTTTCGACCGTGAAAGTCCAAGGTGCGACATATTATATCGTTAGCAACCCGGGCTTTTGCAGGGGGGAGCCACGAATTCGTGTCCGCTCACCCGATCTGAATCTCGCCCTTGCGGCCCAGGGCGGCGGCCAGCGTGCCCAGGCGCTTCTGCACCGGCTCGCCGGCGATGGCCTCATGGCGGCGGGCGATCTCCAGCACGATCTTGGCGGGCGTCATGCGGATGCGGCTGTGCGGCAGAAGCCCGGTCGAGGACGCCGACAGCGCGAAGGCGAGCCGGCAAGCCAGCCCGATGACCAGCGCCCGCTCCTCGTCCGCGGCGTTGAGGAGCTCGGCATTGGCGATCTCGCGCGGGAAATCCTCGTCGCCGGAATAGCGGTGGAACACGGTGGAGGCGATCATCGCGCGAACGCGGTGGCTGGCACCGGAGAACGGCGCCGAGATCACCTGCCGGAAACCGCCCACCGCGCGGTCGTCGGGATGGCGGCGCCAGGCGATGTCGGAGAACAGGCACGCGGCGCGCCGCACGCGGTTGACCTCCGCCGTCTCGCCGCCGAACAGCGGCGCCATCCAGTCGAACATTTCCTGCGCATGGCCCGCGGTGCGCGCCTGGCGGCCGTTCGCGCCCTCCGCGAATTCCAGCAGCGGATCGAGCGCCCGCTCCTCCGGCGAAAGCCGCGCGTACAGCAATCCTTCGCGCAGGCCATAGGCCGAGATCACCACCGAGCGCAGGTCGCAGGCGAGCAGCAGCCGCTCCAGCACGATCGCGCCATAGGGCAGCGACTCGGCGCGGCGCTTGGACACCACCTTCATCCGTTCGACGGATTTCTTGGAGAGGTTCGACAGCACCTCGCACAGGCGCAGCGCCCGGCGGCGCGGGATCTCGTATTCCTGCAGGACATGGAGCGGATAGCCGTTCTCCTCCATGTCGACCCGGGCGAAGGAGCGCCAGATGCCGCCCACCGCATAGAGTGCGCGATCCTTCAGCCCGATCAGATGCAGCCGCTCGAGGCCCTCGTCCACCAGCTTGCGCGCCTTGTCGGCGTCGCCCTTGGCGGCGTCCATCAGGCGCAGCGGCCCGATCGGCAGCGTGAAGGCGTCGCCGGTGCGCCCGCCGCGCACGCTGACCATATCCAGGCTGCCGCCGCCCAGATCCGCCGCGAGGCCGTCGGCATTCGGGATGCCCGCGAGCACGCCTTCGGCCGCCAGGTGCGCCTCTTCCTCGCCCGACAGCACGCGCACCGGCGCGCCCCAGGCGGCTTCGGCGCGGCGCACGAACTCGGCGCCGTTGCTGGCGTCGCGCGCCGCCGCGGTCGCCACCGCCTCGCGCACCTGAACGTTCAGCCCGTCGGCCAGCATCTTGAAGCGCGCCAGCGCCTCCAGCGCCATGGCGCAGCCTTCGGCGTGCAACCGGCCGGTCGAGACCATCTCGCGGCCGATGGCACAGATCGATTTCTCGTTGTGCAGCGTTGCGGCGGCGCGCGTCTCGCTCTCATAAATGACGAGGCGCACCGAGTTGGAACCGATGTCGACGACCGCCACCGGTCCGTGCGCCTTTGGGCGCACGCGGCCACCGAGCGGCGCGCGAGCGTCCGCCGACGGGGTCGAAGTGCCGCTCATCTAATCCCGCCGGGCCACGATGGCGACGGGACGTGCCTGCATCTTCAGTGCCCGGCCGCGGCCGGAAAGGGACGGATTCGTCATGAAGTAAGTATGCGCCGAAAAAGCATCCGGCGACGAGGCCTCGGCGTCGCGGGTGTAGGTTCCATCCGCCGCCATGTGCCAGGACTGCGCCTGGTCCTTCAGCAGCGCGACCATGATCTGATCGAGAACCTGTTGATGCGTCGTGGGATTCTCGATGGGAACCAGCGCCTCGACGCGGCGGTCGAGATTGCGCGGCATCCAGTCGGCCGAGGAGATGTAGACCTTGGCCTCACGCGACGGCAGGCCGTGGCCGGCGCCGAAGCACACGATGCGGCCATGCTCCAGGAACCGGCCGACGATCGACTTCACGCGGATGTTGTCCGACAGCCCCGGCACACCCGGCCGCAGGCAGCAGATGCCGCGCACCACGATGTCGATCTTCACGCCCGCCTGGCTGGCCCTGTAGAGCGCGTCGATCATGTGCGGGTCGACGAGGCTGTTGAGCTTGATCCAGATCGCCGCCGGGCGCCCCGCCTGGGCGTGCACCATCTCGTGCTGGATGCCGTCGATCAGACGGCCGCGCAGGCTGACCGGCGAGATCGCGATCTTCTCCAGCGCGGTCGGCTCGGCATAGCCGGTGACGAAGTTGAACAGCTGCGCCGCGTCGCGCCCCAGCGCCGGATCGGCGCTGAACAGCGACAGGTCGGTGTACACGCGCGCGGTGTTCGGGTGGTAGTTGCCGGTGCCGAAATGCACATAGGTGTGAAGCGAACCGCCCTCGCGGCGCACCACCATCGAGACCTTGGCATGGGTCTTCAGCTCGACGAAGCCATAGACCACCTGCACGCCGGCACGCTCCAGATCGCGCGCCCACTTCATGTTCGCCGCCTCGTCGAAGCGGGCTTTCAGTTCGACCAGCGCGGTGACCGACTTGCCGCTCTCCGCCGCATGGATCAGCGCCGCCACGATCGGGCTGTCGGACGAGGTGCGGTAGAGCGTCTGCTTGATCGCCACCACGTTCGGGTCGTAAGCCGCCTGCTTCACGAATTGCACCACCGCGTCGAAACTTTCGAACGGGTGGTGGACGATGAAGTCCTTCTCGCGGATCGCCGCGAAGCAGTCGCCGCCATGGTCGCGGATGCGCTCGGGGAAGCGCGCCACATAAGGCTTGAACTGCAGGTCGCGGCGCTCGTCCAGGATCAGCTTGGTGAGATCGGAGAGGCCCAGCATCCGGTCGATGATGACGAGATCGGTCGGATCGAGGTCGAGCTGGTCGATCAGGAATTCGCGCAGATCGTCCGGCATCGAGGCCGAACACTTCATGTGGATCACGCTGCCGCGCCGGCGCTGCTTGAGCAGCGTCTCGAACTGCAGCATCAGGTCCTCGGCCTCTTCCTCCAGCTCCACGTCGCTGTCGCGCAGCACGCGGAACACGCCGGCGCCGATCACGTCGTGCGCCGGAAAGAGCTTGTGGAGATAGAGCGTGACGATCTTCTCGAGCGGCAGGAAGCGCGCGCCGCGGCTGATGTCGGGCAGGCGGATGAAGCGCTGCAGCTGCGGCGGGATCGGGACGAGCGCGGTGACCGTCTTGCCGTCGGCGCCCCGCACCAGGCGCGCCGCCAGCGTGAAGCCGAGATTGGGGATGAACGGGAAGGGATGCGCCGGATCGATCGCCAGCGGCGTCAGCACAGGGAAGACCTGGTTGCGGAAATACTCGTCCAGAAAGGCGCGGTCGCCGTCGGCGATCTCGTCGCACTCCACGACCGTGACGCCCGCCTCGCGCAACTCGACGGCCATCGGGGTCCACACCGATTGCTGCTCGGCGATCAGCGCCTTCGCGAGCGCGTCGACACTCTCCAGCTGCTGGGCCGGCGTGTGGCCGTCGGCGGAGAGCGTCGAGACGCCCTCGGCCACCATGTTCTTGAGGCCCGCGACGCGCACCATGAAGAACTCGTCGAGGTTCGACGCCGAGATCGACAGGAAGCGCAGGCGCTCGAGCAGCGGGTGGCGGCGGTTCTTGGCCTCCTCCAGCACGCGGTGGTTGAAGGCGAGCCACGAGAGTTCGCGGTTCAGGAAACGCTCGGGCGAATGGGGATCGATCGCGGGCGCGGGATCGATCGTGTCGGTGAGCGTCGGCGGCTCGTGCTCGGTCTGGATCGGGTTGGACATGGCGATCAGAGTCTACCGAAGGCGCAAGAAACTGTCATGACAACCCGTCCTCGGCCAGCAGTTCCCCGACCAAAGCCGCGGTAATCGGGCGTTTTTGCGCCAGGGCGTGCGCGTCCGCCCGGGCCACGAAGTCGCGTAGCGCCGCCGGAGACCGCTCGAGGGACCGCAGGATCCGCATGATCACAGGATCGGGCACAGCGAGTTGCCGGTCGGTGAACAGCTTGCGCGCCAGGGCCTCCAAAAGCGCGTCGTCGGGCGCCCAGAGCGGGAAAGCGAGCAGCGCGGTAAAGCGGGACTTAAGATCGGGGATCTCCGCCGGCCACTGCGCGGGCGGCGCGGCACCGGTCAGCAGCAGCGGCCCTGGATGCTGGAAGAGCGCGAACAGCGCCACGTCGCCGGTCCCGGCATCGACATCCTCGACGGCCACGGCCTTGCCGGGCACGAGCGCCGCGACCGCCTCGCGGGTCAGGTCCCGGCCCGCGATCACCTTGGCGTCGGCGACCTTCGCCCAACACGTCACCAGATGCGATTTGCCCGAGCCCGGCGGCCCGTAGAGCGCCCCCGCCGGCGCCGGCCAGCGCGGGAAGGAGTCGATGAAGGCGACCGCTTCCGCATTCGCCGGCGCGACGATGAAATCGCCGCGGCCCAGCGCGGGCTTGGAATCGAGTGGAAGGGGAAGCTGTGACGGCAAGGGTTCAGGCCGGCCGGCGTCCGAGCGCGAAGGCACGCAGCAGAAGCTGGCCATAGGCGAACCACGATGCCAGCGTGAAACCGGCCGCGATCAGCGCCGCAACGGTCGCGAGCGGCGCCATGTCGACCCGCAGCGTCATCAGCAGCAACAACAAGCCCACATAGCCGACCTGCACCACCGTGCTCGCCTTACCGACCATGAGCGGCTCGATCTTCACCGGCAGCGACAGCGCCCGCGCGATCCCGACGCCCAGCACGATGGCGACGTCGCGGCCGATCACGATAACGGTCAGCCACAGCGGCGCGGCATGGATCATCGTCAGCGTCACGAAGGACGCCAGCATCAGAAGCTTGTCGGCCGCCGGATCGAGATATTCGCCGAAGCGCGAGACGATGCCGAAACGCCGCGCCAGAAACCCGTCCAGCGCATCGCTGCCGCCCGCCACCGCGAAGACGCACAGCGCCTCCAGACCCCGGTCGTGCAGGACCAGCCACGCCGTCAGCGGCGCCAGCACGATGCGCAGCGCCGTCAGGAAGTTCGGGAACTGGCGTGCCAGAGCATTCATGAGAGCGCCGTCATTGGTCGGCCGATGCGGTTGGGCGCGGCGGCGTGGCATAAGCCATCGCCCAGCCATTGCTGTCCTTGGTCATCGCGACGCCGACCGGCGCAAGCGCCGCGGCGAGCTGCTCGGTCGAGCCCTGATAGGTCATCGAGATGCGCACGAGGCCGATATCCATCGCGACCACGTTCACCGACACCACGTTCTGCACCAGGCCGAACGAATTCTGGATCGTTGCCCACTGCGACAGCGAATCGACACGCACATCGGCCGTCAGCGAAGACCGCGCGCCGAATTCGATTGCCGGCTTCTGCTGGTACATCACCTCGATGGCGTGCACCGCGGCGTCGGCGGCGAGCGGATAGGTCTGCGCCGGATTGCGGATCAGGGGCACGTTGACCGAGGTCTTGGTCGGCGCCTCGGTGACGCCGATGCGCTTCAGCCAGACTTGCACCTGCCCGGTCATCGGATCGGCCTTGGACGTGCCGCCCTTGGTGATCGGGATCGCCAGCACCAGCACCGCCTCGGTCGCGTGGATGCGCGCGGCGACCAGTTGCACGTCCGGCCAATTGGTGGCGTCGAACTGCAGATGGCCGAGGTCGCGCACGTCCTGCGCATCGCCGGTCGGCACCACGAAGGGCACGGCGGACTGGGCGAAGCGCGGCGAAGAGAACGCGCCGGTCCACAGCGAAGAGCGGTCGAAATTCGGCGACATCGGGATCAAGAGGATGCGGCGCGCCGAGCCGTTCATGCCGTAGCTCGACGAGACCGTCGCCAGGGCCTTGGCGACCATCACCGGGCTGAACATATAGGTCACGTCGGCGACGTAGCGCGTGGTCGAGCGGCGCTCATTGGCGACGGTGAAACCACGGGACAGACGGTGTAGACCCTCGGAATCGAGCTTGGGTTCTTTGGCCCAGTCCGCCTGCTTGGCGAGGCGTCTGTAGAGGATGTTCCAGGCCTTGGGGCGGCCCTGATCGATGGCGATGGCCTGCGCCGCGCTGGCCGAGGCGGCCGAGGCGTCCACATGGATGCCGCTGACGGTATACGTCAGGTCCGCTGCTGCCGCCGGCAACACAAACAGGAACGCCGCCGCCAAAAGGGTCGCCAGCCGGGTGAATGCCTGTGACATTTGGAACCTTGTATGAGCGAAGCGAGTATAAAGCGCGCAGGCTGCCCGCGAAAGCGCCTCTATGCCGGAGAAAAGCGGCGAAAGCTTGCTTGCGACTCGGTCGCCCCGTGCGTTAACGAGACGGCGGGCGAGCAAGGCGATCCGGCATGGCCGAAAACCGCAAGAACGGTCTGACCTATAAGGATGCCGGCGTCGATATCGACGCAGGGGAAGCCCTCGTCGCGCGCATCGCGCCGGCCGCCCGGGCGACGCGCCGGCCCGGCGCCGACGCCGATCTCGGCGGGTTCGGCGGGTTGTTCGACCTCAAAGCCGCCGGGTTCAAGGACCCGGTGCTGGTCGCCGCCACCGACGGGGTGGGAACCAAGCTCAAGATCGCCATCGACACCGGCCTCTTCGCCGGCATCGGCCAGGACCTGGTGGCGATGTGCGTCAACGATTTGATCGTCCAGGGCGCCGAGCCGCTGTTCTTCCTCGACTACTACGCCACCGGCAAGCTGAACGTCGACGACGCGGCCGTGGTGATCGAGGGTATCGCGCAGGCCTGCAAGGAATCCGGCTGTGCCCTGATCGGCGGCGAGACGGCGGAGATGCCCGGTCTCTACGCCAAGGGCGATTTCGATCTCGCGGGCTTCAGCTGCGGCGCGGTCGAGCGCGGCCACGTCCTGCCCAACACCAAAGCGATGAAGCCGGGCGATGTGATCATCGGTGTCGCATCGAGCGGCGTGCACTCCAACGGCTATTCGCTGGTGCGCCGCGTGGTGGCGGATGCGGGCGCGTCCTACGACGCCCCGGCCCCGTTCGAGCCGGCGCGCATGCTGGGCGACGTACTGCTGGCGCCGACGCGCCTTTACATCAAGAGCGGTCTGGCGGCGATCCGCGCCGGCGGCGTGAAGGGGTTCGCGCACATCACCGGCGGTGGCATCACCGAGAATCTGCCGCGCGCCCTGCCTGACGGCCTCGATGCCGAGATCGACCTTGGCGCCTGGGCGCCACCGCCTGTGTTCGGCTGGCTCGCCAAGAACGCCGGCATTGCCGAGCGCGAGATGCTACGCACCTTCAACTGCGGCCTCGGCTTCATGGCGGTGGTGTCGGAGGAGTGCTCCGGCCACGTCATCGATGCCTTCCAGGGCGCGGGCGAGAAGGCTTGGCGCATCGGCGCACTGGTGTTGGGCGACGGCGAGGCGAAGGTCGTCTACAAGGGCGCGCTCAAGCTGTGAGCGCGAAAAAGCGCGTCGCCGTCCTTATTTCCGGACGCGGATCGAATCTCAAAGCGCTGATCGACGCGACGCGCGCGGCGGACTATCCGGTCGAGGTCGCGCTCGTGATCTCCAATGTCGAGACGGCTGCCGGGCTCGACGTCGCACGCGAGGCCGGCATCGCGACGCGCATCATCTCGCACAAGGTATTCGGCTCTCGCGAAGAGTTCGATGCGGCAATCGACGCGGCGCTGACCGCCGCGGGTATCGACATCGTCTGCGAAGCCGGATTCATGCGCATCCACTCGGAGGGTTTCACGCGCAAATGGGAGGGCCGGATGCTCAACATCCATCCCTCGCTGCTTCCGGCGTTTAAAGGCATCCGCGTGCAGCAGCAGGCGCTCGACGCCGGCGTGAAGATCAGCGGCTGCACGGTGCATTTCGTGGTGGCGGAGCTCGACAGCGGCCCGACCGTCGCCCAGGCCGCCGTGCCGGTGCTGCCCGGCGACACCGCACGGACGCTGGCGGATCGCATCCTGGTCGAGGAGCATCGGATTTATCCGGAGGCGCTGCGTGCGGTGGCGGAGGGGCGGGTCGTGCTGCGCGACGGCAAAGCCGTATTTCTCTAATACTCGTCTTCATCCTGAGCTTGTCGAAGGATGGCCGCAGGCTCGGCGCATGTCATCCTTCGACAAGCTCAGGATGAGGAGAGAGAGGAGTTTGCCCGCGAGCCGGTACGAAAGGTGTGCTCAGCCCTCCAACCGCCTTGCGCCGAGCTCCTCGCGCCACATCGCCTCGCGCTCTTTCAGCAACAGGCCGACCATCTCCGGATTGTCGGTCGCGATCTCTTCGAGGATCTCGAACGCGAAGGCCGCCTCGCCTTGCGCATTCCACAGCGCTTGCGTCTCGCGGTTGATGTGGCCGCCCTGGCGCAGGCTGAACCACACGCGATTCTGCGCCTTCGCAAGGTCGCGCGACGTCGACGTCCATACCAGCCCCGGTCCGCGCACGGCGAAGATGCCGGCCGCCGCCTTGCGCTCGCCGTAAGCGTCCTGCAGTTCCTTCCGGCGCGTCTTGTCGATCATCCGACACCCGAAAGCTTGGCCGAGACGTCCCACAGCCGCGCCGCCGCCACATCGTCCTGCGCGGCAGCCGCCGGCTCGTCGAGCTTGCACTTGTAGAAATACTTGCCGCTGATCGTCGCGACGTCGGGCGACGAAGCGAGATGGATGATCGTCTTGGCACCCTCTTCCGGCGTCAGGCCGAAGAGCATCACGAGCTTCAACAGCGCGCGCCGGAACGCGGTCTTGGCATTGTTCGACGCGAAGCGCGTTCCGACGAAGCCCGGATGCAGGCAGTTCGCGGTGACGCCGCTGCCGTCGAGCCGCTTCGCCAATTCGCGCGTGAACAGGATGTTGCAGAGCTTGGAGGTGCCGTAAGAACGCCCGACGCCGTAGCTCTTCTCCAGCTGCAGGTCGTCGAAGTCGAGCTTGCCCGCCTTGTGCGCGTCCGAGGCGGTCGAGACGACACGCGCGCCCGGCGTCGCCTTCAGGTTCGGCAACAGCACGTTCGTCACCACGAAATACGCCATGTGGTTGGTGGCGAAGGTCATCTCCAGCCCGTCGATGCTCACCTGGCGCGACAGGAACACCGCGCCTGCATTGTTGATCAGCACGTCGATCCTCGGCTCGGCGGCGGCGATCTCGCCCGCGACGCGCTTCATGTCGGCGATCGACGACAGATCGGCGAAATGCACCGTGTGACCGTCGCCTTTCAGCTTCACCAGCGTCGCGTTGGCGCGGACCTTGTCGCGCGCCACGAGCACGATGCGCGCGCCTTTCTCGGAAAGGCGGACGGCGGCGACTTCGCCGATGCCCGATGTGCCACCGGTGATGACGACCGTCTTGCCTTGCATGCTGCGCCCCTCTACGGCACCCGCGGCGCGCGCAGGTCGCGGCCGTTCTGGTGCAGCACCAAGGCTATCACGGCGCCGTTCGCATCGCGCTCGAAATCGACTTTCGCGTCGGCCACCGTGAAGAAGAAATGATCCTTCGCCGAAGCCAGGACCGGAAACGCCGGCTGACCGGTCAGTTGCATCATGAGCTGTCCATCCTCGACCGTCGCGGTGAAGACATGGCCGGGTGCCAGTTCGTAATGGCCGGCATATTGCGCCAGCACATCCGGCGGCAGTGTCACATGCGGCGCTTCCGGCACGCGCGGCGCGGTGTGATCGCCCTTCTGGTGCAGGACGAGTGCCGTGACCTTGCCCTTCGGATCGCGGGTGAAGCCGATGCCGATGTCGCCGATCTTGGTGAAGAAGCTGTTCGGCGCGGTCGGATAGATCGCGATCGGTCCCTGTCCGGTCGCCTGGATGTAGAGCTGCGGGCCGACCGGGATGACGCGGATCGTCATCGCGTCGGTGAGCTTGTACGCGCCTTGATAGGGCGCAAGCTCCTGCGGCGTCATCGTGACGAATTTGCGCGCCGGCGCCAGCGGCTCGGCGGCATCGAGCGCCGCGAAGCCGAGGTCGTCGACCGAAGCCATGATGTTGGTCAGCACCACCACGCCGTACTTGCCGTCGGCGGTGAAGCCCAGGAAGCTCGCATAGCCGCCGGTCATGCCGTTGTGCCAGACGACGGTGCTGGTCGGCGTCGTGCGCGTGATCCAGGCGAGACCGACACGGTCCACCTTGTCCATGTCGGCGCGCGGCGTGTGCGCGAGCTGCATCGCCGGATAAAGCGCCGTCTTGTCGACGCCCATATTGGCGCGCAGATAGCGCACCATGTCGTTCGCCGTGCTCTTGATCGCACCGCAGCCGGCCAGCGTGTCGAAATCCCAGTTCTTCGCGAGCTTGCCGTCGCCGTCATGGCCGGCCGCGAGATGGACGCGCATCGCATCGTCGATCGCGACACCGCTCAACGTCATGCCGAGCGGCGCGAAGACGTCCTTGCGGACGAGGCTCCCGTAATCGGTGCGCGCCGCCGTCGCGAGCGCGTAGCCGAGCAGGCCCTGGCCGAGATTGGAATACTCGTAAGCGGAGTCCGGATCGCGCGGCAGCGTGTACTTGCCCAGGAACATCCTGAGCGCGACGGAATCGTAATCGGCATAGGGATTGTTCGGATCGGCCGGCTGCATGTTGTCCGGCAGGCGCGGCAGCCCGGAGTGCTGGTCCGACAGATTGCCGAGCGTGATCTGCTTGCCGTTCCGCGACGGGATGGTGAAGTCCGGAAGCAGCTTCGCGACCGGCTCGTCCAGCGTCGCGCGGCCGCCGTTCACCGCCTCGGCCAGTAGTGTCGCCGTGAAGGTCTTGGTGACCGAGCCGATCTCGAACACCGTGTCGCCGTCCGGCGCCTTGCCGCCCGGTAGCGTGCCGAAGGCCTCGATCGTGGTCTGACCGTTGTCCACAGTCGCGATGACGAGCGCCGGATACTGCCCGGCCGCGACACGGTCCCGCGCCGCCTGGACGATCCGCTCGGGCATCGCGCCGGCTGCCGCGGCACTGCACGTCAAACCGATGGCCAGAACAGCCACGAGTGTTTTCGACATCATCATATTGGTTCCCCCGGCCTCATTCCGTTCTCAGCTTGTCCAGTTCGTCGATCCGGTTCTGCAGGCGCGCCGCGCCCCACATGTTCAGGAGCCCGATGATCACGCAGGCCAGGACCATGATGATCGCGATGAGCACGATGATCATGTGATCCATGGCCGGCGTTCGGCCCGGCACGTGGTGCTGGAAATACCGGCCCAGCACGATCAGCGCGGCTCCCGGCACGAACGGCATGATATACCACAGCCATACCGTGCGCAGCGCCTCGCGCTGGCGCGCCAGCTCCGCGCGATGGAACGCCAGCAGCCCCACCGCCGTGGCGCCGTCCGGAACGCCGCGCGCCCTCCCTCGCCGGTGCAACTGCCAAGTCACCAGCAGCAGCGCGGCGATGGACAGCACGCTGCCCAGCTTCATCATCCAGCCCGGCAGGTACCAGACGTAAAGCCCGAATATGGCGACGCCGAACGCACCGGCTATGTATTCACCCAGGTTTCGGCTCCTGATCCGGCGCTGGAATTTGGCCGCGCGGCCACGGATGTCTTCGAGTGTCACGATGGTGCCCTCCACAGTTTGGTTTTGCCAAAGCGTCTTGATGTCGGGGGAGCCGGTCATGTGTTGCCTCCCTGGTCGTGAAAGCGTTTGGCGAGGAGCGCCTTGATGCGGTGGATCTTGGTCGCGATGGCGCCGGCCGAGATGCCGGTGATCTCGCCGATGGCGGCGGCGTCCATGTCCTCGAGGTAGAGCAGCATCACCTGCGCATCCGGCGGCTTGAGCGCGCGGATCATCGCCATCAGCCGCGCCAGCGCCTGCTGTTCGCCGAGCGCCCGCTCGGGACCGGCGTCGTCATCGCTGAGTTCGAGATCTTCGAGCGCCACCATCGCGCCCGCACGTGCGCGCCGCCGCGCCGCCACATGCGACGCCGCGGCGTTGTGGCCGACGCGATAGACCCAGGTGCGAAGCGCACAGCGGCCGTCGAACAGGGCAAAGCTGCGCCACAGCGCGAGGTGGACCTCCTGCAGGAGGTCGCGCCGCTGGTCCGCGTCGGCCTCATAGGCGCGCGCCAGGCGTTCCAGCGCCGGGCCGTATTCCGCCGCGGCGCGCGTGTATCGTTCGTCCTGGCTTTGCCCGTCCATTGCGGCCCTGCCCGCGTCCTCGAACAAGGTAGTCGAAGGAACGCGGGATTTCTTTCAGGGCCGGCAGAACTATTTTCTAGGGGACGATGTCGAGGCCGGAGAAGAAGAACGCGATCTCCTGCGCCGCCGTGTCGGCTGCGTCGGAGCCGTGGACCGAATTGGCCTCGATCGACTCGGCGAAATCCTTGCGGATCGTGCCGGCGGCGGCGTTGGCCGGATTGGTCGCGCCCATCACTTCGCGGTTCTTGGTGATCGCGCCCTCGCCCTCAAGGACTTGGACAACGACCGGGCCCGAGGTCATGAAGCTGACCAGGCTGCCGAAGAACGGGCGCTCGCGGTGGACGCCGTAGAACGATTCGGCCTGGGCCTGCGACAGGCGCATGCGGCGCGACGCGATCACGCGCAGGCCGGCCTTCTCGAAGCGGTCGACGACGGCGCCCGTCAGGTTCCGGCGCGTCGCGTCAGGCTTGATGATGGAAAGGGTGCGCTCGACGGCCATGGGAAGTCTCCGGAAAATTCGAAAAGTGCGCGGTTTATAGCCAAGAAGGGCGAAAGAGCAAGGCAAGGTTTTGCTGAGCCCCGATTGTGCTATACGCCCGCCCGCCATGCTTTCCATCGACAACGTCATCGTCCGCATCGCGGGCCGCGAGATCCTGAACGGCGCGACCGCCGCCCTGCCCGCCGGCCGCCGCGTCGGCCTGGTGGGCCGCAACGGCGCGGGCAAATCGACGCTGCTCAAGGTGATCCTGGATCAGCTCCATCCCGACGACGGAACGGTGTCGTGGCCGAGCGCCTGGCGCCTCGGCGCGGTCGCCCAGGAGGCGCCCGGCACCCAGGTCAGCCTGATCGACACCGTCCTCGCCGCCGATCCGGAGCGCACGCGGCTCCTGGCCGCGGCGGAACACGAGACCGACGCCCACGCGCTCGGCGACATCTATCACCGGCTCGACGCCATCGACGCCTACACCGCGCCGGCGCGTGCCGCCGAAATTCTGGCCGGCCTCGGTTTCGCGGCGGAGGACCAGTTGCGCCCCTGCGCCGAGTTCTCCGGCGGCTGGCGCATGCGCGTCGCCCTTGCAGCGATCCTGTTCGCGGCGCCCGATCTGCTGCTGCTCGACGAGCCGACCAACTATCTCGACCTCGAAGGCGTGCTGTGGCTGGAGAGCTTCCTGCTGCGCTATCGCGGCACGGTCCTGATCGTCAGCCACGACCGCGACCTGCTCAACACGGCCGCCGAGTTCATCCTGCATCTCGAGCACGGCAAGCTGAAGCTCTACACCGGCAATTACAACACCTTCGTCGAGACCCGCGCCCTGCAGCGCGCCCTCGACATCGCGGCCTTGAAGAAGCAGGACGCGCGGCGCGCCCATCTGCAGAGTTTCGTCGACCGCTTCCGCGCCAAGGCGACCAAGGCGCGCCAGGCGCAGAGCCGCATGAAGGCCATCGAGAAGATGGAGACGATCGACATCCCCCTCGACGAACACGTCGCACCGATCCGCCTGCCCAAGGCGGTGGAGGCAGCGCCGCCGCTGATCACCATGGACCGCGTCGCGGTCGGCTACGAGGCCGGCAAGCCGATCCTCACCAAGATCTCGCTGCGCTTCGATCCCGACGACCGCATCGCCCTGCTCGGCAAGAACGGCAACGGCAAGTCGACGCTGGCCAAGCTGCTGGCCGAGAAGCTCGAGCCTATGGCGGGCGAGATGGTGCGCTCGCGCAAGATGATCGCCGGCTATTTCGCCCAGCATCAGCTGGAGGAATTGCAGGGCGCCATCACGCCGATCCAGACCTTGCAGAATCTGCGGCCCAAGCTGACGGAGCGCGAGGTGCGCACGCAGCTCGGCGGCTTCGGCTTCTCGGCCGACAAGCAGCTGACGCTGGTCGGCAATCTGTCGGGCGGCGAGCGGGCGCGGCTGATGCTGGCGCTGGCGACGCTGGACAAGCCGAACCTGCTCATCCTCGACGAGCCGACCAACCATCTCGATATCGACGCGCGCAGCGAGCTGCTCGCGGCGCTGAACGATTTCGACGGCGCGGTTGTGCTGGTCAGCCACGACCGCCGCCTGATCGAGACGACGGCGGACCGCCTCCTGCTGGTGGCAAATGGCGAGGTGAATCCGTTCGAAGGCGATCTCGACGATTACCGGCGCTTCCTGCTCGCCGACGATCCGGCGCCGGCCGCGCTGGTCGCCGAGGCCGCACCGGTGAAATCGAAGGACGAGTTGCGCCGCGCCGCCGCCGAGCGCCGCCGCCAGTTCAAGCCGCTGAAGGACAAGGTCGAAGCCGCCGAGCACCAGATCGCAGAGCTGAACGCCGAACTCGCCAAGCTCGACAAGGCGCTGGCCGATCCGCTGCTGTTCACCAAGGACCCGGCGAAGGGCAACGCGGTCTCGAAAAAGCGCGCCGATGCGGCCAAGCGGCTGACGACGGTCGAGACGAACTGGCTCAAGATGCAGGAAGAATACGAAGCCGGGATGGCGGAGGAATAGCGCTGTCGACGACGTTTCAAGCGACGCAAAGCGCGACGTCTCTGTCGATACCCTGATTTTACGGACAACCAACGGCCGCGTTCGAGCATGTCATTTCGCTGCTGTCGTTCGTGTTCGCGCTGGCGATCACGCATCTGCTGCTGACCGTCGCGGGCTTCGTGCGGTCCTGGGAGCGAGTGCGGTTCTCGACGCCGCATGCGCTATGGCTGCTCAACGGGTTGATCACGGTGCTGGCGAACTGGATCAGCTTCTGGGATATGCGTTCGCTGCCGGTCTGGAGCATCGGGACGATCCTCCTGACCTTCCTCGTGGCGTTTGCGACGTATCTCCAGGTCGCGGCGCTACATGACGGCCTTCGCCGCCACGGGCGTCGTCGCGCTGATCGTCAACGTGGTCCTCGGCGAGGGGCTCGACGTCGCGGAGTGGAGCACCCAGAACATCGCCGTCGTTCCGATGCTCGCGGTCACGCTGGTCGCGATGTTCGTGCGCAGCAGATGGGTGCAGGTCGCGGCACCGCTCGCGCTGATGGCGATCTGGCTGTTCTACTTCGTGGACCTTCAAGATGCGCTGAAGTGATCACGGCACGGAGAACCGGCGGCGACATTCACATCCGTGGTTAGAAGGAGCCGTCGCCGCGAAATTTATTTTCGTGAAATTCTGTTTCGTCGGGTGCGGCGCAGCGTAAAACTTATCCACGCGCGCCGCATCCGATTTTTCGCCGTATACGGACAGATCCGTGGCCGCGCCGCGTGGATAACTCGGACTTATCCACGCGCCAAAAGAATTTTCGAGTGCCCCTTGAACCGAGTCGGTGGGAACACCAAATCTCCCATATCCCCACAGCTGTGAGCGAACTGCCGAGATGGATTTTCGCCGCTCGCGTCAGCGCACCGCGCGCTTCGCGATATCGCCCCACTCCTTCTGCTCCTTGCGATAGCGCGCGGGCGCGCCGTCGAGCAGCTTGAGGATCTCGCGGTAGACGGTCATCGCCTCGTCGCGGATGCCCATCTTCTCGAGCAGCATGCCGAGACGGGCGCGCGCTTCTTCGCCGGGATAATAGGCGACCAGCCGGCGGTACTCCGCCAGCGCCTCGTCGTTCCTGCCCTGCCCTTCGAGCGCGCGGGCATAGAGCATGTGCCCATCGGCCGAGACGAAGCTCGGATCGGCCGCCTGCAGCGCATCGAGGCTCGCCTGCGCGCCGGCCGGATCGCCGCTCATGAACAGCGCCCGCGCCAGGCCCATCAGGAGCGCCGGATCGTCCTTGAACTGGCCCTGCGCCGCCTCGCGGTAGATGTCGGCGGCGTCCTTGTAGGCGCCGCGGCGCATGTATTCCTCCGCCAGGGCGCGCTTGGAATCGACCGAGCCGACCATCTCGTGCGCCCGCGCCGCCTGGCGCAGCGAACGGCCGGGATCGGCGACGTCGCGGGCGCCGCGTGCAAAGCCGCGCGCGGCACGGGTATTGAACAATCCGGGGAGAATCTCGACGAAGAAATAGATCACACTGCCCAGCGGAACCAGGAAGATGATGACATAGCCCCACGGCCAAAAGTTGCCACTGCGCACCGCATGGACCAGCGTCCAGCCGAAAAAGATCAGGACGACGATGCCGATAGGACTATCGAGCAGGGAAAGCATGCCTAACACGCGAGGCTCCGGGTTCCGGCCAGGACTCTGACATGGCGCAAGCGCGCGGCGATCTCAAGGCCTACGGGCCGGAGTGACGCGTTAACGCCCATGCGAGGCGGTCTTTGCCAAAGGCGGCAATCGTCTATAGAAGGCAGGGATGGCCGACGACCGTTTCTTTCAGCGCGCCGGCCCATTTCCCCTTGGGGAAATCGCCCGGCACGTGAATGCCGAGATCGACAACAACTCCTCCGCCGACTTCATGGTGCGCGACGTCGCGGCGCTGGAAAGCGCGACCGCCGGCGACATCAGCGTCTACAGCGACGCCGAATATAGCAGCGCCTTCGCCCACACGGGCGCCAGCGTCGTCATCACCGACCGCAAGCTGAGTTCGCACGAGCACAACGGGACCTGGCTCCTGGTGGCGGAGAATCCGCGGCTGGCTTTCGCGCAGGTCGGACACATGTTCTATCCACGCGAAATACCGCTGGCCGGCGTGCAGTCCGTAGTGCCGGTGCATGCCAGCGCCAGCATCGGCGCGGGCACGCAGATCAGCGCCGGTGCCGTGGTCGGCGCCAACGCGAAAATCGGCATGAACTGTATCATCGGCGCCAATGCGGTGATCGGCGTGGGTACTGAGATCGGCGACGACTGCGTGATCGGTGCGAACTGCGTGATCAGCCATGCTCTGATCGGCAGCCGTGTGACGATGGCGCCGAACGTCACCATCGGCAGCGCCGGCTTCAGCTTCGTGCCCAGTCCCAAGGGCCTGCTGCGCGTGCCGCAGGTCGGGCGCGTGATCATCGAGGACGACGTCGAGTTCGGCGCCAATTGCGCCATCGACCGGGGCGCCATCGGCGACACGGTGATCGGCAAGGGCACGATGTTCGACAACCTCGTCCACATCGCCCACAACGTGAAGATCGGCCATCACTGCCTGATCGCGGGCCAGGTCGGCATCGCGGGCTCCACGGTGATCGGACCTTACGTTATGATGGGCGGACAGGTGGGCGTAAGCGATCATCTCACCATCGGCGCGGGGGCGCGGCTCGCGGCCAAGGCCGGCGTGACGCGCGACGTCGCGGCCGGCGAGACGGTCGGCGGCTATCCCGCCATGCCCGTGCGCGAGTGGCATCGGCAGACCGTCGCGGTCAAGAAGTTGGCCGCCAAAAAACCCAAATAGCCTAATGATTCCGGGAGATTGCCGCGTCGCATTCTTGCGGCGCGGCGCGATTCGTGGCTTTGTCGGGCCAATCCAGCGAACCGGCCTGACAGGTCCGCTGGGCAACGGCACAGGCAAGCATCCGGACCGCAGCATGACGGACAACAGGTTCTACCACCGCACCGGGCCGTTTCCGCTCGGCCAGATCGCGGCCCATGTCGGCGGCGACATGGACAACCGGCTAGCCGCCGATTTCGCGATCCGCGACGTCTCGAACCTCGACACCGCCGAGCCCGGCGAAATCAGCCTGTTCTCGGACGCGAAATACGCCGCCGCCTTCGCCAAGACCCGCGCCAGCGTTGTGATCACCGATGCCAAGCTCGCCGCGCATGAGCACAACGGCACCGCGCTGCTGCTCTGCCCCAACCCGCGCCTCGCCTTCACAGGCCGGACACATGTTCTATCCGCCGGCGCCGCTGACCGAAGGCGTGGCGCCCATCCTGCCGGTGCATCCCTCGGCCAGCATCGGCGCGGGCACGCAGATCGCCCAGGGGGGCGAGATCCGCGCCAATGCCAAGATCGGCGCCCACTGCGCCATCGGTCCCAACGTCGTGATCGGCGAAGGCGTGGCGCTCGGCGACCACTGCACCATCGGTCCCAACTGCACCGTCACCCACGCGGTGATCGGCAACCGAGTCACGCTCGGACCGGGCAACTCGATCGGCAATGCCGGCTTCTCCTTCGTGCCGAGCGCCAAGGGCCTCCTGCGCGTGCCACAACTCGGCCGCGTGGTGATCGAGGACGACGTCGAGTTCGGCGCCAATTGCGTGGTCGACCGCGGCGCCATCGGCGACACCCATATCGGCCGCGGCTGCCGCTTCGACGGCCTCGTCCACGTCGGCCACAATGTCCGCATGGGGCAGTTCTGCATCGTGGTGGCGCAGGCCGGCATTGCTGGCTCGACCACCATCGGTCCCGGCGTGATGATCGGCGGCCAGGCCGGCATCGCGGACCATCTGACCATCGGCGCCGGCGCCAAGCTCGCGGCGCGCGCCGGCGTGACGCAGGACGTACCGGCCGGCGAGACGGTCGGCGGCTATCCCGCCCAGCCGGTCAAGCAATGGCACCGCCAGGTGGTGTGGCTGAAGAAGATGGTGGGGAAGAAATCCGGTTAAACCCCGGCTTTCAATCGCCCATATCGAGCAGTTTCTTGTGCACGTCGGTCGTCAAAGTATCGATCCGCTCCGCGAGCGCCTTGATCGTCGCCGTCAGCTCGGTGTTTTGCCGAAGCAAATCCACCAGCAGGGCCGTTTGGCGCAACGCCGCCTCGGCGCGTTCTTCGCTCACGCGGTGAAGCTCCTCGCGATGCTCGGCATCGGCAATGGCGTTGCACTTGTCGCGGTCCGCCTGGCGGGTCTGCGCCAAGAGGATCAGCGGCGCGGCATAGGCCGCCTGCAGGCTGAATGCCAGATTGAGGAGAATGAAGGGATAGATGTCGAACGTCGCGAAGCCCGCTTCGTTGGCGACGATCCAGGCGGCGACGATCACCGTCTGGCCGATGAGGAAAGTCGGCGTGCCGAAAAATCTGGCAAACGCTTCGGCCTTCAACGCGAACCAATCGTCGCCGAACACCGATGCCAGATGCACATGGGGAAGGTGAAACCGGTAGAACGGCCGTTGCATCCGGCTATCGCCGCTGGCCGAATTCGTCACGGATTGGTTTGCGTCCGGCATGGTCTGAGCCCCTCAAATCGAAGCACCGTCGATCAGTTTGCGAATGGTGAGCGCCACAGCGCCGCTGTCAACGTTTGAAGCGAGCTCGGCGCGCCTCGCATCCGGTCGAGCAGGCTAACCCTGCTTCTCGAACTTCCCGCTCGGCGATTCTTTCCAATAGGTCACGTCATGACCCGCCGCCTTGGCATCCTTCCACGCGGCGCGGGCGCGCCCGAGCGCCTCGGCATCGCGGCCGTCGAACATCAGGACGACGCGGGTGAGATCGTTCACCGCGTCCCACGACGCCGGCGCCGCGCCGCCGATCAGGAACAGCACATTGGCGTCGTTCGGGTTCTCGTCCTCGACGGTGATCAGCACCGGCTGGCGTTTTGGATTGCCCTCGCCCGACTGCGCGTGCGGCAGGAAGGTCTGGTCGTCATAGGTCCACAGCAGCGTGTCGATCGCATCGGCGCGCTCGGACGAGTCGGCACGCACTACCGCCCGCCAGCCGCGCTCCAGCGTCTTCTCGAGCAGCCCCGGCAGCACGTCGTCGAGGCTGCGCCGTTCGAGATGATAGAAGAGCGTCTCCGTCATCAATCCTCGTAATGCGCCGCGACCAGCTCGTTGAGGATGCGCACGCCCCAGCCGGTGCCCCAGCTCGGCGCCAGGGCCCGCTGCTCGCCGTCCTGCCAGGCGACGCCGGCGATATCGAGATGCGCCCAGGGACGCTTGTCCTCGATGAAGCGCTGGAGGAACTGCGCCGCGGTGATCGAGCCGGCGTTCGGGCCGCCGATGTTCTTCATGTCGGCGATCTTGGAGCGCAGCAGCTTGTCGTAGGCCGGCCCCATCGGCAGGCGCCAAACCGGCTCGCCCACCGCCTTGCCCGCGGACGCGATGCGCTCCGCCAGGCGGTCGTCGTTGGAGAACAGGCCGGCATGTTCCGGCCCCAGCGCCATGATGATCGCGCCGGTCAGCGTCGCGAGGTCGATGACGAATTTCGGCGCGAAATTGCGCTGGGTGTAGGTCAGCGCGTCGCCCAGGACCAGGCGGCCCTCCGCGTCGGTGTTCAGCACCTCGATGGTCTGGCCGGACATCGACGTCACCACGTCGTCTGGGCGCATCGCGGTCGCGTCGGGCATGTTCTCGACAAGGCCGATCACGCCCACCGCGTTGACCCGCGCCTTGCGCGTCGCCAGCGCCTGCATCGTGCCGACGACCGCGGCCGCGCCGCCCATGTCGCCCTTCATGCCCATCATGCCGGGGCCGGTCTTGAGCGACAGGCCGCCCGAGTCGAAGCACACGCCCTTGCCGACGAAGGCGACCGGCGCGTCCTTCTTCTTGCGCGCGCCGTTCCACTGCATCACGACGAGCTGGCTGTCGCGCTCGCTGCCCTGGCCGACGCCGAGGAGTGCGCCCATGCCGAGCTTCTTCATCTCGGCCTCGCCGAGGATCTTCACCTCGACGCCGAGCTTGCCGAGATTGGTCTTCACGCGCTTTGCGAACTCGACCGGCGAGAGCACGTTCGGCGGCTCGTTGACGAGGTCGCGGGCGAAGAACATGCCGTCGGCGACCGCTTCGAGCCCGGCCCACGCCTTCTTCGCGTCGGCGGCCGACGCGGTGGCGATCGTCACGGTCTTCAGGCTCTGCTCGTACTCGTCGAGATTCTTGGTGCGGTAGTGGTTGAAGGCATAGCTCTTGAGCCGCGCCCCGAGCGCCAGATGCGCCGCCAGTTCGCCGGGCTTCAGCTTGGAGCCCTTGGGCAGGTCGATGTCGTATGTGACGGCTTTTTCACCCGCGGTGTTCAGCCGGCCGTTGATCGCCGCGCCGAGGTTCTCGGCCGCGCTGGCGTCGAACTTGTCGCCCTTGCCCAGACCGACCAAAAGGATGCGCGAGGCGGCGAGGCCGGATGGCGCCAGGATTTCCAGGACCTGTCCGCTCTTGCCGGTGAATTTGGAGACCTTCAGGCCCCGGGAGAGCGCGCCGCCGGCGGCGTGATCCGCCTTCTGGGCGGCCGCGGTCAGCGCCCCGCCTTCCAGAGCGCCCACGACCCAGGCGCCGGAACGGACGTCGGACGGCGCGGCAAAGGACAACTGCATGCGTTTTCTCCCAACAGTTTTGGCAATTGGTTCTGGTACTGACGTGTCTTTAAGAGGTATTCAGCCGGTATGCGAGGCTGACGCGGCGGTCGCCGGGACCGGGTTGCCCGGGCGCCGTGCGGGAATGCTAGTCTAGGTCGAATCATAGAGGGGGCGAAAGGGCTTACACCCTTACGCCGTTACGGCTGCCAGCGTGAGACTGCCGCGACTGTCGCTCTACCTCCTGGGCCAGCTTATCGGGCCGACGGCGCTGTTCACCTTCCTGCTGACGGCCGTGATCTGGCTGACGCAGTCGCTGCGCCTGCTCGACTTGGTGATAAACCGCGGCCAGTCGGCACCGACCTTCGTCTATCTGACGGTCCTGGTGCTGCCGAGCTTGCTCGTCATCATCCTGCCCATCGCATTCTTCGCCGGCACGCTGTTCGCGCTCTCCAAGCTCAACACCGACAGCGAGCTCGTGGTGATGTCGGCCGCCGGCTTCAGCCGCTTCCAGATCGCCGTGCCGGTGTTCATCTCGGCCGCGATCATCATGGCGCTGACCTATGCCTGCGGCCTCTATCTGATGCCGGCGGGGCAGCGGGCGATGAAGGACAAGGTGGTCGATATCCGTGCCGACCTGTCGACGGCCCTCCTCAACGAAGGCGAGTTCAACACCCCGGCCCAGGGGCTCACCGTCTTCATCCGCGAACTCAACTCCGACGGCACGATCCGCGGCGTCTTCGTGCACGACGACCGCAACCAGGTGCATCCGGTCACGTATATCGCCGAGAGCGGCGAGCTGGTGCAGACGCCGGGCGGCGTGCGCCTGATCATGGCCGACGGCACCATCGAGGTCGGCAGCCACAGCGGCGCGCAACTCCAGGTGCTGAAGTTCCAGCGTTACGTCTTCGATCTCGACCAGTTCGCGAGTCCGGCCCACGCCACCGATCGCGCGACGTCGGAGCGCTATCTGTCCGAGCTGTTCTGGCCCGATCCCAGCCTGCCGCAGAAGACGCGCAACGCCTACATCGCCGAAGGCCACAACCGGCTGTCACAGCCGCTCTACTGCATCGTCTTCGCGCTCATCGCATTGGCCGCGATCCTGCGCGGCAGCCGCGCCCGCGGCGCCAATGCGCTGCGCCTGACCTTCGCCATCGTCGCCGTCGCGGCCGTGCGCATCGCAGGCTATGGCATCCAGGGCCTCGCCGTGCGCGATCCCTCGATGAACGTGTTGTTCTATCTGATCCCCGGCATCGGCGCGGCGCTCGCGCTCGCCAACCTTATGAGCGTGGATCCGCGCGCCTGGTTGCGGCGGCAGCAGCCTGCGGAGGCGCTGTCGTGAGCTGGTCCTGGACGCTCTACCGCTATCTCGCGACGCAGTTCCTGGCGGGTATAGCGATCGTCTACGGCGCGTTCCTGATGCTGGCGTTCTCGATCGACATCGTCGACCTCACCAACCGCACCGCCGGTCGCGGCGTTTCGACCGCGGTCATCATCGCGATGGCGCTGCTGCAGCTGCCCGACCTCGGCCAGAAGATGATGCCCTTCGCGGTGCTGCTCGGCGGCGTCTTCGCCTTCGCGCGGTTGTCGCGCAACCAGGAGCTCGTCGCGGTGCGCGCCGCCGGCATGTCGGCCTGGGACTTCCTCGCGCCGCCGCTCGCGGTCGCCGCCGGCCTCGGCTTCGTCGTGGTGCTGGCGATCACGCCGATCTCCTCGCGCATGCTGGCGCAGTTTGCGGCGCTCGAGGCGAAGTACATCAAGGGCGAGGCGTCGCAGCTCGCCATCTCGCAGAACGGCCTGTATCTGCGCCAGGGAGACGAGAACCAGCAGTCCGTGATCCACGCGCTGCGCGTCACCAACCAGGGCGTCCATCTGGAGGACGTCGCGGTCTTCCTGTTCGGCGGGAAGGATCACTTCAAGGGCCGGATCGACGCCAAGGCGGCTGACCTGCATGGCGGCGTGTGGAAGCTGTCCGACGCCTGGGTCAGCGGCTCCGATGGCAACCCGCGGCACCACCCGAGCTACGATCTCACCACCACGCTGACGCCGGTGCAGATCCAGGAGAGCTTCGCGCCACCCTACACGCTCTCCTTCTGGGAGCTGCCGAGCTTCATCCGCGCGGCGCAGAACGCCGGCTTCTCGGCCATGCGCTATCAACTCTATTTCTACACCCTGCTCGCGATGCCCGCGATGTTCGCGGCGATGGTGTTCATGGCGGCCAGCTTCTCGGTGCGGCTGGGGCGCGGCGGCGGCATGATCCGCGTCGTGCTGATCAGCGCGCTGTCGGGCTTCGGCATCTATTTCTTCAGCGAGTTCGCGCGCGCCCTCGGCCAGTCCGGTATCCTGCCGGTGGCGTTGGCCGCGACCGCGCCCGCTTCGGCCGCGATCCTCATCGGCATGACGCTCGTCTTCAACCAGGAGGACGGCTGATGCGTACCCGCGCCGCCGCGCTCCTCGCCGCCGCCTTCGCAGCGCTCGCATTGCCGGCCTTGGCCGCGCCCCTCGTCGGCCTCAAGGGCGACGTGCTGGTACAGGCGCTGGAACTGGACTACGACACCGACGCGCACGTCGTGACGTTGCGCGGTCATGTCGAGATCGACAATGACGGCCGTATCCTGCTCGCCGACCAGGTCGTCTATGACCAGGACCACGACAAGATGACCGCGAGCGGTCACGTCAGCCTCACCGACGAGAAAGGCAACGTCGCCTTCGCCAACCATGTCGAGCTCACCGACAAGATGCGCGACGGCGTTCTGCGCAGCTTCGCAGCGCTGATCGGTAAGAATGGCCGCATGGTCGCCTCCAGCGCGACGCGCAGCCAGGGCCGCTTCGTCGAGGCGTTCGACGCCGCCTACACGCCTTGCAAGATCTGCAACAAGCCCGGCCAGCGCACGCCGGTGTGGCAGGTGCGCGCCGACCACGTGGTCTACGACCAGCTCAAGCACCATATCGTGTTCCACGACGCAGTCGTGTCGTTCCTCGGCGTGCCCGTGCTCTACACGCCCTATCTGCGCGAGCCCGATCCGACGGTGCGCTATTCAAGCGGCCTGCTCACGCCCGATATCGGCAACTCGACCAATATCGGCTATTTCGTGCGCGCACCCGTCTATATCGCGCTGTCGGCGTCGAACGACGCCACCATCACGCCCATCGTCTCCACCCATGGCGGCGAGGTGCTGGCCGGCGAGTACCGCGAGCGCTGGGAGACCGGCGGCATGTGGCTGCAGGGCTCGATCGCCGACAATCCCGACGGCGGGCTCTCGGGCCATGTCAACCAGTTCTACGCCAGCCTGTTCGGCTCCGGAAATATCCCGATCGACGGCGTGTGGCGCACGGGCTACGACGCGCAGCTCACCAGCAACGAAACTTATCTGAAGCGCTACGATTTCTCGCAGCTCGACCGGCTGGTGAACGACGTCTTCGCCGAGGCCACCAGCGGGCGTTCGCGTTTCGCGATCACCGGCTATTTCTTCCAGGGCCTGCGCGCCAGCGACAACTCCGATATCGTGCCTTTCGCACTGCCGCTGATCGAGTTCAGCTACATCCCGGTGACCAAGCTCTTGGGCAGCCAGTTCCGCTTCGACTTCAACTCCGTCACGCTGACCCGCAATGTCGGCGAGGACGACCAGCGCGCCACCGCCGAGATGCGCATGCGCTGGCCGACGGTGCTGCCGGGCGGCCAGCTGCTCACTTTCCAGCTCGACGCGCGCGGCGACGTCTATCACGTCAGCAACGACCCGCTGAATCCCGGCGGGCCCGACCACTTCATCGACCGCGGCATCCCCTACGCCGCCATCGATTGGCGCTGGCCGTTCATCAACAACATCTCGGCGACGCGTTCGCTGATCTTCGAGCCCATCGTCCAGGCCATCGTGCAGCCTTATGGCGGCAACCCGGCCGGCATCCCGAACGAGGACTCGGTCGCCTACGAGTCGGACGAGAACAACATCCTCTCCTTCGACCAGCTGCCGGGCTACGACCTCGTCGAAAGCGGGCCCCGCGCCAATGTCGGCATGCATGCGCGCGCCAGTTTCGGCTCCGGCGTGATCGACGCGCTGTTCGGCGAGACTTTCCGGCTGAAGCCCGATCCGATCTTCGGGCCCGATACCGGACAATCGGGGACCACCTCCGACCTGGTCGGCCGGGTGAGCATCAAGTTCCTGCCCTATATCGACCTGACGGACCGCATCGACATCGACCGCGCCAACGGAACCGTGCGGCGCCATGAGGTGTATCTCACGGGAACCTATGGCCGCTCGACGCTCCAGATCAGCTACGTCCAGCTGCCGGCGGAACCTTCGACCCTCGGCCTCAACCAGCGCGAGGAAATCGACGCCCAGGCGGACGTCAACTTCTATAAGAACTGGCAAGCGTTCGGCGCCCTGCGGCGCGACCTCCTGGCCGGAGAGATGCTCGATACGGAACTCGGATTGGGCTATGAGGACGAGTGTCTGGGCGTCTCGGTCGCCTACCGGCGCAAATTCTTCACCGACCAGGACCTGCCGCCGTCGACCTCGATCATCCTGCGCTTCACCTTGAAAACCGGGGACCAGCCGATCGAGCCGTTTAGCTTGTTTCCACAAGACGTCTTTTCTCATCCTTGAATGCCTGACAATTTTGCGTATTCTCCCGCCCGGTTCGGGGGCGAGCGCGTAAACCATTGAGATTGCTGCCGAAGGTCCGAACGTTGCCCAGGAAATATGTGCA
Source organism: Rhizomicrobium sp. (assembly GCA_035551495.1). Lineage (GTDB taxonomy): Bacteria > Pseudomonadota > Alphaproteobacteria > Micropepsales > Micropepsaceae > Rhizomicrobium. Next base: position 10,804 of record DASZMT010000045.1, on the reverse strand, counting down.
TTTCGCGGTTTTTGGCGCCCTGCTCGCGGTGACGGCTGTCGCTGCGCCTGCGCAGAACCTGTCCGGGGCCGCCGCCTTGCCGCCCGGCACGCAGCCGCCCGCGGCCGCGCCGGCGACGCCCGCCAAGCCGGACGCGCCCACCGATGCCAAGCCCGACGACGCGAAACCCGGTGACGCCAAGCCTGGTGACACCAAGCCGGGCGACACCAAACCGGATGCCAAGCCGGACACCGCGTCGTTCGACGGTGTCGCCGCGCTCGTCAACGACTCGCCGATCACCGAATACGACCTGCGTCAGCGCATCCTGCTCTTCATTTCGACCTCGGGCATGCAGGCGACGCCGGAGACGGTCGCCAAGCTGCACGACCAGATCCTCAAGCAGCTCATCACCGAGCAGCTTCAGATCCAGGAAGCGCGTCACAAGAACATCGCGGTGTCGCCCACCGACGTCGACAAATCGATCGACCGCATCGTCAACGACAACCACATGTCCAAGGAGCAGCTCGCCGAGCTGCTCAAGAAGGGCGGCGTCACGATGGCGACGCTGCGCGCGCAGATCGCCACCCAGATCGCCTGGCAGAAGGCGGTGCAGGACGAGTTCGAGGACCGCGTGAACATCACGCCGTCCGATATCGACGCGGAGATGGCACGCCTGAAGGAGGGCGAGAACCGCGTTCACTATCTCGTCTCGTCGATCTTCCTGTCGGTCGACAATCCGGACGTCGATGCCAAGGTGCTCAAGGACGCGCAGGATATTCACGGCCAGCTCGAGCAGGGCGCGAATTTCAGCACCGTCGCCCGCCAGTTCAGCCAGAGCCCCACCGCCGCGGGCGGCGGCGATCTCGGCTGGATCTACCAGGGCCAGCTGCCGGCGGAACTCGACGAAGAACTCAAGAAGATGCAGCCGGGCCAGGTGTCGCAGCCGATCCGCTCGGTCGGCGGCTATTACATCATGGGCCTGCGCGACCGCCAGGAAGCGGCCAATGCCGTGATCCCCGATCCCGCCACCCTCAAGCCCGTCGGGCCGCTGACGGTGGCGCGCGTCCTCCTGCCGCTCGGCCCCAAGCCGCCGAAGACCTATCTCGACAACGCGATGAAGCTGGCGGTGCAGATCCACGACCACGTCAACGGCTGCGATATGCTGCCGAAGATGGCCGAGCAGGTTCGCGGCCTGGTCTACCAGGACCTCGACAAGATGGGTCTGAAGATCGCCGACCTAGACCCCAAGATCCAGGACGCGATCAACAAGGCAGGCCCGGGCGAGGCGACGCCACCGTTCCAGTCTCAGGCCGGCGTCGAGATGATGGTCCGCTGCGACAAGCGCGCACCCGAAATCCACAAGTGGCAGTTGAAGTCGCGGCAGCAGGTCGAAGAGGATCTGTTCGACGCGCAGATCACGATGCTGTCGCGGCGTTACCTGCGCGACCTGCGGCGCAACGCCAATGTCGAAACCAAGTAACGGCCCAATTAATCCCACCAATATTGGCAAGCCGATCCTTATCACGATGGGCGAGCCGGCCGGCATAGGGCCGGAGATCGCGGTCGCAGCTTACAAGACGCTCGGCGGGCGCGTGGGCGGCCATGTGCTGAAGCTCGTCGGCGATCCCGGCGTGTTCGGCGTCTTCGACGGCGAGATCCTCGCGACCGGCGCCAAGGCCGTGCGTACGCCCGGCAAACCGGGCGTCGCCAACGCAACCGCCGTGATCGAAGCCATCGAGGCCGCCACCGCCGCCGCGCTGTCCGGCGAGGCCGCCGCCGTCGTCACGGCACCGATCAACAAGGCCGTGCTCGCCGAGGCGGGCTTTCCGCATCCCGGCCACACCGAGTTCCTGCAGGCACTCACCCATGCACCGCGCGCGGTGATGATGCTGGCAAGCGAGACGCTGCGCGTCGTGCCGCTGACTATCCACATGCCGGTCGCACACGTGCCGGGCGCCATCTCGACCGACGCCATCGTCGAGACGGGCGAGATCATGCTGGCGGCGCTCCGCCGCGACTTCGGCATCGCGCGGCCACGGCTCGCCATCGCCGGCCTCAACCCGCATGCCGGCGAGGATGGCGTTCTGGGCGGCGAAGACGGCGCCGTCATCGCGCCTGCCGTCGCGGCGCTGAAAGCAAAGGGCTACGACGTGCGCGGCCCGCTGCCCGCCGACACCATGTTCCATGCCGAAGCGCGGGCGCGCTACGATGCGGCGCTTTGCATGTATCACGACCAGGCTTTGATACCGATCAAGACGCTATCGTTCTGGGACGGCGTGAACGTGACGCTGGGCCTGCCCATCGTGCGCACCTCGCCCGACCACGGCACCGCGTTCGACATCGCAGGCACCGGCAAGGCGGACGCGCGCAGCATGATCGCGGCGATCATGCTCGCGGCGAAGATGGCCGATGCCCGGAGCGGCGCGGCCTCAAGTGGCGAAGCGGTAGGCCGTGAAAAATAATCTTCCGCCTTTGCGGGACGTCATCGCCGCGCACGGCCTGCAGCCGAAGAAATCGCTCGGCCAGAACTTCCTGTTCGATCTCAATCTCACGCGCCGCATCGCGCGCGCCGCGGGCGCCAACGATGGCGGCACATTCTACGAAGTCGGCCCCGGTCCCGGCGGGCTGACGCGCGCCCTCCTCGCCGAAGGCGCCACGCACATCATCGCGGTCGAGCGCGACGAACGCTGCCTGCCCGCGTTGGCCGAGATCGCCGACGCTTATCCGGGCCAGCTCGATGTCGTTTCCGCCGACGCATTGGAGATCGACGAGCGCGCCTTGGCCGCCGGCCCGATCCGCGTCGCCGCCAACTTGCCCTACAATGTCGGCACCGCGCTGTTGGTGAAGTGGCTGACGGCAGAAACCTGGCCGCCCTTCTGGTCGAGCCTCACGCTGATGTTCCAGCGCGAAGTCGCCGAGCGCATCGTCGCCAAACCGGACACCGAACACTACGGCCGCCTCTCGGTGCTGGCGCAGTGGCGCAGCAGCCCGAAGATCCTGTTCGACGTGTCGCGCGGCGCGTTCGTACCGCCGCCCAACGTCACGTCCTCGATCGTGCGCCTCGAGCCGCTCGCGGAACCCGTCGCGCCCGCGCGCCTCAACGACCTTGAACGCGTCACCCACGCCGCCTTCGGCCAGCGCCGCAAGATGCTGCGCCAGAGCTTGAAGAGCCTGATGCCGGAAGACGCCATACGCGCCGCGGGCATCGACCCGACGGCGCGCGCCGAGACCCTTTCCATCGCCGATTTCGCCGCCTTGGCGCGACAGCTGTCACAAAAATAGCTTACGGTCGGGCATGACCATCGACCGTCGCTCCCTCCTCACGCTCGGCGCTGCTGCAGCACTCCTGCCCCCTGCTCTTCAGCGCGCCCTCGGCGCGCCCGCCAGCCCGCGCACCGGCACGATCGAGGACGTCGAGCACGTCGTGATCTTCATGCAGGAGAACCGCTCCTTCGATCACTATTTCGGCAGCCTGCGCGGCGTGCGCGGCTTCGACGACCCGCGCGCCATCGCGCTGCCCGGCGGCAAGCCGGTGTGGCAGCAGCCGCGCGAGCCCGGCGCCGCCGAGACCGTCGCGCCGTTCCATCTCGACACCAAGGCAACCTTCGCGCAGGGCATGAACAGCCTCGATCACAGCTGGAAGAAATCCTTCCATCTGTGGAAGCACCACGATGCCTGGATCCCGGTGAAGGGCGAGATGACGATGGGTTATTTCACCCGCACCGACCTGCCGTTCTATTACGCGCTGGCCGATGCCTTCACGATCTGCGACGCCTATCATTGCTCGATCTTCGGGCCGACCAATCCGAACCGGCTGTTCCTGTGGACCGGCACCAGCGGCCTCTCCGTCGGCTACAACGGCAACGACGTGATCGACAATCCGCCCGACGCCAACGAAGGCGCCGATATCGCCAAGGACACGCCGTCCTACAAGGGTCTCGCCTGGACCACCTATGCCGAGCGGCTGGAGACGGCCGGCGTGAGCTGGCGCGTCTATCAGGAATACGACAATTACGGCGACAACGCGCTTGCCTACTTCCAGCAATACCGTGGCGGCGTGCCCCACGGCGTGCTGCACGAGAAGGCGCGCAGCTGGGTCGCCGGCTCGACCGAACAGAACGCCAAGGCCTCGCGCGGCGAGCATCTCGTCGCCGCCTTCGCCGACGACGTGACGCACGACCGGCTGCCGCAGGTGTCGTGGATCGTCGCGCCCACCATCATGTGCGAGCACCCGCAGGCGACGCCCGGCTATGGCGAGTCGCTGACCTGGCGCCTGCTCGAAGCGCTGGCATCGAATCCCGCGGTGTTCGCCAAGACCGCCTTCATCCTGAACTACGACGAGAACGACGGCTTCTTCGATCACGTGCCGCCGCCTGTCCCGCCGCTCTATCCGCAAATCGGCGTCAGCACCGTCGACATGAAAGGCGAAAGCTACCTCGGCGAGCCGGTCGGCTTCGGCCCACGCGTGCCGCTGATCATCGTATCGCCCTGGACGCGCGGCGGTTTCGTCAACTCGCAGCTTTCCGATCACACCTCGGTGCTGCGCTTCCTCGAGACGCGCTTCGGCGTGCACGAGCCGAACATCTCGGCCTGGCGCCGCGCGCTGGCGGGCGACCTCACTTCGATGTTCGATTTCACGCAGAGCGGCGCCTGGCCAGCGATATCCAGCAACGACCCGCTCGCGCGCACCGATGCGCAATCGAAGCTGCCTGCCGCGCAATTCGTGCAGGACGAGCATTTGCCGCGCCAGGAACCGGGCCAGCGACCGGCACGCCCCCTTCCCTACGACCTCGAAGCCGCCTACGACGGCGGCAAGCTGACGATCGTCAATCGCGGCAGCGTCGGCGCGGGCTTCGTCGCCTTTTCCCCGCACGCCGGCGAAGGGCCGTGGTTCTACACCGTCGAGGCCGGCAAGACCCTCACGCACGCGCCGGGCGCCGCCGATCTGTCCGTCTACGGACCGAATGGCTTCCTGCGCGAATTCCATGGTGCCGGGCCCACCGTCGCGCTGAGCTATGATCCCAAGACCGGCAGTCTGCGGATCGATGGCGCGAATCTCCTCGTCCAGGATGCCTATAGCCCCACGGCACCGGGGGCTTCCATTCCGCTCGCAGAGCGCGACCATTGGTACGACGTCACTGTCACCTCCCCGCACGACAAAACGTTCCGCAGGCGCCTGGCGGGCCATGTCGAGACCGGACGGCCGTCCAAGAGCGATCCCCAGATCGGCCGTGCTTGAAGGGTCGCGCAGGCCCTGCCACACTGACAACAAGTCAGAACAATCCCAGGGAGACGTCGCGTGAAAAGCCAGGCCATCATCGAATTCGGCAAGCCGCTTCAGGAAATCGAGACGCCGACCCCGGCGCCCACGGGAAGCGAAGTCCTGCTCAAAGTCCTCAATGCCGGCGTGTGCCATTCCGACGTCCACATCCATGACGGTTATTTCGACATGGGCGGCGGCGCCAAGCTGCCGATGGCGAACATGAAGCTGCCGCACACCCTCGGCCATGAGATCGAAGGCGAGGTCATCGCCGTCGGTCCCGACGTGCAGGGTATCGAGGTCGGCAAGCGCTACGCCGCCTTCCCATGGATCGGCTGCGGCAAGTGTCCGTCCTGTTTGCGCGGCGAGGAGAACCTCTGCGTCGGCGGCCCGCGCCAGCTCGGCTGTTCCAACGGCTGCCCCGGCGGCTACGCCACGCACGTTCTGGTGCCGAACCCGAAATACCTGATCGACTACGGCAAGACCGATCCCGCGCTCGGCGCCGCTTACATGTGCTCCGGCCTCACCGGCTATGCCGCGATGAAGAAGGTCGGCCCGCTCGGTCCCGACGATCAGGTGCTGGTGGTCGGCTGCGGCGGCGTCGGCATGATGGGCGTACAATTCGCCAAGGCGCTGTTCGGCAAGGGCCCGCTGGCCGCCGACATCGACAACGGCCGCCTCGAAGCCGCGAAGAAACACGGCGCATCGGCAACCTACAACACGACCGATCCCAACGCCGCCAAGCAACTGATCGCCGACACCAAGGGCGGCGCCTATGCGGTGGTGGACTTCGTCGGCTCGGAGAAGTCGTTCGCTTTCGCCAGTCAGTCCGTGCGCCGCGGCGGCAAGGTGATCATCGTCGGGTTGTTCGGCGGCGCGATGAGCATGCCGCTGCCGATGTTCCCGTTCCGCACGATCTCGATCGGCGGCTCGATGACCGGTTCGCTGCCCGAGACGCTGGAGATGATGGAGCTGGTGCGCGCCGGCAAGGTCGATCCGATCCCCTACAGCAAGCGTCCGATGAGCGCGGCAAACCAGACGCTCGACGACTTGCGCGACGGCAAGATCACCGGCCGCGTGGTTCTGACGCCGTAGTTCGAGCCCAGTCCCGTCCTTCGACAAGCTCAGGACGAGGTTGGAGAAATAAGCGCAGAACCTCATCCTGAGCCCTGAGCTTGTCGAAGGGCGAAGGATGAGGGCCGGAGAAATACGATGCCTGAACAGATCATCGAGCCCGACCTGCCGATCGTCGATCCGCATCACCATCTGTGGGACCGCCCGACCGCGATCCTGCAAAACCTGCCGCCGTCGACGCACGGCTTCATGGACATCATCCGCAACACGCCGCGCTATCTGCTCGACGAGCTGCTGAAGGACCTGAAAAGCGGCCACAACATCCGCGGCACGATCTACATGGAGTGCGGCGCGATGTACCGCGCCGACGGGCCGGACGCGCTCAAATGCGTCGGCGAGACGGAGTTCGTCAACGGCGTCGCGGCGATGACCGCCAGCGGCATCTATGGCGAGGTGCGTGCTTGCGCCGGCATCGTCGGCCATGTCGACCTGCGCATCGGTGCCGAGGTGGTCGAGGACGCGTTGCGCAGCCATATCGCGGCCGGCCATGGCCGCTTCCGCGGCATCCGCCATTCCGCCTCCTATGACGAGGATCCGGGCGTGCTCGGGCCGCTCGCCGGCCGCAACACCGCGGGTCTCTATCTCGACAAGTCCTTCCGCGAGGGCTTCGCGGTGCTCGGCAAGCTCGGCCTGTCGTTCGATGCCTGGCTGCTCGAGCCGCAGCTGCCCGATCTGATCGATCTCGCCCGCGCCTTCCCCGACACCACCATCGTGCTCGACCATGTCGGCACGCCGCTCGGCATCGGCCGTTTCGCCGGCAAGCGCGAGGAGCGCTTCGCCGAATGGAAGAAGAACATCGAGACGCTGTCCAAATGCCAGAACGTCGTGGTGAAGGCCGGCGGCCTGCCGATGCCCTTCGCCGGCTGGAAGCTGCGCATGGACGAGGCCGATCCGCCGTCGGAGACGCTCGCCGAGCAGTGGAAGCCCTATATCGAGACGGTGATCGCGGCCTTCGGCGCCGATCGCTGCATGTTCGAAAGCAACTTCCCGGTCGACCGCTTCGGCTGCGATTATGTGAGCCTGTGGAATGCGTTCAAGCGCATCGCCAAGGCCTACTCCGCCGACGAGAAGACCGCTCTCTTCAGCGGCACCGCCAAGCGCGTCTATCGCGTGAATCTGGATTAGGGCTTGGGATTGCCGTCGGGAAAGACGCAGTCACCGTCATCGGCCGTCGACACGGGTGCTTCGGCGTCCATGCCCGGCGTGAGATCGATTTTCATGCGAAATTCCGGATTGCTTCCGACGATCGGCCAATAACAAACATTCACGTCGTTCGTTTTGTGACCGCCGGCATCGATGCGAACCGTGTCCACGATATCGACCGATCCCTTATCACGATGCTGACGATCCGAAATCGCAGAGGTTCGGGGGCAGCACGGCCGGACGCGTCGGTCACGGCAGCGGATTGGGCCTGCGTGCGATGGGCAATCACCGTCACGCGCGCGCCCGAAATCGGCGCCTGCGTCCTGGCATCGACCACGGTCGCCTGCACGGCGGGCGTTTCGTAAGCATGCATCGGCACGCAGGCCGACAACGCAGGCAACGCCAACACGGCGACGACGCATGCACGGATCATCAACGCCTCCATTCGATGCGCGGCAAGACAACACGATCGTGCGGCGGCATTGCGGCAGGATTCGCCAGCAGCGGCGGGACATTCTAAGGTCGATCCCAGAGAGAACCGGGAGATCATCATGACCAAGACATTCGGCGCGACCTCGACGACGGACGATGTCCTCGACGGCGTGAACCTGACCGGCAAGCGCGTGCTGGTGACCGGCGTGTCGGCCGGCCTCGGCGTCGAGACCGCGCGCACTCTGGCGGCGCATGGCGCGACCGTGGTCGGGGCCGCGCGCGACCTCGACAAGGCGCATAAGGCGACCGGCCAAGTTCACGCCGACGCGAGGAACGGCGGCAGCCTCGAGCTGATCGAGCTCGACCTCGCCTCTCTGCAGAGCGTGCGCGACTGCGCCCGCGGCCTCGTGAAGGCCGGCAAGCCGTTCGACGTCGTGATCTGCAATGCCGGCGTGATGGCCTGCCCGCAAGGCAAGACGGCGGACGGCTTCGAGACCCAGTTCGGCACCAACCATCTCGGCCACTTCGTGCTGGTAAACCGCATCGCCTCGCTGTTCAAGAAAGGCGGCGCACGGCTGGTGAACCTGTCCTCGGCCGGCCATCGCTTCTCCGACGTCGATCTCGACGATCCGAATTTCGAGCATACGCCCTACACCGAGTTCGGCGCCTATGGCCGTTCCAAGACGGCGAACATCCTGTTCGCGGTGGAGTTCGACAAGCGCCACGGCGCGCATGGCATCCGCGCCGCCGCGGTGCACCCCGGCGGCATCCAGACCGAGCTCGGCCGCCACATGACGCCCGAGGTGCTGCAAGCGATGCTCAAGAGCATCGAAGACGCCCAGAAGGCGGCTGGCGCCGGTGCGCCGGCCTTCGAATGGAAGACGATCCCGCAAGGCGCCGCCACCACGGTGTGGGCGGGCTTTGTCGCGCCGGCGGCCACGGTCGGCGGGCTCTATTGCGAGGACTGCCACGTCGCCGAGCGTCAGGACAGCAATGATCTGCGCGGCGGCGTGCGACCCTATGCGCTCGACCAGTCGCATGCGGCAGCGCTGTGGAAGAAGAGCGAGGAGATGGTCGGCGAGACGTTCTAGCGCCCGACCTTCTTCTCGATCATGTCGGCGACGCGGCGTCTGCCGCGCGCCGGCATCAGCTTCATCGCCAGGATGAACGCCGATAGCGCGAAGCAGATGCCGTTCGACGCGATCAGCGGCCATTGCCGCAGAAGCACGCCATAAGCCACCCACGCCGCGAAAGCGGCGACGGTCAGGGCGTACATGCCGGTCGAGATGTCCTTGGTCTCGCGCGTGCGAATGATCTTCCACGCCTGCGGCGCGAAGCTGACGGTCGAGCATAGCGCGGCGATGGTGCCGATGACGGGAACGAGCTGCATCGATGAGGAAACCGCCACCTAGCGCGTCAGTTCCGCCACGAATTCGCCGACGCCGACGAGGCGCGTGCGCCGGGCGCGCTCGGCCTCCAGGATCGCGGTGACCTGTGCCAGGGCGCGGTCGACGTCGCGGTTGACGATCACATAGTCGTATTCCGGCCAGTGGCTGATCTCGCTCGCCGCCTTGGCCATGCGCTTGGCGACGACCTCGTCGGAATCCTGGGCGCGCACCTTCAGGCGGCGCTCCAGCTCGTCGTGGCTGGGCGGCAGGATGAAGATGCTGACGAGGTCATCGCGCGCCCGCTCCTTCAATTGCTGCGTGCCCTGCCAGTCGATGTCGAACAGGACGTCGCGGCCGTCGTCGAGCGCGGCCATCACCGGGGCCCCGGGCGTGCCATAGTGCTGCTCGAACACCGTCGCGTGCTCCAGGAAGGCGTTGTCCGCCACCATCGCCTCGAACTTCGGATGGTCGACGAAGAAATAGTCGCGGCCCTCGACCTCGCCCGAGCGCATCGCGCGCGTCGTGGCCGAGACCGACATGAAGATGTTGCCGTCGGCGGCAAGCAGGCCGCGTGCCAACGTCGTCTTGCCGGCGCCGGACGGCGACGACAGCACGAGCATCAATCCCCGCCGCTTGATCCCCTCAATCATTCGACGTGCTTATTCGACATTTTGGGCCTGCTCTCGGAACTGATCGATCACCGCCTTCAGCGCCAGTCCCGTGCGCGTCAGCTCGACGTCTGAGGACTTCGAGCACAGCGTGTTGGCCTCGCGGTTGAACTCCTGCGCCAGGAAGTCGAGTTTGCGGCCCACCGCCTCGCCCGAAGCCATCAGCCGCCGCGCCTCGTGCACGTGCGACGCCAGCCGGTCGAGCTCCTCGCGCACGTCGGCCTTGAGCGCCAGCAGCGCGACTTCCTGCGTCAACCGGTCCTCGTTGATCGCGGTGCCGATCAGCACCTCCTTGATCTGGGCCGCCAGCTTCTGGCGCAGCGCCGCCGGCTGCGACGCGGCAAGCATGGCCGCCGCATTGGTCAGCGTCTCGATCTCGTCGATCTGGCTCTTGAGGACATTCAGGATCTTGTTGCCTTCGCCCGCCCGCGCCCGTGCCAGTGCATCGAACGCAGTGGCCAGCGTCTCCAGGATCGCGGCGTCGCGCATCGCGCGCTCGCGCTCGTCGGGCTCGACGGCTTCTTCCTGCACGATCACGCCCTTCAGCGCGAGCAGACCATCGATGCGCGCCGGCGCCAGGCCGGTCTCTGCCGCGACCTCGCGCGCGATGCGGACGGCGGCGGCAAGCGCGGCGGGATCGACGCGCAGCCCTTTGCCGGTCTCGCCCGATTCGAAGGTCAGCGCCGCCTGGAACGAGCCGCGCTTGAAGCGCTCGCCCGCCAGCGTGCGCGCCGGCGGCTCGATGCCGTCGAAGCCTTGTGGGGTGCGCAGGCGCAAATCGAGGCCGCGGCCGTTGACGC
>DASZMT010000044.1:0-109634 GCA_035551495.1 Rhizomicrobium sp. | reverse complement strand
CCGAGGTGCTCGTCACCGGCATCAAGGTCATCGACCTGCTCTGCCCCTACACCAAGGGCGGCAAGATCGGCCTGTTCGGCGGCGCCGGCGTGGGCAAGACCGTGACCATGCAGGAGCTGATCAACAACATCGCCAAGGCCTTTGGCGGCTATTCGGTGCTGGCCGGCGTCGGCGAGCGCACCCGCGAGGGCAACGATCTCTATCACGAGATGATCGAGTCCAAGGTGAACATCGATCCCAAGCACAACAACGGCTCGACCCTCGGCTCCAAGTGCACGCTGGTCTACGGCCAGATGAACGAGCCGCCCGGGGCGCGGGCCCGCGTCGCGCTGACCGGCCTCGCCCAGGCGGAGTATTTCCGCGACGTCGAAGGCAAGGACGTGCTGCTGTTCATCGACAACATCTTCCGCTTCACCCAGGCCGGCTCGGAAGTGTCCGCCCTGCTCGGCCGTATCCCGTCGGCGGTGGGTTACCAGCCGACCCTGGCGTCGGAGATGGGCAATCTGCAGGAGCGCATCACCTCGACCGACAAGGGCTCGATCACCTCGGTGCAGGCGATCTACGTGCCGGCCGACGACATGACCGACCCGGCGCCCGCGACCTCGATGGCGCATCTGGACGCCACCACCGTGCTGTCGCGCGACATCGCGGCGCTCGCCATCTTCCCGGCCGTGGACCCGCTCGACTCGACGTCGCGCATCATGGATCCGAACGTGATCGGCGAAGAGCATTACGGCGTCGCCCGCCGCGTGCAGGAAGTGCTGCAGCAGTATAAGGCGCTGAAGGACATCATCGCGATCCTGGGCATGGACGAGCTCTCGGAAGACGACAAGCTGGTGGTGGCCCGCGCCCGCAAGATCCAGCGCTTCCTCAGCCAGCCCTTCCACGTCGCCGAGGTGTTCACGAACCTTCCGGGCGTCTTCGTCTCGCTGCCCGACACGATCCGCTCGTTCAAGGCGATCGTCGAAGGCGAATACGACCACCTGCCGGAGCAGGCGTTCTACAACGTCGGCACGATCGACGATGCGGCCGCGAAGTACGAGCGCATGAAGGCGGAAGGCCAGGCCTGACCCATGGCTGAGAAGATCGCCTTCGACCTGGTCGCGCCGGAGCGGCTTCTGCTCTCCTGCGAGGCGGACATGGTCACCATCCCCGCCGTCGAGGGCTATATGGGCGTGGTCGCCGGCCATGCCCCGGTCGTCACCACGCTGCGCGTCGGCATGATCGACGTGCTGAAGGACGGCAATGACGACCGCTACTTCATCCGCGGCGGCTTCGCCGAAGTCGGCCCGGACAAGGTGACCGTGCTGGCCGAAGAGGCGCTGCCGATCGCCGAGCTCGACCTCAAGATCCTCGATCAGCGGATCAAGGACGCCGAGGAAGACCTGATCGCCGCGCCGGAGGGCGAGAAGGCCGCCGCCGGCCAGCGCCTCGACGATCTGCGCATGGTGCGGTCCGCGTTCTGACCGTCTTCAGCTGATCCCAGGTCAGCCGCCCTTGGCGTCCGACGGCATGTGCGCGCCGTCCTGGTCCGCGTTCGGTTCCATCATATAGCGGACGCATTTGGCGGTCATGGCCATGCCCAGCAGGTTCGTCTTCTGCTGGTTTGCGACCGCGTTGTGATACATCAAGCCGTTCGCTTGTTGCGCGGCCATCATGGAGTCGAACGCCGCGAGCGCCGGGCCGGAACCCAGGATCATCAGCAGCGACTGTCCGACCGTATCCTGTACCTGGGGCGTCAAACGATCCCAATGGGCGGTCAAGGCCGTAAGCACCGCCTTCGCTTCGGCGCGAATGTCTTCGGGGGTGGGCGAATTTGCCATGGTCGATTCCCTGTCGGTTTTGGTTCGCCGCAACCGGGAATCCGCGCATACGGCGCGGTGATCGGCCCGGGGCGTCACAACGTACCACAGGAAGCACCTGATTCGATTGACGATTCGTCATCTTCGCGGGCGCAACATGGGTTTTCATGGCGCAACGGCCTTTGCTATAATGCGTTGTTGGGCAGGCAGCATGAGGCCTCAAGGGCGAACGATGACGGACGGAACCGTCTTTAAACAGGGCTGGACCTTGGACGATGTCCAATGGTCGAACTTCGATGCTTCCAAGACGTCGCCAGGCATGGTCGCGGCGATCAAGGCCGCCGCGCTGGTCGAGATGAACGCGCCCGATTACGTCACTTATCTCAAGCGCGTCTTCAAGGATGCGGGGCCCGAGCTGGCGGTAACCATCGAGGAATGGGGCCGCGAGGAAAGCCAGCACGGCCGCGCGCTCGGCCGCTGGGCCGAGCTGGCCGACCCGACCTACAAGATGGAGGAGGCCTTCGCCCGCTTCCGCGCCGGCTACAAGCCGGAGCATTTCCAGGCCGACGCCCAGGGCGCTTCGATCCGCGGGAGCCGCCGCGCCGAGATGATCGCCCGCTGCGTGGTGGAGAGCGGCACCTCGTCCTATTACAGCGCCATCAAGGACGCGACGCAGGAGCCCGTCCTGAAGGAGATCGCCGGCCGCATCGCCGCAGACGAGTTCAGGCATTACAAACTCTTCTTCGAGATTCTTCACATGCAGGATGAGCGCGACCTGCCGTTCTGGAAGAAGCTGATGGTGGCCGTCGGCCGCATCACCGAGTCCGACGACGACGAGCTGGCCTACGCCTATTACTGCGCCAACGTCCCGGCCTCGCAGATGGCGCACACGCCCTATGTCCGCGCCCATTATGCGAAGCTCGCGGCGGGCCTTCTGAACCGGATCTACAACCGCCAACACATCCAGAAGCTGGTCCAGATGGTCGCCAAGGCGATCGGCGCCGCGCCGCAGGGCCGCACGGTCCGCATGGCGAGTTCGCTGGTGTGGCTGATGCTGCGGGTGCGCGGCGGCGGCAATAGCGAGCTGCGGATCGCGGCATAGACGTCAACTGTCATTGTCATCCCGGGCGAGCACGGCGCAGCCGTGCGATGCCGACGCATCGCTTGGCCGGGATGACAGGTACGCCTCAGTGCAACGTCTCGTCGTCGTTGCGCACGACGCGCAGATGCGTCGACCGCGGCTTCGTCTTCGGCGGCTCGGGCGGCGCGGGGCCCGTGTCCGCGAACAGGCCGTAGAAATTGGCGGTCAGCCCGACCAGGATCAGCGCCCCGACATACCAGCGCAGCGGGAACAGCACCTCGGCGGCGAACACCGGCGGCGCGAGCTTCAGGAGCGTCCAGGCCGCGATCCCGGCAAGGATCAGCAGAAGGACGGCGGCCACGGCGCGGCGCGTCGACCGCCGCATGGCGTCAGACGCTGCGCCGGACCAGCATCTGCTTGATCTCGCCGATCGCCTTGGCCGGGTTGAGACCCTTGGGGCAGGTGTTGGTGCAGTTCATGATGGTGTGGCAACGATAGAGCCGGAACGGATCTTCCAGCTTGTCGAGGCGCTCGCCGGTATGCTCGTCCCGGCTGTCGGCCAGCCAGCGGTAGGACTGGAGCAGTGCGGCGGGGCCGAGATAACGCTCCGAATTCCACCAATAGCTCGGGCACGCGGTCGAGCAGCAGGCGCACAGGATGCACTCGTAGAGGCCATCGAGCTTGGCGCGGTCCTCCGGCGACTGCTTCCACTCCTTTTCGGGCTCGGCCGTCTTGGTCTGCAGGAACGGCTCGATCGAGGCGTATTGCGCGTAGAAATTCGTCAGGTCCGGGACGAGGTCCTTCACCACCGGCATGTGCGGCAGCGGATACACCGCGATCGGGCCGGAGATGTCGGTGATCGCCTTGGTGCAGGCCAGCGTGTTGCCGCCGCCGATGTTCATCGCGCAGGAGCCGCACACGCCCTCGCGGCAGGAGCGCCGGAACGTGAGCGTCGGATCGATCTCGTTCTTGATCTTGATCAGCGCGTCCAGGACCATCGGGCCGCAGCTCTCGAGGTCCACCGTGTACGTGTCGACGCGCGGATTGGCGTCGTTGTCCGGATCGTAGCGGTAGACGCGAAATTCCTTGAAGTTCTTCGGCTTCTTGCCGTTGGCGGTCTTGGGCGCGTCCCAGACCTTCCCTTTGGTCGGCTTGGAGCCCTTGGGCAAAGTGAGCTGAACCATGACCTGCCTGTGAAATAGCGGTGAGTCGGGTGTAGCAAGCCCTACCCCCGCTGGCAACGCGGCGTGAGGCCTATGTTTCCCAAGCATTTTCGTCGGACTTTGGTGGCCGCATGACCCGCCAGCCGATCCACCAGCTGAGCGCGCCGGCAAGGCCATAGGCGACGCAGAACAGCCCGGCGATATCAAACGACCGGAAATACAGCGCATCGAAGATCAGGAAGGCCGAAATACCGGTCAGGGCGCCGACCTGTGCCGCCGTTCGGCTATTGGCACGTGCCGCCAGCATCATCCAGGCCCATATCGGTGCGCCAATGACGAAGCCGCCGAACGGAGGGATGAGGTAAACACCGGCGATCATCGCGAAATAGACGAATGGCACGCGCAAGGCATTGTCGCCGATCAATGTCAGCATGACCGCACACAGCACCGCCACCACGATCGCGATCGCGGTCAGCAAGGCCGCGGCGACGCCCAGCACCACGCGGCCGGGCGCCGCTCTCACGGGATCGCTCACGCCGCCTCCAAATCCGTGGCGCGATACCAGTCGATCTCGCGCGTGACATACATCGTCGCGGCAAGCGCCACGAACAACAGGCTCGAGCCGATCACCAGGGCATAGTCCTCGGCGTTCAGGATGACGTAGAGCAGTCCGTAGAGCACTGCGAGGACCGCGGTCAGCACGCCGGCCCGCAACTTGTCGGCAAGCGCGCTCCAGGCATAGAGGCCGGTGAGCGCGATCGTCGCGACGGACGCCACCAGATAGGCGGCGGCAAAGCCGATCTGCTCGGAGAACGACAGCAGCAGCAGGTAGAAAAGCGCCTGCGCTGCGCCGACCAGGGCGTATTGCACCGCGTGCAGCCGCTTGGGCGAAACCGTCTCGACCACGAAGAACACCAGGAACGCCAGCGCGATGAACAGGATCGCGTATTTCAGCGAGCGCTGGACGAGCTGATAGTGATCGACGGGCTGGTAGAACTTCACGCCCGAAGCCGGCGTCAGCACGGTGCCGGACGCCTCCTCGACCGTCTGGAAGCTCTGGCCGAAACCGCGTGCGAGATAGGGCACGACCCAGGAGGCGGTGAAACCGTCATGGGTGACGCTGCGCTCGCTCGGCAGGAAGGCGCCGAAGAAGCTGGGCGAAGACCAGCCCGAACTCATGCTCGCCGTGGTGCGGCGGCCGAGCGGCGCGAAGGACAGCTCGCGCGAACCGCGCAGGTCGAAGCGCGTGTCGAGCGTCAGGTCCGCCGGCGCGGCGATATTGATCGGCGCATGCATGCCGCTGCCGGCATTGGGGCTGTTCGGCATGGCCGTCGCCGGAATGTTGCCGCCCGGCTGGAACGGCACGGTCTGGCCGTTGACCGTCAGCGCGACGACGTCGGCAAGGCCGTGCGCATCGCTGACGAGCAGCGAGACGCTCGCCTCGTTCCACAGGATCTTGGCATCGGGCGGCGTCAGGCCTGTGAACGAGGCCTTGCTGAACGTGGCGTGCAATGCGACGCCGGCGCGATAGACCGGCACCGCATAGATGCCGCGCCAGCGCGTGCCTTCGGCGGCTTTCGCCTTGAACGAGAGGTCCTCGGGCAAAAGGACCGCGACCTGGCGCACGGTGCTGTTGACGGTTTGGCCGTTGATCATCTGGTCGCGCTGCACGGTGTAGGGCAGCAGCAGCACCGGTCCGGCGACGACCTGCGGGCCGCCCCAGCCGTTTGCGACGTCGGTGATCGCGCCGGACGCCGTCGTCTCACGGTCGGACAGCGCGAGCTGGATCAACAGAAGTGGGATCGCCATCGCGATGGTGAGCGCGGCGATGATGAGAAACTTCACGCCCGGCGAGCGGAGCCCGCGCAGCGTCGTCGAATTGTCGTCGGTCAAGGAGCCCCTCCACGGGCATCGGTGAGAGGGCACGCTCGGCTGCGATGGTGGCGCAAAATAGACGGGGAGGCGGCGAGGCTGTGGCACAGCGATGGAGTTGATGTACCCAAATGTCATTCGCCGCGCCCTTCGACGCCGCCTGCGGCGTCGCTCAGGATGACGTGCGGCGAACCCAGGTAACGCCTGCTCACTTGGTGCAGAACCCAACTGGGTCCGCCGCATTCGCGGCGGATGCCAAGAGGAGCCTGATTTACGATACCCCGATCTGCTCGAACACCCAGGCGATCTCAACCGGCTCGTCCTTCACCGTGCCGGTCACCACGATCTGCTCGGTGCGGCGCACGATGTCGTGGCCGAGATAGACGCTCTCCTCGATCGCCGCCGGCTGGCCGGCGCGGAAACGCCAGCCCTCGCCGCTCGGCAGTTTGAGCAGCACGCTGCCGTTCGGGCTGGGCGACATGCGGATGTCGGGATGGATGTGGAAGCGGATCGCGAAGTTCGTCTCTTTGCGGTTTTTCACCGGCGCGGGCAGCAGGCGGTCGGCGCCGATCACCGAAAGGCCCTGCACGGTCAGCGTCACCTGGCGTTCGTGGCGCACGCCGAAGTCCGGCATGTAGCCGTCATGGCTCGCTTCGACGCTCCAACCCTGCGCGGTCTCGATGCGGCGGGTCTCGATCTCCTTGGGGCCGCCCTCAAGCCGCGCGCCGAGCAGGCGCCGCGCCAGGCCGGGCGGCAGAATCGCGCCCGTCGAAGCATCGCCCAGCACCAGCGTCGAATGCGCCGCGGTGGCGCGCAGCGCGCTCTCCCATTTGGGCTGCGAAGCGCCGGCGGCGCCGCAGTTCACGACGATGCGCTGATTGCCGGCGGAAAACTCGAAGGCGAGGCAGCCGGCATGCGCCTCGGACGCGAAGGCGCCTCGCGGCGCGGTTCCGCAATCGAGCACCAGGATCGACCTGGCGGCGGTGAGGCGCTGATAGCCGGAATGGCGCGCGAAGGCGAAAGGCTGGCCGCGCACCTCGTCGCGCGCGAGCAGGCCCGCGATGGTGCGGCTGTCGCTCTCGGTGCCGCCGTTGAACAGCGCCAGCGCGCCATCGCCGTGACGGAAGAAGCGGATGGTGGGCGCGATTCGGTCGTGACCGCTGCGGATGCCGTGCGGCACTTCGAGGCCGCCGGCCATCAGCGAATCCATCACCATCACGATCAGGCGGTAACAGTTCACCAGGTTCTCGGGCGAGCGCGAGACATGGCCGCCGTCCGGCAGGATCTGGCGCGCGATCTCGGCTTCGAGGCAGGCAAGCCCCTCCTCCAGCCGGCGCTGGCTGTCGCCGAGGCAGGCGCCGGAGAGCGCGAAAGCGGCGGCGGCCTCGAAGCGCGGCATGCCGTCGGGCGCCTCGCCCGCGATGCGCGCCAGCATGCGCGACTGCTCGCGCAGCGAGACGAACACCTTGGAGCGCCACATCAGCTCCGAATTGGCGATCACGAAGCGGCCATGGGCGAAGATATGGATCAGCCGCTGCGCGATGACGTGCGCCGACCAGGCGGGCTCGTCGTACTTGGCGTTGCGCTTGAGCCATTGCGTCACGAGGTTGGCCGCCAGCGCGCGCGCCGCGTCGCCGCCCGCCAGCGCCAGCGGCGGCAGCCAGGCGAAACCGTGCAGCGCCTCGGCCCATTCCAGCGACGGCGCGGGCTTGTCGAACACCGAGCCGTCTTTGACCTCGACCATCTCGCCGGCGAAGCGGAACCGTCCACGCAGCACGGCGTCGGCGTCCTCCAGACGGCGTGGCAGCGCATCATAGGGATGGAACAAGATGCGGTCGGCCAGCGGGCCCTTCAGGAAGCGGCGATAGAGCCAGGTGCGCCGGTACCAGATGCGAAAAAAGCGCGTCCACTGCCACAGGAGCGCGGCAATCATCTCTGGCAGCAGGGCGAACACGGTCAGCCGCGCAAGGCGGCGATGTTGGCCGCGTAGTGGGAGGGGCCGCCCTTGAACACCGCGGTGCCGGCGACGAGGATATTCGCGCCGGCGGCGATCACCTGCCGCGCCGTCTCGGGCGTGATGCCGCCGTCGACTTCGAGGTCGATGGAACGGTTGGTTCTGGCGATGCGGGTCGCGATCTGCTCGATCTTCTTGAGCTGGCTATGGATGAAGGTCTGGCCGCCGAAGCCGGGATTGACGCTCATCACCAGAACGAGATCGACGAGGTCCAGCACGTTGTCGATCGCATCGACCGCCGTTCCCGGATTCAGCACGACGCCCGGCTTCTTGCCGAGGCTCTTGATGAGCTGCAGCGTGCGATGGATATGTGGGCCGGCCTCCGGATGCACCGTGATGCCGTCGGCGCCGCTCTGCGCGAAGTCCGGCACGAAGGGATCGACAGGCGAGATCATCAGGTGCACGTCGAGTGGCTTCTTGGCGTGCGGCTTGATCGCCTTCACGACCATCGGGCCGATGGTGATGTTGGGAACATAGTGGCCGTCCATGACATCCACATGGATGAAATCGGCACCGGCCGCCTCGATCGCCTCGATCTCGGCGCCGAGCTTCGAAAAGTCGGCCGAAAGGATCGACGGCGCGATGCGGATGGGGCTGGCCATGGCGGCCATTAAGTGCCGGATTCGAACCCGGGTCGCAAGGCGAAGCGCGGCCTAAGCGGTGAGTGTTTTCAGCCGCCGGCGGCGTTGCCACGCGGCCTCGAGTTCCGGCCAGGCGACCAGCACCACGGCGAACGCGGGCAGCCACATGATGCGCGACTGGTAGCGGCCATGGGGGCCGGAGAACACGCCGCAGATCGCGGCATTGCCGATCAGCGCCAGGAGGATGAAGGCCGGCAGCACGCCGCCGCGCCAGTCGCGCGTCCGGGCCGTGCGGCGCAGGAGCCAGAACAGCGCCACCAGCGAGAAGATCGCCATCGGCACATGCACGATGTTGACCGGCAGGAACCAGATCTCGCCCTCCTGCTGATAGGCGCGGTCATAGGCATTGAGCTGTCGGGGAATCGCGACCTTGAATTCGCGGTTCAGCACCCATTCCTGGGGCACGATGCCATCGCCGGTCTGGAACCAGAAGAACTGCAGGAGCGCGTCCTGCAAGGCCACCACCGCGTTGTCGAGCGGATAGCGCCGCAGGCTCTCGTGCACGAGCTTGGACGACTCGGGCCCGCGCTTCTCGAAGCCGCCGACCTTCTTGAACGGGCTCTGGCTCGCCATCCACAGCCAGGTGTCGGCACGCGCCGGCAGGCGGTCCTTGTAGGGGCAGATCGCATAGCCGGCCTTGGGACAATCGGCATCGAGCACCGGCGCGATGAGCCCGTCCTCCATGATCCGCGCTTCGAGGAAGATCGGGCCGGAGCGGCTGAAGAACACCTGATGCGTGAAGACGAAATTGGCGACGTAGATCGACAGGATCGCAGCGCCGAAACTGGTCACCGCAGCGGTGAGCTTGGGGCGCGGGATATCGAGCGGAACGAACCTGAGCGCCGCGAGCGCAACCAGCAAACCCGCGGCCAGCGCCACGTGCGAGGAATGACAAGCGATCGAGAGGGCGGCGGCGACGACCAGGAGCGTCTTGCGCGCCGAACCCAGCGTCTCGCCATGGAACGCGAGCAGATAGAGCGACAGCGGCACGATGGCGACGAAGCAGTCGGGCTCGATCTGTCCGGCGTACCACGGCAATCCCGTCGTCAGGCACAGCACGGCACCGATGCCGAGCAGCACATAGACCGACATCTGCGGCCGGATCGCGCGCGCGAACTGCATCATCGTGAAACCGGTGATCAGGCATTGCGTCGCCGCGACGAGCCAAAGGCTGGTGGCGCCGCCCGCGCCCGCGAGGAATGCCGAGTAGATCGGCGAGCGCTCGGCGATGAAGAGATGCCCCAGCCCCTGCAGCATATAGGCGCCGGTGTCGTAGAAGATGATCGGAAAGCCGTTCCACACCGCGACCGACAACAGGCTGAGCGACAGCAGCAGCGTGCCCGCGACCTCGACGGCCGGCCGGCTGATCGGCGCGTCCGGCAAGGCGAGGCGTGACGGACGCAGAACGTCCGCGGTGCTGCCTATCTCACTCATGAAAATGCCTGAATCCCCAATCCAGGCGCGGACAATGCCAAATCCCATGTTGCAGTGCAAAGTGACAAAAAAGACAGGTGGAACTTTCCGGCCGCCGGCCGGTCCGGTTCGCGGTGAATCTGCTAAAAATCCGCCAGGCGCCGGAAGGGGAACGACATGGCGGCTTTGACGGAAACCTGGCTCAAGCTGCTCGACACCTTGATGAAGACCTTCGTCTTCCTGCGCGACGTCTTCGGCTATTTCATCCCCGGCGCGGCATTCCTGGCGCTCGTCTACTACGACAAGCTCCATCCCCTGCTGGCGGCCGAGCCGAAAACGCTCGAAGTGCTCGCGGTGCTCGGTGCGGCGTATTGCTTCGGCCAGGTTCTGGTCGCGCTCGGCTACCGGCTGGTCGACACGGTCGACGCCCTGTGGACGGTGTGGAGCACCGGCAATTCGCCGGCGCAGAACCGGCGCGCGCAAGGCGGCGCACCGGTCGACGCAAAGGCGGACGAGCTGTTCTACCGCTATCGGTTCCCCGGAATATTCGTGGAGAACGACCGTCAGGACACCATCCATATCACCCGCATCGGACTCGCCATGGCACTGATCGCCGCGGCGGTGATGCATCGCTATGGCCTCGGACCGGCGCATAGGGACGCGACGACGCTGCTGTGGCCCGCCGCCGTGCTGGTAGGCCTCACGATCCTCTACAACTGCTGGAGCAACCAGCCGCATCACGGCCTGATGAACAGAGCGAGCATCGCCGCCGCCAAGAAGGCCGACGACGCCAAGATGCCCTCGCCCAATGGCGCCCCCGCCGCGGCGCAAAAGACGGACGGCTGACCCACGGGAAAAGCTGGGAATTTCGGTTTGACTTGGGGGGCTGTAACCCTACACTCCGCCCCGCTTCGCGAGACCGATTTTCGAGGAAATTCATGGCGGAAAATCCGCAAAGGGCGCAGCGTCCGCGGCCCCTTTCTCCCTTTGTCACGATCTATCATTGGCCGGTGACGATGGCGACGTCGATCACCCACCGTTTCACCGGCATCGGCCTGGCGGGGGGCCTCGTCGTCCTCGTCTGGTGGCTGGTCGCCATCGCCAGCGGCCCCGAAGCGTTCAACCAGTTCACATCGCTGGCGGCGACGCCGCTCGGCCAGGTGATCCTGTTCCTCATCGTGTGGTCGGGCTCGTTCCACCTGCTCAACGGCATCCGCCATCTCGCCTGGGACATGGGCTTCGGCTTCGCCAAGGCCACCGCGATCAACAATTCGATCATCGTCATCGCGGGATCGATCGTCCTCGCCGCGGCGTTCTTCGCCGCCGCCTATACCGGCCATGGAGGCTATTACCAGTGAGTCTCGAAACGCCTCTCCACAAGGTCGAAGGCCTCGGCTCGGCACACTCCGGCGTCACGCATTTCTGGCGCCAGCGCGTCACCGCGGCGGCGCTCGTCTTCCTCGGCGCCTGGTTCGCCGTCTCGGCGCTCGGCCTGGTCGGCGCCGGCGAGGCATCGACCCTCGCGTTCTTGTCACAGCCCCTGAATGCCATTCTGATGGCGGTGTTCGTGATCATCGCCGCCTATCACATGGCGCTCGGGATGCAGGTCGTCATCGACGACTACATCTACACCGCCTGGCAGAAGCTGAGCCTGATGCTCCTGCTGCGCGCATTCGCCCTCGCCGTGATCGCCGCGTCGATCTACGCCCTCCTCCGTATTGCTGGACCGCTCTGAGATGACCGCCGGATACACCATCATCGACCACACCTTCGACGTCGTCGTCGTGGGCGCCGGCGGCTCCGGCCTGCGCGCCACGCTGGAATGCGCCCGCCAGGGCCTCAAGACGGCCTGCATCACCAAGGTCTTCCCGACCCGCAGCCACACCGTCGCGGCCCAGGGCGGCGTCGCCGCCGCGCTCGGCAACATGGGCGAGGACGACTGGCGCTGGCACATGTACGACACCGTCAAGGGCTCGGACTGGCTGGGCGACCAGGACGCGATCGAGTATCTGTGCCGCAACGCGCCCGAAGCGGTCTACGAGCTCGAGCATTTCGGCGTGCCGTTCAGCCGCACCGAAGACGGCAAGATCTACCAGCGCGCCTTCGGCGGCATGACCTCCAATTACGGCAAGGGCATCGCCCAGCGCACCTGCGCCGCCGCCGACCGCACCGGCCATGCGATGCTGCACACGCTGTACGGACAGTGCGTGAAGCACGAGGTGAACTTCTTCATCGAGTACCTTGCGCTCGACCTCATCAAGGACGGCGACGCCGTGGTCGGCCTGATGGCGTGGAATCTCGACGACGGCACGCTGCACCGTTTCCGCGCCCACAAGGTGATCATGGCGACGGGCGGCTATGGCCGCATCTATCTCTCCTGCACCGGCGCGCACACGCAGACCGGCGACGGCAACGCGATGGTGCTGCGCGCCGGTCTGCCGCTGCAGGACATGGAGTTCGTCCAGTTCCACCCGACCGGCATCTTCGGCGCCGGCGTCCTGATCACCGAGGGCGTGCGCGGCGAAGGCGGCTATCTCACCAACAGCCAGGGCGAGCGCTTCATGGAGCGCTATGCGCCGAACGCCAAGGACCTCGCGTCGCGCGACGTCGTTTCGCGCGCGATGACCATCGAGATCCGCGAAGGGCGCGGCGTCGGTCCCAACAAGGACCACATCTTCCTGCACCTGTCGCATCTCGATCCGAAGATCATCCATGAGCGTCTGCCCGGCATCTCGGAGAGCGCGCGCATCTTCGCCGGCGTCGACGTCACCAAGGAGCCGATCCCGGTGCTGCCGACGGTGCACTACAACATGGGCGGCATCCCCTGCGCCTATACCGGCCAGGCGCTGACGCTGAAGGACGGCAATCCCGATACGCCGATCCAGGGCCTGATGGCGGTGGGCGAAGCGGCCTGCGTCTCGGTGCACGGCGCCAACCGGCTCGGCTCCAACTCGCTGATCGATCTGGTGGTGTTCGGCAAGGCGGCCGGCGCGCATGCGGCGGAGTCGCTGAAGGGCGTCACCGGCCACCACGACCTGCCGAAAAACGCCGGCGACGAAGCCATCGCGCGGCTCGACAAATTCCGCAATGCCAAGGGCGGCACCTCGACCGCGGAGCTGCGGCTGGCGATGCAGAAGGCGATGCAGGCCGACGCGGCGGTGTTCCGCACCGGCGACACGCTGAAGGCCGGCCAGAAGAACATCGACGAGATCTATGGCCGCCTGAAGGACATCAAGGTCACCGACCGCTCGATGGTTTGGAACAGCGACCTTGTCGAGACGCTGGAATTCGAGAACCTGATCCAGCAGGCCGTCGTGACGATCGAGGGCGCGGTGGTGCGCCACGAGAGCCGCGGCGCGCATGCCCGCGAGGATTTCCCGAACCGCGACGATGCGAACTGGATGAAGCACACGCTGGCGTGGCTCGATCCGGCGACGGGCAATGCGCGGCTCGACTACCGGCCGGTGCACAATTACACGCTGACCAACGAGGTCGAGTACATCCCGCCGAAGGCGCGCGTGTACTGAGATGACCGGCGGGGCGGACAGTCTGGCGACCGTCCACCCCGTGCCGCGCTGGCCGTTCGGCAAGCTGTTCGCCGCGTTCTTCGTGGCCGAGTTCTTCGCCTGTCTGTCTTACCTGACCGTACAAGGGCTTTGGCTCCTTGCCGGAGCGGTGCTGAGCGGGCATGCCCGCGATGCCGGGATGGGCGTGCTGATGGCGCTCGGCTGGTCGCCGTTCCTGCTGATCGCCGGCGCGATCGCCACCGCGCTGCCGGCGCTCGTCGCCGGCACCCTCGTCGCATTGTCGCGTACGCGATCCAAAACGGTCTTCCTGGCCGCCGGCGCACTGACGGGTGCCGCCTGCAGCACGGCGCTTTGCGGCGGCGACATCTGTGCACCGCTCTCGATAGCCAACCTTGCCTACGGCGTCTTGCCTTGCGCGATGCTCGGCGGCGCGGCCGGCGGCTATGCGGCGTATCGTTTCCTGATGGCGACCCCGGCGTGACCCTCGAGCCTCTGCTCCACGCCTCGCCGGCGATCCAATTTCATGTCGCGACCGTGGTGCCGGCGGTGATCCTGGGCACCTGGCAGATCTTCGTCAGCCGCCGCGGCACGACGCTGCATCGCGTGATTGGATATACCTACCTGACGCTGATGAGCGTGACGGCGCTGTCGACGCTGTGGATCCACCGGCTGATGCCCGACAAGCCGTTCTGGGGTTTCAGCCCGATCCATCTGCTGATCCCGCTGGTGTTCTACGGCGTCTATGGCGCGCTGCGCGGGGCATGGACGCATCGGATACAATTGCACCGGCGGGCGATGATCATCCTCTATGCCACCGCGATCGTGGTGACGGGGCTGTTCACGCTCGTCCCCGGCCGCATCATGAACGCGGTGGTGTTCGGCGGCTGAGCAAGAAACGGGTCGCCGCGCGACGCCCTGCCCGCCTACAAGCAGCGGCATGAACGAAGACCGCAGCTACGTCATCGGCACGCATGCCGCCGAGATCGAACGCCTCGGCGTGCAGCATCGGGTGTGGCGGTCGCGCGTGCTCGATTTCTGGCGGCGCGGCGGCGTCACGCAAGGCATGACGGTGATCGACGCCGGCGCGGGGCCGGGGCATGCCACGCTCGATCTGGCCGAGATCGTCGGGCCGCAAGGCCGCGTCATCGCCATCGAGCGCTCGCGCCGCTTTCTGGACGCGCTCAAGGTCCAGGCGGCGGCGCGCGGCCTGCGCAACATCGAGACGGTCGAGGCCGATCTTGCCGAGGTCGACTGGACGCGTTTCGCGGCCGACCGGCTGTGGTGCCGTTGGGTGCTGGCCTTCGTGCCCGATGCCGCGTCTGTTGTCCGCGGCATGGCGCGGGCGGTGAAGCCGGATGGCGCGCTGCTGTTCCATGAGTATTACGATTATGCGTCCTGGAAGATCTCGCCGCGCTCGGCGGCGTTCGAGGATTACATCGCGAAGATCATCGCGCGCTGGCGTGCCACCGGCAGCGAGCCGGACATCGCGCTCGACCTGCCGCCGCTGCTCGAAGCGCTCGGGCTTCGCATCACCGGCATCCGCCCCGCCGTGTTCGCCGCGACGATGGACGACGACGCGGCGCGCTGGCCGATGGGCTTCGCACGCGAATACCTGCCGTCGATGATCGCAAACGGCGATCTCAGCGAAGACGAAGCCGATGCCGTGCAGCGGGCGCTCGATGCGGCGAAAATCGTGCTGACGCCTTGTGTCCTGCAGATTACAGCGGTGAAATCGGAACAAAGCTAGGCGGAACCCGTATCCAAGTTGCGAGGGCGCGCACAAGCTTGGGAGACCATCATGAAAACCAGAGCCATGCTGCTGGCAGCGGCCGCAGCCATCGCGCTCAGCGCCGGCGCGGCCGTCGCCGATCCGCCGAACGGTCCGGATCCGGACGGCTATTACAGCAACAGCGATCACAACGGCTATTACGACCGCGCCGGCAACTATCACCGCTTCAACGACGCGGACCGCGACGACGACAATGATCGTGGGGGCCCGCCGCCACCGCCGCCGCGCGGCTACGACGGCCCGCCGCCGCCCGACGGCCCTCCTCCCCCGCCCTATCGCGAAGGCGCCTATGAGCACGACTGCCATGCCGGCAACGCGGCGGGCACCGTGTTCGGCGCGGCGGGCGGCGGGTTGATCGGCGCCGCGGCCAGCCACGGCAATCCGGCGGCGATCGTCGGCGGCGTGATCCTGGGCGGTCTGTTCGGCCACGCGGTCACCCACGACATCGACTGCGACGACCAGCGCTATGCCTTCGACGAGTACGCGGTGGGCCTGAACGGCGACATCGGCCGGCGCTATGAATGGGAGCACGGCGACGCCCACGGCTATTTCACGCCGACCCGCGAATACAGCGACGACGGGCTGCGTTGCCGCGACTTCGAGACGGTCACCTGGCGTCATGGCGAGCAATTCCGCCACAACGGCTCGGCCTGTTACGGCCGCGACGGCTATTGGCACTTCAACGACGACTGACGTGCCTTGAAGATTGACGCGCCTTACTGAAGCGACGCGAGCGCCGATGTGACGTCGGCGCTCGCGTTTTTCTTGAATGCCACGCAGCGGTCGATCTCGTCCTCGGTGTGCCCGATGCGCCGCTTGGCGCCGAGCGCTTCGCTGAGCCTGCTCTGATAGAACTGCTCGGTCTGCGCATGGCTGTCGGCGTCGCAGGCCGCATGCAGGATCACCGCCGTGCTGCCCATGCCGCGCAGCGAGAACCGCTTCGCGAAGTCGCCGAAGTGCGCATTGATGTAGCTCCACAGCGCCTGGCGGGCGACCGGCTCCTCCGGCATATTCTCGTAGAGATAGCGGATCTCGCCGGCCCGCATCCTGGCCGGCGCCAGCGCCAGCAGCTTGCCGATCGCGCCCGCGTCCTCGCTGCCGGCGAAGGCATAGACGATGTCGCGGCGCAGCGTTTCCTCGTTCGTCGTCTGATAGACGCCGATCAGATCGTCCGCGAAGCCCGGCGAGGTGCGCAGCGTGGCGCGCAACGCCTCGGTGCGGGTGTCGGGCGGGATCGCCTTCCACTTATCGGCGCCGCTCGCGTTCGACGCCAGGATGGGCCCCGCGAGCATCACGGTCGCAGTCGGATCGTGCGCCTCGGTCACCAGGATCTGCGCCAGGTATTCGCGCGTATAGGCGTCGGCCGGCGCCTCGTTCGGCTTGGCGGCGACGCCGATGGTCTTGAAGCGCGCCAGGAACGCCTTGCTGAGGAAAGCGCGATACGGCGCGACGTCGGACGGCGCCAGCGCGGCGCGCAGCGGGCTGAGGCGCCTGTCGATGGTGCGCAGGACGTCCCAGCGCGCCACCGGCGCCAGCGTCTTGACCAGCGTCAGCGCGTCGGCGGCCTTGGCGTGGCCATTGCGCAGCGCCGCGAACACATTGCCCAGCAGCGTGATCTGCGAGACCGGATCGCTCTTCGCCGCGCCGGCGATCAACTGCGTCCAGTAGGGCTCGTCGACCGCAAAGTGGTAATAGCCCGCGCCCTCGGCGTTGGGCAGCGGCAGCGCGTTGCAATCCTTGAGCGGCAGCACGAAGCCGGCGTCGCTCATCTTGCAGATCTTTCCGCCGCCATCGACCACGCAGGCCGGGACGTGCCAGCGCCGTGCCGCGGCCGTGAAGCCGTACGGCTCGTACATCGATTGGCCGGCGTTCAACGTCGCGGGCAGCGCGCACGCCTGCTGGAAGCGCAGCAGCGGCACGCCGGGGCGGTCGATGAAGTCGTCGAACGCTTGCACCAGCTCGGGATGGTTGGTCGTCGCGGCGATGGTGCCGATGAAGTCGTGCGCCGTCGCATTGCCGCGCGCGAACTTGGTGAGATAGGCATGGATGCCGCGCTGCCATTCCGCCGGGCCGACATAGGCCTCGAACATGCGCAGCACCGCGGCGCCCTTGTCGTAGGTGATGCTATCGAAGGCGTTGGCGAGGTCGTCGACGTTCTTGATCGGCTGGTGGATCTGGCGCGCCGAGGGCAGCTCGTCGAGGTTCATCACCTCGATGCCGCCGCGCAGCGTGTCGGTGGTGAAGTCCTGTTCCGGCAGGACGGCCTGGCTGCCCTTGGGCGCCATCCAGTCGGCGAAGGATTCGTTCAGCCAGATGTCGTCCCACCACGCCGGCGTGACGAGATCGCCGAACCATTGGTGCGCCAGCTCGTGCGCCTGCACGCTCAGAGAGCCGCGCTTCTGCTCCAGCGAGGAATCGGGATCGATCAGCAGCAGGCGCTCGCGGAAGGTGATGGCGCCGGCATTCTCCATCGCACCGGCCGCGAAATCCGGCACCGCCAGCACGTCGAGCTTCTGGAAGGGATAGGCGATGCCGAAATAATCCTCGAGCGCGGCGACGATCTTGGGCGTCAGCGACAGCGCATAGGCGATGCGCGGGCCGTTGCCGCGGGCGGTGACGCCGCGAATGTGCAGCGGCTTGGACCGGTACTTGTTGGCCGGCAGCCAGCCGCCGTCGACGATGTCGAGCGGGCCGACCGCGAGCGCGACCAGATAGGTCGGCAGCGGCTTGGTGGTCTCGAATACCGTCTGCTCCATGCCGGCCGAGGCGGGCGTCATGCCGACCGGCGCGGTGTTGCCGATCACTTTGAGCGAACGGGGCGCGATCACCGTGACGTCGAACGGCGTCTTGAAGCCGGGCTCGTCGAAGGACGGGAAGCAGCGCCGCGCATCGGTGGATTCGAACTGGGTGAAGGCATAGGAGTCGCCGCGGTCGACGACCTTGTAAAGGCCGTCGAGCGAATGGCTGTAGGCGGCGTCATAATCGAAGATCAGCGTGGCGTCGCCTGCCGGCACCTTGTCGACGAAGATCAGACGCGCCACGCCGGACGGATCGACCTGGTCGTAATGCGCCGCGAAGCTTTGGCCGTTCTTGAGGCGCACCGACACGCCCTGCACGTTCAGGCCAAGTCCGTGGATATAGAGCGAGCGCGCCGCCTTCATGAATTTGACGTCGATCTCGACATGGCCGTTGAAGCGCTCGGCCTTCGGATCGATGCGCAGCGCGATGTGATAGTGCGTCGGCACGGCATCGCGGGGCAGCTTGCCGAGCGGCACGTCGCCGTCGACCAGCGAAAGGCCCTTATGGCTCGCCACGGGCTTGCTCGCGGGTGGATTGCATCCCGCAAGTGCGAGACCGGCGATGAGGATCAGCGCCGCACAGCGCGCCGCTTGCCGCATATCGATCACAGTGAACGCTCCACCCGGCTCAAAATGGGAACAAATCGGTGTATTGAAGGTTTTCCCGTTGGCCATGTCCAGTGTGACCTGATTCTGTCCTATTCTGTTCAGACAGCGTTCAGGCTGGAAGGCCAAATCTGATTTTCGACGAAGCGGACGGCAGGAGCGCCGCGATCCGCAATAGAGGAGAAAGCGATATGTTCAAGAAATCTGCAATGCTTGCGGGCGCCGCGATGCTCACCCTTGTGGCCGGCACGAGCGCCTCGTGGGCCGACGACTGTCACCGCGATCATGGCGGCGGCACGGTGCTCGGCGCCATCGCCGGCGGCGTGATCGGCGGCGTGGCGAGCCACGGCAACGGCCTTGCGATCGCCGGCGGCGCGATCTTCGGCGGTCTCGCCGGCAACGCGATCAGCCGCGACATCGATTGCGACGACCGCGACTCCGCGTATCACGCCTATCAACAGGCGTTCGACGGCGACGTCGGACAGCGCTACGAATGGGAAGGCCGTCATGGCGGCCACGGCTACATCGTCGTGAACGACAAATTCCGCCGCGACGGGCATCGCTGCGTGGACTTCACGCAGGTCGTCTGGCATCACGGCGACCGCTTCGACAAGAACGGCGCCGCCTGCCACTACGATGGCGACTGGCACATCGAGGACTAAGCGTCCTTTCCTGGAATGAGCGAACCCCGCGTCCCATGACGCGGGGTTTTGCTTTTCGCAGCCTTATTTCCCCTTCCACTGCGGCGGGCGCTTTTCGGCGAACGCCTTGGGGCCTTCGCGCAGGTCCTCGCTGCGATACATCGCGGCGATCGCCGGATAGCCGTTCTGGTTCTTCAGCGCCGCCTCGACCGACGGTTCGGTGAGGCCCTGATAGACCGCCTGCTTGGAGGCGCGGATCGACATCGGCGACAGCGCCATGATCTCGCCCGCCAGCGCGCGGGCCCGCGTCATCAACTCGCCCGGCGCCACCACCTCGTTGACGAAGCCAAGTTCTTTGCCCTCGGCCGCCGACACCCGGCGTCCGGTGAGGATCATGCCCATGGCGCGCTTGGTGCCGATCTCGCGCGGCAGACGGTGCAGCCCGCCGGCGAGCGCCGCGAGGCCGACGCGCGGCTCGGGCAGCGCGAACACCGCCGCCTCCGACGCCAGGATGATGTCGCAGGCGAGCGCGATCTCGAAACCGCCGCCCATCGCGATGCCGTTCACCGCCGCGATCAGCGGCTTCTCCAGATCGAAGCGGCTGGTCAGCCCGGCGAACCCGCCGGACGAGGGCCCGAGGCTGCGCGACGAGCCGCCGCCGGCGGCGGTGACCTTCAGGTCGTTGCCGGCCGAAAACGCGCGCTCGCCGGCGCCGGTGACGATGCCGACCCATTGCTCGGGATCGGCGGCGAAGTCGTCGAACACCTTGCCGAGCTCGTAATGGGCGTCTGCGTGCAGCGCGTTCATCACCTCGGGCCGGTTGAGCGTGACGATGGTGAGGCGCCCTTCGCGCGCGACCTTGCAGTACTGGTAATCGGTCATGGCGTTTCCTTTAAGTCTTCCGAAACCATGTTCGGGGGCCGCGCGGCGCGCGGCAAGAGGCGAAAGCGGCATTACGTTCCGTCAATCCGCGCGTTTTGATGCGCCCCGGCAAGGGACGGGTAACTATTTGGCCCTACTTTTCCGTGCATGTCGGACACGTGGATCATGAACGTCTCGGGCCAGACCTATGGGCCCTACGCCGAGACCCAGCTGCAGAGCTTCGTCAGCGAAGGCCGCCTGGCGGCGCATTCGCTGCTGGCGCCGGCGGGCTCGGACCAGTTCCGCCCCGCGGGGTCCTATCCGATGCTGGCCCGGCTGTTCGCGCCGGCCGGCGCGCCGATGCCATCCGCGACAGGCAAGTTCGTGACCGCCGGCGGCGTCGAGACCGAAGAGGACATCATCTCCCCGACGTTCGGCCGCTCGGCCGACGAGCCGCGCACCGGCGACCGCGGGCGCTTCGTCGTGATCGCCGACATGAAGTCGCGCTCGATCTCGGGTCTCGAGGAAGAGATCTTCAACATGGGCCCGGCCTATTCGATCATGCCGCAGGCCTGGCTGTTGATCAGCGACCAGCCGATCAACCAGATCCGCAATGCGCTGGTGCAGAAGCTCGGCAAGATGGACACGCTGTTCATCATCGACGCGACGCACAACAAGGCCGCGTGGTTCAACTTCGGCCCCGAGGCCGACACCCGCATCCGCCGCGTGTGGACCGCGCAGAGCGAGACGATCGCGAAGGCGAGCTAGAACTTCGGCCGCCCGCCAATCAGGCGCGGCACGTCGCGGCGTCCGTCGACGATCCGCCAGACGTATATGCCCTCGCCGCTCTCTTGCGGCTCATAGATTATCAGCCACGGCCAGATAGAAAACGAACGCGGTGAACCCACAAGGTCACCGCGTACCCGGCCGATGCGCGGCATGACCGCCAGCGTCTCGAGCGTCTGATCGATACGGCGCAAGACAGCTTCCGCCCGGTCCTCGCTTGCATCGACTGCGATGTAGTCGAACAACTCCACCAAATCTCGCTCAGCCAGAAGCGAGCGAATTATGGGCGACGCCATTTTCTGCTAGGCGCTCTTGCGATGGCGGCGGCGGCCTTCGGCGATAATGTCGTCGATGGACTTCTTCGACACCTCGCCGGCTGCCACCTGTCGCCGCGCTTCGCGGATCGACTCATTCAGGGCGTCGCGGTTGCGCGCGATGAAGGCATCGATCTGATCGCCGTGGCGCTCGTCGTCCTCTATGGAGATCGGAACGGGCTTATTCGTCATCGCATCAGCCTAACACAAATCTCACGTTCACCCAACCTGCCGCATTTTCGTGGCAAATCGCTGGTGGTTCGCGACATAACCGGCGGCCGATATCTTCAGACCCGCCAGCTCCATGTCGTTCAGCTTGCGCGCCGCACGCGCCGGGGCGCCGAGGATCATCGTGCCGTCCTCGAACTGCTTGCCCTCGGTCACCAGCGAATTGGCGCCGACCAGGCAGTTTTTCCCGATGCGGCTGCGGTTGAGCAGCGTCGAGCCCATGCCGATCAGCGCACCGTCCTCGACCGTCGTCGAGTGCAGGATCACGCGGTGACCGACCGTGCAGCCGGCGCCCACCGTCACGGGCTGACCCGGGTCGACATGGATCACGGAGTTGTCCTGGATGTTCGAGTTCTCGCCGATCTCGATCCAGTCGTTGTCGCCGCGCAGCACGCAGCCCCACCAGATGCTGGCGCCCTTCTTGAGGCGGACCTTGCCGATCAGCACGGCGTTCGGCGCGACCCAATAGTCGCCCTCGGGCGGGAGTTCCGGATGGGCGTCGTCGAGGGCGTAGATCGGCATCGGGGTTCTCGCGAAAAGTTTTGCGCACTATGCCCGCGCGGCCTCGCCTTCGCAAAAGCCTTGCGTCAGACTGACGGCATGGCCTCTGCTTCGCGCTCCGCCCTGCCCGCGCTCGATCACCAGCTTGCGAACCGCATCGTCGAGGATTCGATCCGCAGCTATTTCCGCAAGCGGCGCAGCAAGGTTCCGGCGTTCGTCGACAAGACGTTTTCCTTCCGGGGCGCGCTGGAGACGCATCGTCACGCGTTGGGCCACGATTTATGGCGCGCGCCGCTGAACGCGGCGATGGCCGGGCCGCAGCTCGGCCTCAATGTCGTGGCCGGGGCGCTCAGGCTCGCCGGACGGCGCGAGACCGCGCAGAAGCTGCGCGCCCGCGAACTGTTCTTCCGCACCACCGTCACCGCCGAGATCGAGCGGCGGCTGATCGTCGACCTTTTGGAGCTGCCTCACACGGGCGCGGGCGAGCCGTCGTTCCACGATGCGCTGGCGGTGGAGATATTGGGCGACCGCCGCCTCGATGGCGCGCTGGGGGCGTTGAACGGGCCGTGGGGCGAGAAGCAGCGCCTGAAGATGGACGAGAAGCTGGCCGAACAGATCGCGATCTATCTCAACGCGCGCGGCGCCGCCGGCGAGGTGGTGAGCGCCGCCGTCACGATGGCGGCGGGCGGGGCGTTGCTGCATCAGGCGACTCCTGGGTTTCTGACATTGGGTCCGGCGCTGGCGCAGGCGCTTGGCGCGAAGATAGGTGGCGTTGCCGCGCTGTCGGTGACCGGCGCGGTGCTGGCGGCGAGCGCGACGGCCGCGGCCTTCGCCGGCGTCGTCACCGATCCGATCCAGAGCGCGCTCGGCATCCATCACGTGCGGCTGATCGCGCTGCTCGACACGCTGGAGAACACGTTCCTCGGCGGCGATGCGCGGCTCAGGATTCCGGAACAATATGCGGCGCGGCTGATCGACCTCGTCGATGCGCTTGTGTCCATTGCCGGACATATCCGCGCCTGAAACCCGTCATCCCGGCCGAGCGAAAACACCGTCCTCACCCTGAGCCTGTCGAAGGATGGCCGCGAGTTCGGTGCATGTCATCCTTCGACAAGCTCAGGATGAGGAGGGATGGCTTGGCAATGAACTCGGCGAACCGTCCGTCCACAGATTTCACATCGCCGTCGTACATTCCCTGTTACGCTTTTCTTGTCGGAGCGTGATTCGACACAAGTTGGGGGCCGGATTTAGTGCATCTCTGCACTTCATTCCTCGAATGCCAGGGCACCAAGCTCCGCCCTCCCGCGCACGCCCGCCAAACCCATCCACCCATCGCAAGCGTCTCGTTTTTGACCAGGGAGCATCCATGGCCAAGCGTTCCGCACGCTACAAAGCGCGCGACTATCAGGAATCCGAGAACGTTCATCCCTTCCCGTCCCGTGGCGGCTGGAACCCGCGCGGCGGAGACGACGAACCCCGCGACAGAAAATACGTAAAGAACATCCGCGCGATGAGCGCGACCCAGCAAATCCTGCTGGATGCCATCGAAGAGCGCTCCGTCGTCCTCGCGCTGGGCCCCGCCGGCACCGGCAAGACTTATCTCGCCATCGCCAAAGCCGTCGAAGCGCTCGAAGCCGGGCGCTGCGGCCGCATCGTGCTGTCGCGGCCCGCGGTGGAAGCGGGCGAAAGCCTCGGCTTCCTGCCGGGCGATCTCAACGAGAAGCTCGCGCCCTATCTGCGCCCGCTCTACGACGCGCTCACCGAGCGTCTCGGCACCAAGCGCCTCAAGGCGCTTTTGGCCGACGGCGTGATCGAGATCGCGCCGGTGGCTTACATGCGCGGCCGCACGCTTTCCGACTGCTATGTCGTGATCGACGAGGCGCAGAACTGCACCTACACCCAGCTCAAGATGCTCCTGACGCGTCTGGGCTGGCGTTCGACCATGGTGCTGACCGGCGATCCGGACCAGACCGACCTCCTGAAAGGCCTGTCCGGCCTCGGCGACATCGCCGACAAGCTCGAGCGGGTGCCGGAGATCGCCGTGGTGCGCCTCTCCGACGCCGACATCGTGCGCCACCCGCTCGTCGCGGGGATGCTGACGGTGCTGTGAATGCAACGAGACCGGCGTCCGGAAAAATCCGGGCGCCGGTCTCGACGCACCTGTCGGGATTTGAGAGATTTGGTGTTCCGACCGACTCGGTTCAAGGGCACGCGCGAAATTCTTTTTGCGCGTGGATAAGTCCGACTTATCCAACAGGCGGCGCGGCGAAATCGTCCGTATACCGCCAAATTCGCGCAGGCATGGGCGTGGATAAGTTTCGACGCCACGCCGCATACGACGAAACAGAATTTCAAGAAAATAATTCCGACGTGTCATCCGCCGCGAATGCGGCGGACCCAGTTGATGCGCCACGAGCCTCCCAAGGCACGCGAAGACGTCACCTGGGTCCGCCGCATTCGCGGCGGATGACATTCGCGCGCTTGACTCTTGCCCCGTACTTAACTACATCGCTAATTAGCTACTTGGTAAAGTACGACATGGACCCGCTCTCCACCACCTTTCAGGCCCTGGCCGATCCGACGCGGCGCGCGATCCTGGCGCAGCTGGCGCTCGGCGAACGCTCGGTCACCGAACTCGCGGCGCCGTTCGACATGAGCCTGCCCGGCATCTCAAAGCACCTGAAGGTGCTCGAGCATGCCGGCCTCATCAGCCGCGGCCGCGAGGCGCAGTGGCGGCCGTGCAAGATCGAGCCCAAGGCGCTGATGCCGGTCGATGCGTGGCTGGAGAAATACCGCGCGCTGTGGAACGCGCGCTTCGACCGTCTCGAGGTCTATCTCAGGGACCTGCAAGCCAAGGGGAAGAAACGTGGCCGCGGCAAGAAGTGAATCAAGGGCTCCCGCAGACGAGCCGATCATCGAGATCACCCGTCTGCTCGACGCGCCGCGCGCGCTGGTGTGGATGGTGTGGACCGATCCGAAACATGCCGGCGAATGGTGGGGACCGGATGGGTTCTCGGTGACGACGCATGCCATGAATGTCGTGCCGGGCGGCGTGTGGGACTATGTCATGCACGGGCCGGACGGCCGCGACTACGACAACCTCATCACCTTCCACGAAGTCGTGAAGCCGGAGCGTCTGGTCTACAGCCATGGCGAGCCGGGCGATCCCAATCAGTTCCACGTCACCGTCACCTTCACCGAGGAGGCCGGCAAGACGCGCGTCCGCATGCATTCGGTCTTTCCGTCCGTCGCCGCCCGCGACTTCGTCGCGCGCGAATTCGGCGCGGTGGAAGGCGGACGCCAGCATCTCGACAATCTCGCCGCCTATCTGGCGCGCCAGCAGCACGCTTGATCGCAAAAGGAGGATTCCATGCCGCAATATCTCACGCTCTACGCGCCCGGCGTGCCGGCGAACGGGCCGCCCAGCGCCGATGCCGAGCAGCTGACGCGCGATTTCCTCGCCGTGGCGGGCGACGGCGTTTCGGCCGTGCATCCGCTGATGGGTTGAGCGAAAGGATACGGACATGGAAATGGACATGAGCCCCGTCAAGGCGGGCACGACCGTCACGCTGACCCGTGTGTTCGACGCGCCGCGCGATCTGGTGTTCGAGACGTGGGTGAACCCGGTGCACTTCAAAGCGTGGTGGGGACCGGAAAATTCCGAAAACGGCGATGTGCGGCTCGACGTGCGGCCGGGCGGCGAGATCTTCGTGCAGATGCGCGGACCGAGCTTCGATCACCCGATGGGCGGCGCGTTCATAACGATCGACCGGCCGAACAAGCTGGTGTTCCTGTCCAAGGCCTTCCAGAACCCCGATGGCAGCTGGCAGTTCGTCAATCACAACACGGTGACGTTCGAGGATGCCGGCACGGGCAAGACCAAGCTCGTCCTGACCACCGTGGTGCAGACGGCGTCCGAGGTGAACCTCGTTCCGGTCGGTTATATGGAGGAAGGCTGGCGCGGCAGCCTGGAACGGCTGGGTGCGCTTCTCGCGAAATTGTGAGGGCGGGTGTCGGAAGACGGGCGGCGGCCGCGTCTTTATGATGACAACCAGGGAGGACATCATGAACTTCAAAGCACCGCTTCTCGGCCTTCTCGTCGCCGGCACCCTCGTCTGCGGCGCCAGTCACGCGGCCGACGCACCGGCGGCGCCGTCGCCGGCCTCGATCCCGCACGGCACCAAGGACATCACCAAAGCCGTCGCCGGCGCCTATACGCTCGATCCCAACCATGTCGGCGTCGTGGCGCGGGTGTCGCATTTGGGCTTCTCGATCAGCATCTTCCGCTTCGGCAAGGTGGCGGCGAACCTGCAATGGGACCCGGCGCATGTCGCCAAGTCGCATCTGGACGCCACGGTCGAGACCGGATCGATCATGTCCAACGTGCCGGGCTTCGCGGAGCAACTCGCGGGCAAGGACTATCTGAACGCCGGCGCGTTCCCGAAAGCGACCTTCGTCTCGACCGCGTTCCGCCAGATCGACGCGACGCACGGCAAGGTCGACGGCAACTTCACGCTGAAGGGCAAGACCGTGCCGCTGACCCTCGACGTCACGCTGGTCGGCGCCGGACCGGGCTTCGCGGGCGGGCCGGTGATGGGCCACGTGATCGGCATCCATGCCGAAGGCGCGATCGACCCTGCCAAGTTCGACATGGGGCCGTTCTTCAGCGATCCGATCGCGCTCGTGATCGACACCGAATTCGACCACAGAAATTAGAAGAAGAATTGAGGATAAGCGCCATGACGCTCCGCCTGCACTATCATCCGCTGTCGTCGTTCTGCTGGAAGGCACTGATCGCGCTCTATGAGACCGGCGTACCGTTCGAGCCGGTGCTGGTGGATTTCGGCAACGACGCTGCGCGCGAGGCATTCTACGCGCTGTGGCCGGTGGGCCAGTTCCCGGTGATCGAGGATACCGCGCGCGATCACTTCGTGCCGGAGTCGAGCATCATCATCGAGTATCTCGACCGCCATTATCCGGGACCGGCGCGGCTGGTGCCCGCCGATCCCGACCGCGCCCGTCAGGCGCGGATGCACGACCGGTTCTTCGACCTGCACGTCCACCAGCACATGCAGAAGATCGTCGGCGATCGCATCCGCCCCGAAGGCAGCAAGGATCCGTTCGGCGTCGGCAATGCGAAGCAGCGCATGACGACGGCGCTGGGCCTGGTCGAGAACACGATCGGCGACAGCGGCTGGGCGATGGGCGAGGATTTCACGATGCCAGACATCGCGGCGGCGCCGGCGCTGTTCTACAGCGACAAGATCGTGCCGCTGGCGAAGGACTTCCCGAAGACGGCCGCGTATCTGGAGCGCCTCAAGGCGCGGCCATCCTTCGCGCGCGTGCTGGCCGAGGCGGAGCCGTACTTCAAGATGTTCCCGGGCGGCTGAACGGCCTACTCCGCGGCGTGCGGAACCCTGCCGTCGCGAGGAATGAACAGATCGGCGGAGACGTTGAAGCGCTCCCGCAGCTTGCGTATTTGCGCCATGGAGGGTTCGCGCTTGCCGCTGAGCACTTCGCTGACCCGGCCGCGCGAGCCAAACAGCGGCACGAGGTCAGTGCGGCTCAGGCCGTGCTGCTCCATCAGATAGCTCAAGACATCGGCGACAGCGGCCTCGCGCACCGGCCAGCGCGAGCGCTCATAGGATTCGATCAATTGTGCCTGGGCTTTGGTGCGGGCGCGATCCTCCGGTGCGGTCGACGCCATCAACCGCTCCAGCAGCGCAAGAGCCTGCTTATGATCCGCATCGTTCTCGATCACTACCAGAGTCGCCTTCATCACACCGTCTCCGCGTCGACTCGATCGTATTCCGCGTGCGAACCAAAGAAGCGGATCGCCAAGATGCCGTTGGCGTATTGCACAACGGCGATGAGGCGAAAATCGTTCGCCTTGATGTTGAACACCACGCGGCCACCCTTGAGGATGCTGGCCTTGGGATGAGCTGCCTTTACGTCAGCCGGCGCCCGCCAAGTTTCCCGGCGGGCGATTGCCAGCCAGGCATCATATTGACGGCGCGCCGCCGCGATCGCCCGATGGCCGCGATGCGTAGCGAAATAGCGCTCAACGACATCGGTGCCCACCACGATCATTCCCAAGCGTAACCCAATGTTCCCAAAAATGGAACACCTCGTACCTCTTCTTCTAAGTTTCGCTTGGCAAGCGCGGCGGGCGCATTTCATACTGATGGCAAATCAGAACAGGCTGGAGACATTGCCATGGCGTTCGAAGCCGTTTCGCCCACCGACAAGCTCGGCTTCGATCCCGATGCGCTGAAGCAGAAATATCTCGCCGAGCGCGACAAGCGCCTGCGCCCCGACGGCAACGAGCAGTATGTCGAGATGACGGGCAAGTACGCCCACTACCTCGAAGACCCCTATGTGAAGCCCGTCACGCGCGGGCCGCTGACCGACGAGGTCGAGGTCGTGGTGATCGGCGGCGGCTTCGGCGGCCTGCTCGCGGGCGCGCGGCTGCGCGAGGCCGGCATCGAGGATATCCGCCTGATCGAGAAGGGCGGCGATTTCGGCGGCACCTGGTATTGGAACCGCTATCCGGGCGCGGCCTGCGATATCGAGAGCTATGTCTACCTGCCGCTGCTCGAAGAGCTCGACTTCATGCCGGTCGAGAAGTACACGCGCGCGCCGGAGATCCTGAAGCACTGCCGCACCATCGGCGAGAAGTTCGATCTTTATCGCGGCGCCCTCTTCCAGACCGAAGTCACCGGCATGGAATGGAACGAGGAGAGCGGCCGCTGGATCGTGCGCACCAACAAGGGCGACGCGTTGCGCGCGCGCTTCGTGGTGATGGCGAACGGGCCGCTGCACCGCCCCAAGCTGCCCGGCATCGCGGGCGCCCTGAGCTTCAAGGGCCACACCTTCCACACCAGCCGCTGGGACTACGATTACACAGGCGGCGATTCCAATGGCGGCCTGACGAAGCTCGGCGACAAGGTCGTCGGCATCATCGGGACCGGCGCCACCGCGGTGCAGTGCGTGCCGCATCTGGGCGCAGGCGCCAAGCACCTCTACGTCTTCCAGCGCACGCCCTCCTCCATCGACGTGCGGGGCAACCGGCCGACCGATCCGCAATGGGCATCGTCGCTGCAGCCCGGCTGGCAGCAGGCGCGGATGGACAATTTCAACGCGCTCGTCTCGGGCGTGCCGCAGGCCGAAGACCTGATCAACGACGGCTGGACCGACATCATCGGCAACATGATGAAGCTGATGCGCGAGGGCGGCGCCAACGGCGCCGACATCGCCACCGTGATGCAGCTCGCCGACTTCAAGAAGATGGAACAGGTCCGCGCCCGCGCCGGCGTCACCGTGAAGGACGCCGCGACGGCCGAGGCGCTCAAGCCTTATTACAACCAATTCTGCAAGCGCCCCTGCTTCCACGACGAGTATCTGGAGACCTTCAACCGGCCGAACGTCACGCTGGTGGACACCGACGGCCAGGGCGTCGAGCGCATCACCGAGAACGGCATCGTCGCGAACGGCACCGAATACAAGCTCGACTGCCTGGTCTACGGCACGGGCTTCGAGGTCGGCACGTCTTATGCGCGGCGCGCCGGCTATGAGGTCGTGGGCCGCGGCGGCGTCACGCTGAGCGACAAATGGGCGGAGGGCGCCTCGACCTTCCACGGCTTCTTCGTGAACGGCTTTCCGAACTGCTTCGTGGTGTCGGT
The DNA here is from genome assembly GCA_035551495.1 of Rhizomicrobium sp. Taxonomy (GTDB): domain Bacteria; phylum Pseudomonadota; class Alphaproteobacteria; order Micropepsales; family Micropepsaceae; genus Rhizomicrobium. The sequence continues at coordinate 79,915 of DASZMT010000044.1, read as the reverse complement.
GATCCAGTCGGGCTTCACGGCGAACTTCCCGCACATGCTGAACGAACAGTCCAAGCACCTCGCCTATGTGATCAAGACGGCGCAGGACCGCCAGGCGACGCGCGTCGAGACGACACCGGAGGCCGAAAGCGCCTGGGTCGAGACGATCGTCAACTCGGCGCTGCAGCGCCAGCGCTTCCAGGAAGAGTGCACGCCCGGCTACTACAACAACGAGGGCAAGCCTTCGCCGGCGGCGGCGCGCAACGGCTCGTTCGGCGGCGGCTCGATCGCCTTCATCCAGATGCTGAAGGACTGGCGCGCGGCGGGCGAACTGAAGGGGCTGGAACTCAGCCGGTAGCATTTGTCATTCCCGCGTAGGCGGGAATCCAGAGCCGTCTTGCACCGCGTTTGCGGCCTCTGGATGCCCGCATTCGCGGGCATGACAGGAGGATTGAGAGGGGTACGATCAGCCCCACTTCACCATCGTGAGCTGGAGCACGATCAGGCCGATCATGAAGCTCCAATAGGCCGAGATCGACGTCGCCAGCCAGAAGGCGAAGGACGAGCAGTCCTTGGCCTTGAACGAGTTCGCCGCGTTCTCGAAGAGGACATTCGGGCCGGCCACGACCATCACGGCGAGATAGCTGATGCGCTCGGCCGCCGTCTCGGGCTTGCGCGCGATCAGGCGGTAGAGATTGGCGAAAATGCCCGAGGCGGCGAACCCACCCAGAGTCGCGAACGTCACCACCAGCAGATCCCGATACATGCGTGCCCCAAATTCGTGTGCTCGAAGGGGCGGATGCAGGCGCCATGCCTGCCGAAATACGGCGATTTTTGTCGAAGTGTCTCAATTCGAGGCGTCCGATTTTGACGCGGCCCGCCATACCGCTCCCGCTGCTTGAGGGCGGCGGCGCGGGGTTTGGGCGGAACAGCAGTTCCGGACCGAGGATTCCCCGCCACGGCGACACACAATTTGCAACACTGTGATCGAGTTGCGGCAGAACCGCGTAAGAGGCGTGTTAAGTACATCGGGCGCGATTCATTCTGGACGCCCGCGGGCGCGACAATGACCTATTCCGATACCGACGGCACGATCAGGCGGCGCTCCGGCTGGCTGATTCCGCTCGGCGTGTTCCTGGTGACGGCGGTGCTGTCGGCGCTGCTGCTGCTCTATTACCTGGCGCCGGCGCCGAGCAATTTCCTCGAGGAACAGGTCGCGCCGACCGCCCGCACCGACCTCATCGCGCTGCGCGTCCATGGGCTCAAGCTGTGGGTCCCGGCGAACTACCTGCAGTTCGAGAGCGCGCGCCAAGGCGGCGCCCAGAAGGACGTCGCGCTGTGGGCGATCCTGCCCGACCTCGCCGGCTGGTCGAGCTGGGAGGCGTCGAGCTTCACCGGCAACGCGGCGGATTCGCCGGTGGTGTACCTGCTGATCCGCAACGAGCAGCTCAACCTGACCGAGGCCGACCGCTTCGCGCGCATCTACACCGCTTATCTCGCCAACCCGCGTGGGGTGCCGGGGCCGTTCGGCCTGACGCAATATGCCTTCCGCGAGGATTCCGGCTATCGCAACCAGGACCTCTTCGTCGGCCAGACGCCGACGGGACCGGTGATCCTGCGCTGCGACCGGCTGTCGGCCGAGGTGCCCAGCCCCGGCTGTTTGCGCGACATGCCGATCGCGCATGCCGTCGCCGTCTCCTACCGCTTCAAGCGCGAGCATCTGGCGCGCTGGCAGGACATCGCGGCCACGGTCAGCCGCCTGATCGAAGGCTTCAAGAAGGCGCCGCCGGTTCAGTCGCGGCCGTAAAGCTCTTCCACGGAACGCCGCCGGGGCACGAGCGCTTCCAGCGCGGTGGCCAGCGCGGGCGCGGCGATCGTCGCGGCGGCGGCGGCCAGCACGAACATCATCGCCAGTGTCGCGTTCGAGCCGTGAACGACGATCCAGGGCACGATCGCGGCCGCCGCGCTTGCGGCGCCGTACCAGGGCGCGGCGCCCAACGTGTCGAGCGCGCGGGCGCGCGCCACGGCGCTCTCGTCGCCGGTCTCGCGGTGGCGGCGGCGCTGGTCGCTGCCCGCGAGCATCGGGAGCGTGGCGGACGATACCGTCAGTGCGATCTCGGCGAACGCGGCGAGCGTCAGGTGGCCCGTCGCCCTGCCCCAGAGCCACATGTCCAGGAGGGTGAGCGCCGCGGTGGCGAGCGCAACGGCCGCCGCATCGCGCCAGTCGCGCGCCACCGCGAAGGCGACCACGAACACGGCGGCGAACGAACCGCTCCACAGCAGCGGCTGCATCAGCGCCGCACGGTGCGCAAGCAGCGGCGCGGCGCCGAACGCACCCAGCACCGCGAACACCAACGTGACGCCGGAAAGGCTCAGCCCCCAACGCGGTTCGACCACGTGGAGCATGGTGTCCAGCAGGCGCTCGCGGCCCTCGCGTGCGCGGTTGGCGGCGACGTGGAAGCTCTCGCGGAACGGCAGGAAGGAACCCGCGATCGGGACGACAAGCAGCACGGACACGATGGCGGCGGCGAGCTGCGGCGCTACGCCGGCGGCCTTGAGCCAGACGACGAGGACGGCCGCGCCCAGAATCGCGGCCACGACGAACGGCAAAAGAAACCGCGAAAGCGCCGCCGCGGCGGCTTGGGCCGGCGTGCGGTTCTCCAGGACCTGCCGCGTCATCTCGCCGGCGATCAGCGACGCGGCGACGCTCGCCGTGCCGTAGACCGCGAGCGTCGCGGTGGAGAACCCCGGCGCGGCCGCGATCATGCCCGGCAAGGGCGCAAGCGCCGCAACCGCTGCCAGTCCGATATGCCGCAGGTGCGCGAATTGGATACCGCCGGCGAACGCCAGCCCGACCACCGACAGGAACAGCGCCGCCTGCGGCACCGCTACGCCATGGAATGCCCACAGTGCCGCACCCACCGTGACGACTCCGAGCACGGATGCGGCCGCGACGCGAAAGCGGAACAGGAAACCCAGGATATACGCCATGTGACGGAACATGTTCGCATCCGCGCCGTCCCGCCTCAACTGCGATTGCGCGCCTCCCAGGCCTCGGGCAAGTTCCGACTCATGAATCTCCACATGGTTGACGCCAAGCGGACGGTCCTGAAGGACGTCTTCGGCTTCGAGGGCTTTCGCCCCGGGCAGGAGCGCGCCATGGACGCGCTGATTTGCGGGCGCAACATCCTGGCCGTCATGCCGACCGGCTCGGGCAAGTCGCTGTGCTTCCAGGTGCCGGCGCTGGTGCGCGGCGGGCTGACGCTGGTGGTCTCGCCGCTGGTGGCGCTGATGCAGGACCAGGTCGCGGCCCTGCGACTGGCCGGCGTCGCGGCCGACAGCATCAACTCGGCGATGGACCGCGAGGCCAATGTCGCCGCCTGGCGGCGCGCCGCCTCGGGCGAGACGCGCCTGCTCTATCTCGCGCCCGAGCGGCTGATGACCGAGCGCATGCTGATGGCCCTCACCAAGCTCGACGTGCGGCTGATCGCGGTCGACGAGGCGCATTGCATCTCGCAATGGGGCCCCGCGTTCCGCCCCGAATACGAGATGCTGTCGCAGCTGCGGACGCATTTCCCGCGTGTGCCGATCGCGGCGCTGACCGCCACCGCCGACGACGCGACGCGCGCCGACGTGATGGCCAAGCTGTTCGACGGCGACGCGGACCAGATCGTGCTCGGCTTCGACCGGCCGAACATTTCGCTGGGCGTCGAGCCCAAGCGGGATTCGACGCAGCAGCTGCTGTCGTTCCTCGCGGGCCGCAAGGGCCAGAGCGGCATCGTCTATTGCCTGTCGCGCAAGAAATGCGAGTCGACGGCGCAGACGCTGAACGCCCACGGCATCCGGGCGCTGGCCTATCACGCCGGCATGGAGAAGGAGCAGCGCGAGCAGAACCAGAACGTCTTCATGACCGAGCGCGCCATCGTGATGGTCGCCACCATCGCCTTCGGCATGGGCATCGACAAATCCGATGTACGGTTCGTCTTCCACGCCGACCTGCCCGGCAGCGTCGAGGCCTATTACCAGGAGATCGGCCGCGCCGGGCGCGACGGCGCACCCGCGCAGGCGCATATGCTGTTCGGGCTCGGCGACATCCGCATGCGGCGCATGTTCATCGACCAGGAAGAATCGAACGACGACCGCAAGCGCCGCGAGCATCAGCGGCTGGGCGCGCTGATCGGCTATTGCGAGGCGGCCGGCTGCCGCCGCCAGATCCTTCTCGGCTATTTCGGCGAGCGCGCCGAGCCGTGCGGCAATTGCGATCTGTGCCGCGCGCCGGGCGCGCTGGTCGACGCAACGGCGGAGGCGTGGCTGGTGCTCGAAGCGGTGCGCACGACCGGCGAGCGCTATGGCGCGACGCACATCGCCAACGTGCTGCGCGGCGTCCATGGCGACAAGGTCGCGGCGGCGCGCCACGACCAGCTCGCGGCCTTCGCCAGCGGCACGATGCACGGCGCGGCGGAGTGGCAAGCGATGATCCGCCAACTGGTGGCGGGCGGGTTCCTGGATATCGACATCGCGGGCTATGGCGGGCTGGCGCTGTCGGCCAAGGGGCGCGGGCTGCTCGTAGGGCGCGAGAAATTCTCGCACCGGCCGTTCGAGAAACCGGAGAAGCGCACCAAAAAGCAGGTGCGCGCCGAAACGATGGCGGCCTCGGATGCCGATCCGGGCCTCTTGGCGGCGCTGAAGGAGCTGCGGCTCAAGCTGGCGAAGCAGCGGCGCGTGCCGGCCTATGCGATCTTCCCCGACCGCACGCTGATCGAGATGGCGGAGCAGCGGCCGCAGAGTCTGGGCGAGCTGGCCGAGATCAACGGCGTCGGCGAGAAGAAGCTGCAGGCGTTCGGGGAGATGTTTTTGGCGGTGATTGTGGGCGGTTGAGTCGAACTCTCTGCCACAATGTCATTCCCGCGTAGGCGGGAATCCAGGCCGTCTTGCACCGCGTTTGCGTGCCCTGGATGCCCGCCTTCGCGGGCATGACAGTTATGTTCAGCCCCGGCTCGCGGGCGCTTCCGGCAAATCCATTTCCAGGATCGCCATGTTGAAGGCGTAGGAGACCTCGCCGTCTTCCTCGTCCTTGAAGAGCACGCCGATGAACTCGCCGTTCACCTGCACCTCGACCGAATCCGCCTGCTTGGGCCGCTCCACGATGGTGATCGTGTCCAGCCGGAACAGGTTGCGCAGGTATTTCTCAAGGCGCCAGATTTCGCTGCGGGTCAACGGACGTCTCCTGATGCGGATGGGCTCAACTCGCACGCAGGCCCCATCCGGTCAAGTGCTTGACCTTCACGCCAGCATCGCACAATCACGCGCATCATGACCGACATGCCGGACGAAAACCCGCAAGGCTATTACGCCGCGAGCGCCGAAAAGCTCCCGCCCCTGCCGCGCCTGACGGGCGAATGGCGCGCCGATCTATGCGTGGTGGGCGGCGGTTTCACCGGCCTGTCGGCGGCGCTGCACGCCGCGAAAGCGGGTGCCAAGGTGGCGCTGGTCGAGGCCCACGGCATCGGCTTCGCGGCCTCGGGGCGCAATGGCGGGCAGATCCATCCGGGCCATCGCCAGTCGCAGGCGGAGCTTGAAACGTGGCTCGGCGAAACCCATGCGCGCGATCTGTGGCGCCTCAGCGAAGAGGCGCGTGCGCTGGTGTTCCGGCTGGCGGCCCGCGGCTGCGATCTCAAGCGCGGCCTCGTCATCGCGGCGCATGACCGCGCGGCGGGCAAAGAGCTGGAAGAGGAAGCGGCGCATCTGAAGGACAAGTATGGCGTCGAGAGCCTCACGATGCTGCACGACCGCGAGGTCGAGGCGGCGCTCGGCACCAAGGCCTACAAGACGGCGCGGCTCGACACCGGCGGCGGCCATCTGCATCCGCTGAAATTCGCACGGCGCCTGGCGCGCGAGGCGGTGAAGGCCGGCGCGACGCTGTTCGAACACAGCCCGGCGGTGGCGCTCGACGACGGCGGCGTGCAGTGCGAGGGCGGACGCGTGCAGGCGCGGCAGGTAATCCTCGCGACGGACGCGTTCAGCGGCACGCTGGCGCCGGAGCTCGCGCCGTATATCGCGCATGTCGAGAGCTTCATCCTCGCCACCGAGCCATCGATCGATGCGAGCGTTCTGCCGGCCGACGTCGCGGTGGCCGACACGCGGCATGTGCTCGATTACTACCGCAAGAGCGCGGACAACCGGCTACTGTTCGCGGGGCGCGAAAGCTATTGGAATCCGCCGCGCGACATCGCGAAATTGGTGCGGCCGCGCATGACGCGCGTGTTCCCGCAGCTCAAAAAAGCCCGCATCGATTACGCGTGGAGCGGCACGGTCGGCATCACGCGCACCCGCATGCCGCACTTTGGACGGCTGTCGCCGAAAGTTCTTTTCGGGCACGGCTATTCGGGACACGGCGTGGCGCTGGCGGTGCTGGGCGGCAAGGCGCTGGCGGAAGCGGCGCTGGGCGAGACCGAGCGCTTCGACATCCTGGCGAAAGTGCCGGCGCGCAAATTCCCCGGCGGGACGCGCCTGCGCAAGCCGATGGTGACCGCGGCGCTGACGATGCTGAAGTGGAAGGATATGCTTTGACGTCATACCCCGCGAATGCGGGCCATCCAGGTGACGTCTTTGCGAGCCTCCAAAGGTTCGCGGCGCGCCAACTGGGTCCGCCGCATTCGCGGCGGATGACAAGCCGTATTCAACCCGACTTGTCGTCGAACTCGATGAGCTGGTTCATCTCCTGCGACGGGCGGGCGACGCCGGCGCAGTTGGTGAGGCGGGCCGGGACGCCGACCGCGGTGCAGCCCGGCGGCACGCTTTGCAGAACGACCGAGCCGGCGCCGACGCGGCTGTATTCGCCGATCTCGATATTGCCGAGGATCTTGGCGCCGAGCGAAATGAGAACGCCGCGCCGCACCTTGGGGTGACGGTCGCCCTCTTCCTTGCCGGTGCCGCCCAGGGTCACGCCCTGCATGATGGAGACGTCGTCCTCCACCACCGTGGTCTCGCCGATCACCACGCCCGTCGCGTGATCGATCATGATGCCCTTGCCCATGCGCGCCGCGGGATGAATGTCGACGCCGAACTTCTCCGATATCTGGCTCTGAAAATAACGCGCCATCGCGTGGCGGTCCTGATGCCACAGCCAGTGCGCGACGCGATGCGTCTCCAGCGCATGCAGGCCCTTGTAGAACAGGAAGGCCTCGAGATGCGCCTTGCAGGCCGGATCGCGCTCGAACACCGCCGACAGATCGGCACGCAGCGCCTCGCCGATGGTGGGATCGCCTTCCATCGCCTCTTCGAAGATCTCGCGCGTCATCATCGGCGAGAGGTCGTCCGAGCCGATCTTCTTGGCCAGGTGGTAGGAGAGCGCATCCTCCAGCCGGTCGTGCTTGAGCACCGTGGCGTGCACCAGGCTGGCCAGCGCCGGCTCGCGCTCGGCCATGACCTCGGCCTGCTCGCGCAGGGCGTGCCAGATGGGATCGCAGGTGGCGATTTTCGGGGCGGTGACGGCCATGGGATGCTCCGGGTGCGCCGCCAGTATACCGATGGCGGCGGCTTGTTACAAAACAACGCGCCAAAATGCGCATAGGCGGCGCGAATGGCCCTTAAAACGGTCGCAAGCCCCGCCCCTATTGCTTACATAGGGCGCAAATCACCGTATCCAAGCCCCCGAGTTGACCATGGACACCCTGAACCGCCCGGCGCCCGACGCCATCGACCTGCTGCTGAGCCGCCGTTCGGGCTCGGCCAAGGCCATGACGGGTCCGGGGCCTTCGGCGGCACAGCTGGACACGATCCTGAAGGCCGCGGCGCGGGTGCCCGATCACGGCAAGCTGTTCCCCTGGCGCTTCATCGTCTTCGAGGGCGAGGGCCGCGCGCGCATGGGCGAAATCCTGGCGCAGAGCCTCAAGGAGACCGATCCGGGCGCGGCGAGCGAGGACCGGATGGCGCAGGAGCGGGCCCGCTTCGCCCGTGCGCCGGTCGTGGTCGGCGTGATCAGCCGCACCCGGGAGTCGATTCCGATCCCGGAATGGGAGCAGGAGCTGTCTGCCGGCGCGGTGTGCCAGACGATGCTGATCGCGGCGCATGCGCTGGGCTTCGTCGCCAGCTGGCTGACCGAGTGGTGCGCGTTCCATCCGCTGGTCAAAGAGCGGATCGGGCTGAAGCCCGGCGAGCGCGTCGCGGGCTTCGTCTATATCGGCCGTCCGGCGCAACCGCTCGAGGAACGCGTGCGGCCCGATATGGGGAAGATCGTCAGCCGGTTCTAGCGGGAATCGCGATTCCGGTTACACTCGCCGCATAACGGGCGAGGAACCATGGGCCGCAAGATCCTCTTCATCACCACCGACCAGATGCGCTTCGACGCCATCGGCGCGAACGGGCAGAAAATCGCGCGCACGCCGAACATCGATGCGCTCGCCAAGGCCGGCATCAACTACACGCGCTGCCATGCGCAGAACGTGGTCTGCATGCCGGCCCGCGCCACGATGATCACCGGGCAATACGTGACGACGCATGGCGTGTGGATGAACGGCGTGCCGCTGCCGGAGGATGCGCCCTCGGTCGCACGCCTGTTGAAGGAGAAGAAGGGCTACCGCACGGCGCTGATCGGCAAGGCGCATTTCGAGCCCATGCTCGACCTGCAACTCAAATTCGCCGAGAACCGCATGGGGCGCGAGGGGACGTTCGGGCCGCATCGCGGCTTCGATCACATGGAGCTGGCGTCGCACGGCGCGCGCGGGCCGCTGCATTATCCGCAATGGCTGATGAAGACCCATCCCGAGATGGCGGCGAACTTCTATCCGGTGCTGGGCGGCGATTTCTTCCAGAACTCGCATGGCGGCGGCGACACCGGCGCGGTGCAGGTGAAGCACAACGCGACGCCGCGCGGCCTCTATCATACGGACTGGGTGGCGGACCGCACCATCGCCTATCTCGACGGCCTGAGCGCCGACGAGGACTGGTTCGTGTGGATGAGCTTCCCCGATCCGCATCATCCCTGGGATCCGCCGCAAAGCGAGATCGGCCGTCACGACTGGCGCGATCTGCCGGTGCCGGCGGGCTATCCGGGCTCGGCGGAGAAGATCGACGCGATCCTGTCGCAGAAGCCGCATCACTGGAAGGACTGGTGGCTGGGCAAGCGGATGATCTGCTACGAGGCGCCGCCGAAATGGAATCCGTCGACGCTCACCGTCGACCAGCTGCGCGAGATCGACGCGCTGACGCATGTGAAGAACGAGCTGATCGACGAAGCGATCGGCCGGGTGATGGCGGCGATCGGCAAGCGCGGCTGGGACGGCGACACGGACGTCGTGTTCTCCACCGACCATGGCGAGTTCCAGGGCGATTTCGGCCTGCTGTTCAAGGGGCCGCATCACGTCGACAGCCTGATGCGCCTGCCGCTGATCTGGCGCCCGGCGCCGAACGCCGGCGTGGCGCCGGCGACGGTCGAAGCGCCGGTCGGCCAAGTCGACTTCGCGCCGACCTTCTGCGCCATCGCGGGCCTCGACACGGCGGATTGGATGGAGGGCGGCGCCCTGCCCCAGACGGCGCGGCCCTCTTCATCTTGTAACGACCGCGAAGCGGTGTTCACCGAATGGGACAGCGAATTCGACGGGATATCGGTGTCGCTACGCTCGCTGCATCGCGACGGCTGGACGGTCACCGCTTACGGCAAGACCTCGATCTACGAAGGCACCGAGGGCGAACTCTACGATCTCAGAAACGATCCGCGCCAGTGGCGCAATCTGTGGGACGAGCCCTCGGCCGCCGCGATGAAGCGCGATCTGCTCGACGACCTTCGGGCGCGTACGCCGAAGGGCGAAACACGGCGAAGAAAAGTGGAGACATTCGTTTAGGAATTGCGCGAAACCAAATTCATCAAACCCAATTGTCATGGCCCGCGACTGCGGACCATCCAGTTGGGTTCTGCGTGCCACGTGCAGGGTCGCGAAATCGTATCGCGCAAATTCGTCGATCCTACCGCGCCTCCGCCGGCGTCAGGTACAGCACCTTCTCGTTGTACGAGATGTAGATGTGCAGCTGGCGCAGCGTCTTGATGCCGAGCAGCATCTGGTTGCCGCCGCCGACCTCGAAGCGGTCGCCGTCCAGGATGTCGATCACCGGTTGGCGCACCGTCACGCCTTCCAGCGTCAGCGTGTCGAACGGATAGCGGTAGAGCGGCGCCGGCTGCGTGCCGTTGACGCGGATATCGCCCAGCGGCTTCATGCCCGGGCTGTGCGCGTCGATGCCGAACAGCTCCTTGGCGACGCGCAGCGGCATCGTCGAGCGGTCGGCGCCCGTGTCGACGCCGGCCGAGATCGTCTTTCCGTTCACCTGCACGTCGACGAACATGTGGCCGCCATTGTCCATGCGGATCGGCACCGCGGCGTAAGGCGTGTGCGTCCAATAGACCACCTGGCCCGGGCAATGCTTGACGTCGAACAGGTTCATCTTGCCGGCCGCGAAATCGAGCTCGACGTCGTAGTTCTGCAGGATGTCCGGCCCGACCATGCCGATGACGTTGTGCTGTAGCTCGGCGGCGCCGGGCACCACCATCATCGTGAGGTCGTGGCCCGTCATCGCGCCGAGCTGGATCGTGTCCGCCTTCGCGGATTTGTAGATCGGCACGCCGCCCAGATAGTGCATGACCGGCAGGCCCACGCGGATCGACATGTCGCGGGCGCGCGCCTCGCTCTCGCTGATCACGCTGTAGATCGAGCCGGTGTCGACAAGCATCAGGCCCGGCTTGTTCTCGATGGTCATCGGCACGGCGAAGCTGCCGTCGGGCTCCGTGACGATGTCGAGCGAGGCGACCTGCTGCAGCGGGCATGGAGTTGCGGACGGCGGCGGCGTGACCGCGGACCCCGTCACCTGTGCGCTATCGGGCTCGTCGCCGACGGGCGCCGCGAGCGCCGGGGCGGCCAGCGCCGCAAGCGTTGCGACAAGAACGGCGGCGCGCATCACGGCGTCTCCTTCAGGATGCGGGCGGCGACACGCATCTCCACGATACCCGGCGAGCATTTGTCCGGCAGTCCCAGAAGCTCCGGCCGCTCCGCCTCCGGATGACCCGCGATGCGCTGAAGCTCGGCGGCGTAGAAATGCGCCTCGCAGACATGGCCGGCGGCGTCGAATTGATCGGCCTGCGCGTCGGCGAGCACCGCCGGCATGTCCATGGTGCCGCCATAGTGGCGTACGACCGGCGCCGGCCAATTCTTGGTGTCGATGCGCGCGGCGAAGCTCGGGAAATCGGCGTTGGGCAGATGCCCGTCGGCCCGCACGATGTAGAGCCACAGCACGGCATAACCGTCGTCGGGCAACGCAGAAAGCGACAGCAGCAGCGCGCGCTCGGCCTCGTCGTAGCGCTTCATCTCCCACAGGACGACGCCGCGCGTCAGCTGAACCACGGCGTTCTTCGGCTGCTTGGTCAGGGCGTCGTCGAGCGTGCTCAGGGCACGGTCCAGATTGCCCTTTTCCTCATAGGCTGCCGCCTCCTCGATATAGGCGATGATCGCGGTGCCGTTGGTCTTCGACACGACGTGCTCGGCATCGTCGATCGCATCGGAATACTGGCCGAGATAGCGGTACGCGGTGGAGCGCTCCTCATAGCCTTCCATGTCGTCCGGCGACAGATGCACCATGGTGTCGGCGTCGGCCAGCGCGCCCTTGAAGTCGCGGACCTGCACGCGCTCCTCGCCGCGAAAGTGATAGCCGAGCGGGAAGTTCGGCCGCAGCCCGATCGCGGCGGTGGTGTCGGCCAGCGCGCGGTCCGTGTCGCCTTTCGCGGCGTAGATGAGGCCGCGGCGCAGATAGGCTTCGAAATCGGTCCGCAGCGCCAGCGAAGCGGAGAAATCCTGGACCGCCAGATCGAACTGCTTGCGCCGCATGTAGATGTCGCCGCGGTCGAAATAGGCGACGGCGCGGATATCGGGCAGCAGCGTGGGGTCGGCGACGGCAGCGGTGAAATGCGTGATCGCCTGGTCGTCCTGATCGCGCCACAGCTGCAGGCCGATGACGAACTCCGAATAGCCGCTGGCCAGCGCGGCCGCGCAACTCGCCGCGAACAAGGCCGCGGCCAAGAAAACACCCTTCATGACGACCCCAGGAAACCACCAAGACGCCCCATGGCCAGCTTAGCGGATTCCGGTGAGCTTGTGGGTCTGAAGGCTGAGCCGCCACTGCGGATGGTCGAGGCAATAGGCGATTGCCGCGGCCGTGTTGCTCTCGCGCATCGGGTCGCGCCCATGGCGCGCATCGACCGGGTCGCGCCCACGGCGCGCATCGACCGGGTCGCGCCCATGGCGCGCATCGACATTGTCCAACGGCTGCAGGAAGAAATGGTCGAAGCCGAGGCCGGCATAGCGCTCGGGTTCCCCGCGCGCCTGCGGATAGATCAGCTTGAGCTCGTCGCCGCGCGTCAGGACCAGTTCGGCGTCGGCTTTCGGACTGACACAGATCCAGTCGATGCCGGCGGGCGGGACTTGCGTGCCATTGGTCTCGATGCCGATCGCGAAACCCTTTGCGTGGAGCGCCGCGATGGCCGCGTCGTCGAGCTGCAGCAGCGGCTCGCCGCCGGTGCAGACGACGTAGGGCTTGCCGCCAGCATCCGGCCATTTTCCGGCCACGGCATCGGCGAGCGCTTGCGCATCGACAAACTTGCCACCGCCCACACCATCCGTGCCGACGAAATCGGTATCGCAGAATTGGCAGACGGCGCTCGCGCGGTCGCGCTCCAGCCCGGTCCACAGATTGCAGCCGGCGAAGCGCAGGAAGACGGCGGCGCGTCCCACCTGTGCGCCTTCGCCCTGCAGCGTGTAGTACATTTCTTTGACGGCGTAGGTCATTTTTGGCCTACCGTTTCGCTACGAGAGGCCCTGCCGCGCGGTACGTGTCGTACCCCTTGGCGCGCAGGTCGCAGGCCGGGCACGTGCCGCAGCCCTTGCCCCAGTCGTGCGGCGCTGGATCGCCGCGATAGCACGTCACCGTCTCGCGGATGATGAGATCGACCAGTACGTCGCCGCCGAGGTCGCGCGCCATCTTCCAGGTGTCGGCCTTGTCGATCCACATCAGCGGCGTGTGCACGACGGTGGGGCGGTCGAGGCCGAGCGATATCGCGTTCGCCGTCGCCTTGACGGTCGCGTCGCGGCAATCGGGATAGCCGGAGAAATCGGTCTCGCACATCCCGCCGACCAACTCGGAAATGCCGCGCCGGTAGCCGAGCGCGGCGGCAGCGATCAGGAACATCAGATTGCGCCCCGGCACGAAGGTGGTCGGCAGGCCGTTGGCGCCCATCTCCATCGCCATGTCGTCGGTCAGCGCCGTGCCGCCGATCGCCTTCAGCGTGTCGAGTGGCAACAGGTGATCGTCGCCGAGCCGGCCTTGCCAGCGCGGGAACTGCTCGATCGCGTCGCGCACGACGGGGCGCGCTTCGAGTTCGACCGCATGCCGCTGGCCATAGTCGAAGCCCACCGTCTCGACATGCTCGAAGCGGTCGAGCGCCCAGGCCAGGCAGGTCGTCGAATCCTGTCCGCCGGAGAAAAGTACCAATGCCGCAGATATCGCCATGACCGGGCTTTTAGCGGCTCGCGCTTGCCTTTGCCACTGCCCTACGTCAGCCTCGCATTTTGATGCTAGAAGATTGGGGGGCACAAACAGGATGGCGCGCGTGACCGCGTTGGCCGTAAGCGGCACGGGGCTTTACACCCCGCCGAACTCGATTTCGAACGAGGAGCTGGTCTCCACGTTCAACACCTATGTCCGCAACACCAACGCGAAGAACGCCGAGGCCATCGCGGCCGGCACGGCGGCGGCGCTGGTCGAATCCTCGGCCGAGTTCATCGTCAAGGCGTCGGGCATCAAGGCGCGCTATGTCGTCGACAAGGCAGGCGTGCTCGATCCGGAGGTGATGACGCCGCGCATTCCCGAGCGGCCGAACGACCAGGTCTCGATCCTCGCCGAGATGGCGGTGACTGCGGCGCGCGATGCGCTGAAGGCGGCGGACCGCACGGCAGGCGACATCGACGGCGTGCTCGTCGGCGCTTCGAACATGCAGCGCGCCTATCCGGCGATGGCGGTGGAGGTGCAGGACGCGCTCGGCATCGACGGCTTCGGCTTCGACATGAACGTGGCGTGCTCCTCGGCGACCTTCGCGCTGCAGGCGGCGGCCGACATGGTCGCGAACGGCCATGCGCGCGCGATCCTGGTATGCAATCCGGAAATCTGCTCGGGCCATCTCAACTTCCGCGACCGCGACAGCCATTTCATCTTCGGCGACGTCGCCACCGCCTTCGTGGTGGAGAAGCGCGAAACGGTGCAAGGCGCCAATGCCTGGGAGATCGTCGCGACGCGGCTGAAGACCAAGTTCTCGAACAACATCCGCAACAATTTCGGCTTCCTGAACCGCGCCGCGCCCGAGGGCGCCGGCAAGGCGGACAAGCTCTTCGTGCAGGAGGGCCGCAAGGTGTTCAAGGAGGTGGTGCCGATGGTCGCCGAGCTGATCACCGCGCATCTGGCCGAGAACGGCATCGCGGCGTCGAGCCTCAAGCGGCTGTGGCTGCACCAGGCCAATCTCGGCATGAACGAGATGATCGCGCGCAAGGTGTTGGGCCGCGATCCGGTGGCGGGCGAGGCGCCGAACATCCTGGACGAGTATGCCAACACCAGCTCGGCGGGTTCGGTGATCGCCTTCCACAAATACTCGGCGGATTTGAAGAGCGGCGACCACGGCCTGCTCTGCTCCTTCGGCGCGGGGTATTCGGCGGGAAGCGTGATTTTGCGGAAAATCTAAGTTTTGTTGTCATGCACGCGCCCTTCGACGCCGCCTGCGGCGTCGCTCAGGTGAGGGGCGGGCATCCAGAACCGCGTCCCGCACCGCGCTTGCGGTACTGGATGCCCGCCTGCGCGGGCATGACAGGTGGGTACCAGCCTTCCCTTGAACCCGCCGCCGTCGTAAATACATGCTTCAAGTGTGCTAGCTGATTTCATACACTCCAATCCGTGTGAATAATTCATGTTTCACCTGTTCGGGCTGACGATCAGCCTCGGTTATGTGATCTCCGGCTTCGTGGTCGGAGGGCTCGTCGGCATGACCGGCGTGGGCGGCGGCTCGCTGATGACGCCGCTGCTGATCCTGTTGTTCGGCATCGCGCCGGAAAAGGCAGTGGCGACCGACCTGATCTATGCCGCCATCACCAAGACCGGCGGCTCGGTCGTCCATGCGCTGCACAAGACCATCGACTGGGACATCGTCACGCGGCTGGCGACGGGCAGCCTGCCCGCTTCGATCGCGACCTTGCTGATCGTCCACTATCTCGGCCTGGACTCGGGCGCGGTCAGCCTGCTGGTCACCAAGGTCCTCGGCGTGTGCCTCTATTTCACGGCTGCCGCGCTGCTCGCGCGCAACTGGCTGCTGCGCCGCTATGCGCCGCGGTTGGAGGGATTGGCCGAAGGGACGACGCGCTCCTACACCATCGCGGTCGGCGCGATCCTGGGCGTGCTGGTGACCATTTCGTCGGTCGGCGCCGGCGCGCTGGGCGTGACGGCGCTGATCCTGCTCTATCCCCGCGCGCCCATCGTGAAGATCGCGGCGTCGGACATCGCGCATGCCGTGCCGCTGACGCTGGTGGCGGGCGTCGGGCATCTGATCGGCGGCACGATCAACGCCTCGCTGCTCGTGGCGTTGCTGATCGGCTCGCTGCCGGGCATCGTGCTGTCGAGCACCTTCGCGCCGCGCCTGCCCGACGCTGCGCTGCGCATCGTGCTGGCGCTGACGCTGCTGGTGGCGGCGACGAAGCTGCTGTTTCCGTAAAGCGCGGGACGGTGATCCTTCGACGGGCTCAATGCACCAGGAACAGCGGCAGCGCCGCCTGGCCCACCACGTGCCGCGTGACGCCGGCGAAGAACATCTCGCGCAACCGGCTGTGGCCGTAGCCGCCGGCGACCAGCAAGCCGGCGCCGATCGCGGCGGCTTCCTCCAGCAGCGCGTCGCCGATCGAGCGGGTGCCGGCATCGATCTTGCGCTCGGTCGAGGCGATGCCGCGCAGCTTCAGATAGGAGCACAGGTCGCCGCATTCGATCGGCTCGTCCTTGCCGCGGGTGATGGAGAGGATCTCGACGCTCTCGGCGCATTTCAGGAACGGCAACGCCGCGGTCACGGCATGCGCCGAGGCGGTGCTCTCGTTCCACGCCACCGCGACCTTCTTGCAGAAGCTGATCGGCGCCGCCGTGGCGCTGAGCAGCACCGGGCGGCCGGTCTCCAGCAGCGTCGCCTCGAACGCCTCGGTCAGGCCGGCGCGGTCGCCTTCCTTGAGCGGGCCGAACACCACCAGATCGCTCAGCCGCGCCGCCAGCGTCACCTGATCGGCGAAGTTGCCGGTGACCTCCTTGAGCGAGGCGGTCGGCGCATTGCGCAGTTCGGGCTTGTCGACGACCACGGCGCCGGCGCTGCGCGCGGCGTTCTCCAGCGCGAAGCGCGCCAGCTTGCTCGCCTCGTCGGAGGCCTTCTTCGAGGCGTCCGCGATCTCCTGCATCACCGTGGCCGAAACGCTCTCGCCGTAGAACGGCACGGCCTCGGTGGCATCGGGGCGCACGAACAGCGCGGCGACATGGGCGTTGAACGGCTTGGCGGCGGCGAACGCGCTGGCGAGCACCGCACCGTCGCGCGGTCCGCCGGTCAACGGCGCGAGAATCTTCACAAAGGTCATGAGGGCCTCCGGCCGAGAGACTAGAAAACGCGGAACCGAAGCCCAGCGTTCCTAAATCCGCCACCAGCCGTCAAGGTGCACCGGCTTCAGAACCCGTAGACGGGCGAAGTCGATCAGGCGCTCCTGGACCCTGGCATTGAAGCTGCCGCGCGCGAAGGCGCCGCGCTTCTTGGCGCCCGCCGGCAGACCCGTGAGGATCGCGATGGCATCGTCGACCGTCTCGATCGCATGAACGCGGAAGATGCCGGCGCGCACCGCTTCCACCACGTCCTCGCGCAGCATCAGCGTGACCAGATTTGCCTTGGGCAGGATCACGCCCTGGGTCCCGGTGAAGCCCTTGCGGGCGCAGATGTCGAAGAAGCCCTCGATCTTCTCGTTGGCGCCGCCGATGGGCTGGATCTGGCCGTGCTGGTTGATCGAGCCGGTGATCGCGAAGCTCTGCTTCACCGGCACGTTCGCGATGGCCGAAAGGATCGCGATCAGCTCCGCCGCGCTGGCGCTGTCGCCGTCGATGGGGCCGTAGGATTGCTCGAAGGCGACACTGGCGGCGATCGAAAGCGGCCGGCCGGTCGCGTACATGCCTTGCAGATAGCCCGACAGGATCTGCATGCCCTTGACGTGGCTGGGGCCGGAGAACTGCGCGACACGCTCGATGTCGACGATGCGGCCCTCGCCCGGCGCGACCTGGGCGGTGATGCGCGCCGGCATGCCGAAGGCGAAACCGGCGGCGCTCATCACCGTCAGCGCGTTGACCTGGCCCACCGTCTCGCCTGCGGTGTCGATGAAGAGGATGCCGCGCTGGATCAATTCGTGCTCGAGCGCCTTGAGGCGCCCGCCGCGATCCTCCTTCGCCGCCACGGCGCGCGCGATGTCCTGCGATGCGATCAGGGCGCGGCCGTCGAGCGCGGCATAATGATCGCCCTCGCGTACCAGATCGGCGAGGCGACCCGTCCGTACACTGATCTTCTCCGCGTCGGACGCCTGGCGCGAGGCTTCGTCGACCAGGCGCGCGGCGCCGGAGCGGTCGAGCTGTTTGAGGCCTTCGGTGCGCGCGATGGAGGCGACGGTGGCGAGCAGCGCCTCGCAATTGGCATCGTCGCGCGCCGCGGTGGCGGAGAAATCGGCCTGCACCTTGAAGAGATCGGCGAACTCGATATCGGCCTGCGCCAGGCGATGATAGACCCACGCCTCGCCGAACAGCACGATCTTGACGTCGAGCGGCACCGGATCGGGCGAAAGACCCGCGCCGTGACCGCGGTCGTGCAGGTCCGACAGGCTCTCGATCTTGACGCGGCGGGCCTTGAGGGCGCGCTTCATGCTCTCCCACGCCGCGTCCTGGCGCAGGATGTCGAGCGCGTCGATCAGGAGGAACCCGCCATTGGCGGCATGCAGCGCGCCGGCGCGCACGCCGCGGAAGTCGGCGACGACCGCCATCAGCAGCGTCTGATGCTCGACCCGGCCGACGAGATTGGCGAGCGACGGCAGGTTGAGCGTCACCACCGGCGCGCCCTTGGCGCCGGCATGATCGACGATCAAGTTCACGTCGTAGCGATGGAACGGGATCGGCTCGCTTTCTTCGCCGTTCGCGGCGGCCTGAAGCGCTTCGATCTGGGTCAACGCGTCGTGATAGACGGCGCAGAGCTGCGCATGCGCTTCGCGGTGCGTGGTGTAGCGCTGTGCCAGGGGCGCCATGAGGGCGCAGACCTCCACCTCGCCGAGTTCGCGGTCGAGGACGCGGATCTTGTCGATCACCGCGAGGCGCAGGTTCTCCAGCCGCGCCATGGTCTTTTCCAGCGCCGCGCGCAGCACGACGGTCAGCTCCGCCAGCCGGTCGCGCTCGGCCTTGCGCAGGGCGCGGAAGTCGGCGTCGGACATCACGAGGCCGTCGCGGCAGGGACGGAAATCGAATCCGCCATCGCTCTCGACCAGCGCGAGCCCGTGCGCTTCGGCTTCGCGGCGCAGGGCGGCGAAGCTCGCTTCGGCAACGGCGTGGAAATCCTGCTCCAGCGAAGCGCGGCGCGACCGGTAGGCATCGTCGTCGAACAGTTTGGGCATCGCCGCCTTCAGCGCCGCGACGAACCCCGCCAGGTCGGCCTTGAAGCGCGCGCCGTCGCCGGCGGCGAAGCGCAGAACGCGCGGCCGCGCCGGCGCCTCGAAATTGTGGACATAAGCGATGTCGCAGGGCGCCGGCATGGCGGCGGCGAGGCGCTCCAGCGACCGGCGCACCGACGACCGTTTGCCCGAGCCCTGCGGCCCGGTGACGAAGAGATTGTAGCCGGGCTGCGCCATCCCGGCGCCGAAATGCAGCGCGCGCATCGCCCGGTCCTGGCCAACCGGGCCGGTGGGCTCGGCGAGCTCCGCGGTGCTCTCGAAAGGCAGGCGCGCCGGGTCGGTGGTCAGGCGAAGACGCGCTGGGCTGATGTTCATCCGTCCAGATAACAGGCGAGTCGGCCGCTCTCGCGCGGCGAACCGCTGTTAGGGTAAACCGGCAACCCTTTCGCAGCTTCGTACCGGAACGTGTCCCATGCCCGTCAAAGAGAAACCCCGCGCCTGGCAGCGCATGCTGAGCGGCCGCCGCCTCGACTTGCTCGACCCCTCGCCGCTGGACGTGGAGATCGCGGACATCGCCCATGGCCTGGCCCGGGTCGCCCGCTGGAACGGCCAGACCAAGGGGGCGCACGCCTTTTCGGTCGCCCAGCACTGCGTGCTGGTGGAGCGGATCACCGCCGAGCTGCAGCCCGGGCTGGCCAAGGAGACCCGCCTGATGGCCCTGCTGCACGACGCGCCGGAGTATGTGATCGGCGACCTGATCTCGCCATTCAAAGTCGCAATCGGTATTGATTACAAGGTGTTGGAGCACAAACTTCAGAGTGCAATTCATCTGCGTTTCGGGCTGCCGGCGATCCTGCCGCCGGTGCTGGTGAAGCTGTTCAAGAAGGCCGATCTGATCGCCGCTTTCTTCGAGGCGGCGCAGCTGGCCGGGTTCGAGATGGCGGTGGCGCGCAAGCTGTTCGTGGTGCCGCCGCCGTCCGTCCGCACGCCCCGGCTGGTTCCCCTGGCCACGGCCGAGGCCCAGGCTCTGTTCCTGGAACGCTTCGAAAAGCTCGCCAGCCTTTAACCCGTCACCGTCCCGCGCTAGCTAAGGGATATGTCCCGCATCCTGGTCACCCCCCTTTCCGCCGTCGATGACGTCATCCGCGTCCACCGGCCGTCGCACATGGTGACCCTGCTCTCGCCCGACCACATGATCGAGACGCCGGCCGGCTTCCGGAAAGACCGGCACCTGCGGCTGGGGATGAACGACGTGGTCGACGTCGCGGCCGGCGACACCCCGCCCGCCACGGCGCATGTCCAGACGCTGCTCGACTTCGCGCGCACCTGGCCGGCGGAGGATCCGCTGCTGGTCCATTGCTGGGCCGGCATCAGCCGCTCGATGGCGGCGACCTACATAATTCTTTGCGACCGGCTGGGGCGCGGCAGCGAGCTGTTCGCCGCCAAGGCGATCCGCACCCGCGCGCCGCACGCCTATCCCAACGCGCTCCTGGTCGAGCACGCCGATGCCTTGATGGGCCGCCAGGGCCGCATGGTCGAGGCGATCAAAAGCATCGGCGCGGGCGCGATGGCGGCCGAGGGCAAGCTGGTCGAATTCCCGCTGGTGGGCCTATGAGCGCGGTGCGGGCCGGCAACGTGGTTTCCATCGGCCTGTCGGCGGCGATCGTCTCGGTTGCCAACGAGCGGCCCTCGGTGCTGGTCGTGCAGCACGCGGGCGAGGAAGACGCCCTGCCCTTCGGCCCGTTCGATCCGCTCAACCATCGCACCCTCGACAGCGGCTTGCGCAAATGGGTCGGCGAGCAGACCAAGCTGGAGCTCGGCTATGCCGAGCAGCTCTACACCTTCGGCGATCGCGGCCGGCACCTGCCGACGCCGGACGAAGGGGCGCGCGTCGTGTCGGTCGGCTATCTCGCGCTGACGCGCCAGGCCGGCGAGCGCAAGAGCCTCGATACCCATTGGAGCGACTGGTATCGCTACTTCCCCTGGGAGGATTGGCGCGATGCCAAGCCGGCGGTGATCGATGCCGTGATCACGCCCGCGCTGCGCCAGTTCGCCAAGGCCGCCACCGGCACCGAGATCTCCGAACAACGCCGCGAGCGCATCCGCCAATGCTTCGGCTTCGACGGGCTCGCCTGGGACGAGGAGAAGGTGCTGGAGCGCTATGAGTTGCTCTACGAGGCGGGCCTGGTGCGCGAGGCGGGGCGCGACGGGCGCACACCGGCGGTGAAGGCGCAGGCGCCGCTCGGCGCCTCCATGATGTTCGACCATCGCCGCATCCTGGCGACCGCCATCGCGCGGCTGCGCGGCAAGATGAAATACCGGCCGGTGGTGTTCGAGATGATGCCCTCGACCGGCTTCACGCTTCTGGAATTGCAGCGCACGGTGGAAGCGATCTCCGGCATCCGCCTGCACAAGCAGAATTTCCGCCGCCTGATGGAGGACCAGGGCCTCGTCGAGCGCACCGGCAAATTCTCCGCGACGACTCGCGGGCGCCCCGCCGAGCTGTTCCGCTTCCGCCGCGACGTGCTGCGCG
The DNA here is from genome assembly GCA_035551495.1 of Rhizomicrobium sp. Lineage (GTDB taxonomy): Bacteria > Pseudomonadota > Alphaproteobacteria > Micropepsales > Micropepsaceae > Rhizomicrobium. Next base: position 58,666 of record DASZMT010000044.1, on the reverse strand, counting down.
AGCGCCCGGCGCCTGGCGTGCGGCTCGGCACGCGAAAGACGTCGTGATGCTGCAGGCCGCCCTTCTGCGCGCCGTGAATGTCGGCGGCACCGGGATGGTGCCGATGGCGGAGCTGCGCGCCGCGGTCGTGGCGCTCGGCTTCAAGGACGTGCGCTCGCTGCTGCAGAGCGGCAATCTGGTTCTCGACGCGGGAAAGAAATCGCCCGCCGCCGTCGAGACGGCGCTGCAAGCCGGTTTCGAGAAAGCGTTCGGCTTCCAGACCGAGATCTATGCGCGCACCGGCGCCGAGCTGGGCGAGATCATCGCAGGCTGTCCGTTTCCCAAAGAGGCGAAGAGCGATCCCGCGAAGCTGCACGTGCTCTTCATGCGCAAGGCGCCGGCCGCGGCCGCGTTCGAAGCGCTGCGCGCTGCGATCAAAGGGTCCGAGCGCGTGACCGGCGGCGGGCGCCACGCCTATCTCTTCTATCCGGATGGCGCCGGCGCGTCGAAGCTCACCTCGGCGGTGATCGCGCGCCATCTGGGCACGCCGGGCACGGCGCGCAACTGGAACACCGTCGGCAAGTTCGCGGCGCTGACGGCATAGGGGTTGTTACCGATACCGCTACGGCAACCTGCGCGACAAAACCATGCAATCCGCAACCGGGAGAATTGCGCAACCGTCAGACAACCCCCGGTAAGTCATCAAACAGAAAATTTTTCACAAAACCGACCTATTGGTTCGAATGCCATTGCCATTACACAGAGGACATTAAGACCTGTTGCGTATCACTGCGTACGCTGAAGAACGCAATGGGCCACGGGGCGGCCCAAACGATGGCGCAACCGAGACTGAATCTGAAGAGCGTCCAGACGCTCCTCGTTGATAGCGATAACTTCACGCGCGGGCTGGTCGCGAACATGTTTCGCGGCTTCGGCATGGATTCGCCCATCGTCGGCGAGACCGGCGCGCAGGCGAAGCATCACCTGGCGCATCACTATGCCGACCTCGTCGTGCTCGAAGCGGCGCTGCCGGACATGGAGAGCGCCGAGCTGATCCGCTGGATCCGCCGCCAGGACAAGAGCCCGTTCCGCTTCGTGCCGATCATCGTGCTCAGCGGCTACACGCAGCTGCGCCTCGTCTCGCATGCGCGCGATGCCGGCGCGAACCTGGTGGTGAAGAAGCCCGTCTCCCCCGCCGCCCTGTTCGACCGCATCTGCTGGGTCGCGAAGACCGTGCGGCCTTTCATCGAAACCGCCGACTTCATCGGCCCGGACCGCCGCTTCAAGGACATTCCGCCGCTCGACGGCGAATGGAAGCGCGAGACCGATCCGCAGAATGCCGACGCCGAACAACAGAAAATAAACTCCGCTGCGTGAGGATGTCGTCATGGTAGCGCAAGCCAAGAAGAAGATTCACTTCCCCAAGACGCGCCTCGCGGAGCTCGCGGCGCGGGCCGGCGGCCTCACGCGCGACGACGCCGTGGATGCGGCGCTCAGCAGCATCGAGCACATGCGCTCCGATGCCGACGCGGAAATCCGCGCCTCGATCGCCGCGATGGAGGACATCGTGTTCTCGCGCCGGGCGGGCGAGATGCTCGATGCCGATCAGATGAAATCGGTGCTCAAGCACGCCGACCAGATCGTCACGCTGGCAGGCACCTTCTGCTATCCGGCGCTCGACGTCGCGGCCAAGAGCCTGTGCGACGTCGCCGACGGCCTGCTGCGCAGCGAAATCTATCGCCGCGAGCCGGTGGCGGTGCACGTCCAGACCATGCATCTGCTGGCGCCCGGCGTGATGTCGCTGTCGCAGGAGCACGCCGAGACGATGCTGGGCGAGCTTGCCAAGGTGGCGAACCATTTCAACTTCGGCACGCTGTCGGCGATGCCCGGCCGCGACGACTTCATCGCCGCGGCAACGGCGAAGGCGTCGTAAAAAAGCTGTCATCCCTGCCGAGCGCAGCGAGAGCCGGGACCCATGGTGCCGCCGGCTCGACGGGTCCGGGTCACAAAGCTTTGCGCCCCGCGATCCGTTTGCGTTTTTCGCGCCAGGCGTTCTCTTCACCGGCGAGCTTGGCGTCGAGTGCCGCGCGCTCGCGCTTGAGGGCGGCCATTTCCTCCGTATGCGCCTTGTCGGCTTTCTTGAGCTCCGCTTTCGCCGCGGCGGCGGCCTTGCGCGCTTTCTTGGCCTTCGCGGCCTTGGTCTTCGCCCTGCCCTTCACCTTGGGCAGCGAAGGTTCTTCCGAAAACGCCGCCTTGGTGCCGAGCGGCCGGCGCAGCACCACGCCAGGCTTCGCCAGGGCCGCCTCCACGGCGGCTTTTTCGGAGGTCTCCCGGGCTTGGCCGTGGGCGAAGACGTCCTGGTGGATGCCCCAGGCCGCCAATGCCTTGGGCCGCGACGTCGCGGCCACCAGAAGGTCGTAAAAACCGGACGCGGTGGTGAAAACCTTGAGTTTCGCCATGGCTCTCCAACGCCAGAACCGGCTTTTCCGCTCCGGAACCTGCGGCATTCGTGATTCATGACAGGCGCTTGACAGACTTATGCTCAGATGTAGCATAACTCCCGAACTGCACCGGCCTTGAAGGCCGGGTTTTTTGCCCCATATTTATGCTCAAGTTGAGCATTAATGTTGGGAGGGTTGGGAGAGACGAAATGGGTGTCGAACTCGCTTACACCGCCGCCGTCGCCAAGGCGACCGCGCCGCTCTACGCCAAGGTGGCGCATGTCATACCCGAGATCGAGTGGCCGGTCTTCGCGCCGGTCATCGCCGAGATCAATCGCCTGAAGCGCGAGAAGAACGCGGTGATCCTCGGACACAACTACATGACGCCGGAGATCTTCCACTGCGTCTCCGATTTCGTCGGCGACTCTCTCGCCCTCGCCCGCGAAGCCGCGCGCACCGATGCGCAAGTAATCGTGCAGGCCGGCGTGCACTTCATGGCCGAGACCTCGAAGATCCTGTCGCCCGGCAAGACGGTGCTGATCCCCGATCCCAAGGCCGGCTGTTCGCTCGCCGCCTCCATCACCGGCGCCGACGTGCGCCTGCTGAAGCAGAAATATCCGGGCCTGCCCGTTGTTACTTATGTGAACACCTCGGCCGAGGTGAAGGCGGAGAGCGACGTGTGCTGCACCTCCTCCAACGCCGTCGCCGTCGTGGAAGAGATCGCGCGCGAGTTCGGCACCGACACGGTGATCATGATCCCGGACAAGTACCTGGCGCAGAACGTCGCCAACCTGACCGGCGTGAAGGTGATCACCTGGGAAGGCGCCTGCGAGGTGCATGAGCGCTTCACCGCCGCCGAGATCCGCGACTATCGCAAAAACCACCCGGGCATCGTCGTGCTGGCGCATCCCGAATGCCCGCCGGAAGTCGTCGCCGAAGCGGACTTCGCGGGCTCGACCGCGGCGCTGATCGACTATGTCGGCACCAAGCGGCCGCACCGCGTGGTGATGGTCACCGAGTGCTCGATGAGCGACAACGTCGCCGCCGAATATCCCGACGTCGAGTTCGTGCGCCCCTGCAACCTGTGCCCGCACATGAAGCGCATCACGCTCGACAAGATCCTCCATGCGCTGCAGACGATGACGGTGGAAGTGACCGTCGATCCCGCCATCGCGGTGCGCGCCAAGAAGGCGATCGACCGCATGCTGGCGGTCAAGCAGCCGATGCAGAAGGCGGCATAACATGGCCACCAACGTCGACAGCATCATCGAGTGCAAGGGCGCGCTGATCCTGGGCGCCGGCATCGCGGGCCTGTTCACCGCGCTGAAGCTCGCGCCCTTTCCCGTCACCGTGCTCGCGGGCACGCGGCCGGGCGTGTCGGGATCGAGCGCCTGGGCACAAGGCGGCATCGCCGCGGCGCTGGGCGCCGACGACACCTGGCAGGAGCACGCGGCCGACACGCTGACCGCCGGCGCGGGTCTCTGCGATCCCGCCATCGCGGCGCTGGTGGCGCGCGAGGCACCGCAGCGCATCGAGGACTTGCTCGCTTACGGCGCGCCGTTCGATCGCAAGGCGGACGGCAGCTTGGCGCTGGGGCGCGAGGCGGCGCACAGCCACAAGCGCATCGTGCATGTGAAGGGCGACCGCGCCGGCGCCGAGATTTCGCGCACGCTGGCGGAGCGTGCTCTCGCCACACCGTCGATCGATCTGCGCGAGGGCTTCCACGCCATCGAGCTGGCGGTCGAGAACGGCCGCGTCACCGGGCTCTTTGCCCGCGCCGGATACGGCGCGCAGGCGCGGCTGGTGCTGTTCCGCAGCCCGGCCATCGTGTTCGCGACGGGCGGCCTCGGCGCGCTCTATGCCGTCACCACCAATCCCTTGGAGTCGCGCGGCGAAGGGCTCGGCATGGCAGCGCGTGCCGGTGCGGTGATCTCCGATCCGGAGTTCGTCCAGTTTCATCCGACCGCCATCGACATCGGCCGCGATCCGGCGCCGCTCGCCACCGAGGCGCTGCGCGGCGAAGGCGCGATCCTGGTCGACGAGACCGGCAAGCGCTTCATGCTCGATGTGCATCCCGATGCGGAGCTCGCGCCGCGCGACGTCGTCGCCCGCGCCCTGCACCGCCAGCGCGCCGCCGGCCACAAGACCTTCCTCGATTGCACCAAAGCGGTCGGCGCCGCCTTCGCGCAGCGCTTCCCGACCGTCTACGGCGCTTGCACGAGTGCGGGCATCGATCCGGCGGCGCAGCCGATCCCGGTGGCGCCCGCCGCGCATTATCACATGGGCGGCATCGCGAGCGACGAACGCGGCCGCTCCTCGATGGACGGCCTTTGGGTGGTCGGCGAGTGCGCCGCGACCGGCCTGCACGGCGCCAACCGCCTCGCCTCCAACTCGCTGCTCGAAGGCCTGGTGTTCGGCGCGCGCGCGGCGGACGACATCGCCGCGACGGTGCCGGCGCGGCCCGGCAGCGGCAACCCGCCGGCGCCCGAGCGCTTCGCCTCGCCCGCCCCGCCGCATGTGCTGCGCGAGGCGATGACGCGCCTCGTCGGCCTGGAGCGCGACGACGCCGGCCTGCGCGAGGCGCTGGACGTGATCGCCCAGGTCGAGCGTGCGGGCGGCAACGAGCCGGCGCTCCTCAATATGACGGCGGCGGCCAAGCTGGTGACGGCGGCGGCGCTGGCGCGCACCGAAAGCCGCGGCGGTCACTGCCGCAGCGATTATCCGGCGACGGCGGACGAAGCCAAGCGCACCTTCATGACGCTCGCCGACGCGGACGCCATCGCGGCGACGGCCAAGGCGGCGCAAGCGGCGTGAGCACTCCTATTGCCCTGCCCTTCACGCGGCCGCCGCAGGCGCTGCTGATCGAGCCCATCGTGCGGCACGCGCTGGCCGAGGATCTCGGCCGCGCCGGCGACATCACCAGCGAACTGACGATCCCGGCCGAGGCGCGCTCGGTCGCGAAACTCGCCGCGCGCAAGCCCGGGACCATCGCCGGACTGATCTGCGCGCAGATGGCGTTCCGCCTGGTCGATCCGTCCTTGACGTTCGAGGTGCACACGCCCGACGGCTCGACCGTGGCGCCCGGCACGCTGCTCGCCACCATCTCCGGCACCGCGCGCGCGGTGCTGACCGGCGAGCGCGTGGCACTGAACTTCGCCGGGCATCTGAGCGGCGTCGCCACCGCGACGCGCGCACTGGTCGACGCGGTGAGCGGCACCGACGCCCGCATCGTCTGCACCCGCAAGACGACGCCGGGCCTGCGCCTGCTGGAGAAATATGCGGTGCGCTGCGGCGGCGGCTTCAACCACCGCTTCGGCCTCGACGACGCGGTGCTGATCAAGGACAATCACTTGGTGGCCGCCGGCGGCATCAAGCCGGCCATCGAGCGCGTGCGCGCCGGCCTCGGCCACATGGCGAAGGTCGAGCTCGAGGTCGACACCCTGGCGCAGCTCGAAGAGGCGCTGGCGCTCGGCATCGACACCATCCTGCTCGACAACATGCCGCCGGAGACACTGCGCCAGGCGGTTGCGATGGCCAAGGGCCGCGCCACGCTGGAGGCCTCGGGCAACATCACGCTCGCCACGGTGCGCGCGGTGGCGGAGACCGGCGTCGATTACATCTCCAGCGGCGCGATCACCCACAGCGCGACGAACCTCGACCTCGGGCTGGACTTCTAGCAGAGTGCCGCCCGGCAAAATCGGGAGAGCACCATGGACCTGCATCTTAAAGGCAAGAACGCCGTCATCCTCGGCGGCACGCGCGGCATCGGGCGGGCGATCGCCGATACGTTGGCGGACGAAGGCGCGAACGTCGCGATCTGCGCGCGCAACGCCGACCAGGTGAAGGACGCCGTCGCGGCACTCAAGGACAAGGGCGTCAAGGCGACCGGCGCGTCGGTCGACATCATGGACGGCGAGGCGCTGAAAAAGTGGATCGCGGCGGCCGGCAGCGAACTCGGCGGCATCGACATCCTGGTCTCCAACGCCGGCGCGATGGCCCAGGGCGGCGATCCGGCGTCGTGGGAGCAGAACTTCAAGCTCGACGTGCTCGGCATGGTCAACGCCTTCGACGCGGCCAAGCCGTTCCTGGAGAAGGCGGCCGCCGCGAACGGCGATGCGTCCTTCACCATCATCTCCTCGGTCTCGGCGGCGGAGACCGACAACGCCAGCTCCTACGGCCCGATCAAGGCGGCGCTGATCCACTACGCCAAGGGCCTGGCGCGGCAATATGCGAAGACGCATATCCGCACCAATGTCGTGTCGCCCGGCACGGTCTATTTCGACGGCGGCGTGTGGCAGATGGTCGAGAAAAACATGCCGCAGGTGTTCAAGGGCGCGATGGAGCGCAACCCCATGGGCCGCATGGCGACACCGCAGGACATCGCCAACGCGACGGTGTTCGTCGCCAGCCCGGCATCGTCTTTCACGACGGGGATCAACATGCTGGTGGATGGCGCGATCAGCCGGCGGGTGAATTTCTAACTCCATCTGTCATGCCCGCGCAGGCGGGCATGACAGAGGGGAAGAAACGAAAAACGCCGGAGCGATCGGCTCGCTCCGGCGTTTCATATTCGATAGATCGAAAGATCAGATGCCGCTGGTCTGGTGCGCATGGCCGCGGCGGTAGAAGACGTGATTGCCGATCTGAACGGTCTTCTGATAATGGCCGTTGTCCGTCCACTCCGGCGAGATCGCCGCGGCGTGGAAGTTCAGCGCGCCGCCGGTGGCGTTCACCAGCGGGTCCTCGCCCGCCATAATCCGCGCCGCGAGCGCCTGGGCGTTGCGCCAGGGACCGCCTTCATGGCTCGCGTCGCGGCTGCCGTCGCAGGCGAAGGAGAACTGGCAGGTGTTGGTGCCGACACCCTCATAGACCACGGCGCAGATCGAGTGGCCATAATTGCCGGCATTCATCCGGTGGAAGACGACCTCTGCCACGGCGCGCTCGCCGGCTTCGCCCTCGCCGCGCGCCTCGTAATACATCACCTCGGAGAGGCACTTGTGCTCCTGCAGGAGCTTGGCGACCACGATGTTGGTCGTGGCACTGCGCGCGATGACCGACGGGATAGCCGGGGCCTGAACGATCTTGACGACCGGCTTCTCGATCTTGATCACGCGCACTTCATCCGTGTGCGGACGGATAGCGGCGTTCGCATTGAGCGACGCGCCGATCGCCATGCTCGCCGTAGCCAGCACGATGGCAAGCGCACCGACAAGCACGCGGTCCGACCGCGACAGAGCATCCTTCGTTTTCATGATCTTCGGCTTCCTAGTGACTCGTTTCGGATTTTTGTTCAGTTCTGAAATTGCAATTCCGAATGGTCCCCGCCCTCGATGTGGATCGGGCTTGTGCCGACAAAAAAACGAATCGTCAAATCAAAATTTTCAAATTCATGACACAGCGTCATTTGACGCCGAAAAACCCAGGGTTTTCCTGCATCGTCCCTACACGGATTATTCCGCGTCGTTGCGCTTTGTCAACGCCGCCTGTGCCGCCGCGAGACGCGCGACGGGCACGCGGAAGGGCGAACACGACACGTAATCGAGTCCCGTCTCGTGACAGAATCGGATCGAGTCGGGATCGCCGCCATGCTCGCCGCAGATGCCGAGCTTGAGATTCGCGCGGCTGCTGCGCCCACGCTCCGCAGCGATCTGCACCAGCTCGCCCACGCCGTCGACGTCGATCGACACGAACGGATCGCGCGCGATCACGCCTTTGTTGAGATAGTCGATGAGGAACATGCCGGCGTCGTCTCTGGAGATGCCGATGGTCGTCTGCGTCAGATCGTTGGTGCCGAAGGAGAAGAACTCGGCTGTCTGCGCGATCTCCTTCGCCCGCAGCGCGGCGCGCGGCAGCTCGATCATCGTGCCGACGAGATAATCCGGGCACGATCCGCGCTCGGCCTTCACCGCGGCCGCGACGGCATCGATGCGGTCCTTGATGCGGTCGAGCTCGGCCTTGAACCCGACCAGCGGCACCATGATTTCGAGCTTCACGCCGCCGCCGACGTTCAGCGCCGCCTCCAGCATGGCGCGCACCTGCATCTCGTAGATCTCGGGATAGGTGATGCCGAGGCGCACGCCGCGATGGCCGAGCATCGGGTTAGACTCGTGCAGCGCGATAGCGCGGGCCCGCAGCTTGGCCGGATCGGCGCCGGCGGCACGCGCCACGTCGGCGAACTCGTTCTCCTTCTGCGGCAAAAATTCGTGCAGCGGCGGATCGAGCAGGCGGATCGTCACCGGCAGCCCGTCCATCGCCTTGAAGATGCCTTCGAAGTCGGCGCGCTGCATCGGCAGAAGCTTGGCGAGCGCGGCTTTGCGGTCCGCTTCGGCGTCGGCCAGGATCATCTGACGCACCGCGACGATGCGGTCCGCCTCGAAGAACATATGCTCGGTGCGGCACAGGCCGATGCCCTCGGCGCCGAACTTGCGCGCCACCACGGCGTCGGCCGGCGTGTCGGCATTGGTGCGCACCTTGAGCGTGCGGATCGAATCCGCCCAACCCATCAGCACGCCGAAATCGCCCGTCAGCTCCGGCTGGCGCAGCGATACCTTGCCCTTGAACACCGCGCCCAGCGCGCCGTCGATGGTGATGATGTCGCCGCGCTTTATCACATGCGCGCCGCAGGTCATGGTGCCGGCTGCGACATCGATCTTGATGCCGCCCGCGCCGGAGACGCAGGGCCGCCCCATCCCGCGCGCCACCACCGCCGCATGGCTGGTCATGCCGCCGCGCGCCGTGAGGATGCCGCGCGCCGCATGCATGCCGTGGATGTCTTCCGGGCTCGTCTCGGTGCGCACCAGGATGACGTCGCGATGTTCGAGCGCCAGCTTCTCCGCCTCGTCGGCAGTGAACGCCACTTCGCCGGTCGCGGCGCCCGGCGATGCGGCGAGGCCGGCCGCGATCTGCTCCTTCGGCGCGTTGGGATCGAGGGTGGGATGCAACAACTGGTCGAGCGCCGAAGGCTCGACGCGGCCGATGGCGATTTCCTTGTCGATCAGCCCTTCGCGCTCCATGTCGACCGCAACCTTCAGCGAGGCCGCCGCCGTGCGCTTGCCGGCGCGCGTCTGGAGCATGAAGAGCTTGCCTTCCTGCACCGTGAATTCGAGGTCCTGCATGTCGCGGTAATGGGTCTCGAGCCGGTCGCAGATCCCCTTCAGCTCGGCGAACGCCTTGGGCATCGCCTCTTCCATCGACGGCTTGCGGGCGCCTTGGCGCTCGCGCACGACCTTGCTGATCGCCTGCGGCGTGCGGATGCCCGCGACGACATCCTCGCCCTGCGCGTTGATGAGGAATTCGCCGTAGAGCAGCTTCTCGCCGGTGGACGGATCGCGGGTGAAGGCGACGCCGGTCGCGCTCGTCTCGCCGCGATTGCCGAACACCATCGCCTGCACCGTCACCGCGGTGCCCCACTCTTCCGGGATGGCGTACATGCGCCGATAGGTTTTCGCGCGCGCGCTGTGCCACGAGCCGAACACCGCGCCGATCGCGCCCCACAGCTGTTCGTGCACGTCCTCGGGGAACGGCCGGCCCAGCTCCTTGGCGACGCGCTCGCGGAACAGGCGCGCGATCTTCTTCAGGTCTTCGGCGCTGAGTTCGGTGTCGAGCTCGAGGCCCTTTTCTTCCTTCTGCCCGTCCAGGATCTCCTCGAACAGCGCATGCTCCACGCCGAGCACGACATCGGAATACATCTGGATGAAGCGGCGGTAGGAATCGTAGGCGAAACGCGCGTCGCCCGTGATCTTGGCAAGACCCTCCGTGGTCTCGGCGTTCAGCCCGAGATTCAGGACGGTGTCCATCATGCCCGGCATCGACACCCGCGCACCGGAGCGCACCGAGACCAGAAGCGGCCGCGCCGGATCGCCCAGGACGCCGCCGGCCAGTTCGCCGACCTTGGCCAGGGCCGCCGCGACGTCGGCTTTCAGCTCGGCCGGATAGCGCTCGCCATGGGCGTAATAATAGGTGCAGACCTCGGTGGTGATGGAGAAGCCGGGCGGTACCGGCAGCCCCAGATTGCTCATCTCGGCCAGGTTCGCGCCCTTGCCGCCGAGCAGGTTCTTCATCCCCGCCTCGCCCTCGGCCGTGCCGTTACCGAACGAATAGACCCACTTTGCCATGGCGATGCGACCCGAAATTGTGCAGTGCGTCCGTCATCTTAGCACCGAGACGCCCTCGGCTCCCAACCGCCCGCGTTCCGCGTTAACGTCGCACCAGACCAATTGGGGATTCGCATGAACCAGAGCTCGATCTTCGTGCCGGTGGGCCTTTTGGCCTTCTGGACCTTCGGCGTGCTGCTCCTGATCCCGTTCCGCCGCATCGGCGCGGCGCGTGCCGGCACGGTAAGCCGCGAGGACTTCCGCTTCGGCGAGTCCAGCAACGTGCCGGGCGAGGTCTCGATCCCCAACCGGGCGATGATGAACCTGCTCGAGTTGCCGGTGCTGTTCTATGTCATCTGCCTGATGTTCTTCGTGTCCAAGCTGGTGACGCCGCTGATCATGGAACTGGCCTGGGCCTATGTCGGGTTCCGCCTCGCCCAGACGCTGATCCATATCAGCTACAACAACGTGATCCACCGGCTGACGATGTTCGCGGTGTCGAACTTCATCCTGGTGGCGCTGTGGATCACGTTCTTCTTCCCCGTCGATCTGTAACGAGAGGTATCATCATGGCCTTGCGCAAATTCATCATCGAACGCGATATCCCCACCGTCGGCTCCTTCGAGCGCGAACAGCTGAAGGCCGCCGCCGCCAAATCGAACGAGGTGCTGAGCCAGCTCGGCCCCGACATCCAGTGGCAGGAGAGCTTCGTGGCTGCCGACAAGACGTTCTGCGTCTACCTGGCGAAGGACGAGGCGGTGATCCGCAAGCACGCCGAGCTGAGCGGCTTCCCCGCGACCAAGATCACCGAGGTCCGCAAGATGATCGACCCGACGACGGAGAAGGACGGGGCGTAGACGCCCGCGGGCCATCGACCAAACTGTCATGGCCCGCAAAAGCGGGCCATCCAGGTAACGTCTGCGCTTCTCCTTCAAGGTTCGCGGCGCACAAACTGGATGGCCCGCTTTTGCGGACCATGACAATAACGCGTCGTGTTCAGCCTTCGATCTTCGAGAAATCCGCCACCTGGTGCAGCGTGGCGCGCAGGCTTGCGAGCAGATTGAGGCGGTTGACGCGCACCTTCGGGTCGCCGGCGTTGACCTTCACCTTTTCGAAGAACGCATCGACCGGCGCGCGCAATCCCGCCATGGTGCGCATGGCGCCGGCGAAGGCTTCCTGCTCCAGCGCTGGTGCGATGGCGGCGCGGGCGGCAGAGAGCGCCGCGAACAGGTCGGTGTCGGCGGCCTCGACGAGCTGGCCGTCCTCGACCTCGCCGATATAGGCCTTGGCGTCCTTCTTCTCCTCGGCCTTGAGGATGTTCGCGGCGCGCTTGTAGCCCGCCAGCAGGTTCGCGCCGTCGTCGGATTTGAGAAACGCCTGCAGCGCCTCGACCCGCGCGACGAGCCGCACGAGATCGTCCTCATTGCCGAGCGAGAACACGGCATCGATCAGATCGTGGCGGGTGCCCTTTTCGCGGAGCGCAACTTTGAGGCGGTCGGCGATAAACGAAAGCAACTCAAACTCGGCCTCGACAAATTTTCCGATGCTTTCAAGCCCCATTTCAGATGGCCCGACTTTCGTTAGGCGCACGTGTGTCTCGTCAATTACATCAGGTCGCGCAAACCCGAGTTGCTCAACCCGCGCTGCCGCGTGTTCCACTTCTTTACTCAGGCGAGATACGACGAAGTCGAGGTGAATCTCACCAGCGATATGCAGGATAGGTTGAAGATGGATGCGATACCCATTTTCAAGAATAGTTCGCACGAGTCCGATGGCTGCTCGGCGTAGCGCGAATGGGTCTTTTGAACCTGTAGGCTGTTCGTCGATCAGGAAAAAGCCAAACAATGTGTCTATTTTATCGGCTAACGAAACAGCCGATGCCACAGGAACATTAGCCACAGCGTCACCGACGCCGACAGGCCGATAGTGATCACGAATTGCTCGAACGATATCGGCATCGTCATTATCGTTCTGAGCGTAATAACCGCCCATCAAGCCTTGCAGCTCTGGAAATTCGCCCACGATGCCGGTCGTCAGATCGGCTTTGCTCAGCACGCCAGCGCGACGAGCTTTGTCGGCGTTAATTTCGTCTTGTCCTAATGCAACCGCTATTTCACCAGCCAGCATTCCAATGCGCCGAGCACGTTGGTATTGCGTCCCCAGCTTGGCGTGAAAGACAATATTGCGCAGCGAATTAACCCGTGCGTCCAACCGCGTCTTGCGGTCCTGGTCCCAGAAGAACTTCGCGTCGCTCAGCCGGGCGCGCAGGACGCGCTCGTTGCCGGCGACGATCTCCTTGCCGCCGTCTTCGGCGATCATGTTCGCCACCAGCGCGAAGCGGCTCGCGAATTTGCCGGTGCCGGGCTCGCGCAGGCTGAAATACTTCTGGTGCGTGCGCATCGAGGTCTGGAGGATCTCGGGCGGCACGTCCATGAACCGGTCCTCGATGGCGCCGATCAGCACCACCGGCCATTCGGCGAGGCCGCAGACCTCGTCGAGCAAGCCCTCGTCCGGGATCATCTCCAACCCGTGCACGAACGCCGCCGACTTCACGCCCTCGAAGATGATCGCCTTGCGCTCCTCGGCCTCGAGCACGACATGCGCGGCGCGCAGCTTGTCGCGATAATCCTCGAAGCGCTTCGCGGTGATGACGCCGTTCGACAGGAAGCGGTGGCCCTTGGTCGTGTTGCCGCTCTTCACCCCCGCGAAGGCGAAGTCGACCACCTCGCCGTCCAGCGTGCAGAGAATGGAATGCAGCGGCCGCACCCAGCGCACCGGGTTGTTCGTCGCTTGCGGCCAGCGCATCGATTTCGGCCAGGGCAGCTTGCCCAGCACCTCCGGCAGGAACTCGCCGATCACGTCCGCCGTGGCGCGGCCCTTGAGGTCGATCACCGCGACATAGAACGCGCCCTTGCCGTCGTCGCGCTGTTCGCAGTCTTCGAGCGTCACGCCCGCCGAGCGCAGAAAGCCGTCGACGGCCTTCTGCGGCGCGTTCACGCGCGGGCCCTTCTTCTCGTCCTTAACATCCGGCTGCTTGGCCGGCAGGCCGGCGACCGCGAGCGTCAGGCGGCGCGGCCCCGCGAAGGCTTTGATGCCCTCGAACAGCAAGCCACGATCCGACAACGCGCCGGCGACCAGGCGTTCGAGACCCTTCGCCGCCTGCGCCTGCATGCGCGCGGGGATTTCCTCACTGAACAGTTCGAGCAGAAGGTCCGACATGGCTTACCCGAACCTCGGCGTATAGGCGCCTTGCGGCGTCGCGAGCCAGGCTTCGCAGCAGGCCTTCGCCAGCGTGCGCACCCGCGCGATATAGGCGGCGCGCTCCGTCACGCTGATCACGCCGCGCGCATCGAGCAGGTTGAAGGCGTGGCTTGCCTTGATGCACTGGTCGTAAGCGGGCAGCGCGAGCTTCTTGTTGCCGCTCACCAGCTCGAGGGCCTGCTTCTCGGCGTCCTTGAAGTGCTGGAACAGGATGTCGGTGTCGGCCATCTCGAAATTGTAGGCGCTGAATTCCTGTTCGGCCTGGTGGAACACCTCGCCGTAGCGGAAGTCGTCGTTGAACGCCAAGTCGTAGACGAATTCGACGTTCTGCACGTACATCGCGAGGCGCTCGAGACCGTAGGTGATCTCCGCCGCCACCGGATCGCAATCGATGCCGCCGACCTGCTGGAAATAGGTGAACTGGCTGATCTCCATCCCGTCGCACCACACCTCCCACCCAAGGCCCCAGGCGCCCAGCGTCGGGCTCTCCCAGTCGTCCTCGACGAAGCGGATGTCGTGCAGCGCCGGATCGAGGCCGATGGCACGCACGCTCTCAAGATACAGGTCCTGGATGTCGGCCGGCGCCGGCTTCATGATCACCTGGAACTGGTAATAGTGCTGCAGGCGGTTCGGGTTCTCGCCATAGCGGCCGTCCTTGGGCCGGCGGGAAGGCTGGACATAGGCGGCGCGCCACGGCCGCGGGCCCAGCGCGCGCAGCGTCGTCGCGGGATGGAAGGTACCTGCGCCCATCTGGTCGTCGTAAGGCTGGAGGATCAGGCACCCCTTCGACGCCCAGAAGTTCTGGAGCGTCAGGATCAGGTCCTGGAATGTCTTGGCCTTTTTTATTTCTGGGGGCATGGCGGGCGGTCCAAAATGAGGGCCGGAAACTATAGGCAGGGACGTGGTGGGACAAGGCATGGGCTGCCATACTCAAGCAGCACTGTCATCCGCCGCGAATGCGGCGGACCCAGGTGAAATCTTGCGACGCAGGAGCATGCGTCAACTGGGTTCGCCGCATTCGCGGCGAATGACACCCTAGTTGTGCCTTGCCAGCGGCGCTTTAAGCCAATCAAACTGACAACAAAGAGGGAGGTTCACATGACCGATTCCGACCGGCGCGCGGTTCTTCTGGGCGGGGCGGCGTTCGCGGCGGCGCTGGCGATGCCCCTGCCCGGGTTCGCGGCCGAGGATATGGGCGCCTTCAAGAAGGCCATCGCCGATGGCCATCCCGCCGCGCTGAAACGGCTGCAGGACTGGATTGCCTTCCCCACCATCGCGGCCGAGAACCGCAACACCAAGGACGGCGCCGCGTACATGGCCAACCTCGCGCGCGAGGCGGGCTTCCAGCATGTCGAGATCGTGCCGACCTCCGGCGTGCCGGGCGTCTTCGCGACGCTGGACGCGGGCGCGCCCAAGACCATGGGCCTCTACTTCATGTACGACGTGAAGCAGTTCGATCCGGCCGAATGGTCCTCGCCGCCGCTGGAGGGGCGCCTGGTCGACCATCCCGGCCTCGGCAAGACCATCGTCGGGCGCGGCGCGGTCAACCAGAAGGGTCCCGAGGCGACGTTCCTCGCCGCGCTCGCCGCTTTCAAGGCGACAGGCAAGCGGCTGCCGGTCAACCTGGTGTTGGTGTGCGAAGGCGAGGAGGAGATCGCCTCGCCGCATTTCCACGAGATCGTGCACCGTCCCGACATCGCCGCCGCGCTGGGCAAATGCGTGGGCGTCACCATGCCGTCGGCGTCGCAGAATCCGACCGGGGCGGTGACCATCCAGCTCGGCGCCAAGGGCGTGATGGAGCTGGAGATGGTCTCCTCCGGCGCGCATTGGGGCCGCGGTCCGGCGCACGACCTGCATTCGAGCTACAAGGCGGCGGTCGACAGCCCGACCTGGCGGCTGGTGCATGCGTTGAACACGCTGGTCTCCGCCGACGGCAACACGCCGGCGGTCGACGGCTGGTTCGAGAACGTGCGACCGATGACGCCGCGCGAGAAGGAGATCATCGCGGCTTCGGTGAAGGTGCGCGACGAGAAGGCCGAAATGGCGGCGCTGGGCGTCCAGCACTGGATCGACGACCTGCCCTTCGAGGCGGCGATGGAACGCCTGGCGTCGCAGCCCACGATCAACATCGAAGGCCTGGTCGCCGGCTACACGGGCCCCGGCGGCAAGACGATCCTGCCGGGCCGCGCGGTGGCCAAGATCGACTGCCGCCTGGTGCCGAACCAGACGCTGGACGAGGCGCATCGCAAGCTGCGCGCCCATCTCGACAAGCGCGGCTTCACCGACATCGAGGTGAACGTCTCGGGCGGCTACGATCCCAACGAGGTCGACGAGCATTCCAAGCTGATCCAAGCCGAGATCGCGCTCTACACGCGTCAGGGCTATCCGCCGACGCTCAACCCGCGCAGCGCCGGCTCGTGGCCGGGCGTGGTGTTCACCGGTGCCCCGCTGCACATGGCGGCGAGCCATTACGGCATGGGCTACGGCACCGGCCAGCATGCGCCGAACGAGTTCTACCTGATCGACAGCACCAACCCGCGTATCCTGGGCATGGACGGCGCAACGTTCGCGTATGTGCAGTACCTGTATCAGATCGCGGCGGCGGGATAATGCCATCCCCGCTCACTGTCACCCCCGCGTAGGCGGGGGTCCCGAACCGTCCAGCGCAAGCGCATGCGGCCTCTGGATGCCCGCCTGCGCGGGCATGACAATAAGGGCTAACTCTGCGCCGCCCGGATCGGCCGCGAGCCGTCCCATTTCGCCGCCGCGGCCTTGATCCGCTCGAAGAACGCGCCCTTGCTGCCGGAGATGTCCGACACCTCGATCACCGTGCCCGGATGCGTCTCGGTGTCGAAGTACACGAACCGGCCCTGCGCGCCGCCGATCTGGCCTTCCTGCCCGATCTTGAATCCCATCCCTGCGAACCGGTCGAAATCCGCCTGATAGTCGCGCGTCCAATACGACATGTGCTGCAGGCCCTCGCGGCCGCTTTCCAAAAAATCGCGATACATGCTCGGCGCGTCGTTGCGCTGCTGGATCAGCTCGATCTGCAGATCGCCCGTGTTCGCCAAAGCGATCGACACCTCGGCCTCCGACGGCGCGCCGCGATAGCGGAACCAGTCCATCGTCACCCGCTCGATGTAATAGAACGGCCCGACGCCGAGCACCTGCGTCCAGTGCGTCATCGCCGCCTCGATGTCGCGCACGACATAGCCGTTCTGGCAGACCTTTCCGAAGATCCGGCTCATAAGCTCAATCCTTTCTCGCCGCGCAGGATGCCGTCCGCGAGGTCGGTGTAGCGTCCGCCGGCTTCGTGCAGCACCAATCCATGCCGCATCTCGAGCGGCGCGCGCGAGGTCTTGGTCAGCTGCACGATCACGCGCTTCGCCGCCTCGCCCACGCGCGGATGGAGCGGAAACACCGCGACGCCCGTCGCCGGCAGCGCCGCCAGCGCCTCGCCCAGGCGATCGGCGCGCAGGATCGCGGTGAACGTCCCGCCGGACGCGGTGCGCTTTACGCCCACCGACAGCCAGTTGCTCAAGCATCCCTCGTCATGCGTGGCGCGGGCGCGTTCGGCATCGGGCGAGCGCTCGCCCGACTGCGCGTGGAACGGCGGATTGCACAGCACATGGTCGTAGTCGCGCTTGAGGTCCGGCGGCAGGTCGAGCACGTCGGCGGCGGCGAACACGACGCGCGCATCGAGCCCGTTCGCCGCGGCGTTGTCGTTGGCGAGCGCCACCAGCTCGCTGTCGATCTCCGCGCCCGTCACGCGCAGCTCGCCGACCCGCGCGGCGAGGCACAGGCTCGCGGTCCCTGCCCCGCTGCCCAGCTCGAGCACCTGGTCGGCGCCGCGCGCCGGCACGGCGGCGGCCAGCATCACCGCGTCGAGCCCGGCGCGGAAGCCGCCCTTGAACTGGCGCACCAGGATGCGGCCCGCCAGGAACCGGTCCTCGCTGATCTCGTGCGGCGGCACTTGCGCCGGGCCGCGCGCCACGGCGTCTTTCACCAACGCTACGCCGCGCGCGAAGTCTTCGTCCGCCACCATCAGCCGGCGCGGCAGCATGCCCAGGCTGCCGTCCATCACGCTGGCATTCTCGTCGAACACCAGGCTCTCGATGCCCGCTTGTGCGAGCAGGTCCCGCACGAAGGACAGGAGCACCACATTGTTGGTCTTAAGTACCGGTTTCATCGAGGATATCCGGAAGGGCGCCCGCGAGCTTTGGCCGCCTTGACGCAAGGCGGATCGCTGACCAATGTCGCAAAGGCCGGGCACCTCCGGCAAGGACCGCGAACATGCTCAAGCCCGACCAGCGCAAGGCCAATGAAGGCGTCTCGCCCGTCGAACGCCTGCACGCGCTGGTGGCCACCGACATGGCCGCGACCGACAAGATGATCCACGCGCGGATGGGCTCGGCGGTGCTGCTGATCCCCGATCTCGCGAAGCACCTGATCGACTCGGGCGGCAAGCGGCTGCGTCCGATGTTGACGCTGGCGGCGGCGCGGATGGGCGGCTATGGCGGCGACCGGCACGTCAACCTGGCGGCGGCGGTCGAGTTCATCCACACCGCGACGCTGTTGCACGACGACGTCGTCGACGCCTCGACCCTGCGCCGCGGCAAGGTCGCGGCCAATCTGGTGTGGGGCAACAAGGCGACCGTGCTGGTCGGCGATTTTCTCTTCAGCCGCGCCTTCGAGATGATGGTCGATACCGGCTCCTTGCGCGTGCTCGACATCCTGTCGGGCGCCTCGGCGATCATCGCCGAGGGCGAGGTGATGCAGCTGCAATCCGAGAGCAATCTCGGCACGACCGAGGCGCACTACCTGAAGGTCGTCGGCGCCAAGACCGCCGAGCTGTTCGCCGCCGCCGCCGAATCCGGCGCGACGCTGTGCGCCAAGGATCCGGGTGGCGCGGACTTCATCGCGGCGATGCGCAGCTACGGCATGAATCTCGGCATCGCGTTCCAGCTGGTGGACGACGCGCTCGACTATTCGGGGCGCCAGGCGCTGATGGGCAAGGCGGTGGGCGACGATTTCCGCGAGGCCAAGGTGACGCTGCCGGTGATCCTCGCCTATGAACGGGCGGACGCGAAGGGAGCGGCCTTCTGGAAGCGCGCCATCGAGGGCACGCAGACCGAGGCCGACCTCGAACGCGCCATCACCTATGTGGAAGAGACCGGCGCGATCCAGGAGACGATGACGCGCGCCCGGCACTACGCCGACGCCGCGAAGGCCGCGCTGGCGCCGCTCCCCGCGAGCGAGGTGCGCGAGGCCCTGGCCGACATCGCAGATTTCTGCGTCGAACGGGCGTATTAGCGCTTGGCCGCCGGCGCCGCCGGTACCTGAACCTTGTCGAACACGACATCGACATAGACGGCGCCGCTGGGGTCGTCGCCGATCTCGCCGCGGTAATGCACGCGGTCGTTCCAGGTATCGCTCAGCGTCTTGAAGTAGTTCAGGGGATTGCCGTCCAAGACCCCGCCCGAGATTCGGATCAGCGTTGTGTCGAAATCCCGGATCGCCAGGCTTCTTTGGCAAAGCGTGTACAGCACCTCCGCCCGCTTGGTCGCATCCTGCTCGAAGCAACTGAGACGCCGGACCACATTGCGCACCACGTCCTTGTTGAAATCGCCGCAGAAATCGTGGCCGCGGATCCTGCCGTTGTCGCAGCCATCGAATCTCGCGCAGGACGCGTTGTGGAAATGGCCCTTGCCGCCCGGCCAATACCGGTCGAACCAGCAATCCGAAAGCGCAATGCGATGCCAGTAATCCCCCTTGTTGAAGACGAGAGGATTGTCGTCGCCGTATTGCTTGCACATGCCAAAGGCGTTCGGCCGCACGGCGGCCGTGCCCACGATCACGATCTGCCCGCCGCCTTGCGTCAGGTCGGTCCGCGTCGCCGCGCCCCAGAGCTGCTGGCAGAGATGATCGATCGCATCGCTTTGAGATTGAGACAACCCGCCGTTCTTGGGCGCAGTCGCGATGCCGGGGCCGATGCGCGACATATCGACGGTATATCGCGTCGCGCAATTCTGTCCTCCAACGCCTCCCGATGCCGGCGGCTTGAGATCGCTGTCGTGATCGTCGACGACACCGCCATGCACCAGCATCGCGGCCACATCGGCCGGCAAAGCCGGGCATATCTCTTGCGTCGGCTTTGTCGGCGTTGGAACCCCAAGCGCCGCGAACGCGCCGAACGCAGACAGGAACAGGAAGACCGCCAGGTTCGAGAATAGGTCGGAATAGGCGATCCAGATGTTGAACTTCTTGCCGGACGCCATGCCTAGACCGTCGGCTGCCTTTGCATCTCGGCAAGGCCGCGCGCCCGCGAGACCAACCCCTCGATGGAATCCGGCGGCCCGCTCCAGCTACGCCAGAAATGAGCCGCCAACGCGGCGATGACGCCGGTCGTGCTGATGCCGAGGGCAAGGCCCATGCTGCGAACGAAGGGAACGGACTGCGTGACGGCCGTCTTGAAATCGCTGTGCATCATGCTGTCCAGCGGCAGCGTCGAGAGTCCGAAGGCGAGCCCCAGGAAGGTGCCCATGATGCCGATGGTGACGAAGATATTGCCCGGCGGCTCATACAGCGTCTCCATGCGGAAGACCGCCTGCTGCAGATCGTCGAGCGTCGATGGCATGATACCGTGGAACTTGGTGGTATCGCGCAGCTCCGGCGGCTTTGCGAAATGCGCGGTAACGGCTTCGAGGATCAGCGTCAGCCGAAGGAAGCAGGCATAGCGCACGGCCACGAACGCGAGCCCGAAGATCGAAACGCCCGTCGCGATCTGCGGCATGAGGCGGATCACGTCCGACGTGTCCGGAACGGGCAAGTACGATATGACATAGGTATAGGCGATGATGTAGACGGCTATGACGAGGCAGATCGCGAGAATGAAAAAATCGGCCTGGCAATTCGAATAGACGTCGCCATCGACCGATATCCTATGGATGACGCGCTTGTCGACGCCGGAGACCTTCGCGACCACACGATCGTCGAGTTCGCCGAAATAGCCGTTGGCGGCGAGGGCCAGCACGAAGCCGGCGACGAGGATGATCCATTCGATCCAGAGGGTCCCATGCGCGCGAAGCGCAGGCTCGCATGCGACGGCGACGCCGATGAAAAGAACCAAATAAGCCGTTCGGCTCCAATTCGTCGCCATGGCCCCCCGCGGCGTTAACCCGGAAGCTCATCTACGCGAAATGAATCGGTATTGCAACTTATACGTGCATATCTAATTCATCACCCGCGCCGTCTGCACCCACCAGCCGGGATGGGCGGCGGCGATCGCGTCGGCGGCGAACCGGGCAGCCTCGTCGTCCTTATAGAAACCGAAACACGTCGCGCCGCTGCCCGACATGCGCGCCAGCATCGCGTCCGGCTGCGCGCGCAGCGCTGCCAGCGCTTCGCCGATCACCGGCGCGATTGCGAGCGCCGGCGCCTCCAGATCGTTCGCCGTCGCGGCGAGATAGTCCGTCACGCCCCACACGTTCGGATCGTACGGGATGCGGTCCTGCTGCATGCCGACGCCGCTGCGCGTCTTGAGCGCGGCGAACACCGGGCCCGTCGGCACCGCGACGCGCGGATTGACCAGCACGATCAGCATCGGCGGCAGGCGGCGCGCGAAGGTGACGATCTCGCCGCGGCCATGCATCCACGCGGTGCGGCTCTCGACGCACACCGGCACGTCGGAGCCGAGGGTCTCGGCGACGTCGCGCGCCTTGTTCGGGCCCATATCGACGAGGTCCCAGAGCCGAACCAGGCCCCGCAGCGCCGCTGCCGCGTCGGCAGAGCCGCCGCCGATGCCCGAAGCCACCGGCAGGTTCTTGATCAGCGTGATCTTCGCGCCGGGATTATCGTGCTCCGCATATTCGGCAAGCGCGCGGGCGGCCCGCAGCACGAGGTTGTCGCTCTCCGCCGCGAGGCCCTGTGCGAACGGGCCCTCGATGGTCAGCGACAGCGTGTCGGCGCGCTCGAAAATCAGCTTGTCGCCGATGTCGACGAACGCCGCGATGCTTTCGAGCTCGTGATAGCCGTCGGCGCGCGTGTCGCCGACATGCAGGAAGAGGTTGATCTTGGCCGGCGCGAAGGCCTCAATTCGGCTTCGCACCGTCATCCAGCCCGTCCTTCAGCTTTTTCTCGATCGTCGCCTTGTCGGCATCGCTCGGCCCGAAGGCGAGCGCATGATTCCACTGGAACGAGGCCTCCAGCTTGCGGCCCACGCGCCAATAGGCGTCGCCGAGGTGATCGTTGATCGTGGGATCGCCCGGTACCAGCTCCACCGCCGTCTCCAGCGCCTTGGCGGCCTCGGGATAGCGGCCGAGCTTGAAATAGGCCCAGCCCACGCTGTCGGCGATGTAGCCGTCGGTCGGGCGCAGCGCGTGCGCCTTCTCGAGCATCGCCAACGCTTCGGGGATGTTGCGGTTCTCGTCCACCCAGGTGTAGCCGAGATAGTTGAGCAGCGACGGCTCGTCGGGCGACAGCGCCAGCGCCTTCTTCAGATCGGTCTCGGCCGCATCGTTGTTCTTGACGCCCTGCTCCGACACCGCGCGCGCGAAATAGAGCGGCCATTGCGACGCGGGCTTGCCGTCCTGGCGCAGCGCCAGGGCGTGATCGTAGGCGTCGGTCGCCTCTTTCCACCGGCTCGCGCTGCGATAGGTGTCGCCGAGCGCGGTCCACGCATCGACGTCGGTCGGATCCTGCGCCGTCAGGTCTTTCAACGTGACGATGGCGGCGTCGGTCTGCTGCAGCCGCGCCTGGTCGAGCGCGGTCTCGACCGCGGCGAGGCGCCAATAGGGCGAGCTCTTGGGCACCATCCTATAGGCGGCGATCGCCTCGTCGTATTTCTGCAGGCCCTCGAGCCGGTCGGCGAGCAGCACCGCGCCGAGGTCGAGGCTCGGCCGCAGATAGAGCGCGAGGCGCAGATAGAGGATCGAGACCTCCGCGCTCGCCTGATCGGTCAGCGAGGCCGAGATGCCGAACAGCGCCTCGGCCGCGCCGTCCTCGGGGCGCATCACGATGGCGTCGGGCTTCTTGTGCGCGGCAATGCGGGCCAGGCCCGTATCGGCGATCAGCTTCATGCCGATCTCGCCCTGCGCCCGGGTGTAGAGCGCGCTCGCTTCGCCGGTCTTGCCGGTGCGCTCCCGGAAACGGCCGAAGGCGTCGACCACGCGCGGCGTGAGACCCGCCTGCATCGTCGCCTTGTAGGACGCCTCGGCGGTGTCGTTGTCGCCGATATACTCGCTGAGCAGCGCCAGGTGATACATCGCCATCGCGTCGACCTCGCCGGTCGCGCGCAGCGTTGCGAGATCGCCGATCGCCGACTTCTTGTCGCCCTGCCCGGCCGCGGCCCAAGCGTCGATCAGCGCCGTCGTCACCGAGCTGAACGGCCCCTTGGCGGCAAGGCCCATCTGGGTCCGCGCGCCGGCATAGTCGCGATGCTTGAGCGCCGCGACCGCCAGCGTCAGGCGGCCGGAGAGATCGTCGGGATGATCGGCGATCACCTTCTGCGCCAGCTTGGCGGCACCGTCGACGTCGCCCGACGAGGTCGCGAAGAAGAAGGAGAGCGCGAGCAGCTCCTTGTTGTCCGGATCGGCGTCGAGGCTGAGGCGGTAATAGGTCGAGGCGTTCTTCAGGTCGTGCTGGCTGGCCGCGAAGCGCGCCGAGAGATAGTTGCCGAACTCGGTCGCATCGGCGTCGCCCGCATGGCTCGACACCACCTTGGTGTCGCCGATCGACGACGGCGTGCTGCCGCCGCCGGGCGTGGTGCTGCACGCACCGAGCAGAAGAATGGCGGTCAGGACGGCCAGGCGGTGCGCGATCTGCAACGAAAAATCCTCACATGTTGGGGTAGTTGGGGCCGCCCCCGCCCTCGGGCGTCACCCAGGTGATGTTCTGCGCCGGATCCTTGATATCGCAGGTTTTGCAATGGACGCAGTTCTGCGCGTTGATCTGGAACCTCGGGCCCGACGTGTCCTGCACGACCTCGTAAACGCCGGCCGGGCAATAGCGCTGCGCCGGCTCGTCGTATTCCGGAAGGTTTACCCGGATCGGGATCGAAGGGTCGGTCAACTTCAGGTGAACGGGCTGGTCTTCTTCGTGGTTCGTATTGGACAAGAATACCGACGAAAGTTTGTCGAAACTGATAACGCCGTCCGGCTTGGGATAGGCGATCTTCTTCGAAGATGACGCCGGCTTCAGGGTCGCGTAATCCGGCTTGCCGTGTTTCAGCGTGCCGAAGAAGCTGAATCCGAAAAGCTGGTTGGTCCAAAGCTCCAGCGCCATGAACGGCAGCGCCAGGAAGGTGCCCAGCCTGGACCACAGCGGCTTGAAATTCCGTACGCGCTTGAGGTCTTTGTAGATGTGGCTCGCTTCGACCGACGGCTCGTAGCTTTCCAGCACGTCGTTCGCGCGGCCCGCCGCCAGCGCCGCCGCGGCCGCTTCCGCCGCCAGCATGCCGGACTTCATCGCGTTGTGGCTGCCCTTGATGCGCGGCACGTTCATGAAGCCGGCGCCGCATCCCACCAGTGCGCCGCCCGGGAACGCCAGCTTCGGGATCGACTGCAACCCGCCCTCGGTCAGCGCGCGGGCGCCATAGCCGATGCGCTTGCCGCCTTCGAGCATCTCGCGGATGCGCGGATGCTGCTTGACGCGCTGCATCTCGTCGAACGGCGACAGATACGGGTTGGAATAGTTCAGGTGAACGACGAAGCCGATGGAGCAGAAATTCTCGCCCCAGTGATAGCAGAACAGCCCGCCGCCGGTGTCGTTGGAGAGCGGCCAGCCGAAGCTGTGCATCACCAGCCCCTTCTTGTGCTTGTCCTTGGGCAGCTCCCACAGCTCTTTGATGCCGATGCCGAACTTCTGGTAGTCGCGGCCGTCGTGCAGGTTGAAGATCTTGCCCAGCTGCTTGCTCAGCGAGCCGCGCGCGCCCTCTGCAAAGAGCGTGTACTTGCCCAGGATGTTCATGCCCGGCGTGAAGCCGTCCTTGTGATGGCCGTCCTTGGCGACGCCGAGATCGCCGGTCGTGATGCCCTTCACGACGCCATTCTCGATCACCAGATCGGCGGCGGGGAAGCCGGGATAGATCTCGACGCCCAGCGCCTCGGCCTGCGCCGCCAGCCATTTGCAGAGGTTCGACAGGCTCACGACATAGTTGCCGTGGTTGTGCATCAGCGGCGGGAAAAGGAAGTTCGGGATGCGGATCGAGCCCGCCGGTCCGAGATAATAGAAGCGATCATCCGTCACCGGCGTGTCGATCGGCGCGCCCTTTTCCTTCCAATCCGGAATGAGCTCGTTGATCGCGATCGGATCGACGACGGCGCCGGAGAGGATATGGGCACCGACCTCCGAGCCCTTCTCGAGCAGGCAGACGGTGATGTCGGGATTGATCTGTTTGAGCCGGATCGCCGCCGACAGGCCCGCCGGGCCGCCGCCGACCACCACGACGTCGTATTCCATGCTCTCGCGCTGAACTGCTTCCTGCTCGGCCATAACCCTGGAAATCCGCTTTATTCTCCGTAGGCCTGTTATGGGGCGGTGCGGCGGGAGGGGTCAAGCGCGCGCGGAACGCGGGCGGCGACGGATTTTGCGCCGCCGCCCGGCCCGGTTTCAGACCTCTTCCGTCACGGCCGCGGGAGGCGACCAACCCGGCGGGGTGGGAACGGGTTTGGCGGTCAAAGCGCCGGTCGGCTGGAAGAAGCCGGCGCGATAGACCGGCCACGCGCTCTGCACGATCAGACCGAGCTGCGTGCCGCTCTGGGTGGTCGGGCCCGTCTGGCAGAAGCTCGCATTGGTCATCGGGAAAAGCGCCGTCGATCCGGCGGGACGAAGATCGATCTGGTTGATGTTCACGCGCCAATAATCCCACTTGCCGAGCGCGAAGAAGTTCGGGTCGTTCTTGAAGGTGCAGGCATTGTCGACCCATTGGACGCCCGGGATCGCCTCGACCTTGGGATTGGCCGGATCGGTGATGTCGAGCTGGGCGTATTTGAGGCTCAGCACATAGCGGTTCGGCTTCACCATGATCTTGAAGCCCGTCACCACCGGCAGAAGATTGGCATTCGCGAGCGCGGGCGCCGGCGAATAGGACGTGTTGATGAAAGCGTAGGCGAGCACATCGCGCCAATGCTTGCTGCCGGGGTTGTCCGATTTCGCGAACGCGAAACCGAGCATGCTGGCGAAATCCGGGGCCGCAGGATTAAGCACCGGCACCGGCGCGCCCGTCGTCACGGCGAAATTCGGCCCCAGCGTGACCGGCGTGCCCTGCAGATAGGCCACCTGATGGGCATTGACCTCCAGGCCTTCGTTCGCCGGATGATAGGTCACCGTCTGCCATTGCAGGTTGCTGAAGAACGCATTGGGCCCGAGCTCGCAGATGTTGGTCCACACATAGGTGAAGGTGGCGCCCGTGGGGTCACCGCTCGCGAAGAACGTGATCGGCGAGGCGTTCTTCGCCGCGCCGGCGCTGTCGCCGGTGGTCGCGCTGGTGCCGTACTGGATCGCCGGCGCGTACTGCGTCGGATCCTCGGCGGTCGGCACATAGGCGCTCATCGTGGCATCGAACATGCCCCACAGCGAGCCGGGCGTGTCGACGTCGCCGAAGGTCTGCTGCACCAGGGGCGCGGCGGAGACGAAGTTGGCGGGATTGGACGGGTTCTGCTGGTAATACAGCGCCAGGATCGCTTCGTGCATATAATAGAACGTGCCGAGCGTCGCGAAGATCGCCTGCATCAGCCGGTACATCAGCTCATAGCTGGTGAGGCCCGCGAAGCCAGACACATTCGCGGCCTGCGCGGAGGCGATGATGCGATCCCACAGATCGATCATCGACGGGCTGAAATCGGGCGAGCCGACCCCGACCAGCGTCGACAGATCGTCGATCATCTTCGCGAGCTGCGTCAGCACCGGGCCCTGCTGGGTGCCGGGAACGCCCTTCTCGCACCAGTCGCGGAACGGCACCTTTTGCGCGAAGGCCTGCACTTCCCACACCTTCGGTGTGTCCGGATCGCCCGTAAAGCTCAGGAACTGCGTCGAGATGCTCTGGCCGGTCCGCTGCATCTCGCGCAGCTTCTCGCCCGAGGTCTGCCATTCCTGCTGCAGCGTCTGCAGGTTGATGGCGTTCACGATCTTGTCGAATCCGGCATTCATATCGGCGGCGATCGACTGCAGCGCGCTCTCCACCGAGTTGAGGCCGCCCCCTTTGCCGAGCACCAGGTTGATGATCGACCGCGCGCTGTTGAAGGCGTTCGCGGCCGCGGTGACCCCGTTGAGGATCTTGGTGATATTCTCGATGCCCTTGAGCAGGTTCGAGCCTTTGGTATCCGGCATGTTCAATCCCTATCGACAGTGAAGACCCTGTATTCGATAGCCGATTCCTGTATTCGTCCGCATTCGACTTGTGGTTGTTTTTTCCTGTATTGCGCGACAGGTTTTCCGCGGCGCGCGTTTTGCCCGGGCGCGAAACCGTCTAATTTGGCCCGATGAGCGATCCCCGCCCCGACACCCTCGCCGCCCTCTCCTGGCTCATCGACGCCGGCGCCGATGAGGCCATCGGCGAAGCGCCGGTCGACCGGTTCATGGTGCGGGCCGCGCCGCCGGCGCCCGCGGCGCCGAAACCGGCCGTCGCGCCGCGCCCGGCTCCGCCCGCCGCACGCGCCGAAGGCCCGCGTCCGCTCGCGGCCATCACGCCGGCCAATACCGCGCCGCTCGCCACCGACGGCTTCGGCTCGGCGCTGGAGATCGCCGCGCGCTGCAACACGCTGGCCGAGCTGAAGGCCGCGCTCGAGAGCTTCGACGGCTCGCAATTGAAGAAACTCGCGAAGACCACCGTCTTCGCCGACGGCAATCCCGGGAGCGGCGTGCTGTTCATCGGCGAGGCGCCGGGCCGCGACGAGGATCAGGCCGGCCTGCCCTTCGTCGGCCGCGCCGGCAAGCTGCTCGACCGCATGATCGCGCCGATCGGGCTCGACCGGACGTCGGCCTACATCATCAACGTGATGCCGTGGCGTCCGCCGGACAACCGCAATCCCGATCCGGGCGAGGTCGCGATGTGCATCCCCTTCCTGCGCCGCCACATCGAGCTGGCGCAGCCCAAGATCATGATCATGCTGGGCGCGGTGGCGGCGCGGCATGTGCTGGGCGTCAATGATGGGATCATGAAATTGCGCGGCCGCTGGCTGGAGTACCGAATCGGGAACACCATGGTGCCGGTGATGCCGACGCTGCATCCGGCCTACTTGCTCCGCCAGCCGGCCCATAAGAAACTGGCGTGGCGCGATCTGCAGGCCATCGCCGACCGGCTGGACGGTCTGTAGACGGTCACACGACGAACCCAGGCACGCCGGTCCGGATGCCTTTGCTCTGGACGGCGGCGCAAATTTCGACCATTCCCTCTGCTGGGGGGCGGTCATAGCAGGATACGAACATGCGCCTTGCGACCTCGACAGCCCTGATTGCTGCCCTCGCCGCGACGTTGACGGTCTTTGGCGGCCTGGCCCATGCCCAGATGGGCGACATGCCGGTCGATACCGGCGCGGCCGCCTCGGTGCCGATGGCGGTGCTGTCGAGTGCCGACGTCTCGCTCTATCGCCAGATCTTCGCCGACGAGCGCGAGGGGCGTTTTGACGATGCGAAGCAACTCTTCGGCCAGCTCTCCGACACTTCGCTCGAAGGCTATGTCCTCGCCGAGCATTACCTCTCGCCGCACGGCCATGCCTCGCTCGACGAACTGCTCGACTGGATGCACCAGTATGGCGAGCTGCCGGTCGCCGACCGCATCTATCGCCTCGCGGTCGAGCGCGCGACCAAGCGCGTGAAGAAGAAGCACCACAAATTCGCCCTCGTGATGACCGCCAGCGTGCCCGTGCCGGCCGGTCCGCCGCGGCGGCGCGGCGGCGGCTATGAGGAGTTCGACGCCTCCGATCCGGCACTGACCTCCGACGCCGGCAAGACGGCGCAGGCGCAAATCGAGCACTTCATCAAGGCCGACCAGCCCGAGCAGGCGCAAGGCGTGCTCGATACCGCGCGCGCCGGCGGCGTGCCGGATTACGACGTCGCGCGTCTCGCCTCGCGCGTCTCGGCATCCTATATCGCCGAGGGCGAGGACCAGCAGGCTTATACGACCGCGACCAGCATCACCGGCTCGATGCGCCAGGTGGTGCCGACGCTCGACTGGTATGCCGGCTTCGCGGCCTATCGCATGGGCAATTACCAGGACGCGGCGGCGCATCTCGAAATTCTCGCGCAGGCCGGCAGCGTGCCGAACTATCTGCGCAGCCAGGCGGCGTTCTGGGCGGCGCGGGCGCATCTGCGCGACGGCGATCCGCAGCGCGCGGTCACGCTCTTGCAGGCGGCGGCGCGCGAGGAGCCGACCTTCTACGGCATCATCGCCGAGCGCATTCTGGGCCAGGACACGCAGACCGGCTTCAAGGATCCGGTTCTCACGGCGGCCGATTTCTCGGCCATCATGGCGGTGCCGTCGGCGCATCGCGCCGTGGCGCTCAGTCAGGTCGGCGAGGAGAAATCCGATATCCCGAACGAGCTGAACCGCGCCTTCGGCGACAGCGACGGCCGAAACGACATGGGCTATGCCGCGATCGCGCGCCGCGTGAACGCGACCAACATCGAGCTGCGCGCGTCGGAGACCTATGCCTCGCGCGGCATCCTGCTCACCGGCCTCTTCCCGGTGCCGGGCTACAAGCCGCAAGGCGGCTACACCATCGATCCGTCGCTGGTGCTGGCGTTCATCCGCTGCGAGAGCCGCTTCGTCGCCGACGCGGTGAGCCATGCCGGCGCGCACGGCCTGATGCAGCTGATGCCGGGCACGGCGGTGAAGTTCGGCGGCAACGGCGCGGTCAGCGCGCTGCACGATCCGCAATACAACATGTCGATCGGCCAGCGTTACATCGCGTTCCTCTTGAACAACTACAACGGCAACCTGGTGCAGGTGCCGGCGGCGTATAACGCGGGATCGCTGCGCGTCGCGGGTTGGATGAACGCACGCGCCGGCAAGGAAGACGACGCGCTCGAATTCATCGAGAGCATCCGCATCAGCGAGACGCGCTACTACGTCAAGCGCCTGCTCATGTATCAGTGGCTCTACAGCCGCCGCCTGGGCGAGCCGACGCTGTCGCTGGACGCGATGACCGCCGGCAACTGGCCGATCTACCATCCCCCGGCCCAGCCGCCGCCGCCCGCCGCCGCCCTGCCCGCAGTGCCGGCCGTTCCCGCCGCCGCCGGCACGGTGGTGAGCGATGCCCGGTATTGACGCGAGCATCGCCTTCGTCGCCGTGCGCATCGCGGTGATGACGGTCTCCGACACCCGCACCCGCGCCGACGACAAATCGGGCGACACGCTCGCGGCGCGGATCGAGGAGGCAGGCCATATTCTCGCCGATCGGGTTATCGTCCCCGACGACCGGGCGACGATCGCGGCGCAGTTGCGGCAATGGATCGACGATCGCGAGATCGACGCGGTGATATCGACCGGCGGCACGGGGCTGACGGGCCGCGACGTGACGGTCGAAGCCTTCCAATCGGTGTTCGAGAAGGAGATCGACGGCTTCGCCGCGATCTTCCACCAGATCAGCTACGCCAAGATCGGCACCTCGACGGTGCAGAGCCGTGCTTGTGCGGGCGTGGCGCGCGGCACCTATCTCTTCGCCCTGCCGGGCTCGCCCGGCGCGGTGAAGGACGGCTGGGACGGGATACTCAAGCAGCAACTCGACATCCGCCATCGCCCCTGCAACTTCGTCGAGATCATGCCAAGGCTGGAGGAGCATCGGCGTTAAACGGCGCTACGCTCTGCCTTGCCAAGTCGTCGGGTTACGGCGGTGATGGATGAATCCCACCACGATTATTTCGTTCTCGGTTACGCGATAAATCACGCCGTAAGGGAGCTTTCTCAGCGGCGCCCGGCGAAGATCGCCAAAGGCAACTTGATATCCTTTAGGACTTCGCGCGATACGCTCGAGGGTCTGCTCGAACGCAGTTACCAAACGAGCTCCGACGCCACTTCGACGCTCGTCATACCATTCGGCGGCCTCAATCAATTCGATCCGAGCCTGCGGCCGGACCGCGACTCGTCTGGTCACTTGAAGCGCGCGCGAAGTTCTTCCCGCAACATTTCCCATGGGATTGCAGAAGACGGATCAGCCTCGTGTTCTGCAACGCGACGCTCAAGCTCCGCTTTCATCGCATCGCTCAACGGCGGCAGCTCTTCGTCGCCGAGGCTATCGAGCAACGCGTCGACGAGCTCCAATTTCTCGTCCGCCGGCAATTTGAAGAGGTCTCGAATGTCGTTCATGCTTGAAGTCTCTCAAAACCCGATACACGCAACAAGACATTTTGCGCCAAGTTGCAACCTTTATTTCTGCATCCGAACGGAGCGACTTATGTCCCACGATGCCATCCGCGCCCTCGCCGAGCGCTTCTTCGATGCCATCGAGCGCGGCGATATCGAGACCGTGCGGGCCATCTACGCGCCGGACGCCGTCATCTGGCACAACACCGACAACGCCGGGCAGCCGCCGGAGGAGAACCTCAAGACCCTCGCGAATTTCATCAAGCACGTGCCCGAGCGCCGCTACGCCGATCGCCGCCTTGATGTGTTCGAAGGCGGCTTCGCGCAGCAGCATCTGCTGAAGGCAAAGCTCGCGAACGGCAAGGACGTTTCGCTCGCGGCGTGCCTGGTGTGCCGCGTCGACGGCGGCCGCATCACGCGGCTGGACGAGTATTTCGATTCGGCGGCGCTGGCGGCGTGGCGCTGAACCGCGCAGGGAACTTTATCCGGCGCCGCCCGTAATAGAGCCGTGGCAACGTCGGGGAACTCACATGCGCGTTCTTGAAATCATCGTCGCGGTCGTGCTCGCGCTGATCGTGTTCGTCGCGTTGAAGATCATGGGCATGCTGATCCATGTCGCGCTGATCGGCGCCGCCGTCGGATTCGTGCTCGGCCTGGTGATCACCTTCGCGTTCCGCGGGCGCAGCAGCAGCTAACCGGCTAGCTTATTCGGGCCACCACGCTCACCGGCACGCGCAGCGCGTGTAGCATCGCCACCAGCGCGCCGCGCGCCTCTGGCGCATCCTCCGGCCGGTTCACCGCCCGCGACCGCAAGCGCACCAGCCCCGCGCGCCCAATGCGGCGCACCAGGTCCGCGTCCTCCATCGCCACGTCGCGATGGCCGCCGAGCTTCTGATAAAGCCGGCGCGGGATCAGCAAGCCCTGCTCCGCGTAAGGCAGCGCGAACAGCGAGGTTCGCAGCGCCACCATCGTCTCGCGCCGCCGCGCCGCGCCGCCGAAATCGTCGAGCGCATAGTGGAACGAGGCCGCCAGCGGCCGCTCCAGGCTGACCCGCGCCATGAAGGACTCGACCTCGCTCTCCCACCCCGCGTCGAGCAACGTCTGCGGCAAGAGGAACAGAAGCCAGTCGGCCCGCGCCACGCCGGCGCCCGCGATCAGCTGCGCCGCCCGGCTGCGCCCCGCCTGCACGACATGGCAGCCTGCCGCGTCGGCGATGGTCAAAGTCGCGTCGGTCGAGCCGCCATCGGCCACCACCACTTCCTTCACCAGCCCGCGCACCGTCGCGCCGATCAGCCCGTCGAAGCAGCGCGGCAGCGCGCTTTGCGAATTGTGGGCCGGGATCACCACGCTTATCATGGCTGCGACTATGGCCGGTCCCGGCGGCGCCGACAAAAACTTTCGTGTCGCAGGACGGTCATGCCAGATTGTTGCTGGGAGGACTTACCTTGAGCGAACTCGACACGCTGCGCATCCACGGCGAAACGACCGTGGGCTGGGATGCCGCGACGCCCCCCAACGAGACCACGGACGAGGCCGGCCACCCCTACATCCCGACGCTGGAGAGCCGCCAGTTCGACCCGCGCGCGCCGAAGCGCCGCGTCTATGACGACCCCGACGTCCAGGCGCTGCGCGACCGCCTGCGTGAGAAGAACGGCATCGTCGGCCTCGAGATCGTCGAGCCGCACGAGATCGAGCGCGCCGCGCGCATCTTCCACCGCGACGGCTTCGTGGTGGTGAACAATCTGCTCGACGCCGAGCGGCTCGAAACCTGGCGCGCGGCGAGCGCCCGCGTGCTCAAGATGCTGCTCCAGATCGAGGGCGACGGGGAGCGGAAATACGTCACCGAGACCGGCCGCCTGCCCCACCGCTACAGCTATGGCACCGCGTCGGCGAGCCGCGAGCTGCTGCACGATCCGGTGTGGGCGTCGATGATCGATCTGCCGACGACGACGCCGATCCTCTCCAGGATCTTCGGCACGTCCGACTATTTCGTGCGCGGCGCGGGCGGCGATCTGTGCCTGCCGGGCGCGGTCGAATACCAGTCGCTGCACGCCGACATCCGCGAGGATTTCAGGATTTCGGCCAAGCGCGCCGCGGCCGCCGAGCGCCTCGGCATCGCGCTGCGGAAAATTCCGGGTACGGACGAATATACCGCCGCCACGACGGGACTCATCATCGAGAAGACGCCGCCGCACGTCACCATCAACTTCCTGATGAGCGACTTCACCTGGGAGAACGGCCCGATCCGCCAGATCGCCGGCACCCATGGCCGCGTGCCCTCGCCGCCCTCGCTGAGCGAAGAGCCGGAATGGATGCGCCTCTCCACCCTGGTCGGCGCCAAGGCGGGCGCCGGCGTGATCCGCGACAACCGCGCCTGGCACGGGGCGACGCCCAACCTGTCGCGCGAGATCCGCGCCATGCCGAACGTGGAGTATTACGGCCCCTGGTTCGACGACGCGCGCGGCTTCTGGAAGTCCATGCCGCATTCGGTGTGGGAGACGCTGTCGCCCCATGCCCAGAAGCTCTGCATGCGGATCAAGACCGAGCCGGGCGTCTGGCCGGCCGGCGCCGGCGTGATGCACCCGGTGGCGCACAAGCGCAAAGAGGCCAAGGAGACGGCCTGACGGCGTCGGGTGCAGTCAGCATTAAACTCCATACAGGTTGGATTTCCCTTCCGGAAGGTCGCCGTAAGGCGATAATGTCGCGCGTCTACCCTGGGGGATTCGTCCATGCGTTCCATCATCACCGCCGCGGCGCTCGCCGCGCTCGCGCTTTGCGCTTCGGTCACCACCTCGGCGGCCGGCACCGGCCACTGGTACTGCACATCCGACGGCATCAAGAGCTGGACGACGCAGACCGCGGCCGACGCCAAGGGCTGGTCCTATTCCGGCGACCGCGCGAGCTACAAAGACGCGGGCCACTGCGCCAAGGCTTAACCAGCCTGCCGATAGAGGCTTGGCAAGGGCGCAGCGAAACCGTTTGCTGCGCGCATGATGCGTTTCGTCCTTGCGGTTCTATTCGCGGCCCTCGTTGCTGGGCCGGTGCTTGCGCGCGCGCAGGACAACGACGCGCCGGTGCCCGCACCGCGCGGCGCGGGCGTGCTGGTTTTGGGCGACTCCAACAGCGAAGGTCCGTTCGGCGGCACGATGTACGACGCGCTGCGCGGCCTGCGCGATCCCAAGAGCGGCGCGCCGCTCAAGGTCTCGATCTTCGCCAAATGCGGCGCCGGCGCCAACGACTGGACGAGCCGCGAATACGCCAAGATCGACTGCGGCGCCTGGCGCTGCGACGACGACCGCGCCCTGCGCGACTGCCTGCACTTCAAGGGCGGCGATATCCCGCCGCTCGGCCGCTTGTACGAAGATCTCGGCGCGGAGCGGCGCGTGACGCTGGTGATCCTCGGCCTCAACATGATCATCGGCCACCGCGAGCAGAAGCTGCGCGACGCCGAAGTGCTGATCGATGCCATAGAGGCGCATCACAGCGCCTGCATCTGGATCGGTCCGCCGCAGCCGGGCGATCTGTTCGTCGATCCCGACGTCTATGAGAGCTTCGTCGCCGATCTCAAGCGCACCGTGACGCGCGACGGCTGCCGCTACATCGCCAGCGACGACAAGACCGACCGCCGCGATCTCGGCCGCCACACCAAGGACGACCACTATTCGCGCGACGACGCGATCGCCTGGGCCCGCAAAGTGCTGGCCGAGCTGGCGCATCCGGTAAATGCGCACGACAAGCCGATGCTGGAGATGTTCTAATCGCCCGTCTCGCCGGCACGCGCCGCGTCTTCGGCGCGGCAGTCATAGGCGTCGTCATAGGGCCAGAAGTCGTTGTCGGGCTTGGCAACGCAGATAAGACAGCGATGCAGCAGAAGCTGGCGCCATTGCGCGGGCGTCAGGTTCTCTTCTTCGCCGGGCGCGAAGGGGATGCGCGGATGGGTCGGTCCATCGACGTTGAAATAGAGCCTCCCGCCGATCCGGTAGTCGCGGCGAAAATCGGTTCCCCATTGCGAATTGCTGCCCCAGCCCTCCGACAGGTCGCGGGTCGGGCGGTTGCGCCGCCGGTAGGCCCAATACAATCTCGAGGTCTCCGCGATCTCCTTCCGGACCCGGTGCCGCCCGCCGCGCACCACGACGCCGGCGCGCGACAGCATCATGCCGCCGAGCACGAAGGCGGGCCACAATTCGCGGACGACCGTTATCGGTGCCGCGTCATCCGCATCCTGTTCGACCACCGCGATCTCGTGGAAGAACGGCGAGAACGCCGGTTCGCGCACGTCGCTGAGGCCGAGCGCCGTCAGGAACGCGGCGCGACCGGCGTGCGACAGCGGCGCCCACCCGTCCTTCCAAACCTCGCCCTGCGCGTCGATCTGCAGGTTCGCCAACAGCAGCTCGTCGACGCGAGAAAGCGCATAAAGTTGAAACAGCTCGTTGCGCGATGCCTTGGGCACCGGATCGCCCGGCCGCGCCGCGAAGGCGCTCAGCCACGCCGCTGCTCGCACCCCGTCTTCCGCGAGCCATGGCGAAAGCACGTCGCGATACAGCGCGGCGCCGGCATAATCTTGGATGGCGTGGAAAAGACCGCGGAAAGGGATGTAAACGAAGGCCGCGTCGTCCATTGCGTTCAAGCCCTGGTCGGGCTGCCGACCAGCACGCGATAGAGCCACGACAGCGCGGCCGCTTCGGCCATGGTGACGATGACGAGAGACGCCGCTTGGATGAAGGTGGATGGCGCCTCGGCGACCTGCCACAGCGGCGATCCGGCCCGCGGCGTCTCGATCAGCATCCACGTCACCATCGTAATGACACCGCTCAGCATCGCGGCGGGAATCGCGACCGCGAGCCCCGCCAGGAAACACGCGAAAAAGACATACCAGAAATTTCCTCGCGTCTGCTCCCAGCTCGACCGTAAGCGCGCCAGCAAGCTGTCCGACGGCACGTCCACGGCGACGGCGGGAAACAGGAGCGAGATACGGAACACGATCAGCGCCGACAGCAGCAGGATCGGAATATCGAGCGCGAGTATCTCCCAGCTGGGCGCACGCAGGGCCACCAGCAACCCGAGCGGCACGGCGATGATGGCTTGCACGGCCGACACGAGCAGGAGCCAGCCGATGAAGGCCTGCGTGTGACGGGCGGCGGGCCATATGGGACCACGCGTCAGCGCACCGAGGAGCACGAAGCGGTGCATCGCAACCGCGACCGGCGCAAAAAACAACGACCGCAGAAAGCTCGCCGCGATCTCGACCGCCGCATCAGCGCCGGCATTGGCCAGGGGGCCATAGGCGTTCGCGGCCGCCACGAGAGGTGTGCGCGCAAAGGGAACGGCGACATCGATCAGGCCGACGCCGAGACTGGCGCTGACGACCAGCAGCGGCATGAGGCTGACGCCGTCGCTCATGCTGCGCAGGGCTCGGCCGGCAATATCTAAAACGCCCGGCCGCGATGGAGCCGCCATTTCCGCCGTCGTCATGATTTTCGCCCCGCGTTCGGCGGCCACTCTGCCAAAGCCGCGCGCCCAAATCCTGCAAACAATGATCAAGCCCTGGGAGTCCGCGCCGTTCGACACCCTATATTTCGTACTTGATTTGTTCTCATTGACGCCCTATATTCCTTGAACCATGACGACGGTCCTAGACATCACCTCCGACAGACGGCTGCTGCGCGGCCGGGGCGCCCTTTCCAACGCGGTGGGGCGCTACGAGAGCGAAAAGCGCGTCCTGATCGACGACGGCTGGGATGACGGCTGGCGCGACGAGGACGGCACCCCACCGCCCCTGCGCACCGAGGTGATCGTCGACGCCACGCGCAGCATCATCGCGCGCAACAAGTCGCCCGATATCTCGTTCGACCGGTCGATCAACCCCTATCGCGGCTGCGAGCACGGCTGCATCTACTGCTTCGCGCGGCCGAGCCACGCCTATCTCGGCATGTCGCCCGGCGCCGATTTCGAATCCCGCCTGTTCGCCAAACCCAACGCCGCCGCCCTGCTGCGCAAGGAGCTGTCGGCGCCCGGCTATGTGCCCAAGACGATCGCGATGGGCACCAACACCGATCCCTATCAGCCGATCGAGAAGAAGATGCGCATCACGCGTTCGATCCTCGAAGTGCTGCGCGAGTTTCGCCATCCGGTGGGCATCGTGACCAAGTCGCCGCTGATCCTGCGCGACGCCGACATCCTGGCCGACATGGCGCGCGACGGCCTCGCCAAGGTGGCGCTGTCGGTGACCACGCTCGACCGCCGCCTGGCGCGCGCGATGGAGCCGCGCGCCGGCACGCCGCAGCGCCGCCTTGCCGCGATCAAGGGCCTTTCGGAGGCCGGCGTGCCGACCGGCGTGATGTTCGCGCCTGCCATCCCCGCCCTCAACGACGGCGAGATGGAGCAGGTCTTGAGCGCCGCCGCGGCGCATGGCGCGCGGACGGCCGGCTATGTGCTGTTGCGCCTGCCGCTGGAGATCAAGGATCTGTTCCGCGAATGGCTCGAGGCCAACGAGCCCGGCCGCGCCAAGCATGTGATGTCGCTGATCCGTTCGATGCGCGGCGGCAAGGACTACGACGCCAACTGGTCGACGCGGATGAAGGGCACCGGCCCCTATGCGCAGATGATGGCGCGGCGCTTCCACATGGCGGTGAAGCGCCTCGGCCTGAATCAGCCGACGCGCCCGCTCTCCCTGGCAAAGTTCAAGAAGCCGCCGCAGACGGGGGACCAGCTGAGCCTGTTCGAGGCGCCGCCGATGCGGGAGGCGGTTTAACCAACCCGCACCCGTGTCATCCGCCGCAGTCGCGGATGACAACTGAGATCGGGGCCCCTTGCATCCGATCCCTTGTGTACCCGCATCTAACCCTCTCGAAAGCCCGCCCGCCGGGTGCCACAGAAGGGTTCCGCCATGTTCAGCACCATCGTCCTCGCCGGCGTCGCGATCTGGGTGGTCGTCGGTATCGTGCTGATCGCCAACGGCTATTTCGTCTACCAGGTCCGCATCGCGCGCTACCGGGTGATGCAGACCCTGGCCGACAAGGGCCAGCCGGTGCCACCCGAACTCTTCACCGGCGTGCTGCGCCAGGCGCCGGTCGGCCTGCTGCGCGGCGGTATCGTGATGACGTGCCTGGGCCTCGCGCTCGGCATTTTCCTGTGGGCGATGACCGCCCAGTCGGTGTTCGCCGGCCCGATCGATAATCTGGGCTGGCTGCCCACCGTCGCCTTCTTCCCGATCATGGTCGGCGTCGCGCTGCTGCTGATGGCGATGGTCGACCGCCGGCGCCTGCCTTAGGAGGCGCGAACGGACGGAAGCGCACACGATGGACGAGACCCTCCTCGTCACCCAGCCCCGCGACGTGGCGGCGTTCGACCGTCTGGCGCGCACGCATCACGCCAAGGTGCGCGGCCTGTTGCTGCGCCTGACGCGCGGCGATCACGCCCGCGCCGACGATCTGGCGCAGGAGACCTTCCTGGAGGCGTGGCGCGCCATCGCGAGCTTTCGCGGCGACAGCGCGTTCTCGACCTGGCTTTACCGGATCGCCTATTCGCGCTTCCTGATGCAGGCGCGCAAGCGCAAGGAAGACCCGCTGGCCGAAGACTGGGACGGCGCGGTGCCGAGCACGGCGCCTGCGAGCGATGCGCGGATCGATCTGGAACGCGCCATGGCGAAGCTCTCGGCGCCGGAGCGCGCATCGCTGACGTTGTGTTTCGCACTCGGCCTCTCGAACACCGAAGCCGCCGAGGCCCTCGACATGCCGCTCGGCACGCTCAAAAGCCACGTCCTGCGCGGACGCGAGAAACTGAAGTCTCTCCTTGGAGATCAGCCATGAAAGACGACGCCCTCGACGCGCTGCTCGCAGCCCCCCTGCCCGAGCCCGCGCTCGGCCTCTTCACGGCGGAGCTGATGGAGCGCATCGCGCAGGAACAGGCCCGCCCGGCACGCATCTTCGCCTGGATCATGGTGGGCATCCTGTTCGTGATCGTCGCCGCGGCGTGCGTGTTCGGCGCCCTCGTCACGACGCGCATCGGCGGCGACCGCATCACGCTGGCGCTGGCGCTCACCGCGCTCACCCTGGTGCTCTCGGGCGCCGTGTTCCAGGTCTCGCGCGCATAGGTCGCGATTGCGCGCGCGCGAAGAATCGCGCTTCATGGCCGCGAACCCGAACCCGAGGCCGCCCGTGCTCAAAGTCGCTTGCGTGAAGATTGCCGGCAAGGGGCGCGGCGTCGTCGCGCGCGAAGCGATCGCGCAAGGCGAGACCATCGAGCGCTCGCCCGTCTTGCCGCTGGCGCTGGCGGACTCCGAATGCCCCGGCCTCAACGATTACGGCATGGCGTGGGAGGAGAACTTCGACAACCCGGCGCCCGGGCGCGAGTGCTGCATCGGGCTCGGCTATCTGTCGCTCTACAATCACGGCGACGCGCCGAACGCGAC
Source organism: Rhizomicrobium sp. (assembly GCA_035551495.1). Classification (GTDB taxonomy): domain Bacteria; phylum Pseudomonadota; class Alphaproteobacteria; order Micropepsales; family Micropepsaceae; genus Rhizomicrobium. Next base: position 19,183 of record DASZMT010000044.1, on the reverse strand, counting down.
GCTCGATCACCACTACGATAGCGACGAGATCAGCGTCATCGCCCTTCGCGACATCGCCGCCGGCGAGGAGATCGTCTACGACTACGTCGTCCCGCTCTGGTTCGCGAAAAGCTGAAGTTCCTTCAGCATCCGTTAGCGCTTGCCGCCGAAAATAGCGCATGCGTCAGCTTCTCTACGTCAGCAACACGATCTCGGCCGCGCCCACCGCAATGCTGGACGACATTCTCGCCGCCTCGCGCCGCCGCAACGCGGCTTGCGGCATTACGGGCCTTCTTCTCTACATGGATGGCGCGTTCCTCCAGGTGCTCGAAGGCGATGCTGAGGCGGTCGAAGAGACCTATGCGCGGATCTGCGCCGACCGGCGCCATTGGGAGACGCGGGTGCTGCTCGAGCAGCAGACGGCCGCCCGCGCCTTCGGCCAGTGGTCGATGGGGTTCCAACGCCTCGCGCCGGGCGGCGTCGGCGCCGACGATGCGTTCCGCATCGGTCATGCCGCCGTGGCCGCGAAGCTCGCGCCAGGCGCGCCCATGGAGCTCGCCACGCTCCTGTCGACCTTCCAGAAGGTCCATGGCGGCGAAACGCTTTCGCCGTTTTGACGCAACGTGCGGGTAAGCCGCGCCGTTCGCTTTTCAGGCCGAATATTGACAGTCTTCGAAACTCGTATTTAAAGTAATCGCGCTGTCCGCGCACAGTTTCTATTTTCAAAAAACTTCATCGGATACTCTTTTGGGCCACCGGACGCTATCGGGCGCGGCGGCGAAAATTACGTTTGGAGGGGACCATGACGCGATTGCACATACCGCAAGACGTCACGCGCCGGGCGGCGCTGGTCGGCGGCGCCGCGGCCGTGGCGGCTGCAACCCTGCCACGGCCCGCCTGGGCCCAGGCGGCGCGGCTGCGCAAGAACGTCGTCACGATGCCGGTCACAGAGTTCAACGCCTACAAGCATGCGATCCAGATCACCATGGACCGCTCGAACGCCAATCCGAGCGACAAGACCGGGTATCTCTACTGGGCGTCGCTGCATGACAATTTCGACACCCATGCGCAATCCGGCTGCGCCCATTTCTCGGAGCGCTTCTTCCCCTGGCACCGGCGCTTTCTCTACGATTTCGAGCAGGTGCTGCAAAACACCGATCCGCCGCGCACCTCGCAGGTGATGATCCCGTATTGGGATTGGAGCGTGCCGCTGGCGCAAAACGCGCTTTACCCCGCGGCCTTCACCGACAGCGCGTCGCCGCTCTACGACGGCACGCGGTTCAATGCCAGTCCGCCGCCATGGGACGCCGCCAACCTGAAAAAGTTGATCGCCGAAGCCGACTGGCCGGTGTTCGCCGGAAGACCCGATCCGGCGAACGGCTTCGGCAACCGGACGCATATCGGCACGATCGAAGTGGGTCCGCACAACACCTTGCACAACAACATCAGCGGCGACATGTCCAGCCCGGACACCGCCGTCAACGATCCGATCTTCTGGTCGTTTCACGGCGGCATCGATCTGGCCTGGAGCCGGTGGCAGAAGCTGCACAAGGTCGACGGCAAGACGCAGAAAAGCCTCTATCAGGCGCCCGACGCCGCCCTGCAATTCCGCGAGCGCTGCTACGCCGTCGGATCGATCACCACGACGGACGCGCTGCAATACGATTACGACTACGACTTCTCGATCGACAAGCCGGTCGCCGTCGCCGCACTGAGCACCATCGCGCCGCCCAAGACGACCACAGTCGCCAAGGCGCAACGTCTCGCGGCGAACCACGCCCAGTTCACCGTCGCCGCGGCGCCGGCCAGCAAGGCGGCCAACACCTTGCTCGAATTGACCGACATCAAGGTGTTCGCCGACAAAGGCTATCGCATCGAGCTGTTCCTGCACCCCAAGGCCGTGAAGCTCGCGGCCGACGCGCCGGCAAATAGTCCGTATCACGTGCAGACGTTCTCGATGTGGCGCTGGCACATGGACATGACCACCAGTCTGTATGTGAGGCTTTCGGACGCCCAGCTCGCCGATCTTCAAAACGGCTGGGTGCTCTCGCTGCAGAGCCACGAACTGCCCAAGCCGCGGCGCCCCATGGCCAACAGCGGGATGGCGATGGCGATGCGCGCGTCCAAGCCGCTTCCCGCGGTATCCGCTCTGGTCGGCGGCATTTCGTTGGAGGTGAGGTGATATGGCCGACAGGGCGCCCGTTTTCGAACTGCACATCCTGCCGATGTTCCGCGCCATCGATCATCTGCACATGCTGGCGATCGATACGCAGCTCGATCTTTGGAGCTACGATTCGGTGAAGGCGCGCGCCGCGGACATCGCGGCCGTCGCGGCGATCGACATGCCCTCGATGCCGGCCAGAAACACGGGCGGCTACTGGCCGCAGGAATGGCGCACGCTGTTCAACCGCTGGATGACGACGGGCTACCGCCGCCTCGCACAGCCCACGGCCAGCAAACTCAAACTGACCACGTCGGACATCGAGACTGCGGTCGCGTGCACGGTGAGCGTTCCCAATGCACCAGACGCCACCGCGTGGTTCGACATCGTCGACGGCGATCCGGCGAACCGCGTCTACCGGGTGCTCGTGTTCGAGGGCGAGGCCTATCCGCCGCCGGCTGCAACAGCGACGCGCAACATCAAGGAGAAGATGGACCTTGCCGTGGCGCAGAAGGGGATCACCGTCGTCGACGCCGCCGGCGCGCACAAACTGAGCCTGTAGCAGGGATTTGCACAGGTTCCGAGGGACAAGGCGTTTGCTTCTACGTCCGGCTTGGTAATGTCGGGCGATGCCGCATTACATCTACGAATCCCGCGCCCTCAAGCGCATCGCGGTCCCCGGCCTGCTGATCGCCGGCGTGGACGAGGCGGGGCGCGGCCCGCTGGCGGGGCCGGTGGTGGCGGCGGCGGTGATCTTCGCCAAGGGCAAGATCCCCAAGGGCCTCAACGACTCCAAGCAGCTCGACGCCGAGACGCGCGAGGAACTGTTCGTCGAGATCAATTTCCGCGCCATCGCGGTCGGGGTCGGCGAAGCGAGCGTCGACGAGATCGACCTCATCAACATCCGCCAGGCGACGCATATGGCGATGGCCCGCGCCGTCCGCGCCCTCGCCTTCGCGCCGGGCTTCGCACTGGTCGACGGCAACGACGCGCCGGCGCTTCCCTGCCCGTGCGACACCATCGTGGAGGGCGACGCCAAGTCGGTCTCCATCGCCGCCGCCTCGATCGTCGCCAAAGTCACCCGCGACCGCATGATGACCGCGCTGCACGAGGCGCACCCGCATTACGGCTGGGCCAAGAACAAGGGCTATGGCACGCCGGAGCACCTCTCCGCCCTCACCCGCCATGGCGCGACCGCGCATCACCGCCGCAGCTTCGCGCCGGTGCACGCCATCCTGTTCGCCAGCACGGCGGACGGTGTGCCGATCTGACTCAGCCCCTGTGCACTACATGTAGTGCTGTGGGAAACCTGAAGACTCTAGAATAACGCGCTGATTCAACACGGACTCTTGACGGCGACTCACGCCCGAATCACTGTGCGCCTGCTGTGGACAAAAGGTGGGGCGGATGGCCGGGCTCAAGCTGGATCAGGTGATCGAGGGCGACTGCGTGCAGGGCATGCGGAGCCTGCCGGACGGCGTGGCCGATCTGGTGTTCGCCGACCCGCCCTACAACCTCCAGCTCAAGAACGAGCTGCGCCGCCCCGACCAGTCCAAGGTCGACGCCGTCGACGACGCCTGGGACCAGTTCGGCAGCTTCGCCGACTACGACCGCTTCACCCGCGATTGGCTGACCGAGGCGCGCCGGGTGCTGAGCGACAACGGCACGCTCTGGGTGATCGGCTCCTACCACAACATCTTCCGCGTCGGCGCGATGCTGCAGGACCTCGGCTTCTGGATCCTCAACGACGTGGTGTGGCGAAAGACCAACCCGATGCCGAACTTCCGCGGCCGCCGCTTCACCAACGCGCATGAGACGCTGATCTGGGCGACCAAGAACCCCAAGCAGCAATACACCTTCAACTACGAGGCGATGAAGGCGTTGAACGACGAGCTGCAGATGCGTTCGGACTGGACGCTGCCGATCTGCGCCGGGCATGAGCGCCTCAAGGGGCCCGACGGGCAGAAGGCCCATTCGACGCAGAAGCCCGAAGCCCTGCTCCACCGCGTGATCGTCTCGTCCACCAAGCCGGGCGACGTGGTGCTCGATCCCTTCTTCGGCTCCGGCACGACCGGCGCAGTGGCCAAGCGGCTGGGGCGCCACTTCATCGGGCTGGAGCGCGACGCGAACTATGCCCGGATCGCGCGCGAGCGCATCGCGGCCGTGACCCGCGCCGACAACGACGCCATCGAAGTGACGAAGTCCAAGCGCGCCGAGCCGCGCATCCCATTCGGCTGGGTGGTCGAGCGCGGGCTTCTTCCGCCGGGCACCGTGCTGCACGGCACGCAGAAACGCCACCGCGCCAAGGTGCGCGCCGACGGCACGCTGGTCTGCGCCGACGCCACCGGCTCGATCCACCAGATGGGCGCGCATGTGCAAGGGCTCGACGCCTGCAACGGCTGGGCATTCTGGCAGTACGAGCACAACGGCTCTATGGTCTCGATCGACGTGCTGCGCCAGCGGCTGCGGGCGGATTTGGCGTGAGACGCGCGGCAATCCTCGCCTTGACGGTCGCCCTCGCAGGCTGCGCCACGGGCAATCCGAACGACGTCATCCGCACCCAGGCGGACGCCATCAAGGCCGCCGTCGCGATTTGCGGTCTTTTCGGCGACGGCGCGCCCGCCCTGGCCGGTGCCTGGCACGTCAAGCAGCACGATCATCATTGGCATCTGTGGCTCGTGCTCGGCGCCCAGAAGACCGTCTACAACGTCGACATCGACTCCCGCACCGGACGCGCCCTGCCGGGCTGCGCGATGATTCAGGACGGCCCGACGCCTGCAATGTAGGTGACGGCCACGCGGAAGCGCGCCAATATGGCCCCATGCGAGGGGCTGTCCGACATCTGGCGCCATTCTGCCTTGCGGGCGTGATGCTCGCCGGCTGCGCGGGCATTCATCTGCGCGTGGCGCTGCCCGACGCGCCGTCGGCGGTCACCGCCGCGACCAAGCTGTGCAATTGGGAACCCTCCGGCCATCTGCACGCCGAGGTGCAAGGCGAGCGCTGGCATGTGTGGGACGACCGCGGCAACGCACAGGCCTTCCTGAACCGCTACAACGACGGCGACGGGACATATTTCTGCGTCGGGCTTTAAGCGCAGCTGTCATTCGCCGCGAATGCGGCGAACCTAGATGGCGTCTTCGCGAACGTTGCTAGACGCGCGGCGCACCAACTGGGTCCGCCGCATTCGCGGCGAATGACACCCTTGCACTATCGCCGGAACAGCGGCCCGTCGTCGGCGAAGGCGTGTTCGACGATCTTCTTCATCACCGTCGGCAGCGCCACGGTGCGCAGGTCGGCGGCCCAGCGCCCGTCGAACGTGGGATGCTTTTTCACCTCGGCGGCATAGACCTCGATCTCGAGCTCGAAATGCGTGAAGCCGTGGCGCACCACGCCGGCGCGTTTCGTCCAGTCCGCCTCGAACGGCGCCTGCGCCAGCGCCGCATCGCGCGACGGAAACGCCGCCGTCCAGGGCCCCAGCGGCGGCTCCATCATCCCGCCGAGCAAACCCTTCTCCGGCCGCTTCACCAGAAGGATCGCGCCATCCGCATCGCGTGCGACGAAGGCCGCGCCGCGCTTCAAGGGCCGCACGGCCTTCGCACCCTTTACCGGCAGCGTTTCCTGGATGCCGCGCCGCCGCGCTGCGCAGCCATCCTCCCAAGGACAATTCCCGCAGGCCGGCCGTTTGGGCGTGCAGATCGCCGAGCCCAGATCCATCAGCGCCTGCGCGAAATCGCCGGCGCGCGTTTGCGGTACCAGCGCTTGCAGCGCGGCGCGCATCGCGGGCTTGGATTTCGGCAGCGGCTCGGCGATCGCGGCGACGCGCGCGATCACGCGCTCGGCATTCGCGTCCATCGCGGCATGCGGCAGGTCGAACGCGATGGCCGCGATCGCGCCCGCCGTATAGTCGCCGACGCCGGGCAGCGCCCGCAGGCCTTCATAGGTGTCGGGAAACTTCCCGCCCAGCGCGTGCGCCACCACCTTCGCCGCCGCATGCAGGTTGCGCGCACGGGCGTAGTAGCCGAGCCCCGCCCAGGCCGTCAGCACCTCGTCCTGTGCCGCATCGGCGAGCGCCCGCACGCTTGGCCAAGCTTTCAGGAATTTCACATAATAGGCGCCGACCGCCTGCACCGTCGTCTGCTGCAGCATGATCTCCGACAGCCACACCCGGTACGGATCGGCGCGGCGCCCCCGCGGCGCGCGCCATGGCAGGGTGCGGCGGTGGACGTCGTACCAGGCCAGCAAATCCTGTGCGTCGACGGAGCGTGACTTTTGCGAAGCGCGGCGAGCGGGCATACTCCCACCATGGCGCAGGCGAAGACCGAGAAACAACCGGAAGACCAAAGTGGCATTCTGGCGCAGCGCCGGCGCTGGTACGCCGGCGTCGGCGGCGACGCGAACATCGTCGGGCGCGCCGCCTTCGCACGCGCCGGCTTCGCCGATCCGACCCTGGTGCTGCGCTGGACCCAGATCGCCGGCGCCCAGACCGCGCGGCTGGCGCGGCCCGTGAAGCTCTCCGACACCGGCGTCTTGACGCTGAAGGCCGAGCCCGCCGCCGCCCTCTTCCTTCAGCATGAAAGCCGGGCCCTTGCCGCGCGCATCAACGCCTATCTCGGCCGCGTCGCGGTAACCAAGCTGCGCTTCGTGCAAGGCCCGCTGACCACGCCGCCGCCACTGCCGCCCAAACGCCCCGCGGCGGTCGAACCGCCGGCGGCCGATCCCGCACGCCGCTGGCATGGACCGCCCGGCCTTGGCGAAGCATTGTTGAACCTGGCGCGCCGCCGCCACACGAGGAGCGATCCGTGAACCGCAATACCGTCCTGCTCGGCATCATCGTCCTGGCGCTGGTCGCGCTCGGCGTCTTCGCCTACGTCACCTTCAACGAAAACGGTCCCGACCAGCCTGTCGCGGCGGTCGACACCAACACCGCCCCGATGATCCCCGCCGGCTACGACAACACGCTCGGAAATCCCAACGCGCCGATCAAGCTCATCGAATACGCGGCCCCGATGTGCCCGATCTGCGCCGCCTTCGACATGCGCGAATTCCCCAAGCTGAAGGCGGAATACATCGACACCGGCAAGGTGTTCTACACCTTCCGCGTCTTCCCGATCGGCAACCCCGATTATCCGGCCGAAGGCATCGCGCGCTGCCTGCCGCGCGCGCAGTATTTCCCGTTCATCGACATGCTCTACCGCAACCAGGACAAATGGGATCCGGACGGCCACGAAATCGCCGACGTGCCGGGCGCGCTGGTGAAGATGGCGGCCGTCGCGGGAATGCCCGCCGACAAGGCGCAAACATGCATGACGAACAAGGTCACCCAGGACCGCACCAACCAGATCGCGGCCGACGCGCAAACCCGCTACAATGTGAGCGGCACCCCGACCTTCATCGTCGACGGCAAGCCCGCCTTCACCGGCGAATGGCCGTGGGAGCAGCTCAAGCCGGCGCTCGATGCGCGACTGAAGAAGTAACCGGAAGCCGGTTTCGCGCGAACGCCTCTTGGCGGGATCGAAGAGGGGATAAGCGGCGGCGCTAAACCCGCAAAAATCCACAAGGATTGAAGGTTTCCCGCCGGTCTGCCAAAACCGGACCGTTCCAGCAGGCGGAGATCCTCGTGAGTCGCAACCAAGTCCTTCTCGGCATCGTCGTCGTGGCCCTGATCGCGCTGGCGGGCGCGGCTTGGTACACTCTGGCCGGTGGCGGCGCCTCCAATACGGGTATCGCGACCGCCGGCGGCGCGAACGTCGCGATCACCGCCGACGACCACACCCTGGGCGATCCCAAAGCCAAGATCGTCGCCATCGAATATGCCGCCCCAATGTGCCCGCATTGCGCGCATTTCAACGAGGAAGGCATTCCGGACCTCAAGGCGAACTACATCGACAAGGGCAAGGTGTTCTACGTGTTCCGCGTATTCCCCATCGGCAACGCGGACATCGGCGCCGAGTCGCTCGCGCGCTGTTTGCCTGCGGATAACTATTTCGCGTTCATTGACCAGCTCTACCGGAATCAGGCGAATTGGGACCCGGAGTACGGCGTCCAGGATGCCGAATCGGGACTTGTCGCGCAGGCGCGCATCGCCGGCATGAGCGGAGATCAAGCCGCTGCATGCATGCACGACAAGGCGAAGAACGACCGGGCCACGGCCGTCGCGAAGGACGCCGAGACCCGGTACGGGATTACCGGCACGCCGACCTTCGTCATCAACGGCGAAGTGCAGGACGCCGGTGCGCAGTGGCCGCAGATCAAGGCCAAGTTGGATTCACTGCTGGCGAAGAAATAATCGCCGGCCATAGAGCGTAAGGACGGCGCAGCACATTGAAATTCACCAGGCTCCGGCTGTCGGGATTCAAGTCCTTCGTCGAACCGACCGAGCTTTTCATCGAGCCCGGCCTCACTTCGGTCGTGGGCCCGAACGGCTGCGGCAAGTCCAACCTGTTCGACGCGCTGCGCTGGGTGATGGGCGAGACGCGCCCGACCTCGCTGCGCGGCGGCGAGATGGACGACGTGATCTTCGCCGGCTCCGGCGGACGGCCCGCGCGCAACATGGCCGAGGTCACGCTCTTCATCGACAATACCGACCGGGGCGCCACGGGCGCCTGGAACGAATACGACAGCATCGAGGTCACCCGCCGCATCGAGCGCGAGGCCGGCTCGGTCTACCGCATCAACGGCCGCGACGTCCGCCAGAAGGACGTGCAGCTGTTCTTCGCCGATGCGTCGTCGGGCGCGGGCTCGACCGCGTTCGTGCGCCAAGGCCAGATCGGCCTCCTGATCAGCCAGAAGCCCTTGGCGCGCCGCGCCATCCTCGAAGAGGCCGCCGGCATCGCCGGCCTGCACCAGCGCCGCCATGAGGCGGAGCTGCGTCTGCGCGCCGCCGAAACCAACATGGGCCGCCTCGAAGACGTGATCCATGAGATCGAGGGCCAACTCGCGAGCCTCAAGCGCCAGGCGCGCCAAGCCTCGCGTTACCGCAACCTCTCCGGCCACATCCGCAAGGCCGAGGCGCTGGCGCATCACCTGCGCTGGACCGCCGCCGAGCTTCGCCTTCGCGCCGCCGAGGAAGAGCTGGCCGCAGCGGTCGCCGCCGTCGAGACCTGCACCGCGCTCGCCGCCGAAGCCTCCACCATCCAGGCCGGCGCATCGGAAGCGCTGCCGCCGCTGCGCGAGGCCGAGGCCGAGCGCAATGCCGCGCTGCACCGTCTCACCGTCGCGCGCGAACAGCTCGACAAGGAAGAAGAACGCGCCCGCGCCGCCGCCCAGGCGCTGCGCCAGCGCATCGGCCAGACCGAAGCCGACGTCGAACGCGACCGCGTGCTCGACAACGACGCGCAGGCCGCCCTCGGCACGCTCTCCAACGAAGCCGAAGGTCTCGAAACAGCCATCGCGCGCTCGACCGACGAGATGGCGGAGGCCGAGACGCTGACCGTCAGCCTCGCCGAAGCACTCGGCGAAGCCGAGCGCACGCTGGAGCGTCTCAACGCCGAGCTGGCCGACTGGAACGCCCGCAAGTCGTCGTCCGAGCGTTCGCGCCAGCTCGCCGGCGCCCTCGCCGAGACCAGCGCGCAGCAGCTCGAGCAGGCGCAAGCCCGTCTCGCCACCGCGATGGAGGCCGCCGCCCAGGCGCCGGACGTGCGCGCCGCCGAAGAGGCCGCCGAAGCCGCGCGCGGCACCGCCGAAACCGCCCGCAATGCATCGCAAGCCGCACGCGACACGCTCAGCGAAGCGCAGCGCCACGAATCCGAAACCCGCACACCGCTCGAAGAGGCGGAGCGCGAACTGCAGCGCATGTCGGCCGAAGCCAAGGCGCTCGGCGATATCCTGCGCCCGCAAGGCCAGGACCTGTTCCCGCCGCTGGTCGACGCCATCGCGGTGCAGCCCGGCTATGAAGCCGCGCTCGCCGCCGCGCTGGGCGACGATCTGGAAGCGCCGCTCGACGAGGCCTCGCCGCATCACTGGCGCGATCTGGGCGCGTTCGAAGAGCATGCCGCCCTGCCCGACGGCGCCAAGCCGCTGACCGATTTCGTGCAGGCGCCGCCGGCGCTCGCACGCCGCCTGTCGATGACCGGCATCGTCTTTCCCGACCAGGGCAAGACGCTGCAGCACGCGCTCAAGCCCGGCCAGCGTCTGGTCTCGCCGCGGGGCGATCTGTGGCGCTGGGACGGCTATTCGGCGAGCGCCGATGCGCCCTCGCCCGCCGCGATCCGCTTGTCGCAGAAGAACCGCCTCGCCGCCCTCGACGGCGAGATCGAGACCGCCAAGGACAAGCGCGCCGAGGTCTTCGCGGTGTGGACCGCGGCCAAGGACGCGACCGTCGCCGCGCGCGACGCCGAACGCGCCGCCGAGACCGAGCAGCGCACGACGAACCAGGCGCTCATCGCCGCGCAGGATTTCGCCAACAAGGCGGCCCGTGCCGCCGCCGAGCGCGCCTCGCAACTCGCCTCGCTGGAATCCGAGATCAAGCGCCTGACGCAGAGCCACGATGCTGCGGTCGAAAGCCGCCGCACCGCGGAGGGCGAGTTGGAGCAGCTCGGCGACGGCGTCGCGCTGACCAACGACGTCGCGACGACGCGCGGCCGCACCGCCGAGGCGCGCACCGCGGCTTCCGAAGCGCGCGCCACGCTCGACGGCCTCAGGCGCGAAGGCGAGGCCCGTCAGCGCCGTCTGCGCGCCATCGCCGACGAGCGCACGCGCTGGGAAGAGCGCCGCGCCGCAGCCGTCTCGCACATCGAAGAACTCGAACGCCGCCGCGAGGAGCTCGGTCACGAGCTGACGCAGATCGAGGCGCTGCCCGAGCAGATCGCCGCGCGCCGCGGCAGCCTGCTCGACGCCATCGCCGAGGCCGACACTGCGCGCGGCCAGGCCGCCGATGCGCGCGCCGAAGCCGAGACGATCCTCGCCGAGGCCGACAAGGCCGCGAAGGCCGCCGACGCCGCGCTCAGCGCCGCGCGCGAGGAGCGCGCCCGCACCCAGGCGATCTCGGAATCCGCGCTCACGCGCATCACCGAGCTGCGCGACCGCATCCGCGACGAGCTGGAAGCGGCGCCCGAAGAGCTGCCCGAGCGCGCCGAGATCAAGGACGGCGAAGAACTCCCGCCGCTCGAACAGGCCGACAAGCGCGTCGAGAAGCTGAAGCAGGAGCGCGAGCAGCTCGGCGGCGTGAACCTGCGCGCCGAGGAAGAGGCCGCCGAGCACGAGACGCGTCTTGCCACTCTCGTGGCGGATCGCGACGACCTCGTCGGCGCGATCGCCAAGCTGCGCAGCGGCATCGCCAGCCTCAACAAGGAAGGCCGCGACCGCCTGCTCGCCTCGTTCGAGAAGGTCAACGCGAACTTCCAGACCCTGTTCGGCAAGCTGTTCGAAGGCGGCGAGGCGAAGCTGACGCTGACGGAGTCGGAAGACCCGCTCGAAGCCGGCCTCGAGATCTTCGCCCGTCCGCCGGGCAAGCGCCTTCAGTCCCTCGCGCTGCTGTCGGGCGGCGAGCAAGCCTTGACGGCGATGGCGCTGATCTTCGCGGTGTTCCTGGTGAACCCGGCACCGGTCTGCGTGCTGGACGAAGTCGACGCGCCGCTGGACGACTCCAACGTGGAGCGCTTCTGCAATCTGCTCGACGAGATGACCAAGATGACGGACACCCGCTTCCTGGTGATCACCCACCACGCGCAGACGATGAGCCGCATGCACCGGCTGTTCGGCGTGACGATGGCCGAGCGCGGCGTCAGCCAGCTGGTCTCGGTGACGCTCGCCGAAGCGGAAAAGGTGGCGGCGGAGTAAGTGGTTTTGGGCTTCAATTTGCGGTAGAATGACCGCATGGCCGAAGACCTGCTTTCGCGCATCACGATCGAGTCCGGCAAATGCGGTGGCCGGCCCTGCATTCGCGGGATGCGTATCCGCGTCATCGACGTGCTCGAGATGCTCGCAGCCGGTGCCAGCCAAGAAGATATCCTGCGCGATTATCCGGACCTTGAGGTCGACGACATCCGCGCCAGCCTCGCTTACGCGGCGACTGCGTTGGACCATTCGGTCCTGATTGCAGCGCAATAGCGCGATGATATTCGTGGTCGACGCACCGCTGCCGCCGGTTTTGGCGGACTGGATTTGCGCGAAAGGCCATGAGGCATTCGCCATCCGGGATGTCGGGCTTCGAAATTCCCCGGATCAGGCGATTTGGAGTTGGGCATCACGTCAGGGATGCGTCATCGTCACCAAGGACCGGGACTTCGCCAATCTTGTCTTGGCATCCGATGGCCCGGCCGTTCTTTGGGTGCGGATAGGCAATACGACCAATCCCACATTGTTCGACCGGTTCGAGCGCGAATGGCCCGAAGTGGTTGCTCTCCTCGAATCTGGAAATCGAATTATCGAGCTGCGTTGACATTGTTCGCGCGCATATCGCCGCGCCTCGAAATCCGTCAACAGTTCCAGCGCCTTACCCGCATTCTTGCGTTATTGACACCTTGTAGACCCACACCTATGTTCCGCGCGCTTTCGAGCAGCCGCGACAGCCCGTTTTGCGCGGATTTTCGGCACCAAATATAGGTTTCGCCTATGTCGGACCCCGGGAATCTCCGCGACCTCAGCCAGCGGCTGGACGACGCCGAGCGCCGGAACGCGCCGCCCGCCACGGGCAACGCGCCGCCGACGCAGATGGGCATCGCCTTCCGTTTCGCGACGGAGCTCGTGGCCGCGCTGCTGGTAGGCGGCGCGATCGGGTGGGGTCTCGACTGGCTGTTCGGCCGCTTCGGCGTCCACACAAGGCCGGTCTTCCTCATCGTGATGGTGATATTGGGCGCAGCCGCCGGCATTCGCGGCGTGATGCGCGCGGCGAATGAGATCAACGCCGGGATCGCGGGCCAATCGTCCGCGCCCTCGGCCAGGGACGACAAGGAAAGCTGAGCTCGCCATGAATCCCATGGAGCAGTTCGAAGTGAAGCCGCTCTGGATCCAGCACCCGCTGTTCCAGATCGCCGGCCATCCGGTCTACTTCACCAACCAGTCGCTGTTCATGATCGTGGTGGTGCTCGCCGCCGCGCTGTTCATGACGCTGGCGATGTCCAAGCGCGCCCTGGTGCCGGGCCGCAGCCAGTCGATGGCGGAACTCTCCTACGAATTCGTCTCGAACATGATCCATTCGACGACCGGCGAGGACGGCCTGCGCTTCTTCCCGTTCGTCTTCACGCTCTTCGTGTTCGTGCTGTTCTGCAACTTCTTCGGCATGATCCCGTGGACCTTCACGGTGACCAGCCAGATCGCTGTCACGCTGACGCTGGCCTGCCTCGTCGTCCTCACCGTTATCCTGACCGGCTTCGCCCGCCACGGCATCGGCTTCCTCAAGCTCTTCGTGCCGCACGCGCCGATCTATCTTCTGGTCCTTCTGGTGCCGATCGAGGTGATCTCGTTCCTGACGCGCCCGATCAGCCTCTCCGTCCGTCTTTTCGCCAACATGCTCGCGGGCCACACGCTCCTCGCGGTGTTCGCGGGCTTCGTGATCCTGCTCGGCAGCGCCGGCGGCATCCTCAAGCTCGGCGCCATCCTGCCGTTCGCCCTGATCGTGGCGATCATGATGCTCGAGCTTCTGGTCGCGTTCCTGCAGGCCTATGTGTTCGCCATCCTGACCTGCATCTATCTCAACGAAGCGCTTCACCTCCACGACCATCACTGACTTTCCAGAAGGGAATCCACCATGAGCGTTCAAGCAGCACAGATGATCGGCGCGGGCCTGGCCTGCATCGCGCTCGTCGGCGCCGGCATCGGCATCGGCAACGTGTTCGGCAGCTATCTCTCGGGCGCGCTGCGCAACCCGGGCGCCGCCGCGACCCAGACGACCAACCTGCTCCTCGGCTTCGCGCTGTGCGAGGCGACGGGCCTGTTCGGTCTCGTGATCGCGCTCATCATCCTCTTCAAGTAAGCCGAAAGAGGACCGGCAATGGCCGCCGACACGACGACAGCGACGACTGAGGCCCCCGGGAAACCGGAAAGCGCGGGCTTCCCGCCGTTCAAGACGGAGACCTTCCCGAGCCAGATCTTCTGGCTCGTGATCTGCTTCGCGTTCCTGTTCGTCGTCCTGTGGCGCGTCGCCGGCCCGCGCATCGCCGGCACGATCACCGCCCGGCGGGGCACGATCTCGGGCGACCTCGCGGCGGCGCAGAACAACCGCGCCGAGGCGGACGCCGCCTCGGCCGCCTATCAGCAGGCGCTGGCCGCGGCCCGCGGCCGCGCGCAAGGCCTGGCCGACGCGAACCGCAAGGAGATCGCGGCCGAGATCGAGCGCGAGAAGCAGACCGCCGACGCCAAGGCGCATGACGACATCGCCAAGGCCGAGACGCGCATCGCCGCCTCGCGCGACGCGGCCCGCGGCCATGTCCTGGCGGCGGCGGAAGAGGCCACGATCGCGATCGTGGCGCACCTGACCGGCGAGACCGTCTCGCCGGCCGACGCGGCCGACGCCGTCCGCGGCGCAACGGGAAGCTAAGCGATGGATTTCCTCCAAAGTCCCGAGACCTGGGTCGCCGCCGGCTTCCTCGTCGTGATCCTCGTCCTCGTCTTCGTCGCACGCGCGCCGAAGATCGTCGCCGGCATGCTCGACGCCCGCGCCGGCACCATCAAGGCCGAGCTCGACGAGGCCAAGCGCCTGCGCGATGAGGCTGCCCAGGTGCTCGCCTCCTACAAGGCCAAGGCCGCCAGCGCCGAAAGCGAGGCGCAAGCCATCCTGAACGACGCCAAGGCCGAGGCTGCGCGCTTCGCCACGGAGAGCCGTACCGCACTCAGCCAGCAGATCGAACGCCGCGCCAAGCAGGCGCAAGACAAGATCGCCCAGGCCGAGGCGACCGCGATGGCCGAAATCCGCGCCCTGGCCGCCGACGCCGCCGCCACCGCGGCGCAGAAGCTGATCGCCGCGCGCATGACCGAGAACAGCGCCGCGTCGCTGATCGCGAGCAGCATCCAGAGCCTCGGCTCAAAGCTGAACTAGGCGTCCGTTTTTCGGTATTTCCGCGTATCCGCTCGGCCGGGCACGTCGCCCGGCGCGCGGTCAATGATGGTCGTGCTGTTCGATCCAAACGCGCGCCTCGCGCGCGTCTCCATTGGCGAACACGCGCACCGGGCCGTGGAAGAACGGCGCGAGGAATTGCACGGTATGACGGACCGTGCGGTCGTCCGTGATCACCGCGATGCGGCCGAAGTCGCGCCATTGACCCATGCCGAGCATGCTGTGCTCGGCAATTTCGATCGTCGAGACGGGTTTGGCGCCGCGCGCATATTTGGCGAGTATCCGCACATCGTGCGGACCCGCGAGCCTGTCGCGTTCGTCCGGCGGCAGTGCCGCGCGATTGTCGCCGGCGTGAAGCGGATCGTGCCAGACGGCGGCGAAGATGTCGGACGGGTAGCCGGTCAACATTTCCATCATGCGAGCCTCCCTTGTCGAAAAGGGAACTGGCGGTGGCAGGGTTCGGTTCCGCGCGCCCGGCTCAGGCGCGCATGTCGAAGTAGTAATGGTAGTGCGTCCGGCACCCCGGATTGAACGCCGCCCCACAAGACGGGCAGACATCGGCGCAATCCATATAGGCCCGGATACCGTGCTCGGTGCCGCAGACGCCGCACAGCACGGCCTTCGTCTCCCATTCGCCGCGCGGCCAAACTTCGGCCGGATGGCCGGCGAGCGCGTCGTGGCAATCCTTGCAGGCGTAATGGACGCCGCAGCATTTCATCTTGATCGCGATGACGTCGCGCGGCGAATACCAATGCGCGCAGCGCGTCTCGGGATCGAGATCGACGCCGCGCACTATCGGCCGCTGCACGGGGCTACGCCTTCTCCGGCTGCACCACGCGGATATGGAGCTCCCGCAGCTGCTTGGGCAGCACCTCGGTCGGCGCGTTCATCAGAAGGTCCTGGCCCTGCTGGTTCATCGGGAACATCGTGACCTCGCGGATGTTCTCCTCGCCCGCCAGCAGCATCACGACGCGCTCCAGGCCCACTGCGCAGCCGCCATGCGGCGGAGCGCCGTGGCGGAACGCGGTCAGCATGCCGGAGAACTTGGCCTCGGTGAAATCGCGGCCGCTGCCGGCCAGCTCGAAGGCCTTCAGCATCACCTCCGGATCGCGGTTGCGCACCGCGCCCGACAGCATCTCATAGCCGTTGCAGACGATGTCGTACTGGAACACCTTGATGCCGAGGATCGTCTCGCGATCCTTTTCGGCGTCGAGCTTCATGAATTCCGGCGTGTCGAACTGCGGCAGCGAGAACGGGTTGTGGCCGAAGTCGATGCGCTTTTCGTCCTCGTTCCACTCATACATCGGCATGTCGACGATCCAGCAGAACTTGAAGACGCCCTGCTCGATCAGCTTCAGCTCGTTGCCGATGCGCGTGCGCGCCAGGCCCGCGATCTTCGCGGCACGATCCTGGGCGCCGTCGGCGCTGAAGAACAGCGCATCGCCGGCTTTCATGCCGCTGCGCGCGACCAGTTCGGCAAGCTCGGCCTCCGGGATGAACTTGGCGATCGGGCCCTTGCCCGTGATCTTGCCGCCGTCCTCTTCGAACACGACGTAACCGAGACCCGCCGCGCCTTCGGTGCGCGACCAGTCGTTGAGCTTGTCGAAGAACGAGCGCGGCTGCGTGCCGGCGCCGGGCGCGGGAATGGCGCGCACGGTCTTGCCCTTGAACGCCTTGAACGCCACCGCGTCGCGCGCGAACACGTCCGACACGTCGCAGATCACGATCGGGTTGCGCAGGTCCGGCTTGTCGGTGCCGTATTTCAGCGCCGCATCTTCGTAGGTGATGTGCGGCACCTCGGCGGCGACCGTGCGGCCGTCCGCGAACTCCTCGAACGTCCCGAGCAATACCGGCTGGATCGCGTCGAACACGTCCTGCTGGGTGACGAAGCTCATCTCCATGTCGAGCTGGTAGAACTCGCCCGGCGAGCGGTCGGCGCGGCCGTCCTCGTCGCGGAAGCACGGCGCGATCTGGAAGTAGCGGTCGAAGCCCGCCACCATGATCAGCTGCTTGAACTGCTGCGGTGCCTGCGGCAGCGCGTAGAAGTGCCCCGGATAGCGGCGCGACGGCACCAGGAAGTCGCGCGCGCCCTCGGGCGAGGACGCGGTGAGGATCGGCGTCTGGAACTCGGTGAAGCCCTGCTCCACCATCCGGTTGCGCAGCGAATGGATGATCTTGGAACGCAGCACGATGTTCTTGTGCAGCCGCTCGCGGCGCAGATCGAGGAAGCGGTATTTGAGACGCGTCTCTTCCGGATAGTCGAGGTCGCCGAACACCGGCATCGGCAGTTCGGGCGCCGGACTCTGGATCGTCGCGCTTTCGATGCGCAACTCGATCTCGCCGGTCGGCAGGTCCTTGTTCACGGTCTCGGGCGTGCGCGCCACCACCTTGCCGGTCAGCGTCAGCACCCATTCCGAGCGCGCCTTGTCGCAGTCGGCATAAGCGGCGACCTCCGGCTCGATCACGCATTGGGTGACGCCGTAATGGTCGCGCAGGTCGATGAAGAGGAGGCCGCCATGGTCGCGGCGCCGATTGACCCAACCGGAGAGGCGGACCGTCTGGCCGACCTGTTCCTTGCGCAACTGGCCGCAGGTGTGGGTGCGATAGGCGTGCATGGCGAAAACCTTCGGAAAACGCGGGGTGTTTGGGGCGAAAACCGCCTGGGGTCAAGGCTTGTAGCGGCATAGCGAAACTGTCGCAAACGGCGGCCTAAGGTGCGATCCGATCAAGGGATTCCGCCATGTCCGCCCTCCGTTTCGCAGCCTTTGCAGTCCTCAGCGCCGCTCTCGCCCTGCCCGCCTTCGCCGCGCCCAAGCACAAGCCCGCCGCGCCGGTTCCCACGGCGCAGGCGCCCGCGCCGTCCGGCCCGCGCAACGTGATCATCTTCGTGATGGATGGGCTGCGCTACGACAGCATCACGCCCGAGACCGCGCCGACGCTGTGGCGCATCCGGCACGAAGGCGTCGACTTCGCCAACAGCCATGCGATGTATCCGACGGTGACCACCGCGAACGCCTCGGCCATCGCTTCGGGACACCATCTCGGCGACACCGGCGACTACGGCAACACGCTCTATGTCGACTTCCCGGTGCCTTGCCGCTTCGGCATGACCGTGACGTTCCTCGAGGACGATTGCGTGCTGCGCGACATGAAGGACCACTTCAAGGACGGCTATATGGGCCAGACGACGCTCATTGGCACCGCCCGCGCCGTGGGCTTCAACACTGCGATCCTCGGCAAGAAGGGTCCGGCGGCGATCCAGAACCTCGGTTCGCTCGACGCCAAGGACGCGCGCGTCGACGATCCGCTCGGCGTCTTCATCGACGACGCCACCAATCGTCCGGTCAATCCCGACGGCACGCCGACCAAAAGCACCAGGCTGAACGGCGCGCTCGGCGCCGAGGCCTTTGCCGCGACCGGCGACGACCGTCCGGCTTTCACCTCCACCCCGAACATGACGCAGCAGTCCTGGCTGCTCTCCATCGCGGCGCAGGCGTTGATCCCCGACCTGAAGGACAACGGCAAGCCGTTCGTGCTGTTCTTCTGGTCGCGCGATCCCGATGCGACGCAGCACGCCGCGATCGACAGCGAGGGCCATCTGGTGCCCGGCATCAATTCGCCCGACGCGCGCACCGCCATCGCCAGCGCCGATTTCGAGCTGCATGCGCTACTTGAGGCGTTGAAGCTCGCCGGCCAGGACGGCAACACCGACGTCTTCGTGACCGCCGATCACGGCTTCTCGACGATTGCGAAAGGCGTGCCGGATGCCGACGGCGACACGCCGCCCGCGTCGCTGCCGCAGGGCTTCCTGGCATTCGACGTCGCGCATTGGCTCGGCGATGCGAAGGTGTTCGATCCCGACCGCTCCAACACCGAGGTCATCCATGACGACGGCGACCGCCCCAGCCAGGGCAACGCGCTGATCGGCGGCACGCCGGACGAGCCGCTTGCGGTCGTCGCGGCGAACGGCGGCACCGATTTCATCTATGCCCCGGGCGCGACGGGCCCCGCGACCGCGAAGGTGGTCTACGCCAAGCTTGTGACGCAGCCCT
>DASZMT010000043.1:0-3807 GCA_035551495.1 Rhizomicrobium sp. | reverse complement strand
TGCCGTCGTGTCCGCCTATCTCTATTTCACCGGCGGGCGCTTCGTCACGACCGACGACGCCTATGTCCATGCCGCCAAGCTGATGGTCTCGACCGACGTGTCGGGCCTGGTCGATACGGTGAACGTGCACGAGGGCCAGTCGGTGAAGAAAGGCGAGGTGCTCTTCACCCTCGACCAGCGGCCGTTCAAGATCGCGCTCGCCAACGCCTCCGCGCAGCTTGCCCAGGCGACGCAGAACGTCGAGGGCACCAAGGCGCAGTACAAGTCGATGCTCGGCCAGATCGCGGCGCAGCAGGCGACGGTGAACCTCAACCAGATCACCTATAACCGCTACCTCGCCCTCGGAAAGCAGAACGCCATCGCCGGCACCACCGTCGACCAGGCACGCGGCGCGCTGCAGAGCGCGCAGGCGACGCTGATTTCGCTGCAGCAACAGGCCCGCCAGACGCTGGCGCAGCTCAACGGCAATATCGATCTGCCCGATACCCAGGCGCCGTCTTATCTGCAGGCGGAGGCGATGGTCGCCGAGGACCAGCGCCAGCTCGACCACACCGTGGTCCGCGCGCCGTTCGACGGCGTCGTCGGCGAGGTGGATTCGCTGCAGCCCGGCACGCTGGTGATCTCGGCGATGAGCGCCTTCACCACCACAAGCGCCGTCGGCCTCGTCTCGTCCAAGGACGTGTGGATCGGCGCGAACATGAAGGAGACCGACCTCACCTATGTGCGCAACCACAATCCGGTCGACATCACGGTGGACACCTATCCGTCCTGCTCGTGGACCGGCCAGGTGAGCGCCGTCGCCGCGGCCTCGGACAGCGCCTTCTCGCCGCTCCCGTCGGAGAACGGCTCGGGCAACTGGGTGAAGGTCGTCCAGCGCATCCCGACCCGCATCAAGATCACCAACACCAATTGCCCGAACGTGACGCTGTCCGACGGCATGAGCGCCACGGTCTCGATCGACACCGGCAAGCGCCGCTGGTCGCGGATGCTCGGCAACTAAGCGAAAGGCGAAGGGCAAGCCATGTCGGCCCATGCAGCATCGCCAGGGGCCGTTCACTCGGCCGACTCCTACGAGAGCAAGCTCGATCTTTGGATCGTGCTGGCCGCTTCGATGACCGGCACGCTCATGCAGGCGCTGGACTCCACCATCGCCAACGTCGCGCTGCCCTACATGCAGGGCGAGCTCGCCGCCTCGCGCGACCAGATCACCTGGGTGCTGACGTCCTACATCGTCGCCGCCGCGATCATGACAGCGCCGGTCGGCTTCATCGCCTCGCGCTTCGGCAAGCGCAATTTCCTGCTCGTCTCGCTGGCCGGCTTCACCATCACCTCGATGATGTGCGGCGCGGCGCAGAGCCTGGAGCAGATGGTGCTGTTCCGGCTCTTACAAGGTTGTTTCGGGGCTGCTTTATCACCGCTCAGCCAGGCGGTGATGCTCGACCTCTACCCGCCGCACAAGCGCGGCAACATCATGGCGATCTGGGGCATGGGCGTGATGCTCGGCCCGATCCTGGGCCCGACGCTGGGCGGCTATCTCACCGACGCTTACAGCTGGCGCTGGGTGTTCTACGTCAACGTGCCGTTCGGCATCGCGGCGGTCGCCGGCATCTGGTTCTGCTTCAAGGACACAGGTCGCGCCGTCGGCCTGCGCTTCGACTGGTTCGGCTTCGTCGCGCTCGCCATCGGCCTCGCGGCGCTGCAATTGATGCTCGACCGCGGCACGGGGCAGGGCTGGTTCGGCTCGGGCGAGATCATCGCGGAGGCCGTCGTCGCCGGCGTCGGCATCTACGTCTTCCTGGTCCACATGATCCTGGGCAAGAACCCGTTCATCCCGATGAAGATGTTCGAGGACCGCAATTTCGTCTCCGGCCTGATCCTGATGTTCGTGATCGGCGCGGTGCTGCTCGCGAGTTCGGCGCTCCTGCCGCCGTTCCTCCAGAACCTTGCCGGCCTCAGCGTCTTCCAGACCGGCATGCTGATGGCGCCGCGCGGCTTCGGCACGATGTTCGCGATGATGTTCGCCGGCCGCATGGCGCTCAAATTCGATCCGCGCGTGCTGATGTCCGTCGGCTGCTCGATGCTGCTCTGGTCGATGTGGGACATGTCGGGCTGGACGCCGGCGATCAGCAGCAGCTGGCTGACCATCGTCACCTTCATCCAGGGCATCGGCATGGGCCTCGTCTTCGTGCCGATGAACCTGACGGCCTTCGCCACGCTGCCCGGCCAGTTCCGCACCGACGGCACGGCGATGACCAATCTGATGCGCAACATCGGCAGCGCCATCGGCGTCAGCGTCACCACCGCGATCATGGGCGGCATGGTGCAGATCAGCCACGCGCTGATGACGGGCTATGCCACGCCGTTCAACCGCGCGCTCGGCCAGAACGCCGCCTCGATGATGATGAGCCCGCAGATCCCGTTCGGCCTGCAGAACCTCAACGGCATGATCGAGTATCGCGCCCAGGTGTTTGCCTTCCAGGACGACTTCCTGTTCATGTTCTACGCGAGTCTTCCCGCGCTGCTCGTGATCTGGCTGATGAAGCGGCCGGTTTTCGCACCCAACGCGCCGAAGCCCGAAATGGAGGTCATGGAATAAGATGCGCGTCGCATTCCTGGGTCTGGGCGTCATGGGGTACCCGATGGCGGGTCACCTGCTGCGCGCCGGCCATGATCTGACCGTCTACAACCGCTCCGCCGACAAAGCTGCCCGCTGGGTGGCGGAGTACCGCGGACGTTCCGCGCCGACACCGGCCGAGGCCGCCGCGAACGCCGACATCGTGCTCGCCTGCGTCGGCCGCGACGACGACGTACGCGAGGTCGCGATGGGCCGCCACGGTGCCTTCGTCACCATGAAGCGCGATGCCGTCTTCATCGACCACACCACCGCATCGGCCGGACTCGCGCGCGAGCTGTCCGAGGACGCGCATCGCCGCTCCATGCATTTCGTCGACGCGCCGGTGTCGGGCGGCGAGCAAGGCGCGAAGAACGGCCAGCTCACGATTATGTGTGGTGGTTCGCCCGATGCTTACGCAAAAGCGGAACCCGTGATGGCCGCTTACGCGCGCCAATGCCGCCTGATGGGCGAGGCGGGCGCCGGTCAGCTCACCAAAATGGTCAATCAGATCTGCATCGCGGGCCTCGTGCAGGCGCTGTCGGAAGGATTGAGCTTCGCGAATGCCGCGGGACTCGATCCCCTCGCCGTCGTCGAGGTCATTTCCAAGGGCGCGGCGCAGTCCTGGCAAATGGAGAATCGCCACAAAACTATGCTCTTGGGACAGTTTCGACATGGTTTCGCCGTAGAGTGGATGCGCAAGGACCTTGCGATCTGTCTGGACGAGGCGCGACGGAACGGTACCACGCTTCCCGTTACTTCCCTGGTGGATCAGTTCTACGCGGAGGTCGAAAACATGGGCGGCAAAAGATGGGACACGTCTTCACTCTTCGCGAGACAGGAAGCGCAGCGGAAGAAGGATTGATGGGCAACACGGATTCCACGCCTCCGATGCGGGCGCGGGCTTATCATCATGGCGATCTGCGCAACGCTCTGCTCGACGCCGCTCGTAAAATCCTCGAGGAAGAAACGCTCGGCCAGCTCAGCCTGCGCGCCGTGGCGCGCCGCGCCGGCGTAAGTCACGCCGCGCCGTACCGGCACTTCCCGAATCACGAGGCGCTCCTGGTCGAGCTCGCGGTCGAAGGTTTCGTCGAACTGAAGGACGAGATCGCGGCTGCCGGCGCCCAGGCGACGGACGCCGAATCGGATCGCATCGCCAGCATCGGCGCTGCCTATATGCGATTCGTCGTGCGCCG
>DASZMT010000042.1:0-1579 GCA_035551495.1 Rhizomicrobium sp. | reverse complement strand
GCGACGCCCTGCCGATCCTCACCTCCATCGCCCTGTCAGGCGTGAACGCCGTCTCGCAGCAGGTGCAGTACGTGAACGTCGGCGTGACGCTCCAGATCGCGCCGCGAATTTCCGACGACGGTTTCGTCACGTCGCACGTGTTCTGCGAAGTTTCTTCGGTGACCGGCACCTCGCAGGGCTATCCGACCATCAGCCAGCGCGAGGCCTCGACCTCGGCGACGGTGAAGGACGGCGAGGCCTTCATCATCGGCGGCCTGACCGAGGAGAACCGGCTCGACAACAATTCCAAGCTGCCAATCGCCGGCGACGTGCCCGTGCTCGGCGGCCTCTTCCACGTGCGCAAGGACACCATGTCCCGCACCCAGCTCTATATCGTGGTCACCCCGCACATCGTGCGCGGCGACGGCTCCGACGCGGCGGCTGCGGCCGCGGCGCTGAGCAAGGCGAATTGAGATGAGCATAGTGCGTCGCACGATCGGCCGGTTCGGACTGGGCGTCGTGATGGCGGCGCTGGCGCTCGCCTGGTTCGCCCTGGCGCTCCCGTCCGGTGCCGCACGCGCCGAGGCCGCCGCTCCCGGGCCCGCGTCGCTCACCGGCATCGACGTCAGCGACGCGCCGGATGGCAGGACCCGCGTGGTCCTGACCTTCAACAAGATCCTGCCGACTTTCTCGGTCGCCGCGAACGATGCGGGTGTCGATACGCTTGTATTCGCCGACGCCGTGCGCAGTTCGAGCGCGCGCGCGCCGAACGGCCCGCGCGGCCTTTTGTCGGCGGTGGCCTTCGACCAGGGCGCCAACAACGCACTGACGGTCAGCTTGACGGGGACCAAGCCCATTCATCTCAACGCGACGCCGGGCTCGACGCGGTCGCTCACCATCGAGATCTCCGCCGCCGGCGGCGAGCCCGCCGTGGCGGAGGCCGCCGGGGCACTGCCGCTCTATGAAGATCGCAACGCGGAGTCGGACGGCTTCGAAGTCGTGCCGCTGAAGTACGCCGATGTCAGCGAAGTGGTGGGCCTGTTGACCGACGGCCTGTCGGTGAAGCCGAACGACAGCTTCACCCCGCAGGAGCCCGCGTTCGGCTCCGCCGGCGTAGGCGGAAGCTATCAGGCGCCGCCGCAGCAGAACGCCGTCTCGCCCGGTACGGTCCAGCCCACCGATCCGATCGGTCAGTCGGTGGACGAAGCCATCGGCATCGACCGGCGCTTGAACGCGATCATCCTGCGCGGCTCGCCGGAGCGCATCGCGCGGCTGAAGGCCGAGATCGCCAAACTCGACGTGCCGGTGACCAGCGTAATTCTCGAAACCACCTTCGTGGAGTTGACCGAGACCGGCGCCAAGAACCTCGGTCTCAACTTCAACAACGCCAATAACCA
The DNA here is from genome assembly GCA_035551495.1 of Rhizomicrobium sp. Taxonomy (GTDB): domain Bacteria; phylum Pseudomonadota; class Alphaproteobacteria; order Micropepsales; family Micropepsaceae; genus Rhizomicrobium. The sequence continues at coordinate 203 of DASZMT010000042.1, read as the reverse complement.
GATCGCCGTCGCGACCCTGCAATCGGGCCAATACAACACGGCGCAACTGGGAAGCTCCAGGGCGCTCGGCAGTTTCTCGCTGCAGGCGGCGATCTCGGCGCAGGTCTCCAAGGGCAACGGCCGCATCATCTCGCGTCCACGCATCTCGGCGCAGAGCGGCGGCACCGCCAAGATCATAACCGGCGACGCCCTGCCGATCCTCA
>DASZMT010000041.1:0-164852 GCA_035551495.1 Rhizomicrobium sp. | reverse complement strand
GGAACGTGCCGTCGGTGCTCACCACGGTGTGCGGCTCGCCGTCCTGGTTGGTCCAGGTGACGGTGGTGCCGGCGGCGACCGTCATCTGCATCGGCATGAAGTCGAAGTTCTTCATCGTCACATGTGCGTCGTCGGCGAGCGCCGGCGCGGCGGCAAGGAACGCTGCGAAGACGGCATAGGTCATCGTACGCGGAATCATGGAAACCTCGTTGGCTTGGCTGGTGGTGAAGAAAAGGCGTTAGGCGAGCGTGCTGTCGGTCAGCTGCGCCGCCGCCGGATGCTTGGCGTACGCTATGCTGGTGATGCCCAGCATCTTGGGCAGCAGGCCCGCATCGACTTTCAGCGGCCCCGGTCCCGGCCCGTCGCCGGCGGTGGGCTGCGGATAGGAGGTCGAGCGCGCGGTGTGGAAGGTCATGTTGCCTTCGACCTTCTGCACGATCTGGTGGATGTGCCCGTTCAGCACCGTCACCGAGCCGAAACGGCGCAGCAGCGCGAACGCCTGATCCGCGTCGCCGGTGCCCCAGCCCCACGGTTCATAGATCGTCCACAGCGGCATGTGCGCGAAGACGACGATCGGCTGGCTGGACGAGCGGCCCTTCAGGTCGCCGGCGAGCCACGCGATCTGGTCGTCGCCCAGCGCGCCGAGCCCGCCCGGCTTGAAACTCATCACGTTGATCAGCGCGATGAAGTGCACGCCCTCGCAATCGAAGCTGTAATAGCCCTTGTTGTTCGACGCCTTGCCGAAGCGGCTGAAATACTCCGCGCCGGTGTCCGTCACGTCGTGCTCGCCCGGCGTGGTGTGCAGCTCGCCGCACCTCAGCGTGCCCAGAAGCTGCGCCGCGGTGTCGAACTCGTCGGCCTTCGAGAGATGCGTGATGTCGCCGGTGTGCAGCACCAGCGCGGGCCGCTGCGGCAGCGCGTTGGCCAGCGCGATCGCCTGCGTCACCGTGCCGTTCACATCCGGATTGGCTTCCTTGTTGAAGCCGATATGGGTGTCGCTGATCTGCAGGAACAGCGGCGTTCCCACATGCTTGCGCGTCGCGGCCGACGCCAGGTCGATCGGCGCCAGGATGCCGCCGCTCAGCGTGAACAGCGTGCCGGCGCCGCCGAACGCCATGCATTTCAGCGCATCGCGCCGTGAAGTCTTGTCCATCTCATTCTCCCGAACGGGTTTCGGAAGAGGAGACGGACGGGCCGCGCGGTTTATTCCCGCCCGTCCGGCATCGTCGCGGCTTTCAGAAGCCGCGACAGCTCCAGCATGTCGTCCAGCGCGATGTCGCTGATCGCGCAGAAGGCGAGATTGCCCTGACGCCAGAACACGATGTGATAGCCGTTGCGCGTCGCGATGTCGGGCAGACGGCCCTCGTAATTCGTCCAGGCGAACACGTTGATGACGTGCCGGCCGTGGCGATAGACCGTCACCGCCGCCCGCGTCCCGTCGACGAAATCGACGCGCCCGCCGACGAGAGTAAAGCCCTCGCGCGTAAAATCGCCGACCGGCGGCGACAGGTCCGCATGCGTCGCCAGCCACGGCTTGACCGTGTGGCGGTCGGTCGAGGCGACGTCGATGATGTGCTCCGAGGCGATGGAGCGCAGATGCGCGTTGGTGACGTCGGTCACCAGCGCCTCGCTCGCCGGCGGCAGCACGGCGAGGAATGCCAGCGACGCCGCCAGCGCACCGGCGACCGCGCCGCCGCTCACGCCCGTCCACACATTGCGGTACCATGGCGGGGGCGCTGCGCGCGGCGTCTCGTCGTCCAGCGCGCCCATCACGCGGGCCGCCAGCTCCGGCGAGGCGCGGTGATACGAGGCCTCGCTGCGCACCAGCCGGCGCATCGTATCGGCCTGCTCCAGCGTCGCGGCGCATTCGATGCAGGTTTCGAGATGCCTCTCGACCTCCAGCGCCTTCGCCGGATCGAGCGCGCCGTCGAGATAGGCGTGCACCAGCGTTTCGTTGTCACACGGCATGGCGCGTGCCTCCTTCGATCTCGCCCAGCCACGCTTCGCGCAAGAGGGCCCGCGCGCGCGACAGCCGCGACATCACCGTGCCGATCGGCGCGCCGGTCACGCTCGCGATCTCGCGATAGCTCAGATCCTCCATTTCCCTGAGAACCAGAACTTCGCGGAATTCCTCCGGCAGTCCGGCGATCACGCCGTCCAGCTTGCGGCCGGTGTCGCGCGTCAGCGCAGCTGCCTCGGGGCTCGGCCCCTCATGCACCAGCTCGTCGCCTTTATTCCACAGGGGCGCCGCATCCTCGCCGGGCAGGGGCACATGGCCGCGCCGCCGCCGGTCCTTGGTGCTGTCGTGCCAGCAATTGCGCACGATGGTCAGCAGCCAGGGCCGGATGTCGCCGCCGCGAAACCCGTCATAGCCGCGCCAGGCACGCAGCATCGCTTCCTGCACCACGTCGTCGGCATCGGCGCTCGAGCGCGTCAGCCAGCGGGCAAGATTGTGGGCCGCATCCAGGTGCGGCAGGGCCTGCGCCTCGAATCTGCGGCGCCGTTCGGTCATGCGGGATGTGCTAGCCCAGGGGTCTCGAAAGACATGACGGTGGGCCCTTCCGATTTATTCCTGTGGCGATCCGCCTTGCGGCCCGAAGAACATCACCCAGGCCTTGAATTCCGCGGAAAAGCTGGAAAAGCGGTGTGGCGTGCCCGCAGGAACGAACAGCACGTCGCCGGCGTCGAAGCGCACCGTCTCCTCGCCGCGCTTGAAGATGCCGTGCCCCGCCTGGATGAAATAGAGTTCGTCGCGCTTGTGGGCCTGCTGGTTGTCCTGGTCCTGCGGCACGAACAGCAGCAGGTTCGCCCCGCCATGCTGGAACAGCGCCACCGAGGCGTCGCCGGACGCCGCCAGCTTCTTGGCCGAGGCGACAAAATCGATCTTCAGCGGATTGCTCATCTCAGCGCTCATGTTTCGCCGCCTTGGCGAAGCGGTCGAACAGATAATGGCTGTCCATCGGCCCGGGCGACGCCTCGGGATGGTACTGCACCGAAAACACCTTCTTGCCGTCGACCGCGATGCCGCAATTGGAGCCGTCGAACAGCGAGACATGCGTCTCCTTCACGCCTTTGGGCAGCGTGTCGCGGTCGACCGTGAAGCCGTGATTCATCGACACGATCTCGACCTTGCCGGTCTCCAGGTTCTTCACCGGATGATTGGCGCCGTGATGGCCCTGGCCCATCTTCCGCGTCTCGCCGCCGAGCGCGAGGCCCAGCATCTGGTGCCCCAGGCAGATGCCGAACACCGGCACGTTGGAGTCGACCAGCCCCTTGATGGTCGGGATCGCGTAAGTGCCCGTCGCCGCCGGATCGCCGGGACCGTTGGAGAGCAGCACGCCGTCCGGCTTGTGCTTCATGACGTCCTCGAACGTCGCCTGCGCCGGCACCACGGTGATATCCGCGCCCAATCCAGCGAGAATCCGCAGCATGTTCCGCTTCACGCCGAAATCGACAACGGTGACGCGCCAGCTCGGCTCCGGCAGCTCGCCATAGCCCTTGCCCCACGCCCACGGCATCTCGCGCCACTTGTACATCTGGCGCGACGTCACGTCCTTCGCGAGGTCGAGGCCGACCAGACCGGGAAAGCTCTTCGCCGCCGCCAGACCCGCCTCGGTGCCGGCGCGGGTGATCGCGCCATGCGGCATGCCCTTCTCGCGGATCCGGTTGGTCAGCGCGCGGGTGTCGATGCCGGCGAGGCCGGGGATGTTGTGCCGCTTCAGCCAGCTGTCGAGTGCGCTGATGGCGCGATAGTTCGACGGCGCTTCCGCATCGGCGCGCACGATCACGCCGCGCACCACGGGCGTGAGCGCCTCGATGTCCTCGGCATTGGTGCCGACGATGCCGATATGGGGGAAGGTGAAGCAGACGATCTGCCCGGCATAGGACGGATCGGTGAGGATCTCCTCATAGCCCGTCATCGCGGTGTTGAAGCACACCTCGCCGATGCCGTCGGCCGCGGCGCCGAACCCCTGGCCCTCGAACACGGTTCCGTCGGCCAGCACGAGCCGGCCGCGTGCGAAATCGCCCGCCTCTCTTGTGGTGATGGCGGGCGCGGCGTCTGGCATGGCGATGTCCTTGGATTTGGCGGAAAATAGGGACGGGGCGCGCGGGGGTCAAGCGCGAGGTGCGCAAAATTCTCCTGTAGTTCCAACCGGTTGGAAAAATGCTGCAGTCCCGTTACACTGCCGCCTCTCACCTCAGGATGTTTCCCATGGGCTTGCGCGACACGATCAACGATTCGCTGAAGGCGGCGATGAAGGCCAAGGACCAGAAGCGCGTGAACACGCTGCGCCTGATCAACGCCAAGCTGAAGGACGCCGACATCGCCGCGCGCACCGAGACGAGCCGGGATCTTCTGGGCGACGACGACATCCTTTCGCTGCTCGCCAAGATGATCAAGCAGCGCGAGGACTCGATCACCGCCTACGAGGCCGGCAACCGTCCCGAGCTGGCGGCGGCCGAGCGTGACGAGATCGCGATCATCCGCGAATACATGCCCAAGCAGATGGACGCCGGCGAGACCAAGGCCGCGATCGCGGGCGTGATCGCCGACGTCGGTGCGGCCTCGATCAAGGACATGGGCAAGGTGATGGCGGCGCTGAAGGAGCGCTACGCCGGCCAGCTCGACTTCGGCAAGGCCAGCGGCGCGGTGAAAGAGGCGCTGAGCGGGAAGTAACATTCCACCGCACCCGCGATTATCATCGCCCGCACTCGGGCCATTCCGTTGCGCGCTGCACCTCGTGAGCAGGTTCGCGAAACGGCGGTTACCCACTGACGCCTGCCGGCGCATAATCCTTATACAGATTAATTCGGAGTCGACGGTTGTCGGGGACGCCGTCGTGGCGCGGGGCGGTTCTCCCACGATCGCGCCTCTTGGTGCCGAAGGACGTCGCGGACCGGCAAAGGTGCTTCCAAGGCGCGCCTGCGGAACCGGTATCCTGCCTGGTGGATTACCCTAAGCGAGATCAAGTGCTACCTTGGCGGTGGGGCCGTGTTTGACCTGCGTCCGGCCTCGCGTTTTCCGCGATAGCTCCGTAGCGTTTGCAATTTCCGGGCAAGGCCCACCAACCCTATCGAATATCGCCCGCTGCGCCCCATATCGGGGCTGAACCGAAGTCTTTGGTTGGTCGTCGTCAGGAGGACAAGCCATTCATGACAATACGAAACCTGCTTATGTCGCCGGTGAGACTGTTCAGATCCACCTTCGGGTCGCTGGAAGAGGGCGACAGGAATATAATTCTATACCTGGCGTTTTTGTCGACGCTCCTGCTCCTGGCGTTCTTCATGCTGCGCGCCGACTTCGTTGCGATAGCAAACAATCCAAAAGACAAGTCCACCATCGATGTCCCCCAGAGCGCCATCTGGGTGTCCATCACCGTGTTGAGCGCGGTGATCTCGAGCACCATGGTCGTCGTGTGCTTCTCGATATTCGAGAAAGCGGGGCTGTTGCTCCCGATCCACCGCAAGGCCGAGGGGACGCTGGAGGCTCTTGATAAAAAGGTGCAGGCACTCGAAACGACCTTGGGCAAAAAGGTCGTCGAGCTTGAAGAGGTGATGGACGAAAAAGCGGGGCAGCTGGAAAAGACGATCGGAGCGCAGTCCGACCAGTTGCGAAGAGCCCTCACGAACTGGCGCGACTATTTCGAATATGAGACGACCAAGACGAAATTCGGATTGGCGGGAATTGCGGGGCAAAAACAAGTCGGCACGAATGGCGGGTTCGAGACGAAGAACATCTTCCTCGACGAGCTGCGCGAAGCCGGCGCCGGCACCTGCATCAAATACATGAACACGTTCCTGGAGCACATCGACTTCATCGAAACGGCGCTCGAGCGTGCGGTCGCGCGCGGCGTGACGGTGCAAATGCTGATCATGGACCCGGCGGTGACCTCTCTCACCCAGTCGCGCTACAGCGACTACTATCACGGCAATTATGGATCGCTCGAAAAGTTCACAAACCACATCACCGATACGATGGAGTGGCTGTTTCGCATCAGCAGCAACATCAGTCATGCCAAACCGGGGCCGGACGATGCCGAAGCCGCGAGTATTCTCCGCGGCAAGCTGGAAGTCCGTCTCTACACGCAATCCCTGAACTACCCGCTTGTGGCGGTCACCGGCGCGGGTCACGAGACGATCTATACCGGCTTCTATGGCTCCGTCTCATCGGAGGAGATGTTCTACGTGAAATGGACGGGCGGAGAGTTCGGTGCCTATCAGAAGCTGATCGAGGTCTTCGACGCGAAATGGCAAGCGGCCGGAACGCACACGGCGTGACGGCCCGCACACGGACGGCCGCTTTGCGTCCATCGCGGAACTTGTGCGTTGTCATCCCAGCGGCGCCGCGCCGCGTCACCACTGGGGGACCTCGTGAAACCGATCGCCATCCTCGGCCTCATTCTGCTGCTCGGCGGCTTCGCCGGCCTCATCGTGCCGCATATCGGCTTCAGCCAGACCACGCCCGTCCTCAAAGCCGGGCCGCTCGAAGTCGACAAGACCGAAGACCACTATGTCTGGATACCGGTCGCCGCCTCCGTGCTCGCCATCGCCGTCGGCGCGGGGCTGATCGTCGTGGGGCGCCGCGCGTAAGGCGTCAGCCCATCCCGTCTTCCCGGTCGCCTCGGCACCGCGTCGGCCAGCGTCTCGATGGCGCCGATCGCCGGCGCCGCGCGCGGCAACCAACAGGACAACCCACGGTTCGCCTTTGCGCTTGGAAGACAGCGCCGGCCCGAGCGCCTAGAGTACGCGCATGCGCTTTGCTCTCGCCCTGTGTTTGCTGCCCGCCGCCGCCCTCCTGGCATGTCTGCCGCCCGCCGCGGCGCAACCGATCGATCCGGCGATCCGCATCTTGGGCAATTGGCAGCCCGCGGCGGCCGACAACCAGGCCGTGGTGGCGGTGACGCAGCGCTATTTCACCCTGGTCGATGGCGGGCATTATCAGGAGGCCTACACGCTGCTGGACGGCTCGCTCACCCAGATGCTGCCCTATGCGGACTATGTTGCGAGTGCGCGGCACGTGCTGGCCGATGGCGGGGCGGCGCGGCTCCGCGCCATCACGTCCATCGATTGGGAGAAGGGCACGCCGCCCGGCCCCTACGCCGCGCTGCACTATACCGGCAGGGCGGCCAGCGGCCAGCTTTGCGGCGAACTCGCCTGGCGCCGTGACGCCAACGGCGCCTATCTGCTGGTGCGCGAGCAGATCCATATCATCCCCGCCGACACGCCGCCGAAGGCCACGATCGCCATGAAAGCGGAGTTCGGCTGCCTGAACTGAGCGGCGGGTCGCGGATAATCACAGAAAAGAAAAATTCGCCGCCCCTTTTGGCCGCGCGGCGGCCTACAATGCCCCATGCGTTTCGGCCCCCATCTTCTGGATGAGATTCTGCGGCGGACCGACCTGGTCGCGCTGGTCGGCCGGCGGGTGAAGCTCGTCCGCAAGGGCCGCGTGATGTGGGGCTGCTGCCCCTTCCACAACGAGAAGTCCGCCAGCTTCAAGGTCGAGAACGAGCGGCGCGCCTACAAATGCTTCGGCTGCGGCGCCGGCGGCGATGCTTTCAAGTGGCTGATCGAGACCGAAGGCCTCAACTTCCCCGAAGCCGTCGAGCGGCTGGCCGGCGAGGCGGGCGTCGAGCTGCCCAAATGGACGCCCGAGGAAGAGGCGCGCGAGGAAAAGAAGAAGTCGCTCTACGACGTGATCGAAGCCGCCTGCGTCTTCTTCGAGGAGCAGCTGCGCGGCGCCGCCGGCGCGCAGGCGCGCGACTATCTGCGCGGCCGCGGCCTGAACGGCGAGGTCGCGGCGAAATTCCGCCTCGGCTACGCTGCCAGCGGCAACGGCCTGCTCGAGCATCTGAAGACCAAGAACATCACCGTCGACGACATGATCGCTGCCGGCGTGGTGCGCCCGGCGCAAGATGGAAGAGCTGCGCGCGACTTCTTCTTCGACCGGCTGATGTTTCCGATCACCGATCCGCGCGGCCGCGTCGTGGCGTTCGGCGGCCGCGGCCTCGCCCCCGATGCCAAGCCGAAATACATCAACACCTCCGAGACCGCGCTCTTTTCGAAGGGCCAGATGCTCTACAATTTTGCCACCGCGCGCGGTGCGGCCATCAAAGCCCAGAGCATCGTCGTCGCCGAAGGCTATATGGATGTCATCGCGCTCTGCCGCGGCGGTTTCGATTACGCCGTGGCGCCGCTCGGCACCGCGCTGACCGACGACCAGCTGCACCTGCTCTGGCGCACCGCGCCCGAGCCCATCATGGCGTTCGACGGCGACGAGGCCGGCCTGCGCGCCGCGCACCGCGCCGCGCGCCTGGCGCTGCCGCATCTCAAGGCCGGCTTCTCGCTGCGCTTCGCCTTCCTGCCGACCGGCGAGGACCCGGACTCGTTCCTGCGCGCCAACGGTCCCGCGCCGATGAAGAAGATCCTCGACGAGGCGCTGCCGCTCTCCCAGGTGCTGTGGCGGGTAGAGACCGAGGGCAAGGACTTCTCCACCCCCGAGCGCCGCGCCGGCCTGGAGCATGCGCTGGGCGAGATCGCCGCCGCGATCGGCGACAGCAAGATCGCCGACTATTACCGCCGCGACTTCGACCAGAAGGTGTTCGACGCCTTCAAGCGCCGTCCCAATGCGGCGCCCCGCCGCGAGTGGCAGCCCTCCGGCCCCCGCCGCACCGCCAGCCGCTATGGCGCCGGCCTGCCCAAGCCGCTGCCCGGCACCGGCGAGGCGGTCTCCCCCGCCGTTAAGGCCAGCCTGCTCGCCCGTTCGGGCCGCTCCGGCGCCCTGCGCACCAAAGAGGTCGAGATCGCCACGATCCTGGTCTCCGAACCCGGATTGGGCCTGCGGCATGCCGAGCTCCTGGCCGACCTGCCGTTTTCCGACCCGTCGCTTGACAGCCTGCGCGCCGTGCTCTTAAACCTCGCCGCCTCCGGCTCCAGCCTTGAAAAGCAGGGGTTTGAGACCCATTTGAACCGTCTGGGCATGGACGCCCTCGTACTCCGCCTGCAGGCGCGGACGGCCGGTCAAGAGACCTCCTCCGACCCAAGCGATACCGAGGACATCGAGGCCCGTTTCCTCAAGGCGTGCGCGGATCTGCGCGAGATGGCCGAACGTGCCCCTGAGCGGGCGCGGGCCTTCGAGCGTTTCAAGGCGGACGGCACCGAGGAGAGCTGGAACGAGGCGCAACGGCTCCTCGGCCGGCGCGATTGAGGAACCCGAAAGGGGCCCTCATTCAAAATCGGACTCACTTGCCTCTATATAGGGGCCCAATTTTCGGCGGTATGAGCGTGGCGACCAAGACGGCAACCAAAAAAGCAGCGAAACCCGTGAAAAAGCACGCCCCGGCCAAGGCCGCGGCCGTGAAGAAGCCTGCCGTCAAGGCGGCCGCCAAGACCGCCGCCGCCGCCAAGCCGGCCGCCAAGACCGGCCCCGCCGCCAAGGCCGCGCCCGCCGCCGGCCATGCCAAGCTCGACCCCAAGTCGGCCGCGAAGGCTGCCGCGCCTGTGAAGGGCAAGCAGCCGGCCGCCGCCACGGTTCCCACCGCCAAGGCCAACGCCAAGGTTCCGGTGAAGGCCGGCGCCAAGGCCGGCAAGCCGGGCGAAGAGACCCCGGGCGACGCGGATTCGCCGCTTCTGGACATGTCGGACGTCGGCGTCCGCAAGATGATCGCCAAGGCCAAGACCCGCGGCTACGTCACCTATGACGAGCTGAACAAGGTCCTGCCCTCCGACAAGGTCTCGTCCGAGCAGATCGAAGACACGATGTCGATGCTCAACGAGATGGGCATCAACGTCATCGAATCCGAAGAGCAGGAAGAAGGCGCCGACGAGAACCTTCCCGCCACCACCGAGGGCGGCAAGGAAGTCGTCGCCACCACCGGCAAGGCCGCCGAGCAGTACGACCGCACCGACGACCCGGTGCGCATGTATCTGCGCGAGATGGGCAGCGTCGAGCTGCTCTCCCGCGAGGGTGAGATCGCCATCGCCAAGCGCATCGAGGCCGGCCGCGAGCTGATGATCGGCGCCTTGTGCGAATCCCCGCTGACCTTCGAGGCGCTCACCGTGTGGCGCGACGAGCTCAACGAGGGCAAGGTCCTCCTGCGCGATATCATCGATCTCGAAGCGATGTACGCGGTCGGCCCCGAGGGCCAGGCCGCCGCCGCCGCGCAGGCCGCCGCCAGCGCCGCCCATGTCGCGGCGATCAACGGCACCGCGCCGCCGCCGGCCCCGCCCAAGCCCGTCGCGCCGCCCAAGCCGCCCGCCCCGCCCAAGGCTGACGGCGAAGAGGCCGATCCCGCCGAGACGGCCGCCGCCGCGGATTCGCAGGAAGAGGATGGCTTCGACGACGAGGGCAACCTGCCGCTCAGCGCGATGGAAGCCTCGCTCAAGCCGCAGGTCCTCGAAGCGCTCGACAACATCGCGACGCTCTACAAGAAGCTCGGCCGCCTGCAGGACGCCTCGGTCGAAGCCGCTTTGGCCTCGGATGAATTGTCGACCGGCCAGGAGCGCCGCTTCAAGAAGCTGCGCAACGAGACGATGGATCTCGTGAAGGGCCTCAAGCTCAACAACAACCGCATCGAAGCGCTCGTCGACCAGATGTACGGCATCAACAAGCGCCTGGTGTCGCTCGAAGGCCGCATGCTGCGCCTCGCCGAGGCGCATGGCGTGGCGCGCGAGGATTTCCTCAAGGAGCATTTCGGCAACGAGCTCGACCCGCACTGGGCGCGCCGCGTCGGCCGTCTCTCGCGGCCCGGCTGGAAGGACTTCGTCCAGGACGAGCGCGACCGCGTCAACGAGCTGCGCGACAACATGCAGGCGCTCGCCACCGAGACGCGCCAGTCGGTCAGCGAATTCCGCCGCAACGTCCAGACGGTGCAGAAGGGCGAGCGCGAATCCGGCGTCGCCAAGAAGGAGATGATCGAGGCCAACCTGCGTCTCGTGATCTCCATCGCCAAGAAATACACCAACCGCGGCCTGCAGTTCCTCGACCTGATCCAGGAGGGCAACATCGGCCTGATGAAGGCGGTCGACAAGTTCGAGTACCGCCGCGGCTACAAGTTCAGCACCTATGCGACGTGGTGGATTCGCCAGGCGATCACCCGCTCGATCGCCGACCAGGCGCGCACCATCCGCATCCCGGTGCACATGATCGAGACGATCAACAAGCTGGTGCGCACCAGCCGCCAGATGCTGCACGAGATCGGCCGCGAGCCGACGCCGGAAGAGCTGGCCGAGCGCCTCGCCATGCCGCTCGAGAAGGTGCGCAAGGTCCTGAAGATCGCCAAGGAGCCGATCAGCCTCGAAACGCCCATCGGCGACGAGGAAGACAGCCATCTCGGCGACTTCATCGAGGACAAGAACGCGATCCTCCCCATCGACGCCGCGATCCAGGCGAACCTGCGCGAGACGACCACCCGCGTCCTGGCGACGCTGACGCCGCGCGAGGAGCGCGTCCTGCGCATGCGCTTCGGCATCGGCATGAACACGGATCATACCTTGGAAGAGGTCGGCCAGCAGTTCTCGGTCACACGCGAACGTATCCGCCAGATCGAAGCCAAGGCCCTGCGCAAGCTGAAGCACCCGAGCCGGTCGCGGAAGCTGCGCTCGTTCCTCGACAACTAAACGCCGCTCCCGATCCTCCCCCGTTTACGAGGGAGGGGGACCGCGAAGCGGTGGAGGGGGCGGACGCCCTGCGCCTGCCAGACCATGTTCGCGCTTTTTAGCGATCCGGTTTTTCGACCCGATATCCGTGATGCACAAGGACACGCTCGCAAAGCTCCAACAGCTCTTCGAGATGTAAATCGCTCTTGGAGTCGTTTGTCCGCCAGCCGCAGATGACGAAGTCGAAGGTCCCGTCGCTTTTTCGGACGTGATCCGCGGTCGGTAGCAACGCGAAGCCTGCTTTATAAGCCGTCTTGCCGGCGCGCGAGTGGTCGTTGTTGTACGTGCTGATTTTTTCCCAATGCAAATCTTCGCCAGTATAGCAATCCTTTCCGCTGGACGAGAGCACGGCGGCGTGAAGCATGTCACGGTAAGCCTCGGCGCTGCTGCGGACGCCAAACCGCCCCACATCCCCTTTTGAGTGCGTGCGTGCCTTGGCTTTCAGCCAACGTTCATAACGGTCCTGGTCAACACGGCCTGACAAGAATTCCGGAACGACATATTTTTTCATGCTCATTCAGCTCGCCTCTTCGGCCTCACAGGCGCTGCAGATTTCTTGGTGCGCATCCTCACGCCCGGCGCATCGCCATTCGTGAATTCGATCCCCGCGGCTTCGAGGGATGCAATGACTTTGGCACGACTCGGCTCTGCCACATTGGGCGCGGTCCCCGAATCCGTCTCGCATCGCTTGATCGTCGGCACGGATACACCCGCGCGCTCTGCGAGCTCGCTCTGCGACATCCCGAGAAGGGCGCGCGCCGCGCGAATTTGGCCAGAGGTGATTTTCACGCTTGATCCTTTTAGATCAATCAGCTATGATCCAAAGGTATCGGGCCCGTAACGACGGAGCAACGCGCCGACCCCATGCCGCGCGCAACGAAGAAGCTTGTCCACAGATCACCGCCCAAGCGGCGCCGGAAGCAGGCGCGTGCCTCGCGCGCCGACAGGCGGTTGGCGCGGGCGCTCGATCTGGCGCTCGAACTGGAAGAGCCGCTCAACCATGCGACCTGCTTGGTCCGCGTCCTCGAGCAGATGGGCGGTGACGGCGACCCGGAAACCGAGGCGGTTGCCTTCGTCGCGACGGAGGCGCGGACGCGGCTCGATACGGTGCACGAAATCTGGAACAAGCTTCTCGCCTTGGCGGAGCACGCCGCATGAGCATGAAGGACGATCGCTCGCCGGAGCCGATCCTCGCAGAGCATCTTGCCGCCGTGCTCGAGGGCTTGGAGCAGGCCAGATCGCGCCGCTTTGCGTCCGAAGCAGAGGTCGAAGCCGCCTTCCGCCGCTTCGATCGGTGATGCCGCGCGCCGCGCCTGACCCTCAGCCCGCCTTCTCCGCATATGCATCCACCAGCGCCCGGATCATGCGCTGATACGGTACGCGCTGCTTCTTCGCGGCGCGCTTGAAGAAGTCCACGCTGCGCTGGCTGAGCGACAGCGTCACCTTCACGTTCGTTTCGCGCAGCACCAGCTGTTCCGGCGGCGGCAGGAAGTCCCGCATGATCGGTCCGATCTCGCCGATCTCGCCTTCGGTGTATTTAACGGTTTTCCTGCTCATAGATCGTCCTGCCTTTGCGCCAGTAACCGGCGCCGATGATGCGGATGTTGCGCGCGCCACGTAAACCGGACGGTCATCATGCCGTCCTCGACCAACCCGAAGCAGAAATAGCGCCGCTCCACGCCGCTATGGCCGAGGTCCGGCACGATCACGCGGCACGGATCGCGAAACGCGCGCTGCGCGGTCTCGAATGGCACGCCGTGCTTCGCCTGGTTGACGCGATCTTTCGCGTCGTCCCATTCGAAGCTCGTCATCGAGCCATCTTACCATACAATAGTATGGCTGTCTGTATGGCAGTGGCGCACATCGTTCGTCGCTCAGATCAAGGGCCGTCTACAACTCGCCCATGCCGCAATGGTTGTGCGCGAAAATATTTACAACCATACCCCTTGAACACGCTCTTTCGTACCTTATGTGTTCTGCACGAACACCTGGAGTGATCCCCATCTTCCTCTGACCCCAACACGCAATACAGGCCGGGCGCCGTCCGTGTGCGCCCGACGGGATGCCCAAAGGGCGCTTGCGTCACCGCGCGGGAGCGGAGCGCTGTGGTCCGCAAAGGGTATCCCCGGTCAAGGCTGTGGGGGACCGGGGCTCTGGAGCCCGTCGGCCGGCGCGAGGGCGCCGGGCGCGGGGCCGCCATCCTCGTGTCGGAGTTGGGCAGCGTGGCCGTGAAAAGCCGCTTTGCCCTTTTTCCATTTTGGGTGCGCCGAGGTGGTGGGGCGCGTCAGGCACTCGCGAGCTTTTTCGCCAGCGCCAGGTCGGCGACGAATTTCTTGTACGCCATCGCCTTGCCCGCTTCGTCGGGAATGCGCAGCAGATAGGACGGATGCACCGTGATCAGGCCGCGAACGCCCATCAATTCGGTCTCGCGCCCGCGCAGCTTGGTGACGGCGACCGCCTTGCCCGTCAGCGATTGCGCCGCCGTGGCGCCGAGCGCGACCATGAAGTTCGGCGCCAGCGTCACGAGCTCGCGCGCGAGCCACCATTTGCAGGCCTTGATCTCGCCGGCATTGGGTTTGGAATGGATGCGGCGCTTGCCCCGCGGCGCGAACTTGAAGTGCTTCACGGCGTTGGTGATGTAGACCTTGTCGCGCGCGATGCCGGCTTCTTCGAGGGCGCGATCGAGCAGCTGGCCCGCCGGCCCGACGAACGGCTTGCCCGCGAGGTCTTCCTGGTCGCCGGGCTGCTCGCCCACCAGCACGATCTTGGCATGCGCCGGCCCTTCGCCGAACACGGTCTGCGTCGCGTGGCGATAGAGATCGCAGCGCGTGCAATGCGCGGCCTCCTCGCGCAGCGTCGAGAGCGACTCTTTCGGCACGATGGCGGCGTCGTCGGCCGTCCCGAACAGGTCGGGTTCTTCGGGTCTCGGCCTGGCCTTGCCGCGCGCGGTCATGGAGGCGGAAACGCGCCAGACCCGGTTTGGCGCCGTTTACATGCCGGGCCAGACACCGCGCAGCACCATGCCGATGCCGACCAGCGACGCCGCCCAGATCAGCGTGCGCAGCACCGGAACACCGAAGACATAGGCGGGGAGGTACGCGACGCGCGCCCAGAAATAGAGCTGGGCTCCTGTCGCGGTCTGCGCGCCATGCTTGTTCAGCGTGTTGGCGATCAGGACCGCGCCCAGGAAGAACGGAAAGGTATCAAGGAAATTGCGTGACGCGCGCTCGATGCGCGCGCCGGTCAGTCCCAGCGGCGCCGGTGCGTGGTCGCGCGGGCCGATGCCCCATGGCAAGCCGCGCTTGCCCACGCTGAACAGCGCCGCCAGCAGGATTTGGGCGATGCCGAGCACGATGGAGAGCCACAGC
Organism: Rhizomicrobium sp.; assembly: GCA_035551495.1. Taxonomy (GTDB): domain Bacteria; phylum Pseudomonadota; class Alphaproteobacteria; order Micropepsales; family Micropepsaceae; genus Rhizomicrobium. The sequence goes on along the minus strand of DASZMT010000041.1, from coordinate 149,829 downwards.
ATCTCCATCTCGGTCGATCCGAATGCCGCGGTATCCATGGCCCCCTCCCGTCCGGTCAGTGATGCGTCAGAACGAACAACGCCACGCCCACGATGGCGATGAAAATCGCGATCCAGATGAAATTGCCGACGGTGCGCCCCAGCGCACCGGAGAACCCGCTATCCCGTTCGACCGCCGGCGGCGGCGGCACATCGTCCTCATCCATGCGGGAACTCTAGCGCAAAGTTCCTCAGGGCAGAAGCTCGGGCCGGTATTCGAAATGCATGGTGTCGTAGTGGTCCCAGCGCCCGCCCCAGATGAAGCCGTGGCGCTCGAAGATCCGGACGACCTCGGGCGGCACCCGGTTGTGCCAGCCGGCGTGCGACCAGCGCCAATATTCCGTGGCGTCGGCGTTGAGGTCGATGGCCGCGCCCCAGGCATGCATCGAGCGCGCCGTCGATCCCGCCACGTCGCGGCAGACATAGGTGCCGGCGCTCGGCATCAGGATGTGCATGTCGCTGTCGGGCAGGGCGTCGAGCGCCGCGCTTACCGCCTCCAGCGCCTTGTCCACGCCGTTCACCGTGGTGATCAGGACCGTTCCGCCGTGATGCTTCGGCAGCCAAGCGACGCGCCGCAGCTTTGGCGCCACTTCGCCGCGCGCGCAATCGCCATAGATCGCATCGAACAGTGCGCGCGGCCGCACGCGGCCGGGATCGAAGTCTTTTGCCGGCGGCGCGGCGTCCGCGCCGGCGGGATAGGCGAAGGCGAACATGTCGTCGATGTCGGGATGCGCGATCATGTCGTCGAGCGTCTTGTCCCGCCGCCCGTCGGAGAGCGCGAGGCGCCGGCCGTCCTTCAGCACCAGCCGGTTGCCGTCGCGCGCTTGGATCGCGTCGGGATAGGCGTGCACCAGCTTGTCGATCCGCGCGTCGCTATCCGCGGACGGCGCACCGAACAAAAGCAGCGCGGCGAGAAGGCCTTCCATTCCGCACAGTCAAGCGCGCCGAGGTTATTTAAGCAAATGGACTATTTCGGCAAATAGTCGTTGGCTTCGATCAACTCGAAGCCCGGCGTCTGGCTGACGCACATCCGCAGAAGTGTGGCGTGGCCGGAGCCGTAGAACACCACGATCCGATCGCCCGGCTTGGCGAGCTGGACCAGGTTGGCGCAGATCAACGCGTTGCGGTGATACCAGGCGGTCAGCAGCTCTGCGCCCGGCTGCGTCGTGCCGCCCCCGACATGCAGCACAGCACCGTAGAAGCCGTTGGCCCGCTTGATGTTCGAAGGCGTGTTGAGATCGCGCAGCAGGTCGCCGACGGTGCCTTTCGCCAGGATCGCGCTCTCGCGCTGAACCATGGCTTCGACTTCGTCGTTCGCCTTGTCCAGCCATGCGCTCTGGCCATGCGCCTTGGCATAGGCATCGACCGGCTCGTAGGGGAAGTCGCCGTCGATATCGATACCGGCGACGGTCGGAAGGTTCATCTTGTGCGCCAGCCGGAAGCCCAGATGCACGACCTCGTTGTGCGACTCGCCATAGGTTCCCGCGAGGTACTTGGCATAGCGTTCCTGCGTGTCGCCGGACCACTCGACCACCACCGCCGTCGGCTTGAAGGTCGCCAGCGCATTGGTGACCGCCTCGACCTCCGCCTGACGCTTGGGCGCGTTGATGTCGTCGACCATCAGGTTGTGCATGTCGTGCCCGCCCGCCATGTGATAGTCGGCGACGATCATCACCTGGACCGGCGCTTCTGCGGCGAAGACGGGCGCCGCGGCGAGCAGGGCGGCAAGAAAAGCGGTTCGGATCATGGCAGGTCCCCAAAGGCGATTTGCCTTAACATTCCGAGGCTTGGTGCGGCCAAACGCGGCTGGCGCAAGGCTGCCCTGCGCGGGCAGGATGCACCCGAACTAGCGGCATAACGCATCCGTAAAGCTTGGATGCCAGGATAGCGCATGACCATCGCCGAGAAGGCCGAACGGATTTATTCGACGCTCGAACACCGGGCGGACGCCACCGTGCACGTGCTCGGCATCCTGTTCGCGATCAATGCCAGCCTGTGGCTGCTCTGGCACGTCACGGGCATGTCGGTCGGTATCAGCGTGCTGGTCTACTGCATCGGCCTGCTTGGGATGATCTCGTTCTCGGCGGCCTACAACCTCGTGCCGCACGACCGGCCGTCCAAATCACTGCTGCGCCGGCTCGACCATGCCGCGATCTTCATCATGATCGCCGCGACCTACACGCCGTTCGCCGTCAACCGGCTGGGTGCGCCCTATGGCGAGGTAATCCTGACGCTGATCTGGCTCAGCGCCAGCTTCGGCGTGGTGATGAAGGTGCTCTATCCGCGGCGTTACGAATGGCTGAGCCTCGGGCTCTATCTCGCCATGGGCTGGCTGATCGTCACGGTGCTCAAGCCGCTGCATGCCTCGACCAGCACGACCGGCTTCTGGCTTTTGGTGGCGGGCGGCCTCGTCTATTCGGCAGGCGTCGCATTCTACGTGATTGAACGCATCCCCTATCACAAGGCGATCTGGCACGGCTTCGTACTGGTCGCGGCTGTGCTGCATTTCTTCGCGATCTCGTTCGAGTTCGCCAGTTAGATTCGGCAAGCTTTCGTGAGTGGCGCCGGCGGCCGCGATCGCGTATCTCCACTCCATGATTTCAGCAGTGATTTTCGATTGCGACGGCGTGCTGGTCGATAGCGAGGTCATCGCCCATGAAGTCGAGCTGGCGGTGCTGTCGCAGATCGGCCTCGACTACGATCCGCACGACTTCGCGATCCGCTTCATGGGCATGAGCAACGATGCATTCTTTGCCGGCCTCGACGCCGATGGTCGCGCCCGCCTCGGCCGCTCGATCATCGACGAGATCAAGGAACCGATCCGCGAACGCTACTATCGGGCGGTCGAAGAGCGCCTCGTAGAAGTCCCCGGCGCGCGCGATGCCGTCCGCGTCTTGCGCCTGCCCAAAGCCGTCGCCAGTTCAAGCGAAGAGCGGGCGCTGGGCATCAAGCTGCGCAAGGTCGGCCACTGGGACCATTTTGCGCCACACGTCTATTCGGCTCAGCATGTGAAGCACGCCAAGCCCGCGCCAGACTTGTTTTTGCTGGCAGCGAAGGCCCTCGGCATCCCGCCCGCCGAATGCCTGGTGATCGAGGATACGGTCAATGGCGTCACCGCGGGTTGCGCCGCGGGCATGCAGGTCTGGGGCTTTCGCGGCGGTGGCCACATGACCGACCGCCTCGCCGAGCGTCTCACGGAAGCGGGGGCGCAACGCATCGTCGCCGACTGGGCGGAAGCGGAGCGCCTGTTCGCTCAGCTGTAGTTGAAACTGATCGAGATTCGCCGCCCGCGTCCGCCGGTTTGCGGTACGTCGTGGCGCAGCCAGCTTTCCCACAGCAGCAGCGTACCCGGCTTTGGTACAAGTGTAAGGAACGGCTTGTCGCGGGCGTTCTCGCGCTTCATCGGCGCCGCCATCATCAGCGGCAGACGCGGGTCCTCGAACCGGATGGTGCCCGCGCCCTTGGGCAGCGCAACGTAATACGTTCCGCTGATCGCGGAATGCGGATGGATATGCCCGCCATGCACGCCGCCCGGCTCCATCGCGTTGATCCAGAGGCTGTCGAGATCGAGCTTCGTGCGCGCGAATTGCAGCTCGCGCGCGAAACGTTTCACATGTCTGTCGATCTTGGCTTTGAGACCGGCGATCTCCGGATAGCGCGCCGGCAGATCGTTCAGCGACGCATAAGACGTGTAGCCGCGATAATTATGCGCCTTTGCCCAGCGCTGTCCCGCCAGGTCGTCCCGTGCCGTGGTGAGGCAGACCTTGACGAGCCCGTCATCGACCGGCAGTTCCGTCCGATAAATCCGCGTCGCGAAGACGGCGAGGGTGCGCGCCATTCAGAGCGCCGGAACGAACAGCGCGACCAGCAGCAGGATGATCGCCAGCGTTGCGATCAGCCACACGATCGTGCGAAGCCCCGGCACGCCGAAGCCGTAGAGCGGCATGTAGATCACCCGCGCCGCGAGATAGGTCTCCGTCCCCCACACCGTCGCCCAATTGTGCCGGTTCAGCATCGCCAGCAGGATCACCGCGACCGCGAAGAACGGGAACGTCTCCATGAAATTGCGGCTGGTGCGCTCCAGTCGTCCGGCGACCGGGCTTACCGGCGGCGACGGGGTGTCGCGCGGTCCGACATTCCAGGCGAGACCGCGCTGGTTGTTGCCCATGCGCGCGCCGAACATCAGCTGGAACAGCCCGAACGCCGCCGCCAGCGCCAGCATGGTGAGTTCCGTGCTCATGCCGCCGAACGCGAAATTGAAGACCGGCAGATTGTGGATGTTCATGGCGATGTCCCCCTTGATTGCCGGGAGTCTAACTCAGGAAAGTTCCCTTCCCAAAGATTAATGGTTCGGTCACGCGTGCCATGTCATCATTGCAGCGTCGTCGAAGGGATCATTGCAATGCGCGCTCTTTATCCGCTGGCCGCCATCGGCCTGCTCGGCTTCGCCCTGTCGGGCTGCGTCGCTTACGATGTCGCCGCGACGACGGTCGATGTCGCCACCACAGTCGTCAGCACCACCGCGCATGTCGCCAAGGGCGCCATCGAGACCGTCACGCCGGGCGGCGACGACGATGAAGACACCGACAGCGACCACCACAAGAAGCACAAGTCGTCGGATGACGACGACGATAACTAGCCGTCAGAAATTGTCCTTGCGCTTTCGCATCTCGGCGAACACGTCGACGTCGTCGGCGTGAAGCAGGCCGAGCGCGTGCCGGATCTCCGGCGAGCTCGGCCGCAGGAACGGATTGGTCTGCTTCTCCAGGCCGATGGTCGAGGGGATGGTCGGCGCACCCTTGGCGCGCGCAACATCGACGTCGTGCATCCGTGCCACCAGTGCGGCATTGCCCTTCTCCAGCGTCAGCGCAAAGCGGCCGTTGCTCTGGGTGTATTCGTGGCCGCAATAAACGCGCGTCGCGTCCGGCAACATCATCAGCTTCGACAGGCTGGCCCACATCATCGCCGGCGTGCCCTCGAACAGCCGGCCGCAGCCCATCGCGAACAGCGTATCGCCCGTGAATACTGCGTCGTCGAACACGAAGGCGATATGAGCGCGTGTGTGTGCGGGGATCTCAAGCACCGGGATGCTGCGCGCGCCGAACGTCCAGGGCGCCACCTCGCTCACGCCGACGTCGATGCCAGGGATGCGTTCGCGATCCTTCTCCGGCCCGACCACCTTGGCGCCGGTCTCTTCCTTGAGGGGCAGATTGCCACCCGTGTGGTCGAAGTGATGGTGCGTGTTGAGGATATGGGTCAGCGTCCAGCCGCGCCGCGCCAGCGCCTCACGTACCGGATCGGGCTCCGACGGGTCGACCACCGCGGTCAGCCCAGCCTCGGCGTCGTGCACCAGGTAGGCGTAATTGTCTTTTAGGCAGGGAACGAGATCGATCTGGAGCGCGGCCATGTTCTTGTCCTCTGCGCGGGCCAGGCACGCTAGCAGCGCGGCGCGCCGCGTTGTATCGGACCGGTCGTCGCGCTAGGGGTGGCATATGCAGCTCGATGCCGCGGATTTGGCGGACTTCTACGAGGCGCCGCTGGGCCTTTTGACGCGGCGCATCATCGCGCGTCAGCTGCGTGCGCTATGGCCCTCGACCCGGGGTGCTTGCCTGCTCGGCTACGGCTTCGCTGTGCCCTATTTGCGCCAATTCCAGAGCGAGGCGGAGCGTGTCGTCGCCCTGATGCCGGCGCAGCAGGGCGTCGTCGCGTGGCCGCCCGGCCGCTCGCTGACGGCGCTCAGCGACGAGGCCCTGCTCCCGTTCCCCGACGCTTTCTTCGACCGGATACTGGTTGTCCACGGCCTCGAAGGCGCCGACGCCACCCGTCCCTTGCTGCGTCAGCTCTGGCGCGTGTTGGCGCCAGAGGGGCGCCTGCTGCTCGTCGTGCCGAACCGCACGAGCCTCTGGGCGCAGCTCGAGCGTTCGCCTTTCGGCATCGGCCGTCCCTTCAGCCGCGGCGAGTTGGATCGCCTCCTGAGAGGTGCGTTGTTCGAGCCGCTCTCCTGGGATCGCGCGCTCTACGTGCCGCCGTTCCGGGGGCGCCGTCTGGTGCGTACGGGCATGGGGTGGGATCGCGTCTTTCGGCGCCTGATGCCGGCGCTTGCCGGCGTGCATCTCGTCGAAGCCGGAAAGACCTTCTATGGCGCGGCGCCGGTCCGTGTCGCGCGTGCGGTGCCGCAAGTGGCTGGTGCTCGCACCGCGCCCGCAACGATGCGCGACCTTCCGTAACGTATGTTGACGCTGACGCCAGCGTCATCGCAGCGACACTAAAATGAATCCCTACTACTGGATTGTCGCAGCAGAAATCGCAGAGCGGCTATGCATTTGCGATCTGCCGACGTGTTTGCGCATTTATCAATGAAATCACGTACGCCGTAACGCGATCGTCATGGCACGCACGGATGCGTGATTGGCGCCCTCTTACATTTTTCTGCTTTTACACCAAATGCCAATGCACCGGTCTCAAGCCCCCGCAACGGGCCGGATCAAACAGGAGGATGTAATGCGTTTCGTGAAGATTGCCGCCGCCGCCGCCACGCTGTCGCTCGTGCTGGGTACTGTCGCCTATGCGCAGGACAGCGAGCCGGCGAGCGTCACCGGTTGCCTGCACATGCAGAAGAAGGTCGCGGCCGCGCTCGACGCCAACCAGAGCTCGCCGAACTTCTCGCAGGCCAAGACCCAGGCGCAAGGCGCCGCGGGCTTCTGCAGCCAGGGTCTCTACAAGGAGGGCGTGAGCGGCTACGCCCACGCGCTTGAGCTGCTCGGCGCCAACTAAGCCGCGCGTGACGGCGAGCGGATGTCCCCCACATCCGCTCGCCGCTCATTTTTTTTCCGCAGCAGGAAGATCGCGCCGCTGGCGCTTACATTCGGCCCCCACGCCTGCACATGCATCGGCCGCGAGCGGCCACTCTCGTCGAGCGACAGCGCGCGCTCGATCTCCGCGCCCATATCGCTCGCCATCGCGACGAAGTCGGCGATGGTGCACAGATGGATGTTCGGCGTGTCGTACCACTGATGGCCGAGCGCTTCGGTGCGCGGCATCCGTCCATGCAATAGCAGCGACAGCCGCACCTTCCAGTGCCCGAAATTCGGCAGCGAAATAACCGTCGACCGGCCGATGCGCAGCAGATTGTCGAGCACATCGCGCGGGCTGCGTGTCGCCTGGATGGTTTGGCTGAGGATCGCGATGTCGAAGGCGCCGCTCATATATTCGTGCAAGTCGGTGTCGGCGTCGCCCTGCATCACCGGCAGTCCGCGCGCCACGCAGGCATTGACGTTCTGCTGCGACAGCTCGATGCCGCGCCCGTCGACCCCCTTGGTCTTGGCAAGCTGTTCGAGCAGAGCGCCGTCGCCGCAACCGACGTCCAGTACCCGTGCGCCGGCCGGGATCATCTCCGCGATGGCCGCAAGGTCGGGGCGCAACGCTGCCGTCATGCGCCCACCGCCGCCGCGACGGAGCTTATGAAGCCGCGTACGGTCGAGAACATCTCGGGCTCGTCGAGCAAGAAGGCATCGTGGCCCCGGTCGGTGGCGATCTCGACGAAGCTCACCGTCGCCGCGCTTTGGTTCAGCGCGTGCGCCACCAGCTTGTTTTCGGCGGTGGGAAACAGCCAGTCGCTAGTGAACGAGACGATCAGGAAGCGGGTGCGCGCGCCCTGGAAGGCCTTCGCCAGCACGCCGCCATACTCCGCAGCGAGGTCGAAATAATCCATCGCGCGGGTGATGTAGAGATAGGAATTGGCATCGAAGCGGTCGACGAACGCGATCCCCTGATGGCGCAAATAGGACTCAACCTGGAAATCGGCCCCGAAGCCGAAGGAGATCTGCTCGCGCCCCTGCAACTCCCGCCCGAACTTGCGTTGCAGCGCCGGCTCGGAGAGATAGGTGATGTGCGCTGCCATGCGCGCCACCGCGAGCCCCTTGGACGGATTGGTGCCGTGGAGCTGATAGGTCCCGTTCTTCCAGTCGGGGTCGGCCATGATCGCCTGGCGCCCGACCTCATGAAACGCGATGTTCTGGGCGGAATGCCGCGCGGCGGTCGCGATCGGCACGGCGGAGACCACACGCTCCGGAAAGGTCGCAGCCCACTGCAGCACCTGCATGCCGCCCATCGAGCCACCGATGACGCATAGCACCTTGTCGATACCGAGCGCGTCCAGCAGCATCGCTTGCGCACGCACCATGTCGCGAATGGTGACGAGCGGAAAGTCGAGGCCGTAGGGGCGCCCGTTGGCGCGCACCTCGGCGGGGCCGGTCGTGCCCATACAGCCGCCCAGCACGTTGGTGCAGATGACGAAGAAGCGGTCGGTGTCGATCGGCTTGCCGGGTCCTATCATCGTGTCCCACCAGCCGGGCTTTCCGGTCACCGGGTGGGCCGAGGCGACGAACTGGTCGCCGGTGAGCGCATGGCAGACAAGCACCGCGTTGGATCGCTGGGCGTTCAGCGTGCCATAGGTCATATACGCCACGGTCAGCGGCGCCACCGTCTTGCCGCAATCCAGCGTCAGCGGCGCATCGAAGGTGATGGCGCGGCCGATATCGGCGTCGCTGTCGGCGACGGGACGCACGAATTTGGGATTGCCGATGCCGGCCATGCGACGGATTTTCCTGCCCGAAGCCTTCAGGGGCGGATTTGCTAAGGCCGAAGGGCCCAGGTGTCAAACATTGTGACCTTCTGCTTTGATTTTGCCCGTCCGGACCCCTATCAATACCGCCCCTTCGGCATTTGCGAAGGGATTGGATTCGCCTTTACAGGATGTTGCAAAACTTTGCCGCCGCGTAAGACAAAACCTGCCGATCTGCCCGCCAAGCTCGATGCGCTGGACGACAAGATCCACGACCTCCTGATGACGCGCGCCGAGCTTCAGGCCAGCGCGTCGCCGGCCGAGATGGCCGCGCGCCTGCGCCGTCTCGCACAGCGCCACACGGGTGCGCTGCCACTTTCCGCAATGACGCGCATCTGGCGTGAGCTGATGTCTGCCACCGCCGCGCCCGGCCGCACCGTCCACGTCTACGGGGCCGACCGCGCCGGGCAGTTCCGCGATCTGGCGCGCGACCTGTTCGGTTCGTTGGTGGCGATGAAGAGCCATCTGTCGGCCTCTGCCATTGTGCACGAATGCAGCGGCGATCCGCTGGCGTTCGGCGTCGTTCCGCCGCCCGAAAGCGACGAGAACGCGCGTGCTTGGTGGGCACAGCTGACGCCGGCCGGCAAGGTCGGTCCCCGCGTCGTCGCGACGCTGCCGCTGGTTGGCGCGGCGCAGGCCGCTGCCTATGTCATCGGTACGTTGGAGCCGGAGCCGAGCGGCGACGACACCACGCTTCTTCTTCTGGAGGCTGGCGACACGCTGAGCCTCACCAAGCTACAGACGATGCTCAAGCAGGGCGGGCTCGAAGCCCGCCTGCTCGCGGTCAGCCGCGATTCGGCGAAGAGCGCGGTGCGCCATCATCTGCTCGAGGTCGCAGGCTTCCTGCAGCCGGACGATTCACGCCTCGGCGCCCTGATGGAGCAGCGCGACGACGCCATCCTCGGCGTCAACTACGTCGGCTCCTACGCCAATCCCTTGACCGGAGTTTCCGCGCCATGACGCTTGATCCGCGCCCCGGCGTTCTCGATATCGCGCCCTATGTCGGCGGCCGCGCGCTTGTGGAAGGCGTCGCGAAGACGATCAAGCTGTCGTCCAACGAATCAGCGCTGGGCGCGAGTCCGAAGGCCATCGAGGCATTCAAGGCCGTTGCCGGCCAATTCGATATCTATCCCGAAGGCAGCGCCCAAATCCTGCGCGATGCGATCGCCAAAACCTATGGCTTGGATGCGGGCCGCATTGTCTGCGGCAATGGTTCGGACGAGCTTCTCACCATGCTGGCGGCGGCCTATCTGCGCGCCGGCGATGAGGTGGTGTTCACCGAACACGGCTTCCTCGTCTACAAGATCGCGACGCTGGCCAACAGCGCGACGCCTGTCATCGTCAAAGAGAAGAATCGCCGTGCCGATGTCGACGCGATTCTGGCGGCGGTGACGCCGAAGACGAAGCTCGTTTTCATCGCCAATCCCAACAATCCGACCGGCTCCTATTTGGCGCATGACGAGCTGCGCCGTCTGCATGCGGGCCTGCCCAAGGATGTGCTGCTGATCATCGACGCCGCCTATGCCGAATACGTCAAGCGCAACGACTATGAGGCCGGACTCGAGATGGTTTCGACCTTCCCGAACGTCGTGATGACGCGCACCTTCTCGAAGATCTACGGCTTGGCAGGCCTGCGCGTCGGCTGGGCTTATTGTCCGGCGGAGGTCGCCGGTGTGCTCAATCGCATCCGTGGACCGTTCAATGTCTCGATCCCGGCGCAGCATGCCGCCGCTGCGGCATTGGCCGACAAGGCGCACCTCGAAGCGAACTTCGCGCACAACGAAAAGTGGCGCGACTGGCTGACGACCGAGATCCGCGAGCTTGGCTTTCCCGTGGACGACAGCGTCGGCAATTTCGTGCTGATCCATTTCGGCAGCGCCGAGCGCGCCAAGAGGGCTGACGATTTCCTGGCCAAGCGCGGTCTGATTCTGCGCGGCGTGGCGGCCTATGGTCTTGCCGATTGTCTGCGCTTGACGGTCGGCACCGAAGACGGAAACCGCGCCGTGGTCGCCGCGCTCGCCGACTTCGCGAAATCATGAAGCCGCTGTTCGACCGCGTCGCGATCCTGGGCACCGGGCTGATCGGCTCGTCTGTGATCCACGCGATGCGCCGCAGCGGTGTCGCAGGCCATATCGCGGTGTATGACCGCAAAGACGTGCTGGCGCGCGCGAAAAAGCTCGAGCTTGCCGACAGCTACGCCGCGACGGCGGCTGCGGCCGTGAAGGGTGCCGGGCTGGTGATCCTCTCGACGCCGGTCGGTGCGTTTGGCGCGCTGGGCAAGGCGATCGCGCCCCATCTGAAACCGGGTGCGATCGTCAGCGATGTCGGTTCCGTCAAGGGCGCGGTGGTCACCGATGTCGGGCCGCATCTGCCCAAAGGCGTGCACTTCATTCCGGCGCACCCCATCGCGGGTACCGAACGCTCCGGCCCCGAAGCCGGCTTCGCCGAACTGTTCGACGGCCGCTGGTGCATCCTCACCCCGCCCAAGGGCGCCAAGCCCGGCGCGGTAAAGGCGCTGAAGGCGTTCTGGGAGAAGCTCGGCAGCAAGGTCGATGTGATGGATGCCAAGCATCACGACCTGGTGCTGGCCGTCACCAGCCATGTGCCGCATCTGATTGCCTACAACATTGTCGGCACCGCCGACGACCTGCGCAGCGTCACCGAGGGCGAGGTGATCAAATACTCCGCCGGCGGCTTTCGCGACTTCACCCGTATCGCGGCGTCCGATCCGACGATGTGGCGTGACGTGTTCCTGAACAACAAGGACGCGGTGCTGGAAGTGCTCGGCCGCTTCAGCGAGGATCTTTCGGCTCTGCAGCGTCAAATCCGCTGGGGCGACGGCGAGGCCCTGTTCAAACTCTTTACGCGCACCCGTGCAATCCGCCGCAGCATCGTCGACGCCGGTCAGGACAGCGCAGCACCGAACTTCGGCCGCGACACCGCGGCTGCCGCTAATACAAAGGCTCCTCGGTCGTCGCGGTCTCGTCGCCGACGCTGATCAAGCCGCCGTGGAAGCCGACCACGGCACCCAGCATTCCCGCCGGATTGTTGCCGGCCTTCGCCGCGCGATCGGCCAGCGCGGCGGCGATGCCGTTGTTCGGGCCGTGCGCGTGCGGTGCCGCCAGCCATTTCTCCATGCCGGCGATCTTGAAATCGAGAAGGCCGTCGACAGCGTGCGCCGCATCGAGCGACAGCTGACCCTTGCCCATCGCGCTCAGCCGGTTCCAATCGACCTCGAGTGCGTCTACCAGAAGCTGGCCGTTCGCGGTGCGGAAGCCTTCGAACGCGCTCACCCAATCTGCCTTCGCGGTGCGAAGGCTGTCGAAAGCCTTTGCCGGTACCGCGCTGGCGTTGAGCCGTACCGCGGTTATGTCTGGCCCAAACGCCGATGCCAGCGCTGGCGATAGATGCACGCTGTCTGCCGTCGCGAAGATCTCGATGCCGGGTGCCTTCGAGACGCGCGCATGCAGCTGAACCCGCCCCGCAGTGAGTGCGGGCGAGCCGAAGCCGACGCAATCGAGATCGAAGCGCACCAGCCCGCCATCCTTGGCGATGGCGCTGGCGTGCAGCTCGCCGGCCTGGAAGGGCATGGTGTGCTGGCGGCCTTGCATATCGGTCCAACTCAGTGCCTGAGCGCCGGCGGCTTCGAGGATCATCTGCTCGCGGCCATAGGTCAGCGCGTGCAGCGCGAATTTCTCCGCTCGCCACGAAGATGGGCCGTGCGGCGTCTTCACCGTCACGCTGAGATCGGCGAACACGACGTCGAGGTTGAACGGAAAGCCGCTGACGCTCTTAGACGCAAAACGCACGGTGACGCCCGGTATCGCCTCGTGCCCGTTGAGCGCATCGAGCTCGGCCGATAGCGCGCTCGCCGCATGCCACCAGTAAAGCCCCGTCCCTGCCGCCAGCAGCAAGAACAGCGCCAGCGGCGCATAGAGGAAGAAACGGCTGGAGTAGTTCATGGCCGGCGACCCTAAAGGGTTTTGAGCGCGGTTTCCGGGAACAGGATGTCGCGCACGTCGCCCAGCTTCGCCTGCCGCTGAAGCTCGCGCATCAGCTTGCCGCGCCGCGCCTTGCTGAGCGTCAGCCGCGGCTCCATCCACAGCGCTTTGACCGCCAGGGCGTCCTTGGCGCGGTCGGCCTTCATGTCGATCCGCCCGACGAAGCGGTCGCCTTCGAGCAGTGGGAAGACATAGTAGCCGTATTTGCGTTTGGGCTGCGGCACGAAGATCTCGATCGTGTAGTCGAAGCCGAAGATGCGCTCGACCCGCGCCCGGTCGCGCAGCACCGGATCGAAGGGCGACAGCACGCGCAGCCGCGAGGTCGGCTCGGACAGCCTGGCGATCTGGTCCGCGATGTCCGGCCGCGCCACGGCGTTGAAGCCGCGCAGGCCCGGTGCGCCCTCCAGCACCACGTCGATCAGCCGGCCTTTTCTCTTCTCCGCCTCGATCCATTTGTGCGCTTCGGGGATCGAGGCATGGTTCCAGAAATCGGCGATCATGCGCGCCGTTCCGGCACCGAGCCGGTCCAGCGCCTCGTTGTGCGCCCAGTGATGCGTATCGGCCTTGGAAGGTCGCGCCTCGCGCAGCGCCTTCGGGATGGTGCGTTCGGAAAGATCGTAGATCTTCTCGAAGCCGTCGCGTGCCAGCACCGCCAGTGCGCCGGTGCGCCAGAGATATTCGAGCGCAGCCTTGGCCGGTCCCCAACCCCACCACGGGCCGGTGCGCCCGCCCAGATGCACGAAGTCGCGCGCCCGGGATGCGCCGTGTTCCTCGATGTGATCGCGCACGGTCTTGAGCACGCGGTCGTCGCCGAAACGCTCGCGCCAAGCCGCGACGTTCGCCTTGCTGGTGGCGAAGCGATGCCGCCAATGCGGATAATGCTCCAGCGGGATCAGCGACGAATCGTGCGTCCAGTGCTCGAACAGTGCTGGCGTCTTGGCCTGCAGCCGGTCGAGATGGCGCGGGCGATAGCCGGTGTGCCGCGAATACAGAATGTGATGATGCGCCCGCTCGATGATCTTGATCGAGTCGAGCTGTACGTAACCGAGCGTGCGGATCAGCGGCGCCACCGCGCTTGCGCCACCCTCCTGCCGCACACCCGACAGCCCGTGCTTTGCCAGGATCAGCGCACGGGCTTTTTCGTTGGAGATATGGAGAGGCGCCGTCACGTCAAAGCCGCCCGGCTCATCTGCTGCCCTATGAGCGTGGCCAAAGCCTGTTCGCTATCTTCCCAGAACGCGCGCCTTTTGCCTTCGGGTGTGAAGTGCACCTTGCGGTGGCAATCCGAACATATCGCCACGAGTGCTGCGTCGTCGTTGCCTGCCAGAACCCGGGGGCGGTAATCGCGATGATGGACTTCGTGCGCTTTGCCGCCGCAGCATCGGCAGCGCCCCCGCGCGGTCGACAGAACCCGGGCGCGAATCTTCTGCCATGCAACAGATTTGCGATACCTGTTGTAATCTTTATCGTCCGGAACGAACGGCACGACAAAGGCATTGCGGTCGCGATCCTTGACCTGCTGTCGCCAGATCAAACCGGCCAAACCAAGGCCGCGATCTTTCAGGTAGCCGTCGCGATTTGCAATCTCGATCAACGCGTCTTGCGCCGGCTCGGGACCGCGATCAATCGGCTGAAGCGTCCACACCATTCTTGCTCATCCGCACTGCGAATGGCCGCAGGAGACGCAGGTTTCGCAGCCCTCGAGCCTTACGAGGCTGGGCGAGCCGCAGCGCGGGCAGAATCTCGCCGGCGCGCCTTCCGCCGCTAGGGCAACGGCGCGACGCTCCTCCGGCATCAGCGGCGCGTCGTGCGGCGCGATGAAACCGATGTCGATCATGTGCCGCTCGATCACGTCACCGATGGCGGCCATCAGCGAGGGCACATAGCGCTCGCCGCTCCATTGCCCGCCGCGCGGGTCGAAGATCGCCTTCAGTTCGTCGACCACGAAGGACACGTCACCGCCGCGCCGGAACACTGCCGAGATCATCCGCGTCAGGGCCAGCGCCCAGGCATAGGCCTCCATGTTCTTGGAGTTGATGAACACCTCGAAGGGCCGGCGGCGGCCGTCCTTCACGATGTCGTTGACCGTGACGTAGAACGCGTGGTCGCTGTTCAGCCACTTGATCTTGTAGGTTTCGCCGACCAGCATGTCCGGACGGTCGAGCGGCCGCGTCATGTAGACCACACCGCCCCCACTCTCGCGCGCTTTCGGCGTGGGCGCCGTGGCGGGCTCCGGCTCGGTGGTCTGCAGGATCGATCCCGTCACGTCGTTCGGTCGATAGGTCGTGCAACCCTTGCAGCCGAGCTCATAGGCGCGGAGATAGACGTCCTTGAACGCCTCGAAGGCGATCGACACGGGCACGTTGATGGTCTTGGAGATCGAGCTGTCGATGTGCCGCTGCGCCGCCGACTGCACCGCGAGATGATCTTCCGGGGCGAGGGTCTGGGCGCTCACGAAATAGTCGGGCAGGGCGGCCTCTTCGCCGAACTTGGCGCGGAAGACGCGATAGGCGTAGTCCTCGACCGTCTCGGTGGTGTGCGTGCCGTCGGGCTGCAGCACCTTGCGCGCATAAGTGTAGGCGAACACCGGCTCCACACCGCTCGACACGTTGCCGGCGAAGAGGGAGATCGTCCCGGTCGGCGCGATAGAGGTCAAAAGGCCGTTGCGGATGCCGTGCTTGGCGATTGCCGCGCGAATCTCCTGCGGCAGGCGCAACGTAAACGGCCGATTGAGAAATTCGTGCGCGTCGAACAGCGGGAAGGCGCCTTTCTCGGCCGCCAACTCGGCCGAGGCGAGATAGGCGGCATCGCTCAGCGCCGACAGCCATTGGTCGATCAGCGTTACGCTTTCCGGTGCGCCGTAGCGCGTGCGGCAGAAGATCAGCGCGTCCGCGAGCCCCGTGACGCCCAATCCGATGCGTCGCTTGTTCTTCGCTTCGACGGCTTGCTCCGGCAGAGGAAAGCGCGACACGTCGATCACATTGTCGAGCATCCGCACCGCGGTCCTGGTCAGCCGCGCCAGTTCTTCAACGTCGAGATGCGCATCCGCCTCGAACGGGTTCTTGACCAGCTTGGCGAGATTGATCGACCCCAGAAGGCACGCGCCGTAAGGCGGCAGAGGCTGTTCGCCGCACGGGTTCGTCGCTGCGATGGTCTCGCAATAGCCGAGATTGTTCTCGGCGTTGATGCGGTCGATGAAAATCACGCCGGGCTCGGCCCGCTGGTAGGTTGCGCGCATGATGCGGTCCCAGAGCTCGCGCGCCTGCAACGTGCGATAGACCTTGCCGCCGAACGTCAGATCCCACGGCGCGTCGGCCTTCACCGCGTCCATGAACGCGTCGCTCACCAGCACCGAGAGATTGAAATTGGTCAGCCGGCCACGCTCGCGCTTGGCATCGATGAAGGTCTCGATGTCGGGGTGGTCGATGGCGAGCGTCGCCATCATCGCGCCGCGCCGGCTGCCCGCCGACATGATGGTGCGGCACATCGAATCCCAGACGTCCATGAACGACACAGGGCCAGATGCGTCGGCCGCCACGCCCCGCACCGAAGCGCCCTTTGGCCGGAGCGTGGAGAAGTCGTAACCGATCCCGCCGCCCTGCTGCAGCGTCAGCGCCGCCTCGCGCACCGCCGAGAAGATGCCGTCCATCGAGTCCGTGATGGTGCCCATCACGAAGCAGTTGAAGAGCGTCACCGAACGCTCGGTGCCTGCCCCCGCCAGGATTCGGCCCGCCGGCAGGAAGCGGTGTCCGGCCAGGGCCTGGGCGAATTCCAGGGCATGCTGGGCGCGATCCTGCGGCGCCTCGGCGGCAGCGGCCGCCATGGCCACGCGCGCCCATGTGTCGGCCACATCGCCGTCCACAGGCGTGCCGTCCGGCTGTTTCAGCCGATACTTCATGTCCCAGATCTGGCGTGAAATATCGCTCATGGCCTTGCTCAAAACGCCCGCCTGGAGCGGGTTACAGAGCTAACGCCTCGGCCCCTTAAAGTCAAGGAAAGTTCCCATTTTGTTCTTAACCAACAAAAGACCCGCGCAGGCCGGGGGAGGGGCGAAACCGGCCTGCGTGGGCTTTGTCAGCCGGGGTTAGCGGCCGATCCGATGGCTGACGCCGTTCTCCTGCTGGTTCAGCGCACGATGCTCAGCGCGCGTGATGTGGCCGTGGTGGAAGCGGGCTTCGACGCGCTCCTCGTGGCGGATCATGTGGTCGTCACGATGCAGCATGCGGGCACGCTGGAAGCCGATCTCGCCGTGGCGGAACTCGCGGTTGATACGCATGTCCTGACGGTCGAGACGGTGGTTCACCTCGACGCGGCGCGGATGGTGGTTGGTCCAGGGCGAGGCCGACGCGGCATCGATGGCGCCGAACGCCATCACGAGGCTGACACCAGCGAGAATGAGGCTCTTCTTGATGTTCATGGCAGTGGTCCTTTCGATTACCTCCGGTTCTCGCCGGAGCGACGCACGCACTTTCGCAGCAGCCGGTCGAACCGCGCCTGAAGCGTCGCTTCATTTTGGGTTCAGGAAAGCAGCCTGGTTCAAGTAAGTCGGGCGATCTCGGCGCGGCCTTCGGCGATCAGCCGCGCCGTGGTGCCCTCGATGGCGGCTTCGAGCTTCGGCATGAAGTCGCGACGCGGCAGGCCCGGCGGGATCGGCTCGAGGAATTCGAGCACGATGGTGCCGGGATTCTTGATGAATCCGGTCCAGAACACGCCGGAATTCAGCGCCACCGGAACGCAGGGAACACCGAGTTGCGTGTAGAGCCCAGCCACGCCCGGCTTGTAGTCCGGCGCATCGCCCGGCTTCTTCCGCGTCCCTTCAGGGAAGATCACAACACTGCGATCGTCCGCCAGCGCGGCTTTCGCGTCGGCGGCCATCTTGCGCAGCGCGCTCGCCTTGCCATCTCGGTCGATCGGGATCATGCGCGCGCGATAGAGATACCAGCCATAGAACGGGATGAACTGCAGCCCGCGCTTGAGCACGATCGCCGGATGGTCGAGCAGGCTGTAGATCGCGCAGGTGTCCCACATGCTCATATGCTTGACGGCGATCAGCACGTCGCGGGCCGGTCGTTGCCCGCGCACCTCGAATCGCGTGTTTGCGATGACGCGCAGGCCCCAGAAGGTCGCGTGCGACCAGCTGCGTCCCACCCAGCCGGCCCAGCGCGACGGCCCGATCAAGAGGGGCAGGCACAGCACCGACATCGTGGCGGAGACCGTCGCGAAATAGATGGCGAAGAGTGTCGAGCGGAAGAGTGTCACGAGACGAAGCGTTCAGGCGTCGGCGTGAGCCTTACTGGGCGGGCCGCCGCGGTCAACCGCCGTCATCACGAAGCTCGCCATATATTTCAGGTACTCGTTGTGCAGCAGGTGCAGCGTGCCCGGGTGCCACCATTGCCTCAAATTCACACCCGCCGGTTCGACCGGGTAGGCGATCACCTTCACGCCCGGCATCATCGTGCGGAACAGGCGCAGGCTGCGCGGCATGTGATAGGTCGCGGTCACCAGGATCAGGCTTTTGAAGTGATGCTGCGCCGCCCAGGCGGCCGCCTCCTCGGCGTTGCCGTAGGTGTCCTCGGCTGCATAGCCGATGTCGGCGCAGCACTGGAAGCGCCGTCCGCCGCCGGAGATTTTTTTGAGCTCGTCCTTGCTCGATACCTTGTTGACGCCGGAGATCAGCAGCCGCTTGCCGACACCGCCTTCGAACAGCGACACGGCCGAGTCGACGCGCGCGTCGCCGCCGGTCAGCGCGACGATGCCGTCGGCCTTCAGCGTCTGCGTCGGCCGGTCGGGCAGCGTGGCGACGAAGATGAGAAAGCCCGCGACATAGATCGCGACCAATCCCAGGATGATCTGCAGCGCCCGCATGGTCATGAATTTGCGCTCATCGGCTTAAGATACAATTAGATGCGAAAGCGGGCAAAATCCGGGCGCTCAATAGATTTCGCGCACCACCGCCATCACAGACAGCCGCGCCGTCGCCCAGGCGATGATGGTCGCGACGGCGGGAACGGCGGCAAGCCACGCCGCCTCGGACAGTTTCAGCCCGATGGGCGGCAGGAAGGGAACCGGCTCGACGCCGGCGAACTCCAGCCCACCGGCCAGCACGAACAGCAGGGCCGCGACGAACGCGCCCGCCGCGCTCGCGCCCAGCGCCGCCAGCGCGTAGTGCCGCTCGAAAGCGCGCGCGATGAACCAGGCATGCGCGCCCATCTGGTGCAGCAGCGCAACCATGTCGTGCTGCGCTTGCAGGCCGGCGCGCGTCGCAAAGGCGACGATCGAAGCCGTCGCCACCGCGATCAAAATGAGAATGCCGTAAGCGCTCCATACAATCGTGTCGGCGAGGCCCTTCAGCCGCGCGATCCAGCGCTGGTGGTCGTCGAGCTGCGCGTCGGGCGCCGCCCGCTTCAATCGCGCCGCCAAACCGGCGAGATCGACATTGGCACCGGGCGTGACCGTGGCATCGATCAGCTTGGGCAGCGGCAATTCGGCGACCAGTGCGCCCTTGCCGAGCCACGGCTCGACCAGGCTCTGCATCTCCTCCTCGCTGAGCGGCGCGGCATGCGCGATGCCCGGCGTGGCGCGCACCACCGCGAGTGCCGCATCGGTCTCGCGCGCCAGCGTCGCGTTCACGTCGCCTTGCGTCGGCACCAGGATCTGGACGGTCAGCCGGTCGGCGAGACCCGCGCGCCAGCCGGCCGAGGCACGCTCTGCCAGTAGCGACGAGCCCAGCGCCAGCGCCGCCAAAAATGCCATCACGGCGATCACCACATCGAGCGGGGCTGCGCCTTTCTCGCGCGGCAGGAGGCGGCCCGAGCGGCTCATGCCCGCACCGCCGTTCTGAGTTCCACCAGCCGCCCGTCGACCAGCCGCATCTCGCGCGCCTTGGTGCTCTCGATCAGGGCGCGGTCGTGCGTTGCGATCAGCACTGTGGTGCCGAGCCGGTTCAGCTCGCCGAACAGGCGGATCAGCCGCGCGCCGATCTCCGGATCGACGTTGCCGGTCGGCTCGTCGGCGATGAGCAGATCCGGCCGCGCCACCACGGCGCGCGCGATGGCGATGCGTTGCTGCTCGCCGCCCGAAAGCGTCGCGGGCCGGGCATGCATCCGGTCACCGAGACCGACCCAGGACAAAAGCTCTTCCACATCGTGCTCATATTCGCCTTCGGAGCGCCCGGCGAGGCGCAGCGGCAGGGCGACGTTGTCGAAGGCCGACAGGTGCGGCAGCAGGCGGAAATCCTGGAATACGACGCCGATGCGCCGGCGCAGGGCGGGGAAATCGGCGCGGCGGGCCGTTGCCATGTCCTGGCCGAACAGGGTGATAAGGCCGCGCGACGGCGGCTCGGCGAGATAGATCAGCTTGAGGAGCGTCGTCTTGCCCGCGCCGGACAGGCCCGTCAGGAAGGTGAACGAGCCGCCCTCCAGCAGGAATGTCACGTCGCGCAGCACTTCGGGCCCCGCGCCGTATCGCATTCCGACATTTTCGAAGCGTACCATGGACTTAACCCTAACCGGGCGGAGTCAGCCTTGCGAGGGCTTCGGCCTTAAAGCTATTTTCGCCTTAACCGGGGACACTCCTTCGTATGATTCTGACCTGCCCACAATGCGCCACGAAATACACGGTGGACGGCTCGAAGTTTCCGGCCGCCGGCCGCAGCGTGCGCTGCGCCAAATGCGGCCATGTCTGGCACCAGATCGGCCCGCAGCCGGAGCCCGACCCCGAAGCCGAGATCGAGGTCCACGAGCCGGAGCCTGAACCGTCCGTCGCGGCGCCCTCGCGCCACACGCCGGTCATCGACGAGCCGGCGCATAGTGTCGACGAGCCGCCTTCGATCGTGACCCAGTCGCGCGTCGCGGCCTTCGCGCCCTCGGCGACCATGGACGACGAATTTGCTGCCGACGAGGCGCCGGTGGCGACCTCGCGCGCCGCCGCAAACTGGGGTGGCCGGATCGCCGTCCTTGGCGGCTGGGCGCTGCTGGTTGGCCTGGTGCTGGTGATCGGCTGGGCCGCGGTCAGCTTCCGCGACGTGATCGCGACCTGGCTGCCGCAGACCACGTCCTTCTATTCCGCCGCTGGCTTGCCGGTGAATGCGCGGGGTATCGACTTCGCCGATGTCAGCCGCCAGCTGGAAAGCGAGGACGGTCAGCAGGTGCTCGCCGTCACGGGGCGCATCGTCAACCGCTCGACCCACGAGCTGACTGTGCCTTTGGTACGCGTCGCGCTGCTCGATGGCGACCATCGCGAGCTCTATCACTGGACCTTCGTTCCCGGCGTCTCGACGCTGAAGCCCGGCCAGTCGTCGAAGTTCCGCACCCGGCTCTCCAGTCCGCCGGTCGGCACCCGCGATATCGAAGTGCGCTTCGCCAAGGCGGGCGAGTAGCTCAGAATTCCTTGAGCAGCCGGTCGATGTAGTCCAGCTCCTGTTGCGGACGGCCGCGCTCGCCGGCACGGCGGCGCAGCTCCTGCAAGATGTCGCGGGCGCGCTGAAGCTGCGTCGCGTTCGGCACTTTTACATTGCCGGCCGCGGTGCCGTTGCCGGTGCGGCCGAGTGGATCTTCCTGGCCCTGGCCCGGACGATCTTGGCCCATCTGCTTCATCAGCTGCTGCGCGAGCTGCCCCGCGGCGCTTTTTAGGGCATCCAGCGCGTTCTTCTGGTCGAGACTCGATCCGTTGAGGTCGTTGCCGCCGAGCTCCTGTCCCGACTGGCCCATCGAATTGCCGGCGCGGCCCAGATCGCCCGGCGCGGGCAGCTTCTGGTCGCCGAGGCCCTTCGCGATGTCGCCGAGCTGCTTCTGGATGTCGCCCTGCTGTTTCTGCAGGGCCTTGGGATCGACTTTAAGGCCCTGGCGGCCTTTGAACGTCTGGTCGAGCAATGCCCGCTGCTGGCCCATCAGATCGCCGAGCTTGTGGATCGCATCGCTCAACGCCTTGCTCTTGGGATCGGTGGCGGCATTGCCGCCGCCGCTGGCGGAATCCGACAGCCGCAGGTTCTCGAGCAGGTTCTGCAACAGCGCCAGCATCTGCTGCGCCTGTTCGCGCGAGCCGCTTTGCGCCAGCTGCTGGATCGCCTGGAGGAGCTTCTGCAGATCGTCCTGGCTCAGCACCTTGGCGTCCGGCGGCGGTGCGCCCTGGTCGGGCGGCGGCGGATTGTCGGCCAGCGCCTGCATGTAGCGCTTCATGGCGTCCTGGTATTGCTGCAGCAATTCGTCGATCACGTCCTGCGGCGCGCCTTGCGCCAGCGCCTGCGCGAGGAGCGCCTGCAAACGGCGCAGATCGGCCGCTGCCGACAGCATGCCGCCGCGCTCCAGTCCGGTCGCGATCTGCCAGAGCAGGTTCTCGACATGCTCGATCTCGTCCTGATGCCGCGCCGTGCCGAGCGCCCAGCGCGCAGCGCGGATCGCGGTGTAGGTGCCGGTATCGTTTGCATAGAAGATCTGTGGCGCGATGGTCAGCGCGTCGAGCGTCTTGAACACGCGCAACCTGTCCTGTTGCGTCGTCGCGGTCGCGAGGTTCTGCCGCTGCTCGATCAGCGCCCGCGCCAGCGGGTTGGTGAAGGTCCGTGCCGGCAGGCGGTAGGTCACCGGCGCGCTGCTGGCGACCTGGCCCGCGCCGTCGACGGCCTGCAACACGACGTCGACATCGAGGCCGGCATAGGGATGCGCGGTAAGGTCCTCGAACGCTGTCTCGCCGACGCTCTTTCCCGGTGCCGACAGCGACAGGTCGACCGTCAGAGGCTTGCCGCGGTGCTTGTGCGGCGTGATCACCGCGCGCACGGCGACGACGCCGTAATCGTCCGATGCCTTGTAGGAAAGCTTGAGCACTTGGTGCTCTGTCTTGCTGGGCCTTCCGGCGAAGGCGATAGACGGCGGATGGTCCGGGATCGCGGCGAACGTCCAGTCGCCGATGGCGCGGCCGGAACTCCTTACCCGCACCTCGCCGTCGGCTGCGATGCGCACGTTGGCCGAGTATTCTCCGTGATCGCCTGCGAAACCTGCGCCGTCCAGCGACAGGCCCGGCGCATGGCTCGCGCCGTGCACGCGCATGTTGAGCATCGAGCCCGCCGGCACCGCGATCCGCATGCCGGGCGTGAGGTAAATCGGCGCTATTCCCGTGTAGGCCGGCGGATCGATCCAGGCATCGATGGTGGCGCGCGAGGCGGCACTCTCGTCGTTGAACCCGGCCCAAAGCCGCCGCAGCGAGTCGGTGCCGGCCAACGCGACGCCGGCGATCAACAACACCAGCACCGCGAAACGCAGCGCGCGCGGATCGCGCCTGGCGAGGTTCGGCCGCGGCCAGGCGACGTGGAGCTTCGTCACGCCCGCCAGAAGCTGTTTCAGATGCAGCGTCCACAATTCCTCGGCCAAGGCATCGCCCGCACCGACCGCCAGTGTGTCGCCGGCTTCCGAGATCGGGCGGTGCGAAAGCCCGCTCGATCGTTCCAGCCGCCGCGCGCCATCCATCCAGCCCGGCAGATGGAAATTCTGGAAGCCATAATAAAGCGCCAGCCCGATGCCGGTCAGCATGCCGGCCAGGATCAGCGCATGGAGGCTCCACGGCAGTGGTGCGAACAGGTCGAACAAGGCGGCGGCGGCGAACAGGCCGGCGATGCCGCTGGCGGGCCACAGGGCAGGCCAGGCGCGCTCCCACAGCAAGGCCGCGCGCGACAGCTCGACCGCGCGGGCGGTGTGGTCAGCCCGCGAGCCAGCCTGGAATTCGCTCGGATCCGAATAACGCGTCATCGTCCATTCTTGGCCGCACCACGCTCCATTCCGCGCCCCTGACGAGCACCTCCGGAGCCGGCGGCCGTGCATTGTAACTCGACGCCATCACTGCGCCATAGGCGCCGGCCGACAGGATCGCGATCAGGTCGCCGTCCTTGAGTTCCGGCAATTCGCGCTCGGCGGCAAAGATATCCGAGGTTTCGCATACCGGACCGACCACGTCGTAGCGGCCGCGCGGCGCATCGGGGGCGGCTTCGTTAACGCGCACGATCTCGTGATGGGAATCGTAGAGCGCGGGGCGGATCAGATCGTTCATGCCGGCATCGACGATGGCGAAGCTCTTGGCTTCACCTTTTTTCACATAGAGCACCCGGCTCACCAGGATACCGGCGTTGGCCGCGATCAGTCGTCCCGGCTCCAGGATCAGCTGGCAGCCCAGCCCCGCCGTCACCCGCGTGGCCAGCGCACCATAGGCCGACGGATCGGGCGGCGGCTCGTTGTTGGTGATATAGGGCACGCCCAGCCCGCCGCCGAGGTCGAGCCGCACAATGGCGTGGCCCAGCGCCCGTAGGGTCTTCGCCAGTTCGACGATCTTGGTGAAGGCCAGTTCGAACGGCTCCAGATCGACGATCTGGCTGCCGATATGCACATCGATGCCGACGATCGCGATGCCGGGCAGCTTCGCAGCCGTGGCATAGGCCGCGAC
Organism: Rhizomicrobium sp.; assembly: GCA_035551495.1. GTDB lineage: Bacteria > Pseudomonadota > Alphaproteobacteria > Micropepsales > Micropepsaceae > Rhizomicrobium. Next base: position 125,743 of record DASZMT010000041.1, on the reverse strand, counting down.
GGCCTGCGCCCACGGGATGCCGAACTTGGTCTCGGCCGTGCCGGTGGTGATCTTGGCGTGGGTCTTGGCGTCGACGTCGGGATTGACGCGGATGGTGATCGGCGCGCGCTTGCCGAGCGCCACCGCGACCTCGTTCAGCGCCAGAAGCTCCGGCTCGCTCTCGACGTTGAACTGGTAGATGCCAACCTCGAGGCCGAGCGTCATCTCCGCCTTCGTCTTGCCGACGCCCGAGAACACGATGCGGTTCGCGGGGATGCCGGCGCGCAGCGCCTTGCGCAGCTCGCCGCCCGACACCACGTCGGCGCCGGCGCCCAGTTTGGCCAATGTCGCCAGCACGCCGAGATTGCCCAGCGCCTTGACCGAGAACGCCACCAGCGCGTCCTTCGGAAACGACGCGGCGAACACGCGATAGTGCCGCTCCAGCGTGGCGCTCGAATAGCAGTAGAACGGCGTACCGACCTCGGCCGCCAAGCCGTTCAGGTCGACGTCTTCGGCATGCAGCGCGCCGCCCTGCCAGGCGAAGAAGTTCATATGCCTTGCTGCTGCTGCGTCGGCGGTGGCTTGGACGGATCCTTTTCGCCCTTGGGTGTCGGCTTGCCGTCGGGCATCACGAGGTCGCTCTTCACGCCGCAACCGCCGACGCTGAGCGCCAGCGCGAGGGCCACGACGACAACCGGCATTTTCATCTCAGCTTCTCCCGCCAGAAGAACAGCTGCTCGCGCACCCGGTCGGGTGCCGTGCCGCCATAGCTCATGCGCGCCTTGACCGAGGCCTCCAGCGGCAGCACCGCGAATACCGCATCGGTGATCCCCGGCTCGACCGCCTGCATCTCGGCCAGCGGCAGCTTTTCGAGCGGCAGGTTCAGATCCTCGGCGCGCTTCACGATGCTGCCCGCGATATGATGCGCCTCGCGGAACGGCTTCTTGAGCGTGCGCACGATCCAGTCGGCGAGATCGGTCGCGGTCGGATATCCGGCCTCGGCCGCCGTGCGCATCGCGTCGGGCTTGATCGTCATGTCGGCGATCATCGCGGCCATCGCCGCCAGGCACACCTCGATGGTATCGGCGGCGTCGAACACCCGTTCCTTGTCTTCCTGCAGGTCGCTGCCATAGGCGAGCGCCAGGCCCTTCACCACCGTCGCCAGCGCCACGAAGTCGCCCAGCACCCGGCCGGTCTTGCCGCGGATCAGCTCCGCGGCGTCGGGGTTGCGCTTCTGCGGCATGATGGAGGAGCCGGTGGTGAACGCGTCCGACAGCCGTACGAACCCAAAGGCCGGCGTCGACCACTGCACGATCTCGCCTGCCAGCCGCGACAGGTGCGTCGCCGCGATGGTGGCACAGGACAGATACTCCAGCGCGAAGTCGCGTGCCGACACGGCGTCGAGCGAATTGCGCATCGGCCTTGCAAAGCCGAGGGCCTTGGCCGTGACGTCGCGGTCGATAGGGAACGGCGTGCCGGCCAGCGCCGCGGCGCCCAGCGGGCTTTCGTTCAACCGCTTGCTGCAATCGGCGAAGCGCGTCTTGTCGCGTGCGAACATCTCGACATAGGCGAGGCAGTGATGCCCGAAGGTCACCGGCTGCGCCGGCTGCATATGGGTGTAGCCCGGCATGATGGTGTCGAAGCCGGCTTCGGCCTGCGCGAACAGCGCGCGCTGCAAGCCGGCGAGCCCCACTTTTGCCCGGGCGCAGGCTTCGCGCGTCCACAGGCGGAAATCGGTCACCACCTGGTCGTTGCGCGAGCGCGCGGTGTGCAGCCGGCCGGCGGCGTCGCCGATCAGCTCCTTCAGACGCGACTCGATGTTGAGATGGATGTCCTCCAGCTGGCGCGAGAAGGTGAATGTGCCCTCCGCGATCTCCTTCTCGATGGCGTCGAGGCCCTTGAGGATCTGCTCCACGTCGAAATGCGAGATGATCTGTTGCAGTGCCAGCATCCGGGCGTGGGCGCGGGACCCGGCGATATCCTGCACCGCCATCCGTTTGTCGAAATCGATGGAGGGCGTTATGACCTCCATGATGGATGCGGGACCGCCTTCGAACCGGCCGCCCCACATTTTGTTTTGAGCCATGAGATGCCCGTGAAGCCTTCTCGCCTGATCCTGATCGCCGCCGCCCTGGTCGTCGTCGCAGCCGCAGCCCTGGGTTTTCTATATTGGAAGTCGGCCAAGCCTGTCCAACCGGTCGCGTCAAACGCCCCGCCGGCGCCCTTCGCTCTGGCCAAAGCGCCGCAGGCCGTGCCGCAGGTCGCCTTCAACGACGGCAGCGGCGGCCATGTCGAAATCGCCTCCTTCAAGGGCAAGTACGTCCTGCTCAATCTCTGGGCGACCTGGTGCGCGCCCTGCGTGCGCGAGCTGCCGGCGCTGGCCAAGCTCAAAGCCTCCGTCCACGGCAGGTTCGACGTCGTGGCGGTCGATGTCGGGCGGGGCACGGCGGCGGATGCGCGCACCTTCCTCGACGGGCACGGCGCCAAGGCGCTGGGCACCTATGTCGATTCCAACCTCGCGCTGCTCAGGGCATTCGGCGCCTATGGTCTGCCGCTGACCATCCTGATCGACCCCAAGGGGCGCGAGATCGGCCGCGCGGTGGGGCCGGCCGCCTGGGACACGCCGGACTCCGTCTCCTATTTTACCGATCTGTCGAAATCTTAGTCAAAACCGGACGTTCGGTTCCACGCTTCTTTAGAGGGCGCGGGCGTAGGCTTGCCTCGCTGTTGAGGGAGGCTCGCATGTTTTGGTTCGAAATCGCCGGTGGGATTCTCTTGGTCGTCACCGCGATCCTGAGCTGGCGCTATATCCTTGTGTTCACCGCGATACTCGTGGCGCTGTGGCTGAGCGTCTCCGATCCGCTCCTGGCGTTTTTGATCGCCGCGATCGCCATTCCGGCCGTGCTGATCACCACCCGCGCGGTGCGCGAGGAGACCGCGCGCCGCACCGAGGAAGAACAGCAGCGCGCCTGGCATGATGTGCATCAAGCCGCTGCGAACGAGCGCCGCATGGCGCGTATTGGCATGCATTAAGCTTTGCGCGCCGCGTCGTAGTCGGCCCACATCGGGGCGCAGTCGACGATTCGCTGCTCGGCCAGGGCGCGGTCGATCGCCATGACGGTGAGGCCGGCCTCCATCGAATCCCAAGGCGTGACGGGGAATGTCTTGCCCGTCTCCAGCGTCGCGAGCAGGTCGCGGGCCATCGCCTGGTCGGCGCCGTTGTGGTTGTCGTCGGTGCGCTCGGCATAGTCGATGCGCTCCGGCTTCTTCTTGGACATCGCGCGGCGCACCATCAGCTTATTGCGCACAAGGTCGGCCAAGAGCGTGCCCTCGGTGCCCGCGATGTACCAGCGCCGCTCACCCAGGCTGACATGGCTGTTGGAGTGGAACGAGAGCTGGAAGCCGCTGGCATATTCCACCAGCGCGGTCTGGTGATCGGTGACGTCCATGTCGGAGTGGAAGGCGTCGTTGGCGCCCGCCCAGCCGGCGTCGCGCATCGCATAGGCGGGCGAGCCGTCGGAATAGGTGCGCTCCACGTTCTGTCGATCCGCGAGGAAGATGCGCCGGCCGCCGAAGCTCACCACCTTGGTGGGCCGCGCCTTGGCGAGGCGCCCGAAGATGTCGAAGTCGTGGCACACCTTGTCGAGATAGTACGACCCGCCCCATTCCTGCTTGCGCCGCCAGTTGCGCGCGAGATAGCCGCCATGCTCGGGCGGCAGGTGCTCGGTGGCGTCCATCGAGACGATCTCGCCGAGCTCGCCCGAGTCCACCCGCGCGATGGTCTCGCGCACGATGGGCATGGAGCGCATGACGAGGCCGATGAACAGCGGCGGCGCCGTCTTGCCGGCGAGATGGCGCGCCAGCGCGAAGGTTTCTTCCTCGGTGCGCACGATGGGCTTCTCGGCGAAGATCGGATAACCGGCCTCGAACGCCGCGAGCAGGTGCTCGTAATGCAGATGGTTGGGCGAGCCGATCATCACCAGGTCGTACGGCCCGTCCTTGAACAGCGCGGCGACGCCCGGATGGCTCTTGCCGGCGCCGATGCCGAAGCGCTCCAGGATCGGCATGCCGACCGGTGCGGGATCGACATGGCCCGCGACGTCGAGATTCCAGTTCTCGTCCTTCATGGCGCCCAGCACATGCGCAATGCGCTGGCCGAGGCCGATGACGCCGATACGATAGGTTTTCATGCGTCCCGCTAATCCTTCAACGCCTCGATCGCCGCCTTTTGATAGGCGTCCGTCACCGCATAATACTTCCCGGCGTCGGCTTCCGGCCAGGCGCTGTTGGTGACGATCACGAGCTTCTCTTTCGGGTTCACATAGATCGACTGCCCGAAGATGCCGACCGCCTCATAGGTCCCGGCGGCGGGGATCCACCACTGATAGCCGTAGCCCATGCCGGCGAAATCGCTCAGCACCTGTTGCCGCGTCGCGGCCGCCAGATAATCCGCCGGCACGACGCCCCTGGCGCCGCCCATCACGAACAGCCCGACGCGGCCATAGTCGCGCAGCGTCATCGACAGGCAGCAGCCGCCGATCTCCGCGCCCGACAGGTCGGTCATCCAATTGGCGTCGCGCTCCATGCCGAACGGCGCCCAGATCTTCTGCGACAGGTAGTCCGCGAGATGCTTGTGCGTGGCATGCTGTACCAGGATGCCGATCAAATCGCTCTCGCCGGTCTTGTAGGAGAACTTGGTGCCCGGCTTCGCCTCGCGCGGCAGCTTGGCCATATAGGCGACGATCGGGCTTTCGCCGTCCGGTCCCGGCTTGCCGAGCGCGAACCTGGCGACGTCGGAGTTCGGGTCGGCGTAGTTCTCATTCCACTTCACGCCGCTGGTCATGGTGAGGAGCTGGCGCACCGTGACGCCGTCATAGGCGCTGCCCTTCAGATGCGGGATGTAGTCCGCGACGTTGGAATCCAGGCTCTTGATCGCGCCGTCCTTGATCGCGGCGCCGACCAAAAGGGCGGTGATCGACTTGGTGACCGAGAACGACACCCAGCGATCCTCGGGCTTGCGGCCCAGGGCGTATTTCTCGACCACCACCTTGCCGTCCTTGATCACCAGGAGGCCCGAAAGGTGGTTCGCCTTGACGAAGGCGTCGCTGTCGAACGGCTTGCCCTGGAAGGTATAGCGGATATCGGCCTGCCGGGCCGCGTGGGGCAGCGGATAGACGGTGGTGCCGCGCTTGACCATCCGCACCGGGAAGGTCTTTTCGACGGCCTTGTAGCCGTCGATCTGCTGCTGCGGCGTCCAGAACAGAATGGAGCTGATGCCCTTCGGCGCGTCGGCTGCTATGGCCGCCGTCGCCGCGCACAATGCCAATCCCGCGACTAGAATGCGCCGCATGTCTCCCTCCCTTTGTCGTTGGCGGCACCGTGACAGGAAATTCGCGTCCGTCCTAGTGTGCGGCCATGACCGCGCTCTATACCGACCGTCTCAGCGTCGCGCCCGGCGAAAGCTTCGCCATTCACGCCAGCAGCGCCGCCGGTCTTTGCCGGATCGAGATCGCGCGCGTCGGCGCCACGCAAGAGACCGTGCTGCGCCTGCACCTCAAAATCGGCGATCATCCGACGCCGCCCGGCGCCGACGCCAAGGGCTGTAACTGGCCGGTCGCGGTGACGATACCCGTCGCGCCGGATTGGCGCAGCGGCTATTACGATATCGCCCTCACCGATGCGAAGGGCGAGACGGCGCATCATTTCGTCTGCGTCCGCGCCGGCGCCGTGAAGGCTCGGATGGTGCTGGTGCTCGCGACCAACACGCTGCACGCCTACAACTATTGGGGCGGCGCATCGGCCTATTGCCATGTCGAATCGCTGATGCGGCGCGAGAAGCCGTTGGCGCAGGCCATGGCCGGCGCCATCGGCGTGCTGTCGACGCAGCGGCCCTTTCCGCCACTGTTGCTCAGCCCCCCGGCCGATATGCCGCGCCTCGTCACGCTGCGGCCGCGCGACTTCGAGGAGCGGACCTGGGGCGGCGCCGATCCGCAGTGGTCGCGCACCCATCGCCAGTCGCCCTATGACGGCTCGGCGGGGTATCTGCACAAATGGGAACACGCCTTCGTGCGCTGGGCCGAGGGCGAGGAGAAGCTCAGCTTCGATTATCTTACCGACCACGACCTCGACCGCGATCCGCGGGCGCTGGATGGTTACGATGTCGTGCTGCTGGTCGGCCATAGCGAGTATTGGTCCGGACCGCAGCGCGACGTGCTCGATGCCTTCGTGGACGGTGGCGGGCGGCTCGCGATCTTCTCGGGCAACACCGGTTTCTGGAAGGTGCGCTGGGAAGAGGGCGGCCGCACGCTGGTCTGCCGCAAGTGGAACGGCGCGGACGAGGCCGTTCCCGATGCGGGCAAGACGCATCTGTGGTCGCATCCCATGTTCGCGCGGCCTGAAGCGGCGCTGACGGGGCTCAGTTTTCTCTATGGCGGTTATCATCGGCTCGGTCTGTGCGCGGCGCGCGGGCAGGGCGGCTATACGATCTATCGCGACAAGCATTGGGCGCTGGCGGGCTGCGATCTCTATTACGGCGACGTGATCGGCGGCGCGGTGCCGCTGGTCGGGTATGAGAACGACGGCTGTCCGATCCGCTTCGGCGCCGATGGCTTGCCTGCGCCGGATGGCGGTGTGGGCGTGCCGCAGAACCTGGAGATCATCGCCTTCGTACCGGCGGTGTTCGCGGAAGATCCGGACAGTCCGTATCGCCCGCTGATTCCGCCGGAGCAGATGGAGACCGTCGCGCGTGTCGCCTATGGCGATGCCTCGCCGGAAACGCAGGAGCGCGTCCGCCGCGGCCATGCCGTGATGGCGTCGTTCACGCGCGGCAAAGGCGAGGTGTTCAATGCCGGCACTACCGAATGGGCGCATGGCCTCGCCGTCGGCGATCCGTTCGTCACGCGCATCACGCGCAATGTCCTCAATCGCTTTCTCGGGGATCGAACATGAGCATCGAAGGCGGGTGCCGCTGCGGCGCCGTGCGTTACCGCGTCGATCTGGACACGCTGCCCAACGCCTATGCCTGCCATTGCCTGGACTGCCAGACCTGGTCGGGTAGCGCGTTCTCGACGCAGTTCATCGTGCCGGAAGAGGCGCTGCATGTTACGGGCGATCCTTATCTCTATGAGCGGCCGTCGGAAGACGGCACGCGGATTTCGCGCCAGCGCGGCTGCGCCAAGTGCATCACCCGAGTCTACAACACCAACACGCGCCGTCCGGGCTTCGCCGTGGTGCGCGCCGGGACGCTGGATCGCAGCGACGAGCTGAGCCTGGTCGCCCATATCTGGACCAAGCGGAAGATGGGCGGCTTCGACATTCCCGCCGCCGTTCCCAGCTGGGACGAAGGCGCGCCGCCGGCCGACTTCGCGGCGGCGCTCATGCGCTGATTTTTTTGAAGGTCTCGCAAGACGGAGTCCGGGCGCGGACGGAATCGGGTTTTCGAATTTTGGTGGTGCTGTTCACATGGATGGGCTCCTTCGCGCGGGCGGAGAAAATCCGTCGCGGCGGTTCGGTCACAACTGTGGGGATATGGGAGATTTGGTGTTCGCACCGACTCGGTTCAAGGGGCGTTCGGAAATTCTTTTCGCGCGTGGATAAGTGCGAGTTATCCAACACGCGGTGCGGGATTTTTGTCCGTATACGGCCGAAAACCGCGGGCACGCGGCGTGGATAAGTTTTTCCGTTGCGCGGCACGCAACGAAACGAAATTGCGCGAAAATAATTTTCACGCGGCGGCGCGACGTAACATCCCCTGTCATGGCCCGCGACTGCGGGCCATCCAGTTAGGTTCTGCACATATGAAAAAGGCTCGCGAGATTTGAACTTCGCGAACCTCCAAGGTTCACGCCGCTATCACCTGGATGGCCCGCAGTCGCGGGCCATGACACTGGCGCGGGGGGCGGCAGTCGCTACCGCGTCGGGACCGGGTGGTCGCCGCGGTAGTCGTAGAAGCCGCGGCCGGTCTTCTGGCCGAGCCAGCCGGCCTCGACATACTTCACCAGCAGCGGACAGGGGCGGTATTTGGAGTCGGCCAAACCCTCATACAGCACCTGCATGATCGACAGGCAGGTGTCGAGGCCGATGAAATCCGCCAGCTGCAGCGGGCCCATCGGATGATTGGCGCCGAGCCGCATCGAGGTGTCGATGGCCTCGACGTTTCCGACGCCCTCGTACAGCGTGTAGACCGCCTCGTTGATCATCGGCTGCAGGATGCGGTTGACGATGAAGGCCGGGAAGTCCTCGGCATAAGCCGCGGTCTTGCCGGTGCGCTTCACGATCTCGAGCGCCGCCTGGAAGGTGGTGTCGTCGGTCGCGATGCCGCGGATCACCTCGACCAGCTGCATCACCGGCACCGGGTTCATGAAATGGATGCCGATGAAGCGTTCCGGCCGGTCGGTCGCCGTCGCAAGGCGGGTGACGGAGATCGACGAGGTGTTGGTCGCCAGCAGCGTCTTGTCGCCGATGCGCGGCGTCAGATCCTGGAAGATCTTCTTCTTGACCGCCTCGTCCTCGGTCGCTGCCTCGATCACGAGGTCGCGGTCCTTCATGTCCTCGAGCGCCGTCGTCGTGTGGATGCGCTTCAGCGCGCCCTCGATGTCGCCCTCTTTGATGAGCCCGCGCGCCGCCTGGCGGTTCATGTTCTTGGTGATGCGCTCGAGGGCCTTGCCGAGCTGCTCCTTGTTCACGTCGTCCAGGAGGACGTCGTAACCCGCCAGCGCGAGAACATGCGCGATGCCGTTGCCCATCTGGCCGGCGCCGATGACGCCGATGCGTTCGATAGTCATACGTCTATCCTCAGGGCTTACTTGTAGCCCATCTTTGCGAGCTCTTCGTCCATCTCCGGCACCGCCTTGAACAGGTCGGCGACGAGGCCGTAATCGGCAACCTGGAAGATCGGCGCCTCTTCGTCCTTGTTGATCGCGGCGATGACCTTGCTGTCCTTCATGCCGGCGAGATGCTGGATCGCGCCCGAGATGCCGACCGCGATGTAGAGGTCCGGCGCCACGACCTTGCCGGTCTGGCCGACCTGGTAGTCGTTGGGCACGAAGCCGGCATCGACCGCGGCGCGGCTGGCGCCGACGGCGGCGTGCAGCTTGTCGGCGATCTTGTCGAGCATGTGGAAATTGTCGCCCGACTGCATGCCGCGGCCGCCCGAGATCACGATCTTGGCGCTGGTCAGCTCCGGACGCTCCGACTTCGACAGCTCCTCGCCGACGAACTTGGTGGTGCCGGGATCGGCCGCCGCGGAAATCTTCTCGACGGTGCCATTGCCGCCTTCGCCCGCGACCTTGAACGTGGTCGTGCGCACGGTGATGACCTTCTTGCCGGCGCCCGCCTGCACGGTGGCGATGGCGTTGCCGGCATAGATCGGGCGCTGGAACGTGTCGGCGCTTTCGACCTTGATGATCTCGCTGATCTGCGCGACGTCGAGCTTGGCGGCGACGCGCGGCATGTAGTTCTTGCCGTTGGTCGTGGCGGGCGCGAGGATCGCGTCGTATTTGTCGGCGAGGGAGAGGATCAGGGTCTCCATTGTCTCGGCGACCATCTTCGCATAGAGCGCGTCGTCGGCGAGAAGCACCTTCTCGACGCCGTTGATCTTGGCGGCCGCGTCGGCCACGGCCTGGGCATCCTGGCCGGCGACCAGCACATGCACCGGGCCGCCGATCTGGGTGGCGGCGGCGACCGTCTTGGAGGTCGCTTCCTTCAGGGTCTTGTTGTCGTGTTCGGCGATAACGAGCGTAGCCACCTTAGATCACTCCCGCTTCGTTCTTGAGCTTGTCGAGCAGCTCGGCCACGGTCTTCACCTTGATGCCGGCCTGGCGCTTGGGCGGCTCGGTCACTTTCAGGGTCTTCAGCTTCGGCGCGACGTCGACGCCGTAATCGGAGGGGCTCTTCTCGTCGATCGGCTTCTTCTTCGCCTTCATGATGTTCGGCAGCGAGGCATAGCGCGGCTCGTTGAGGCGCAAATCGACGGTCATCACCGCCGGCAGCTTGACGTCGACGGTCTGCAGGCCGCCGTCGATCTCGCGCTCGATCTTCGCGTCGGCGTCATTGAGTTCGAGCTTGTGCGCGAAGGTGCCCTGGCCCCAGCCCAGAAGGGCGGCCAGCATCTGGCCGGTCTGGTTGGAGTCGTCGTCGATCGCCTGCTTGCCGGTGATCACCAGTGAGGGCTTTTCGATCTCGCAGATCGCTTTGAGGATTTTCGCCACGGCGAGCGGCTCGACCTCGCCGTCGGTCTTCACCAGGATGCCGCGGTCGGCGCCCATGGCGAGGGCGGTGCGGATGGTCTCTGACGCCTGCTGTGGCCCGATGGAAACGGCGATGACCTCGGTGGCCTTGCCCTTCTCCTTCAGGCGAACCGCTTCCTCGACGCTGATCTCGTCGAAGGGGTTCATGGACATCTTGACGTTGGCAAGGTCCACGCCCGACTGGTCGGCCTTCACGCGGACCTTGACGTTGTAGTCGATCACCCGCTTGACGGGCACGAGCACTTTCATGAGTTCGAAAATCCCTGAACGGTGGCGGTTGGTTTAGCGTCGCCGCGCGGTTGCGGCTTGCGTTTTTCGGGTCCCGCCCCTCTTTTTGCGGCGCAAAAACTAGGACCGGCGCGGGGCGCGTGTCAACGAAGCGTCATTCCGGTTTCCCTGGGGAAACAAGCCCGCCGAAACCCTGGAAAAATTTGGTTGCAGTGCAGCATTACGATCCGGGCCGCGTCATTCCGCCGCACAGCCAAGCAAGCTCAAGCCAAACTTGTCATCCCGGCCAAGCGATGCATCAGCATCGCGCAGAGCCGGGACCCATGGCGCAGCGGCTCAATGGATCCCGGCTCTCGCTGCGCTCGGCCGGGATGACAGGGGTGTTTGGTGGCTTACCTCAGCGTTTGCAGGTACGCGACGACGTCGTCGATCTGGTGCGCGTTCGAGATGCCGCCGAACGCCATCTTGGTGCCGGGCACCAGCTTCTGCGGGCCGCCGACCCAGATCGTCAGCTTGTCCGGTGTCCAGACGATGCCCGAGCTCTTGAGCGCCCCCGAATAGGAATAGTTCGGCAGCGACCCCGCCTTGCGGCCGACCACGCCGAACAGGTTGGGGCCGAGGCCGTTGCCGCCGTTCCGCACCGCGACATGGCAGGCGGCGCAGCGCGCGAACACACCCTTGCCGGCCACCGGATCGCCCGCGGCGTGTGCCGCACCGGCAGCCGTCAGCGTGAGTGCCGCCACGGCGGCGAGAAGACGCATGCGCATGAGAACCCTCGAAGTCAGCCCTTCGTGACTTTACCGCAGCCGCCGCGCCGGGCGATAGGGTGCGGATGATATCCCGCGACAACGCTCCCACCGGCGCGCGCCGCCTCGAACTGATCGTGATGCTGGGCGCGCTCACCGCGTTCGGCGCGCTGTCGATCGACATGTACCTGCCGGCGCTACCCACCATCGCGCGCGAGTTCGGCGTGCCGATCGGCTCGGCCGAACATACCTTGACCACCTTCTTCCTCGGCTTCGCGTTCGGCCAGGCAGGCTTCGGGCCGCTCGCCGACCGCTTCGGGCGCAAGCCGCCGCTCTATGCGGGGCTCGCGCTCTATTGCGTGATGTGTCTCGCCTGCGCGCTGTCGACCAATGTCGAGATGCTGATGACGGCGCGCGCCTTCCAGGCGATCGGGGCGTGTGCCGGCGGCGTGGTGGCGCGGGCCTGCGTGCGCGACATCTTCGGGCCGGACGAGACGCCGCGCATCTTCGCCTACATGATGCTGGTGCTGTCGGTGGCGCCGCTGATCGCGCCGTTCCTCGGCGGCTATTTCCTGCTGTGGGCGAGCTGGCGCGCGATCTTCTGGTTCCAGTGCGGCATCGGAAGCATCGTCGCCATCGCCATCGCGATCCGCCTGCCCGAGACGCATGGCGGGGCGCACCGGCCGCTGCATCCCGCCATATTGATCGTCGACTACGCGCGCATCCTGCGCGACCGGTCGTTCGTCGCCTATGCGCTGTCCGGCGCGATCAGCAACGCGTCGCTCTACGCCTATCTGACGGGCGCGGCGCATGTCTTCATCGACATCTATCGCGTGGCGCCGCAGCGCTTCGGCTTCTTCTTCGCGATCAACGCGGCGGGGTTGATCGGCATGGCGCAGGTCGCAGCCCGGCTGGCGCGCCGCCACGCGCCGGAAGCCATCCTGCTGCGCGCCCAGATGCTGCATCCGGTGGCGGGCGGCGTGATGATCGCGGTCGCGCTGACGGGCTTCGGCGGCGTCTATGGCATCGGCGCGGCGCTGTTCCTGTTCATGTCGCTGAACGGCATCATGGGGCCGATGTCGGCCGGCGCGGCGATGCGGCACTATGCGGTGAACGCCGGCATGGCGAGCGCGCTGCTCGGTTCGCTGCAATTCATCGCGGGGTTCGGCGCCTCGCTGGTGATGGGCGCCTTCAATGCCGCCACGCCGCTGCCGCTCGCCGCGGTGATGACCGCGAGCGCGACGCTAGGCCTGCTGCTGCATCTGGCGCTGCGGCCGAAGGCGTCAGCCGCCGCCTGACTTCGCGGTCTCGATCGCGGCGCGGAAGGCGAGCGGATCGGCGATGTTGGGCAGGTCGATGTGATCGACGCCGGTGCCCTCGATGCGCAGCGAGCCATAGCCGAGGAGCTGGCCCCAGGGCCCTTGCGTCACCCGCACGCCCTCGATGTTGGGCAGCGCGACCTCGAAGGTCCGCAGCGTGAAGAGACCCTGCTTCTCGACGAAGCGGTGGGTGGTGACGCCGATCTCGGTCGAGAACTTGCGCACCATCATGACCACGAAGATCACGATGCCGATGAGGCACCAGCCGAGGAAGATCAGGGCCAGCCAGGCCTTGAGGCTATACCACCAGTGGAAATGCGCCCGCGCCACCAGCCGCTCGCCCTGGCCGAGCGATTCTTCGATATAGGACATGGACCCCTCCGCAAAATCGGGGGGAGCCTAGCGTTGCCGGCGCGCCTTGGTCGAGACCAGTGCCCGGTCGACAGCTGGCGAAGGCCGATCCGGCCAATAGTCGCTGCTCAATTGGCTGCTGGCGATGGACAACGGCCTGCCGCATGCAATCGCAGTATTCGATAGAATTCGACAAGGCAAACGAAGAATGTCCTCTTGTACATTGAAAGATAACCAGTTTAAATCGCTGTATACGCCAATATAGTGCGCCGTGCGTAAGCTTCGAATCAAACTTTCGCCAATCACTATGGGGGCTTCTATGAATGTGGCAGTTAAGATTGCCTTGGGTGCAGCGTTATCACTTGTCGTCACGACGCCCGCTGTGGCTCGTACTGTTGCGGTGCTGCCTGGGGGGCAATGTATCGTCGCCGACGTAACGCCGAAGACGGTGACGGGCACGATTTCGATCCCGTTCGGTTTGGCCTTTGACGTCGCGCCCACGGTCGTGGTTACGGCGATGTGGAGATTCTCGGATACGCCCGTCGGCGGAGTCGAGACCATCAAGTCGGTCAGTGTGGATCAGTTCGTGGACTTGAGTAACAATGCCGACCCCGGCAATTACTTTGTGAGCTGGATCGCGATCGGACCGGCCTCGAAGCAAGCCTGCATATAGATCGGCTTTGGCTGCACCTGGCCGTCGCGGCGCGGCGGCCGGTGCCTTTTCGGCAGGAAGCACCATGGTGCCTGCCGGCTACGCCTCGTCATGATCCGGCAGCAGGACCTCGCGCAGGCCCTTGTGGTTCGGGCGGGAGACGACGCCGTCGTGCTCCATGCGCTCGATCAGGCTGGCGGCCTTGTTGTAGCCGATCTGCAGCCGGCGCTGGAGATATGAGGTCGTTGCCTTGCGCTCGCGCGCCACGATGGCGAGGGCCTTGTCGTAGAGATCGTCGCCGCTCTCCGAATTGCCGCCGCTGCCTGCGCCCATCAGCGCGTAGGGATCGTCGCCGCCTTCTTCGTCCGGCTCCTCGGTCACCGCGTCGAGATATTCCGGCGAGCCCTGGCTCTTGAGGAAGCGCACGACGTCCTCGACCTCGTGGTCTGAGACGAACGGGCCGTGGATGCGGCGGATGCGGCCGCCCGCCGCCATGTAGAGCATGTCGCCATGGCCGAGCAGCTGCTCGGCGCCCTGCTCGCCGAGGATGGTGCGGCTGTCGATCTTCGAGGTGACCTGGAAGGAGATGCGGGTCGGGAAGTTCGCCTTGATGGTGCCGGTGATGACGTCGACCGACGGACGCTGCGTCGCCGCGATCAGGTGCAGGCCGGCGGCGCGCGCCATCTGCGCCAGGCGCTGGACGGCGCCTTCGATCTCCTTGCCGCTGATCATCATCAGATCGGCCATCTCGTCGACCACGATCACGATGAAGGGCATGGGCTCGAGCTCGAGCACCTCGTCCTCGTAGATCGGCTTGCCGGTCTCGCGGTCGAAGCCGGTCTGCACCGTGCGCTTCAGGCTCTCGCCCTTTTCCTTGGCCTTGCGGACACGGTCGTTGAAGGCCTCGACGCCGCGCACGCCGAGCTTGGACATCTTGCGATAGCGGTCCTCCATCTCGCGCACCGCCCATTTCAGCGCCACGACGGCCTTCTTGGGATCGGTGACGACGGGGGAGAGCAGATGCGGGATGCCGTCATAGACCGACAGCTCGAGCATCTTGGGATCGATCATGATCAGGCGGCACTGCTGCGGCGTCAGGCGATAGAGCAGCGACAGGATCATGGTGTTGAGGCCGACCGACTTGCCCGAGCCGGTGGTGCCGGCGACGAGCAAGTGGGGCATCTTGGCGAGATCGGCCATCACCGGCTCGCCGCCGATGGTCTTGCCGAGTGCGACGACGAGCGGCATGCGCGCCTTGTCGTATTCGCCGCTCGCCAGCATCTCGCGCAGATAGACGATCTCGCGCGTCTGGTTGGGCAGCTCGATGCCGATCACGTTGCGGCCCGGGATGGTCGCGATGCGCGCCGCCACCGCCGACATGGAACGCGCCACGTCGTCGGAGAGCGATATCACGCGGGAGGACTTCACGCCGGCCGCCGGCTCGAACTCGTAGAGCGTCACCACGGGGCCGGGGCGCACCGCCATGATGCGGCCCTTGACGCCGAAATCGGTCAGCACCGCTTCCAGCATGCGGGCGTTCTCTTCGAGCGCTTCGTCGGACTGCGCCGCTTCGTCGTGCACCGAGACCGGCTCGGCCAGCAGGCTCAGCGCCGGCAACTGGTATTCGCCGGACACCAGATCCAGCGCCGGCTGCTTGGCGCGCTTGATGTTCGTCGCGGCGGCGGCCTTCTTGGCTTCCTCGCGCTTGACGCGGTTCTGCTGGCGCTCGGCCAGGCGCGCTGCGGCGATCGGCTCGGGCGCGACGTCGAGGGCGTAAGCATCGGCGTCGTCGTGCTCCGGCTCGTCGTCGAAAGTGGGTTCGCGATCGTCCTCGTCATAGTCGCGCGCCGCCTTGCGGAGCGAGATCTTGCGTAGTGACTCGGGCGGCATCTTCACCTTCGCGCCGACCCAGAGGAACGCGGCGGGGATGTTCGCGATGCCGCGCAGGATCGGCGTCAGGCGCAGGCCGGTCGCGAGGAACGACAGGGGCAGGCCGGCGAGCAGCAGCACGACCGGCATCGCGAGCGCGATCCAGCTCTGGTGATAGGCGTCGCCGACATGCGTCGACAGCTTGGCCGCGGCGATGCCGATCCAGCCGCCGTCGCCGGCGGGCAAGGTCATGAACGCCGGGAACACGCCGAGGCCCGCCGCCGACAGCACCAGGCCGAGCGGCCAGGCGGTGGCGCGCCACATCGCATGCTTGAGATGCTGGCCGCGCAGCGCGCGGATGCCCCATACCAGCGGTGGAGCGAGGGCGAAGATCGCCGCGATGCCGAAGCCTTCGAGCAGCATGTCGGCCGCCAGCGCGCCGGGCCCGCCGAGCAGGTTCGCGGTGCCGTTACCCGTGGCGTTGTTCCAGGAGGGATCGGACGAATCGTAGGACAGCAGCGCGACCATCGCCGCGAAGCTGCCGAGGAAGAGGAGCGCGCCCGCGCCGCGCATGATCACCAGGCGCATCAGCCGGCCGAGCGCGGCCCGCGCATCGGCCAGCGCGTCCTGCATGGCCGCGCCCTTCGAGCGGGGTTGATAGACCCCACCAGCTGCGATCCGCCGCGATGCCTGGCTCATGACTGCCCCAGAACTTCTGTCATGCGTTCAAGGGCGGCCAAAATGGTTGATACCTCGTTAACGAGGGCGACGCGCAGGTAGGAAAACCCAGGATTGCTGCGGGATTCTCCGGCGATCGCCTCGCGCCCCATATAGGCGCCGGGGAGGGTGCGCACCCCCGCTTCGCGCCATAGCCTGAGGGCGGTCGCCTCGCCGTTTCCGACATCCAGCCAGAAGAAGAATCCGGCCTCGGGCACGCGGAAGCCGGTGCGGTTGCCCAAGACGCGCTGGGCGGCGCGGAATTTCTCCTGATAGGCCGCACGATTGATCGCAACGTGCGCCTCGTCGCGCCACGCCGCAGCGCTCGCCGCCAGGATCGGCAGCGCGACCTGCGGCCCGGCATAGTTGCGGAATTGGCGGAAGCGCTCCATCAGCTTCGCGTCGCCGGCGACGATCCCCGAGCGCAGGCCGGGCAGCCCGGACCGCTTGGATAGCGAGTGGAAGGTCAGCAGGCGCTCATAGGGCGCGCCGCGCGCCGGCAGGGCGCTAACCGGTTCTTTTTCCAGGTAGATATCGGCATAGCACTCGTCCGCGAACACCGTGAAGTCGTACTGGTCGGCAAGTTCGAACAGTGTTCGCCAATACTGTTCGCTCGCCACCGCACCTTCCGGATTGGACGGCGAGCAGATGTAGACCGCCGCGGTCCGCTCCAGCAGCGCCTTGGGCAGGGACGCATAGTCCGGCAGGAAGCCGGTCGCCGCCGTGGCGGGCACGAAGATCGGCTCGCCGCCCGCTGCCAGGGCCGCCGCGGCGTAGCATTGGTAGAACGGGTTGGGGATCAGCACGGCCGGCCGCTGCCCGGCCTTCTTCTCGGGCATCACCGTGAAGGCGGCGAGGAACAGGCCCTCGCGGGTGCCGTTCAGCGGCAGCAGGTTCTTGTTCGGATCGATCGCGCCCGGCGCGAGCTTGAAGCGCGTGGTCAGCCAGGCGGCGGCGGCCTCGCGCCAATCCTTGCTGCCGTTGATCGGCGGATAGGAGCCGAACTGGGCGGCGTTCCGCGCCAGCGCTTCGCTCACGAAGGGCGGCACGGTGCCGTTGGGATCGCCGATGGCAAGGCTGATCGGCGCGCGCCCGGGCTTGTGAGGGTCGAGCAGCGTCGCAAGTTTCGCGAAAGCGGAGAGCGGGAGCTCGGAGAGGCGGCCGGGGAAAAGCATGCGGTGTATCCGTAAGCGCCGGCGGATTTTAGCGGACGGTCGAGGTCAACGCGAATTTAACCGTAACCGCCGATCATCGCCGCGGGTTTTTACGGTTTACGCTTCATGAGCACGCTGCTGTTGCCCTGCGCGGGACGATCCTCGCGCTATCCCGGCGTCCGTCCCAAATGGATGCTGACATTGCCCGAGGGCGACCTCGCCATCGCGCGCGCCGCTGCCAGCGTGCCGGCCGGCGCCTATCGCCGCATCGTCGCCGCGGTGCGCCGCGAGCACGAGGACCGCTATGGCTGCACCGCCCTGCTCAAACGAATCTTCGGCGAAGGGATCGACGTCGTCGTGCTGGAGCAGGATACCAACGGCCCCGCCGACACCGTCGCGGAAATGATCGTGTGCGCCGGCGTGACCGGCGCCGTCGCCATCAAGGACGCCGACAGCTTCTTCACGCCCGATGCGCTGCCCGGCGCCGGCTTCGTTTCGGTCAGCGACGTGCGGGGCAATCCGTCGATGACCAATGTCGGCGCCAAGAGCTTTGCGGTGATCAACGCGCAAGGCCTGGTGGTCGAGATGGTGGAGAAGAGCCTCGCATCCAACCATGTCTGCGTCGGTCTCTACGGCTTCTCCGACGCCGCCGCGTACATGGCGGCGTTCGACGCGGTCGCGCGCGCGACGCCCTCGGGCGAGATCTTCGTCTCGCACGTCACGAACCGGGCCATCGCGGGCGGCATGATCGTGCGTCCGCATGTCGTCAGCGGCCTGATCGACGTCGGCACGCTCGACGACTGGCGCCGCTATGTGCGCAAGCGCGGCACCATCGTCACCGACCTCGACGGCGTCGTGTTCAAGAACCACTCGCGCTATTTCGCGCCGTTCTGGGACGAGCCCGACGAGCCGATCGCGGCGAATGTCGAAGCCTTGCGCGCCTATGCCGCCGAGGGCACGCAGCTCATCTTCATGACGGCGCGCCCCGAGGAATATCGCGCGCGCACCGAGGCGACGCTGCGCCAGCTCGGCCTCGATCCGCATGCCCTGGTGATGGATTGCCGCCACGGCCGCCGCTTCCTGGTCAACGATCATGCCGGCACCAATCCTTTTCCGTCCGCCGTCGCCATCAGCCTCGAGCGCAACAGTCCGGCCCTGGGCGATCACCTGCAGGATTGGCGGTGAGCATCTCCGCCATCATCGATCCGCGGCCGCGCAGGGACGAGGCCCGTCTGGTCCAGGCGTTGCGCGGCCATTCCGGCGCCGCGGTCGCGCTGTATGCCGGCGCCGGCGATACCTTCGTCCGCAAGACCGCGCCGGGGCCGTCCGGCAATTTGCGGCTCCGCCAGCAGGCCATCAAGCAGCGCCTGTTCGGTGCACAGGGCTTTGCCTTTCCCGCCGTGCGCCGCCTCGCGCAGGATGCCGGTGCGCGCGCCTTCTTCGAGATGGACTATGTTCCGGGACGCACCTTGAGCGAGCTGGTGGCCGGCGCGGTGCCGTTCGACCGCGCCCGCGTGCTGCAGGCCGTCGCGCATCTGATCGGAGCCTTCGCCGCCTCCGCGCAAGGCGTCCTCGACGAAGCGCAGTTCCACCGCAAGATCGACAGCATCGTCGCGCAGTCGCAGGCGTCCCCGGCTGTCGCCGCGCTCGGCCGCCGTCTTGCGGCGTGCGACTGGCGCGGCATTCCGCAATCGCTCGACCACGGCGACCTGACGCTGGAGAACATGCTTCTCGCCCAGGATGGCCGTATCGTCTTCATCGACTGCGACGCCGCATGGGTCTCGTCCTGGTGGCTCGATATCGGCAAGCTGTTCCAGGATCTCGACGGGCGCTGGTTCCTGCGCGCGCTCGCGGCCCCCAGCCTCGACGCGCTCGAAAGCCTGCACCGCCTGGCCGGCGACTTTCGCGGTCTCGCGCAGGCCCTCGATCCGCGGCTGCCGCTCCGCCTCGCCCAGTTGGCGGCGCTGCACCTGTTCCGCACCGTCCCCTATGCGGCGGCGCCGGCCGCCGCTTTCGCCTGCGCCGCCGCGGCGCGCCTGTTGGAGATCGCGCCATGAACCGGCCCGTCGATATCGTCGTCACCGGGTTCGTCAGGAATGCCGAGCTCGCCGCGCAAAGCTTCGAGACGCCGCGCCGCCTCAAGCAGGAAGGTATCGTCCGCGCCGTTCGCTACGTCACCTGGGACAGTCCCGAGCTCGATGCCTTCGTCGCGCCCGTCCTGGCGATGCCGGACGTCGCCGTCACGCGCGTCAGACAGCCCGAGGCCGGCGGCAACGCCAACCAGAAAGGCGTCGTCTACCAGGTGCGCAATCTGGAAGCCGCGTTGGCGCAGGTCGCCGAAGACGACGCCCTGGTCGTCAAGTCGCGGCCGGACGTCGTGTTCGATGCCGATTTCCTGCGCGCCAAGATCCGCGACTTCGACCGGCTCTGCCGCATCGATGCCGCCGCGACCGCGTTCGGCGTCAAGCTTCGCCGCGCGCCGTTTTTCCGCAAGGTCTGGCTGCCCTGGGCCGACGCGAACCAGCCCTTCTTCTTCGAGGACGCCGCCTTCGCCGGCCTCAAGCGCGATCTCGCCCATCTCGTCACCCCGGCGAGCGGCGCGGCGCTCGCGGTGCTCGACGACCCTGCCTGCGGACCGTTCGCCCATGTCGTCCGCCATGCCGCGATCTTCGCCAAGCGCTTCCCGATCTTCGACCGCTACGTCGCGAACTATGGCGCCTTCGCCAACGACGTGGCGTACCGTGCGACCCTGCTGTCGATGCTGCTCGACGACGCGTTCTTCTGGCACCTGATCGTCGCCAATGCCTGGATCCTGCATAGCGCTTTCCACATCGACGCCGGCCGCGACGGCGACATCCGCTTCTATCCCAACGCCGCCAATCCGCCCTCGGCCTGGACCGACCGCAAGGCGCTCAAGCTCGCGGCGCCTTACGACGATCTTGCCGGCTGGCGCGCCAACACCAAGGCGGGGATCGAGGTCTGGGCCGGCGCGGCGCGCCGCTATGGCCGCCTCGTCGACGACGCGTGGCCGCGTGCGCTGTTCACCCAGAACTTCGCGGATATTCCGGTGTCGATGCTGGGCCAGCTCGCCCAGGGCATCGCGCAGTACGAGACCGGCGTGCTGCGCGGGCTCGAGGACGCGTTCTACGACAAGCTCATCCGGCATCACCGCATGCACTGGCCGGCGGCAAAGGCGGCGTAAGCCTCGGGCCGGCCCTTCCCAACAAAAAGGGCGCCGGTTGCCCGGCGCCCCAGTTGGAGGAGAAAACACCTACGTGCGAACTAACCGTGGATCGTCTCGCCGTGCAGGTTGATGTCGAGACCTTCCACCTCGACGTCCTTCGAGACGCGGATGCCGACGATCATGTCGATCACCTTCAGGATGATGAAGGTGAGCACGCCGCAATAGAGGAACACCGCCGCGACGTCGTAGAACTGGATCAGCATCTGATGGCCGTTGCCGTCGTAGATCCAGCCCTTGCCGGACGAGTTGATCGCGTTCTTGGCGAACACGCCGGTGAGCATGGCGCCGAGCGCGCCGCCCACGCCGTGCACGCCCCAGGTGTCGAGCGCGTCGTCATAGCCGAGCCACTTCTTCACATAGACCGATGCGAAGTAGCAGACCACGCCCGCCGCGATGCCGATGTAGAGGGCACCGAGGGCATCGACGAAGCCCGAGGCCGGGGTGATCGCGACGAGGCCGGCGACCGCGCCGGAGATCATGCCCAGCACGGACGGCTTCTTGGAGATGATCCACTCCGCGAACATCCAGGCCAGCGATGCCGCCGCGGTGGCGATCTGCGTCGCCGCCGCCGCCATGCCGGCATTGTAGCCCGCCGTCACCGCCGAGCCGGCGTTGAAGCCGAACCAGCCGACCCACAGCAGCGACGCGCCGATGAGCGCGAAGAGCAGGTTGTGCGGCGCCATGTTCTCGGTGCCGTAGCCGACGCGCTTGCCGAGCATCAGACAGGCGACGAGGCCCGCCGTGCCGGCGTTCAGATGCACCACGGTGCCGCCGGCATAGTCGAGCGCGCCCATCGTGCCCAGCCAGCCGCCGCCCCACACCCAATGCGCGATCGGAACGTAGACCAGCAGCAGCCACAGCGACATGAACCACATGAAGGCGGAGAATTTCATGCGGTCGGCGATCGCGCCGGCGATCAGCGCCGGGGTGATGATCGCAAAGGTCATCTGGAAGAACATGTAGACCGACTCGGGGATGGTGCCCGCGAGCGGGTTGATGCTCTTCAGCGTCATCTTGCCCAGCAAGAGCTGGTCGAAGCCGCCGATGAACTGGTTGAGGTGGCTGTCCGGATTGTTGGTGAAGGCGGCCGAATAGCCGACGATCATCCATAGCACGGTGATGATGGCGGTGGCGCCGAAGCTCTGCGCCGCGGTGGCCAGGATGTTCTTCTTGCGCACCATGCCGGCATAGAACAGGGCGAGGCCGGGGATGGTCATCAGGAGCACCAGCGCGCTCGAGGTGATCATCCAGGCGGTGTCGCCGGAGTTCAACGGATCGGGCGGCGGCGCCGCGGCGAAGGCCGGCGCGACGCTCACGGCCAGCGCGGTCAGCGCGGCCCCAAGCCCCACACAAGCGCGCTTAAAATTCGTCAGACTCATTTCAAAAAACTCCCCTTCATGGTTCCCAATGACTGCGGCGGACGCCTCAGAGCGCGTCGCCGTCGATTTCTCCGGTTCTGATGCGCACGACCTGCTCGAGCGGCGTGACGAAGATCTTTCCGTCGCCGATCTGGCCGGTCTTCGCCTTGGAGGTGATCGCCTCGATCACCGCCTCCGCCATCTCGCTTTTGACGGCGACCTCGATTTTGAGCTTGGGCAGGAAGCTCACGGCGTATTCCGCGCCGCGATAGATCTCCGTATGCCCCTTTTGCCTGCCATATCCCTTGACCTCGGTGACGGTCATGCCTTGCACGCCCAGCGCGGAAAGCTGTTCGCGGACCTCATCGAGCTTGAAGGGTTTGATGATCGCCGTGATGAGCTTCATCCCTCGTCCTTCCCCTTGTTGAACACGCCGGGACGCCCCCAGCCGTTAACGCTTCATCAAGAACCGTGCCGCGATGCAGCGAAATGGCGGATCGTTGATTCAAAAGGGAATTTTCTGTCCGAGCAGCCGGCGTTGGCTTTTCGGACTTGTTGATTTGCCTAATTTGTGAGCATCGCCACGCTTTTGCCCAGATTCCGGGCGCGGCTCTTTGGGGAGGCGCATTTTGCGCCATGGAAGCCTAGGTTCGGCCCATGGAACGGTGCGACGCGATCATCGGCGGCGGCGGCATGGTGGGGATGACCCTCGCCATCGCGCTGGCCAAGGCCGGACTCGCGGTCGCGGTCGCCGATCCTCTGCCGCGCGGCACCACGCTGGACGCCAAATTCGACGGACGGGTCAGCGCGCTCGCCTATGCCTCGGTGCGCATGTACCGGGCGCTGGATGTGTGGCCGCATCTGGAAGCCCACGCGCAGCCGATCGCCGACATCCTGGTCACCGATGGCAGGCTCGACGGCGAGCCGTCGCCGTTCTCGCTGCATTTCGACGCCGAAGAGGTGGGTGCCGCGGCGCTCGGCCACATCGTCGAGAACCGCCATATCCGTGCCGGGCTGTTCGCCACCGCCGACACGTTGCCGAATCTGCGCTTCATCGCGCCGGCGGCGCTCACCGATCTGACGGACGAAGGCGGTGCGATCCGCGCCACGCTGTCCAACGGCGAGACGATCGTCGCGTCGCTCGCCATCGCCGCCGACGGGCGCGACAGCGCGATGCGCGATCACATGGGGATCGGCGTGGTGACGTGGTCCTATCCGCAATGTGGCATCGTCGCGACGGTCGCGCATGAGAAGCCGCACAACGGCGCCGCCTATGAGCACTTCCTGCCGTCGGGACCGTTCGCGATCCTGCCCATGACCCCGGCCTCAAGCAGCGAAGCGATAGGCCAACAAAAAGCCAACCGGTCGTCGCTCGTATGGACCGAGAACGAGACGCTCGCGCCGGCGATGATGAAGCTGGATGCGGAAGGCTTCGATGCCGAGATCGCACGCCGCTTCGGCGCGCATCTGGGCGCGACGACGGCGGCGGGACCGCGCTGGTCCTATCCGCTGAAATTCCATCTGGCGCGCGGCTTCGTGAAGCCGCGTTTCGCGCTTGTCGGCGACAGCGCGCATGGCATCCATCCGATCGCGGGGCAGGGCCTCAATCTCGGGCTGAAAGACGCGGCAGCGCTGGCCGACGTGGTTCTGGACGCCGCAAGGCTCGGTCTCGACATCGGCGCGCTCGACGTCCTGAAGCGCTATGAGCGCTGGCGCAGGTTCGACTCCTTCGTGCTGTCGGTCGCGACCGATGGGCTGAACCGGCTGTTCTCCAACGACATCGCGCCGCTGCGCCTGATCCGCGACGCCGGCATGGGGATCGTGGACGCCATCGGCCCGGCACGCCGCTTCTTCATGCGCCACGCCGGCGGCGACATCGGCAAGCTGCCGCGATTGATGAAGGGCGAGGCGGCTTAGTTGAGTTTATCCTTGCGCCGTTCCGCCAGCGCGACCGGCAGATCCATGTAATATCCCCGCGCGATGGCGCGGATCTTCTCCGCTCGCACCCGTTCGGCCTCCTCGCGCGTCGCGAAGCGCTCGCCCTCGAACAGATAGCGCGTCACCGGCGTGCCGAGGCGCGCATCGGGCTCGATGATCGGCATCACGTCCTCGACCTGCTCCTCGGCGGTGCGCAGCGTGTGGCGGAAATGCGCCAGGGGATCGGCCTTGTCGCGTTCCTGCTGGGCGATGCGGTCGACATTCGCCTGGTCGAAGCGCCGCAGCCACGCCAGGATCGGGTGCCGGACGCGATAGACCGCCAGCACCGCCATCACCGCCAGGAACGTCCAAAGGATATCGCTCAGCATCGTCTACGCCCGGCCATGCCCGCGCTTGAGATAGTCGTCGCTCTGCATCTCGTGCAGGCGCGAGACGGTGCGGCGGAACGCCTCGGCGCCGTCGCCTTCGACATAGAGGTCTTCCGGCGCCACGGCCGCGGAGCAGATCAGCTTCACGCCCTCATCATACAACGTGTCGATCAGGAGCACGAACCGCCGCGCCTCGTCGCGCCGCTCCCAGCTGAGGCGCGGGATATGGTCGATCAGGACGGTGTGGAAGGCATGCGCGATGGCGAGGAAATCCACCGCCGCCAGCGGTTTGGCGCACAGATCGGCGAAGTCGAACCGCGCGACGCCCTTGGCGGCCTGCGGTACGCGCAGGGTGCGGCCGAGGACGGTCAGGTCCTGCGGCGCGCCCGTCCTGGTGTCGGTCAGCTTGCGCCACGCCGCGTCCATCTTCGCGTCCGCCTCGGGGCCGAGCGGATGGAGATAGACCGCGAGGCCGGAGATGCGGTGCAGGCGGTAATCGGTCGGCCCGTTCAGCTCGACGACGTCGAGCCGCTCTTTGATCTCGGCGATGAACGGCAAGAAGAGCTGGCGGTTCAGCCCGCCCTCGTAAAGCCGGTCGGGCGGCGTGTTGGAGGTCGCCACAATCACCACGCCGCGTTCGAACAGCTGCTCGAAGACGCGGCCCAGGATCATCGCGTCGGCGACGTCGGTCACCTGGAATTCGTCGAAGCACAGAAGCGTGGCGGCATCGGCGATGGTGCGCGCCACGGGGGGGATCGGATCGGACGCGCCGGCGCGCTGGCGCTCGGCGTGGATCGCGGCGTGGGTCTCGACCATGAACTCGTTGAAGTGCACACGGCGCTTATTCGCGACCTTGGTCTCGGCGAAGAACAGGTCCATCAGCATCGACTTGCCGCGCCCGACATCGCCCCACATGTAGACGCCGCGCGGCGGCTTGCCGCCGAACCAGCTTCCGGGCCGGTACGACTTCAGCGCCTTGGCGAGCGCCGACAGCCGCGCCACCGCGCGCTCCTGCGCCGCGTCGGGCTTGAGCTCGCCTTGGGCGATGGCCTTGCGATACCGGTCGATAACGCTCATCGCCGCGGCATCACCGCCCAATAGTCGAAATCGAGGATCACCTCGCCCGGATAGGCGCCCTTGTCGTCGCGATCGGGGAATTCCGCACACGGAAGGTTCTTGGTCGCGACCAGGCGCAGGCGCAGCACGCCGGCGTCCTTGCGGTGGGCGAGCGGCTGCTTGTCGATCACCTGACTCCAGGCGAAGACGGTGTCGCCGGCGAACAGCGGATTGACGTGCCGCCCGCCGTTGATCGCGGCGATGGTGAAAGCGTTGGCGAGGCCGTTGAACGAGATCGCGCGCGCCAGGCTGATGACGTGGCCGCCATAAATAAGACGGCGCCCGAAGCGTCCCTGGCCTTCGACGAACTGGTTGAAGTGCACGCGGGCTGTGTTCTGATAGAGCCGCGTCGCCATCATGTGCTCGGCCTCTTCGACGGTGAAGCCGTCGACATGGTCGATCTTCTCGCCGATCGCGTAGTCGTCCCACAGATGCGCCGAGCCCGACTGCGCGGTGTCGAACAGCGTGTCGAAGTTCAGATGCGCCGGGATGTGCAGGTCCGCCACCGCGACGGCGTCGACGAGCTTGGGCACCACGGCCTCGCCCACCGCGGCGCCCGCATCGCGCTTCCTCACCATCACCCAGCGCACATAGCTGAGCACCTGCTCGCCCTTCTCGTTGAGGCCGTGGGTGCGCACATAGACGACGCCGGTCTGGCGGTTGGAATTCTCCTTGAGCCCGATCACCTCGGAATGCGCCGACAGCGTCTCGCCGCCATAGACGGGTTTCAGGAACCGGCCCTCGGCATAGCCGAGATTGGCGACGGCGTTCAGCGAGATGTCCGGCACGGTCTTGCCGAACACCGTATGGAAGACGAGGAGATCGTCGAGCGGGGAACGCGGCAGCCCGACGAACTGCGCGAAGCTGTCCGCCGACTGCAGCGCGAAGCGCGAGCCGTAGAGCGCCTGGTACAGCGCCGCATCGCCATGCGTCAGCGTGCGCGGCGTGGCGTGGGCGAGCTTCTGGCCGACCTTGAAATCCTCGAAGAAATTGCCTGTGTTTACCTTCACTTTTACATCCCACCTGTCATCCCGGACGGGCCGAAGGCCCGATCCGGAAGCATGCCTTATGCCGACGTAGATACACCCATTCTGTCATGCCCGCCCCCGGTCCGCGCAAAGCGCGGCCGGAGGATAAACTCCGGCGGGCATCCAGAGTCCCAAGCGCCGTACCCCGGCCCCGGATTCCCGCCTTCGCGGGAATGACAAATTGGAAGGGCATCGCTTGGCCGGGATGACAGTCAGGTATCGGTTTCAAGAGCTGAAATCGCGTCCGCCATCGCGACGGTGCTGCGCGCGATCTCGGCGTGCAGCAGTTCGACCATGCGGCCGTCGAGCTTGATGGCACCCTTGCCCTTGTTCTGCGGTTCGTCGAACGCGGCGATGATCTTGCGGGCGGCGTCCACCTCGTCGGCGGAAGGCGCGAACACGGCGTTGCAGGGCTCGACCTGGCTGGGATGGATCAGCGTCTTGCCGTCGAAGCCGAAGGCACGGGCCTGCGTGCACGAGGCATGGAAGCCCTCCGCGTTGGCGATGTCGTTGTAGACGCCGTCGATCGCCGCCAGCCCGTTCGCCCGCGCCGCCATCACCGACAGGCTGAGCGCCGCCGCGAGGTTGGCGCGGTCGGGCGTGTGCAGACCGCGGATCTCCTTGATGAGATCGTTCGTCCCCATCACGAAACAGGCGAGCCGGCCGCCGGCCGCCGCGATGGCCGCGATGTTCAGGATCGCCGCCGGCGTCTCGACCATCGCCCACACCGCGATCGCTTTGTCCGCGGCCATCATCTTGCCGTCGACGGCATGCAGGTCGGCCGGTGCCGAGACCTTGGGCACCAGGATCGCATCCGGTCCCGCCGCCACCGCGGCCGCGAGGTCCGCCTCGCCCCAGGGGGTCGCGAGCGCGTTGATGCGCACGATGATCTCGCGCTTGCCGAAGCCCTTGGCCTTCACCGCCTCGCAGACCTGCCGGCGCGCGACGTCCTTGGCGTCGGGCGCCACCGCATCCTCGAGATCGAGGATCAGCGCGTCGGCCGGCAGGGTGCGCGCCTTCTCGAGCGCGCGGGCGTTGGAGCCCGGCATGTAGAGCACCGAGCGGCGCGGGCGGATGGCGGTCATGGCAGTCCCCGAAATGGCCTTTGCCGGGGAGACTATCGCCTAACGGGCGGCGGCGTAACGGGCGCGAACCGCCGCACGGTAGGTTTCGACGTCGCCGCGTTCGCGCAATCTTTTGGCCCAGCGCGCCATCACCTTGGCCATGCGCTCGGGCGCGAGGCCGAGCTGGGCGTGCGCCACGCCGCCGTTGACGCTCTCATGGTATTCGGCGATCCGGCCGCCTTTCAGAACGAACCGGCTGGTGCCGTCGATCACGATCTCCTTGCCGGCATATTCCGGCACGGTGGAGAGGAAGGTCGAGAGCGACCAGGCATAGCCGATGTCGCCGTTCACCACCGGATCGTAGAACGTCCAGTCGTACTCGGCGGCATCGCGGTGGAAGAGCTCCTCCAGCATCTCGCAGATGCTGCCGCGGCCCCGATGCGGGCCGTAGATATAGTCGTAATAGACGCCGTCCGGCGTGAAGCAGTCGGCCAGCGCCTTGCCGTCGCCGGCCGTGGCGGCGGCGGAGAAGCGGGTGACGAGGGTGGCGAAGCCGGCTTGGTTCATGGGTTTATTCTAAACCAACCTGTCATCCTGGGCGAGTGCGGCGAAGCCGTGCGACACCCGGGACCCATGGAGCCGCTTGCACAACGGATCCCGGCTCGCGCGATGCTTTGCATCGCTTGGCCGGGATGACAGTCTTTTTGGCTATGCCGCGCGCTTCAGGAGCTTGCGGCGGATCAGGCTCTCGGCGATCTGCACCGCGTTGAGCGCCGCGCCCTTGCGCAGATTGTCCGACACGATCCACATCGACAGGCCGTGCTCCACCGTCGGGTCCTTGCGGATGCGGCTGACATAGGTCGCGTCCTCGCCGGCGCATTCGATCGGCGTGACGTAGCCGCCGTCCTCGCGCTTGTCGACGACGAGAATGCCCGGCGCCGCGCGCAGCAGCTGGCGCGCCCGGTCGGCGGTGATCGCCTCCTCGAACTCGATGGTGACGGCCTCGCTGTGACCGATGAACACCGGCACGCGCACGCAGGTCGCGGTGAGCTGGATGTCGGGATCGAGGATCTTCTGGGTCTCGACCATCATCTTCCACTCTTCCTTGGTAAGGCCGGAGTCGAGGAAGTCGTCGATGTGCGGGATCACGTTGTAGGCGATCTGCTTGGTGAACCTCTCCACCTCCACCGGATCGGCGACGAACACCGCGCGCGTCTGGCGGAACAGCTCGTCCATCGCCTCCTTGCCGGCGCCCGACACCGATTGATAGGTCGAGACCACCACGCGCTTGATCTTCGCCGCATCGTGCAGCGGCTTCAGCGCGACGACGAGCTGCGCCGTCGAGCAGTTCGGGTTGGCGACGATGCCCTTCTTGATGTCGTTCAGCGCGTCGGCGTTCACCTCGGGCACGACCAGCGGCACGTCGCGATCCATGCGCCAGGCGCTGGAATTGTCGATGACGATCGCGCCCAGCGCCGCGATCTTCGGCGCCCATTGCTTGGCGACGGCGCTGCCGGCGCTCATCAGCACGATGTCGGTGCCCTTGAAGTCGTAATAGTCGAGCGCCTTGACCTTGAGGATCTTGTCGCCGAACGACACCTGGGTTCCGATCGAACTGGTGGACGCGAGCGCCACGACCTCGCTTGCCGGAAAGGTGCGCTCGTCGAGCACGGTCAACATCTCGCGGCCGACGTTACCCGTCGCACCGACCACCGCCACTTTATAAGACATCGCTTTTCCTCGCGCGTTGGCGGGTTCCATACGCCAATCGCGCCGAAGAAGAAAGTTGCGAGGCTACCAGGAGAGCTTGAGTTTGAAGCCCGATCCATCGATGCCGCCGTCCAGTGTCGGGCTGCGATCGGACTCGTTGTCCACGCGCGAATGGAACAGATGCATCGCGCCGTTCTTGACGCCGAGCTGGGAGGCGATCTCGTCGCTCATATTATTGCGTGGGGCAGCGGTTTCGTTGCTGTCGTGGAAGATCTGGCGGCGAAGGTGGGACTGCGTTCCGGGGAGGTTGTCGAACCGCACCGGCTGGTCTTCAGCCATCGCCAATGGGGCGGCCGAAGCCGGCGCCGCCGCCAGCAAGGCGAGCAGGATAACAACTCCACGCATCGCGCATCGTCTTTTCGTTCCACACGGGAAAGTAACGTCGGCGCGAAACCTTGGTTGCGCTTCAGATGACGCCGTTTTCACGCAGCGATGAAATTTCGCCCACGCCGAGGCCGAGGACCTCCATCAACACCGCATCGGTGTGTTCGCCGAGCAGCGGCGGTGCGCTTCTATACTCCGGCGGCGTGGCGGAAAGGCGCAGCGGACTCGCCACGAGCCGAATCGGACCGGTTGCATGCGCCATGGTTACCGTCAGTTGACGGGCGATGGCCTGCGGATCGGCGAACACCTCGTCGATGCGGTTGATCGGGCCGCAAGGAACATTCGCGCCTTCCAGCGCCGCAATCCACTCCGCCGTCGTGCGCGTGATGAACACCGGCATCAGCAGCGCGACGAGTTCCTCGCGATGCGCCACGCGCGCCGCGTTGGAGGCATAGCGCGGATCGTCCGCCAGCGCGCCGATATCGGCGACGCGCGCAAAACGGCGGAACTGGTTGTCGTTCGAGGTCGCGAGGATCAGGTGCCCGTCGGCCGTCGCGAAGACCTGATAGGGCACGATGTTGGGATGGGCGTTGCCGAGCCGCCCCGGCGTCATCCCGCCGGCGAGATAGTTGCTCGCCTGGTTGGCGAGGCCGGCGACCTGGCAGTCGAACAGCGCCATGTCGATCTTCTGGCCCTCGCCCGCGCGCGCCTGGTGGATCACCGCCGCCTGGATCGCGATCGCGGCATACAGGCCGGTGACCAGGTCGCTGACCGCGACGCCCACCTTCATCGGCTCGGCGCCCGCCGCGCCGTCCTTCTGGCCGGTGACGCTCATCAGCCCGCCCATGCCCTGAATGACATAGTCGTAGCCGGCCTTGTCCTTGTAGGGGCCGTCATGGCCGAAGCCGGTCAGCGAGCAATAGATCAGCGCCGGGTTCTCGGCGCGCAGGCTCTCGTAGTCGAGGCCGTATTTCGCCAGGCTCCCGGTCTTGAAGTTCTCCACCACGATATGGGCGCGGCGCGCCAGGCGCTTGATCAGCGCTTGACCCTCTTGCGCCGCCATGTCGACGGTGACGGATTTCTTGTTGCGGTTGGCGGTCAGAAAGTATGTCGCGTCGCCCGGGCTGCCGTCCTGGTTCACCAGGAACGGCGGCCCGAAGCGTCGCGTCTCGTCACCCTCGCCGGGTTTCTCGATCTTGATCACCTCTGCGCCGAGATCGCCCAAAATCTGGGTCGCCCACGGCGCCGCCAACACGCGTGATAGATCGAGAACCCGTAAGTGCGAGAGTGCTCCCATGCTTTAGTGCGAAATCACCACGCGGCGGTTCTGCGGTTCGCGGGTGTGATCGCCGGTGTGGACCAACAGGTCGTCCGAGGCGCGAACCTCGATCGAACCCGCATCCATGCCGCGGCGGACCAGCTCGTCCTTCACCGTCTCGGCGCGGCGCAGCGCCAGTTCGTGGCGGTGATGCTCCGCGGTGTCGCAGAAACCGACCACGACGGCGTGATGCGGCATGTGATGCTCGCGCGACACGAAGTCGGCGACGGCATCGGCGGCACGCGACGTGAGGTTCGCCTTCTCGTAGTCGAAGAACACGGTGACGTCGCCATAGTGCATCACGACCGGCGGCGGCGGCGGCGGGGGAGGTGGCGGCGGCGGCGGTGCGTGATGCGAACAAGCCGCGAGACCCAAGGTCAGCGCGGCGGCCATCAAGATTCTTGCTTTCATATCAGTCCATCCCTTTCTGATAAGCCCCACTTTGCGCAATGGTAGGCCGTGTTCCAAAAAGAGACAATGTACGACTGATACATGGTAAACGGTCCGCCGCGCGTGGACGAATCGCTCAATCCACGCAGTCCATATCGGCGCGGCGGTTCTGTGGCTCGGGCACGCCTTGCGGGGTCGGGACCAGCGGGTATGCCGTCCCCCGAGCATAGACCGGGATCGCGTCCGGCGCGACGCCCGCGCGGACCAATTCGTCCCGGACGGCCAGCGCCCGTTTCAGCGCGATACCGTCGGGATCGGCCTCCGCCGTATCGGCATAGCCATAGACCGGCAGGATGCGGCAGTTGGCGTGGAGAAACCGGCGGGCACCCTCATCGGTCACGCTGCGGCCGGGTGCGGTGAGCGCGGCGTCGCCGCTGGCGAAGAACGCCATCGGCATGTGGATGGGGAGCGCCGGCCAGGGCTCGGTGATCCATTGCGGCGATGGGCGCGGCCTGGGATCCGGCCGTTCGCGCCAATTGGGATCGGGCTTTTCGAATTCGACGATCTCGTCGGCCGTGAAGGTTTGCCTCAAATCCATGCCGTGCGGCGCCTGATTGCGAGGACGGAATTCGAGATCGATCCGCGTCCCCGGCCAATGATCCGCGAGCAGCTCGCGCCGAATCCACGCCGCGCGGCGTTGCGCCTCTGCGAGATCGCTTCCCACGAAGGCGACGATCCGCACCGCGCCATAGCGGCAGAAGCGCGCCAGGCGCACGACGTCGGCCGTCATCGCGTGCCCGTTGGGCGTCACACCTTCGGCGCCGGACGCAAAGGTATAGGCCGGCAGCCAGTCCGCACCGCAGCGCGTCTGCGGATCGCCGTCGTCCATGCCCCATGCGGGCGAGGCGCATAAACAAAGCGCCGCGAGCCAGGGTAGGCGCTTCATATCTCGCCCCGGACCGCCCACAGCTCGGGATAGAAGGTGAGATCCAGCGCCTTCTTCAGGTAGCTCACGCCCGAGGTGCCCCCGGTGCCGGGCTTGGAGCCGATGATCCGCTCCACCGTCTTCATGTGGCTGAAGCGCCAGAGATGAAAGCGGTATTCGAGATCGACCAGCTTCTCGGCCAGCTCGTAAAGGTCCCAGTGTTTTTCGGCATCGCGATAGACCGCGCGCCAGGCATCCGTCACGCGATGGTCGGCGACATAGGGCTTGGCGAAATCGCGGACCAGCTTGTTCTTCGGAATCTTGATGCCGCGCCGCGCCAGAAGCGCCAGCGATGCGTCGTAGATGCTGGGTTCGGTCAGCGCCGCCTCGACCTGCTTCGCCACCGCCTTGTTGGCGGAAAAGACGCGCGCCATGGCCGGATTCTTGTTGCCCAGCCGGAATTCCATCATGCGGTACTGGAAGGATTGGAAGCCCGACGACTTGCCCAGGCTGCCGCGGAAGCTCGCATAGTCGAACGGCGTCATGGTCGAGAGGATCTCCCACGACTGGATCAAGAGCGCCTGCACCCGGCCGACCCGCGCCATCATCTTAAAGGCGGGGCCGAGGTCGTCGGCCTGGATCTGCGCGATGGCCGCGCCGATCTCGTGCAGGCACAGCTTGATCCAAAGCTCGCTGGCCTGATGGATGACGATGAACAGCGTCTCGTCATGCGCCCCCGACAGCGGGTTTTGGGCGGAGAGCAGGGTCTCGAGGCCCAGATAGTCTCCATAGGACATGTGCTTTTTGAAGTCCCAATGGACCGCCTCGTCCTTGAGGTCGACCGCGTGGGGAACGGGCTTGCGTCTGGCCATAGGAGCGGATCCGGGAACCTTAAGGATGGGCGCAGAACGGGTTAGCGGCGCAGGAAACCGATGCTAAGGTGGCGGCCGCAGCCAGACAACGAGCAAGAGACACATGGGAAACGCATGGAAGGCGGGCGTTTGCGTGGCCGCCCTCACGACCCTTTTGGCCGGAGAGGCCCTTATGGCTGGAGAGGCTGAGGCCGCGCATCGGCCGATGCTGAAATGCGCTGAGGCGGCCGAGGTCGCGGCCATCCAGACGACGGTCGTCGACCAGCAGCTGGTCGACGCGGCGCTGACCTGCGGCGACGCCACCCGCGACGGCTTCAACACCTACCGCACCAATTTCGGGGCGGAGCTGCGCGGCACCGACAAGCTCCTGCTCAACATGTTCAAGCGCATCTATGGCGGCTCGAAGGGCGATGCCGCCTACAACCTGTTCAAGACCGACATGGCCTCCAAGGCGGAGCTGCGCCGGATCCATGATGCGCAAGGGTTCTGCCATTCCGCCGATCTGGTGCTGGCGGCCGCCAATGCGCCGCAGAGGCCGAGCCTCAAGGACTTCGTGTCCGGCGTGCAGGTCGCCGATACCGAGACGCCGGTGAACTCCTGCGCGATCAAGGTCGACGTGACGCTCAAGGGCGTCCAGGCGCTGCCGGCAGTGCGGCCCAAGCCGCGCCCGCACCAGCCCGACGATCCGCCGGAAGAGGTCGCCGCCGTCGTCCCGGCGCCGCCGCCGGCTCCCGCCGGCATCAAGGTCGGCAGCCTGACGTGCAATGTCGAGGGCGGCATGGGCTTCATCTTCACGTCCGAAAAGACGCTGAAATGCACCTATGCGCCGAATTCGGGCGCCGGCGAGCACTATGTCGGCACCTTCTCGAAATACGGGATCGACATCGGCTTCGCGAGCCAGGCGACGCTGGTGTGGGGCGTGGTGGCGCCGACCTCGGATGTGCGCGCCGGCTCGCTCGAGGGCGATTATGCCGGCGCCACGGCAGGCGCGACGTTCGGCATCGGGCTCGGCGCCAATGTGCTGATCGGCGGCCTCGACAAGTCGATCGCGCTGCAGCCGGTGAGCGTGCAGGGCAATACGGGGCTCAATATTGCGGCGGGCCTCGGCGTGATCACGCTGAAATATGCGCCGTAAGCGGTTTCGCAACGCGGAACGAAAAAAGGGCGTCGCGAAAGCGGCGCCCTTTTTTGTTTTGAGCCGCATCGCAAAAAAAATGTCATCCCGGCCGAGCGCAGCGAAAGCTGGGACCCATCGAGCCGCTTGCACCATGGGTCCCGGCTCGGCGCGATGCTGCGCATCGCTTGGCCGGGATGACAGATGAGATGGCGTGTGGATGCCCACCCCACAAACGAAAAGGGCGGGCCGTGAGGCCCGCCCTTCCGTATACGAAGCGAGGTGTTGACGCTTAGCCGCCGAGGTCGATGACGGCGCGGCGGTTCTGCGGCTCGCGGACGCCCGGACCGGTCGGAACCAGCGGGTCGTGGAACGACTTGCCGACGATGTCGATGCCACCGCCATCCATGCCTTCGCGGACCATTTCGTCCTTGACCGACTGGGCGCGACGGATCGAGAGCGCCTGGTTGTAGGTGTCCGAGCCGACGGTGTCGGTGTGGCCGGTGACCAGCACCTTCACGAAGCCGTTGGCCTTCGCGGTGCGGACCGCTTCCTGGACCACTTCCTGCGCCTTGTCGGTCAGGTTCGACTTGTCGAAGTCGAAGAAGACGATGAACGTCTTCACCGGCGGGGGCGGAGGCGGCGGCGGGGGAGGCGGCGGCGGCGGCGGGGGAGGCGGCGGGGGCGGCGGCGGCGCGGCCTCTTCGAGGTACCAGCGAATGCCGAGCATCGCGACGTGCTCCTGGGCCTGCGAGATGTGGACCGGGTCGAGCGCCACGAAGTCCGACGCATAGCCATGGTCGATCTCCGCCGAACGGTAGCGGTAGTCGAGGAACAGCTCGGTCTCCGGAGCGATCTCGTAGTTCAGGCCGGCGATGCCCTGCCACATGAACTCGGTGTGCTGGCCGCGGATGACCTTGAGGCCCGGGAACGCCGAGTCTTCGACATCCATGTTCAGCGCGCCGGCGCCGAAGCCTGCGCCGAGCGACAGGCTCATGCGGTCGCCGAGGTTCCAGTCGTAGATGAAGTTGGCCATCGCCGACTTGAGGTCGTTGGTGCCCGACAGCGTGCCGACGAACGGCGGGGTGTTGTGATGCTGGTCGTGCGACGAGTAGCCAACCTCGAACTCCATGCGGAGGCCGCTGGTCCACTTGTAGCCGAAGGAGCCGGCAATCATGCCCGAGTCGCCCTGGCCGAGATTCGTATGCGCCGCCAGAGGCGGAGCGGTAACGGCGTGGATCGGATCCATGTGATCGTAGCCAACGCCGAGGCCGAGATACCACCCCTGGGTATCGTTGGCCATCGCAGGGGCGACGCTGAGCGCCGCCAGTGCCACGCCCGTCAAGGCGATCGAACGAAGTTTCATTCTTTATCCTCGCTTCAAATACCGACGGGCAGGGACCCCCCCACCTAAACGTTCGGACGACTTCGAACTTATAACCGCGACAACCCCGGATGTCTCCACTCACCGATTTGGGATTCGGCCGTTTTTGGGTGGTCGCAGGCGTATTTACGCTCCCCATGTGACCGCCCTGCAACAGCAAAAGCTGTCGTGGGCGACTTTCGTGTGAAGGACTTAAGGGTCGCAGGATGTAGCTGGCGTCCCCAGGGCGGGCCAGCGATTTTCGCGATGTCCGTTAACGAATGGGCGCCGTCAGGTGAAGGCGGACCAAAAGGCGTCGTCCCGCCCGGCGCTCCACAGGAAGGCGTAGCGGCCGGCGAGCAGCCGCAGACCGGCCGGCCGCGGCCCGCGCCCCTCGATGGTCCTAAGCAGCTCTTCGCGCGGCGCAACGTGGAAAAGGCCGAGCCAACCGCGCAAAATCCGCTCAAATGGCGGGCTGAGACCCTTCAGGTCGCCGAAATCGACGACATGGACCTTGCCGCCGGGGGCGAGGGCGCCATGGGCGGCGGCGAGCGCCTTGCGCCAGTCCGGGATCATCGACAGCGCGTAGGAGAACACCGCCGCGTCGAACGGCACCGTCTCGCCGAACAGGCCGGGCGACAGGTCCTCGGCATAGGCGAGCACCAGCTTGATGCGGCCTTCCAGCCCGGCGCGGCGGATCGCCACCGCCGAGGCGGCCAGCATCTCGGACGAGGCGTCGAGCCCGTACAGCATCGCGTCGGGGTAGGCCTTGGCGA
Organism: Rhizomicrobium sp.; assembly: GCA_035551495.1. Lineage (GTDB taxonomy): Bacteria > Pseudomonadota > Alphaproteobacteria > Micropepsales > Micropepsaceae > Rhizomicrobium. The sequence continues at coordinate 89,513 of DASZMT010000041.1, read as the reverse complement.
TCTTGATCAGATTGCGCGAGGTGCCGCAGCCAACCTCGATCAGGCGGTCGCCGGGCCTCAGCGCCAGCTGCTTGATCAGCTTGTCGCGCCCGAAAAGGTAATATTTCCGAGTGAAATCATAGATATAGCGCTGATGCCGGTAGATCCGGTCCATCAGCACGGCATGTTCGGTCACGACAGCTTCCGCCGGGCATAGACGTGGAAGCCGCCATAGATCGAGGAGCGGTCCTTGGCGTGCCAGGCCTTGCTCTCGGATTCCATGTAGGTCCAGGGCGCCAGCACCTCGGGCGGCAGCTTGCGCGGCAGGGGCGAGTCGGGGCCGGCGGTGCGGAAGATCACCCGGCCGTCGCGCGCGTCGGCGGTGCGGTCGATCTCGCGCCACAGGGCGGTGATCTGGTCCTGGTTCATCCAGTCCTGCGCGTCGAGCAGCACGAAGCGGTTGAGCGAACCTGGCGCCTGGGCCTGCAGGAAGTCGGTGAGCGAGGCGTGATGCACCTCGACCTTGTTCGTCCGTGTACGGATTTCGTTGTAGACGTCCTCGCGCAGATAGCTCGGCACCGCTTCCTTGTTCTGCGTGTCGTAGCCGCGGCCGAAGGCCTGCCAGGCGAAATAGTTCTCGTTGATCGGGAAGTCGCAGGCGAGGCGCTCGACGCGCTCGCGCAGCACGCTCACCGGATCGTCGCCCGAGGCGACGAGCTCGTCATACTGCGCCGGCGGGATGCCGAGCGCATAGAGCGAGACCGGGCTTTTGGAGAGCAGCTTGATCGATTTGTAGTCGAAAAGCGGCGCGATATCGCGCTCGAACAGGCGGCGCTGCTCTTCCGGCGTCTTGGCGGAGAGAATCGGTTCGAGCTTCTTGCCGTGCAGCTTCGCCACGGCGTGCAGGATACCGATGAAGCGCCCGAGCAGGCCGTAGCGATAGAGGTTCTTGCCGAACATGTTGATGCGCTTGCCGCGCAGGGGACGGTTCTTCTCCCAGTATTCGCGCGTCTCCTCGTCGAGATGCTTGCGCAGATACTTGTCGTAGGCGCCGCGGTTCGCCTTGTCGTTGGCGTGGCCGAAGAAGCGGAAGAAGGTGTCGTAGTTCGGGAAGTCCTTCAGCGCCTCCAGCTTCAGCTTGGTCAGCGCGATGTGGTTGGGGTTGAGATCGACCGCGATGATCTTCGCGGGATCAGCCGCCATGTAGTTCAGGACGTTGCAGCCGCCCGACGCGATCGTCAGCAGCCGGTGATCGGCTTTGAGGTCGAGCGCCGCCAGGTCGACCTCGGGATCCTCCCAGATCTGGTTGTAGACAAACCCTTGGAACATCAGGGTGAAAAGCCGTTCCAGGGCGCCGCGCTTGGTGGTCGCGGGCTTCTGGTGGGCCGCCTTGTCGAGAAGCAGATTTGCCATGGTGCCTTTGGGGCCTTGCTCTGGGTGCGCGTGAAGGGAGTGCCAAAGTTTTATGACGGAATGACGCCGCCGGGAAAAGTTTTTCCTGGGGTGGGCGTGTGGCGGGCATGTGGAACTCGCCATCTTGCGCCTGCGAACGGCCGAGCTTAGGAAGCCAGCATGACCAAGACCGTCCCCGAGAAGACGCCCATCGCCGAAGTCCTCGACCTGCTCGACCTCGAGAAGATCGAGGAGAACATCTTCCGCGGCCAATCGCCCGAGGACCGGATGCAGCGGGTGTTCGGCGGCCAGGTGCTCGGCCAGGCGCTGGTGGCGGCGAGCCGCACGGTCGAGGGACGGGTCTGCCACTCCTTCCATGCCTATTTCCTGCGCGGCGGCGATCCCAAGATCCCGATCCTCTACGAGGTCGACCGTGCCCGCGACGGCGCCTCGTTCACCTCGCGCCGCGTCATCGCCATCCAGCACGGCAAGCAGATCTTCAATATGTCGGCCTCGTTCCAGGTGCCCGAGAAGGGGCTGGAGCACCAGTTCGACATGCCCAAGGTGCCCGGCCCCGACGAACTCGTCGACGAGCACGAGGCGCGCAAGCAGTGGATGGACAAGATGCCCGAGGAGCAGAAGGCCTGGATGAGCCGGCCGCGCCCGATCGAGATGCGTCCCGTCATCCTCGACAACTGGATGAACCGCAGCCCCCGCGCCCCGTTCGACAATGTCTGGATCCGCGCCACCGGGCCGGTGCCCGACAACGTGATCGTGCAGCAATCCGTGCTGGCCTATGCCTCCGACATGTCGCTGCTCGACACCGCGCTTCTGCCGCATGGCCGCTCCTGGCATTCGCCGATCCAGATGGCGAGCCTCGATCACGCGATGTGGTTCCACCATCCCTTCAAGATGGACGACTGGCTGCTCTATGCGCAGGATTCGCCGAGCTCGTCGGGCGCGCGCGGCTTCAACCGCGGCTCGCTCTACACGCGCGACGGCGTCCTGGTGGCGAGCGTGGTGCAGGAAGGCCTGATGCGCGTGCGCGAGGAGCGCAAGAAGGGCTAGCGGCGCCTTAGCTGTTCTGGCGCGTGATCGCGCTGGTGCGGCGCGGGCGCTCGTAGAACACCTCCGACATGTTCGGCGTGCCGGTGATGTAATCGTTGACCGCCGAGGTGAACGGATAGGTCACCTCGCACATGATCACCGTGCCGCCGCTGGTGATGACGCCGGTCGGCACCGTGACCGTGGCGCCCACCGAGCGCGCGGTGGCGTTCTGCGCGTCGCTCCACTGCACCGTGGCGCCGCCCCGGCCATTGTCGACCAGACTGGTGATCACGATCCTCAGATTCGTGGTCGGATAGGGATAGACGATCGCGTTCATCGCCGAGAACACGTTGGAGATGTCGGCGTTCTTCATCACCGTCTCCTGCGCGACGAGGTCGGCGGCGGTCGAGGCCATGCCGGTGACCTTCTGCTGGCAGTTCAGCGCGTCGCACAGCTCGATCGAGCCCAGGAACATCGCCGCCATCACGGGCGCCAGCATCGCGAACTCGATCGCGGCGAGGCCCTTGTTGTCGCGGCGGAATTTGCGCAGCAGCTTCAACATCCCGACACCGCCGTCGTAAAGGGCTCGTTGCGGAACGCGGCCGTCGCGCTGATCAGGTGATAGCCGCCGCTGATGTTGGTGAGGAAGATCGACAGGCCCGGCGTGATCACCTTCCAGGTGTAGAACACGCGCAGCAGCTCCACCTGGCAATAGGTGCCGAGCGAGTAGTTGCTGAGCGTCGAGTTGAGGTTGCCGCCGGCGTCGGTCGGCGAGGCATAGCCCGCGCCGGTGAAGCCGGTGCTCGACGATTGCAGGTCGACCTGCAGGTTGGAGTCGCAGGCCAAGAGCGGCGAGATGTTGTTGCAGATGAGGGTGCGGAACTGGGCCTGCGTCGTGCCGGCGGTGCTCGCCTGGCCGGTGCGCACCCAGCGTGCCGCCTCGTCGGTGGCGTATTGCAGCGTCGAGCCGGCGAAGAAGATCACGCCGTTCTCGATGATGCCCATGAGCAGGATGAAGAACACCGGCGCGATGATGCCGAACTCGAGCGCCGCGCTGCCGCGCGTCGAGCGGCGCATGCGCGCCACGGTCTTTGCGAAGATGGAAACGATCGTCACGGCGCGCGAGCCTTAAGCCTCTTGCCAGCGCGCAATGTAGGCGCATGCCCGCCGCCGCCGAAGGAAAAGCCCGTTTTATGCTGACCAAACGCTTAATGCGGGCACGCGCGGCGTAACGATGGTTACGATGGCGGGTTCCGCTTAATCCTTCGCTAATCTTCGTTGATTTCGAGCGGAAACGTTCCGGCATCGCTAACGGATGTCTAACCACATCCGCGAATCGCAACGGCATTTTCATGCCTGTTGGCGGATAGTGCGTGCCGCTTTGAATCGGACTCCCATGCTTATGTCCTTCGCCGAGACGTTCCGCGCGCTGACTCGCCGCGCCAAGAGCTGCACGCGTAGATTCATAAGCAATCGCGATGCCAACGTCGCGATGATCTTCGCGATCTCGCTGGTGCCGGCGACGCTGGCGGCGGGCGCGGGCCTCGACCTCGCGCGCTCGATGATCGTGAAGTCGGCGCTGGACGAGGCGCTCGACGCCTCGGCATTGGCGGTGGCCAGCACCACCGGCCAGACGGCGGCGCAGATGCAGACCGAGGCGCAGAACTATTTCAACGCCAACTACAAGGTCGATACCGCCTATGGCACGCCGGCGAGCGTGAGCGTGACGCAGAACGGCCAGTCGGTGACGGTGTCGACCTCGGTGCCGATGCCGACCACGCTGATGAACGTCGCGGGCATCCACACCGTCAACGTCACCTCGTCGTCGACCGTGGTGTGGGGCCAGCAGAAGCTGTGGGTCAGCCTTGTGCTCGACAACACCGGCTCGATGACGCAGGCCGACTCGACCGGCACCACCAAGATCTCCGCCCTCATCACCGCGACCGACCAGCTGCTCACGCTGCTGCAGAACGCATCGCCCAATGCCGGCGACGTGCGCGCCGCGATCATCCCGTTCTCGCTGACGGTGAATGTCGGCACTTCGAGCTCGAGCGCCAGCTGGCTCGACTGGACAGACTGGAAGGCCGCGCCCACCGGCGGCGCACCGGCGAACACGGTCGGCCCGGGCGACGACTGCCCGTGGACGACCAGCTCGGACGATTTCAGCTGCCAGAAGACGCCGGTCAACGGCTCCTCGTCCACCAAGACGATCCCGTCGACCGGCACCTATAGCGGCTATATCTGCCCCGGCGTGCGCTCGGCGGACGCCAGCAACGGGCGCGGCGGCCACTACTACAATGGCTGCTACACCTCGGTCGCGACCGGCAGCACGGTTACGGTCTCGAGCGGCAGCAGTGCGAGCTGCAACGGCTACAACAACTGCACCTGCACCGGCAGCAGGTCGTCCACGGTGTGCAAGGCGAAGACCTACACCCACACCTGGACGGTCAACTCGACGAGCACCTGGGACGGCTGCGTGATGGACCGCACCCAGGACTACGACGTCAACAACACCAATCCGTCGGGCACCACCGCGACGTTCCCGGCCGAGAACGCGCAGTCCTGCGTGCCCAGCGAACTGGGCGCGCTCAGCTACAGCTGGACCTCGCTGAAGAACCAGGTCGACTCGATGACCGCGGGCGGCTCGACCAACCAGACGATCGGCCTCGATTGGGGCATGATGGCGCAGACGACCGGCAATCCCTTGAGCGCGCCGACGCTGCCGGCCAACACGCAGCAATACATCATCATCCTGTCGGACGGCCTGAACACCCAGGACCGCTGGAGCGGCGACGGTACGAACCAGGACAGCGGCACCGACGCGCGCATGGCCAAGGCCTGCACCAACGCCAAGGCGCTGGGCTTCACGATCTATGCGGTGTTCGTCGACCTCAACGGCACGCAGGGCAACTCGACCGTGCTGCAGAACTGCGCCACCGATGCGAGCAAGTATTTCGACCTGACGACCTCGGGCGCGATCATTTCGACGCTGAACGCGATCGGCCAGCAGATCACCAACCTGCGCGTCTCGCAGTAGGCGAAAGCCCAAAGGCTAAGTTTTGCGCAACCAATAGAAGTTAGGCTTTTCGCCGGACTTTACGGAAGACACGCATCATGACGGCTGCCCTGTTCGCCGACATCGTCAACGGCTTCGCGCACACGCTGCTGCGCGTGCTGCCCTATATGGCGGTGATGGGCGTGGTGTTCGCCGTGCTGACCGCGCTGACGCCGTGCAATCCCGGCCAGCATTGGTGGCGCAAGAAGGGGCTCGTCACCGATCTGTGCTACTGGTTCATCGTGCCGGTGTTCACGCGCTATGGCCGCATCGGCTTCTCGGTGCTGATCACCGTCTATCTGCTCGGCATCAACACGGCGCAGGGCATCATCCACTTCTTCGAGTACGGCCACGGCCCGGTGGCGCGGCTGCCGTTCTGGGCGCAGTTTGCGCTCTATCTCTTCGGCACCGAGTTCCTGCTCTACTGGTCGCACCGCATGTTCCACAGCTCGATCTTCTGGAAGTACCACGCGGTGCATCACGCCTCCGAAGAGGTCGACTGGACCTCGGCGGCGCGCTTCCATCCGGTGAACCTGCTGCTCGGCACCGTGCTGGTCGACACGCTGGCGCTGCTCGCCGGATTCAATCCCGACATCTTCCTGATCATGGCGCCGTTCGACACGCTGACGTCCGGCTGGGTGCACGCGAACCTCAACTGGACGCTGGGGCCGCTGAAATACGTCATCGCGAGCCCGGTCTTCCACCGCTGGCATCATACGCGCGAGGTCAAGGACGTGAACTTCGCCGGCACCTTCTCGATCTTCGACCTGATGTTCGGCACGTTCTACATGCCCAAGGGCGAGCTGCCGCAGAACTTCGGTATCGAGGATGAGAAGATGCCGGAGAGCTTCGGCGCTCAGCTGCTCTATCCGATCCGATCGTGACCTGAGACGGATCCGTCCGGCGCAAAAAGAAACGGCCCGCTCGCGCGGGCCGTTTTCATTTGAGCGTAGAGCCCGCGCCGCTTAGGGCTGCGAGCTGCCGCTCTTGGTGCCGAGGTCGTGATGCGTCGAGACCTGCTCGGCATCGTCCTTGAATTTGTCGTCGCCCGGCGTCGGGGTCCTGTCGCAGCGCGCGCCGCCGCAGGCCATGGTCATCTGGGCGGCGCCGCGGAACAGCGTCACATGCGCGCCGCGGTTCTCCGAGACGTTGATATAGACGTTCGCGATCTCGTGGCCGGTCTGGTCGAGCGCGATCACGTTGGTCGTGCCGAACTCCTTGCCGAGCACGAAGGCGTGGTGTGGATCGACCATGTTCACGTCGGCGATCATGGGGTTGCCGACATAGACGGTCGTCGCCGGCTTGGTGAAGGTCACGGTGCGCGCCTCGTCCATCGGCACGAGCACGCCGCCCGCGGCTAGCGCGGTACCGGACGTCAAAAGAAGCGCGAAGGCGGCGGCAATGCTGCGACGCATTTTTTTCTACCCTGTATTACCCGCATCGAGTTTAGGGCCGGTGCCGTAAAAGTTCGCTTAACTTGTCGCCGGGGGCGCTGTCCCGAATCTGCACAACCGCGAAGCGGTCGGCATAGAGCCGGTGCCAGCCGGGCCGGGCGTCGAGCTCGCCGACCATCGGCGAGGACGGCGACAGGATCGACCAGCGGATGTCGTAGCGCGCCAGCGTCGCGGTCAGCGTCTTCGCATCCGGCCTGATCAGGGCTGCGTAACGCTCGAGCGCCGCCTCGCCATAGAGCTCCGCGCGGCTGTCGATGAACGGCTTGACGCCCGCGAAGATCAGATAGCCGCCGAAGCTGTAATCGTTGAGCACCGGCGCCGCGCGCAAGCTCGCGGGGACATGCGCCAGGGCCGTGATGGGCGCCACGGCTGCATCGCCGCGCGTCAGCGGAAGCGCAAGACGCGCCGCGCCCAGCACCGCCAGCAGCATCGCCGCCATCGCAAGCGCCGGGCGTGCGGCCATGCGGACCTCGCCATTCGCAAGCGGCTGCGCCAGCAGCAGCGGTGCGACCATCGCGAAGACGATCTGGTGGCGGGCGTGCATCAAGGCCATCGCGAGCAGCGCTGCGAGCATCGCCGCGCGCACCGGCGAGATCCGCACGCGCCGCGTCGCCATCCAATAGACCGCCAGCAGCGACACCGGCACGATCGGCTGGAACAGCGACACGCCTGTCGCCTGCCATTCGCCGACATTGGCGAGCGCCGGCGTCGCCATCAGCGAGAAGGGGAAGATCACGCCGCCGATGAAATGCGGATTGGCCAGCGCGGCCGCCAGCGTGCCCGCGCCGAACAGCGCCCAGCCGCGCCACGCGCGGCGGTCTTCGATCACCGCTTCCAGTCCGAGGCCGCCGGCGACCGCGAAGCCGACCAGAAAACTCCCATGGATATTGGCCCAGATGCACATCACCGGCAGCAGCCAAACCGGCGGCGTTCGCTTCTGCGCGCGCGCCCCGACCAACACCGCGGTCCAAAGCGCGAGCAGCGGCAGTGCGAGAAGATGCGGCCGCGCCAACAGGCTTCCCGTCATGCAGCCCATCGCGAGCAGCGCGATCATCGCCTGCATCCGCCAGTTCATCCGCTTGCCGAGCGCATGCGCGAGGATCCCGGCGCTGAGGCCCGCGGCGCAGGCGAACAGGAATAGCAGTCCGCTCCAACCGCCGCTCTTGAAGGCGAGCGCCATGGCGATCTCCGCCAGCCATTCATGCGCGTCCCAGCGTGCGCCGGCGAAGGTGTACGAAAACGGGTCGCGGAACAGGATCGCGTGGTCGGCGAGCATCCGCATGCCGGCCGCGATGTGCAGGAAGGTGTCGCCGTCGCTCAGGACTTGCGGCACAAACGCGGTTACCGCGAAAGCGATGGCCGCCGCCAGGGTCGTGGTCACGCTTCTTGCATCGTTTCGCGGGATCGTCATGGAGAAGACGTAGCGCGAAGCGATGAGAGAAGTGTTTATCGTGATCGTTCCGCGCTTTCGGCCCGCAAGGTAAATAATCGGCTGACGTTAAGCGTCGCATTGCGCGAAACACCCTCTTTTTGTGCCGTCGCGATACAGTTCCCAAAGCGCAAGGCTTCCCGATTTAAGCTGGCATTAAGCCAGCGCGCTTAGTGTTGCGCCTGTCCAGGTTGGTCTCACCCAAAGATGCCGGCCGGACGTCCTAGGGTGTCACTTTGTGGAGGCTAATCATGCAGAACCTTTTCGCTCGTTTTGTTCGTGACGAATCCGGCGCGACGGCCATCGAATACGGCCTGATCGCGGCGCTCATCGCCGTCGTCATCATCGGCGCGGTGCAGGTCGTGGGTACCAACCTGTCGACCACGTTCACGACCGTGTCGGGCAAGATCAAGTAAGCGGGTGACCGCTTCGTGCACGGCCGCTTCCCGACGGGAGCGGCCGTTTGCACGTCTCACGGATATGATTTGAAGATATGACCGCTGAGCTTCTCGTCCTGATCGTGCTGCCCGCGCTGCTTGCGCTGGCTGCGGGCTGGGATGTCGCCAGCTTCACCATTCCCAATTTCCTGCAGCTCGCCCTGATCGGGTCCTTTGCGGTGTTCGTGATCGCGATCGGCATGCAGCCCGCGGCCATCGGCAGCCATCTGCTCGCCGGCTTCATGGGCTTGGCGGTCGGCTTCACGCTGTTCGCGCTCGGCTATATCGGCGGCGGCGACGCCAAGCTCTTCGCCTGCATCCTGTTGTGGATCGGGCTCGCCAACCTGCTCGACTACACGCTCATCGCCTGCGTGATGGGCGGCGCGCTCAGCCTTCTCATCATCGGCATGCGCAAGCTGCCGCTGCCGGCGATGCTGACGGGCCAGGCCTGGATCCTGCGCCTGCACGATGCCAAGGGCGGGATCCCCTATGGGGTGGCTCTGGCGGCCGGCGCGTTCCTCGTTCTTCCGCAGACGGAAATTTTCAAGCTCGCCGCAGCGATCTGAGCGCGCTCGATTTTTACGCCGCACATTTCGTTTGCTGACCATTCCATTAAGCAAATTCTAAAGGGTTCCGTGGTCGGATGACGCCCAAAGGAGTTGGGTCATGAACATGCCGCGTATGCTCGTTCTGGGACTGGCCGGTATCGCCGCCATCGCCGCCGTGCTCATTCTGCGCGCGATGATGGGAGGCGGCACGCCGAACGCCGCCGCCATGCTGCCGCGTTCCGATATCCCGACCGCGGAGGTGCTCGTCGCCGCCGAACCGCTGCAGCCCGGCGAGAAGCTGACGGCCGCGCAGGTGCGCTGGGAGAAGTGGCCGAAGTCCGACATCGACGCGACCTATCTCACCCATGAGCAGGTGCCGAACGTCGAGACCGCGATGACGGGCGCCGTGGCGCGCGCGCCGATGGTTGCGGGCGAGCCGCTCACCACCACCAAATTCGTCCACGCCGACACCGCCGGCTTCCTCGCCGCCACGCTGCAGCCGGGCATGCGCGCCGTGTCGATCCCGATCACCACGGATTCGGGCGCCGGCGGCTTCATCCTGCCGAACGACCGCGTCGACCTGATCGGCTCCGAGCAGATCTCCGACACGCCGCGCCGCTTCCGCGCCAAGGTCGTGCTGCAGGACGTGCGCGTCCTGGCGATGGACCAGAACTTCAAGCAGGACAAGGACCAGAAGGTCGTGCTCGCCAAGACCGCGACGCTCGAGCTGACGCCCGACCAGGCGCGCCAAGTGGTGAAGTGGCAGGCCGCCGGCCCGCTCAGCCTTTCCCTGCGCGCCCTGGGCGACAACTCCAAGCCGGCGCCGACGGCGCAGAACCAGGCCAATTCCGACGACGGCGATACGGCTGCCGATTACACCTCGGTGCGCGTCATCCGCTTCGGCGTCACGCCAACCGGCTCAAACGGTCGAAAGGACGCGCAGTGATGCGTAGGTTCATGCACAAGATCGCGCTGACCCTGTCGCTGATCGCGGCCGGCCTCGTCGCGGACACCGCCTTCGCCGGTGCGCCGGCGCAGGATACGGGCGTCCACGTCATCACCGTCTCGACCCGGGGCGGCCCCGTTGTGCAGCGCATCACGCTGGGCGTGAACAAGGCCGTCGTCGTGGTGCTCGATGCCGATGCACGCGACGTGCTGGTCTCCAGCCCCGACATCGTCGACGCCGTGGTCCGCACGCCGCGCCGCATCTTCCTGATGGCGCAGAAGGTCGGCCAGACCAACGCCTTCTTCTTCGACGCCGCCGGCCACCAGCTCGCCTCCATCGACATCCGCGTCGAGAAGGACGTCACCGACCTGTCGGCGATGATCCACGCCGACCTGCCGAAGGCGAACATCAAGGTCAGCGCGCTGAACGACAACGTCGTGCTCACCGGCATGGTGTCGAGCGCGCAGGAAGCGGCCCGCGCCGAGGATCTCGCCGCGCGCTTCGCGGGCGACCCCAAGAAGGTCGTGAACATGCTCAAGGTCGCGGGCGCCGAGCAGGTGATGATCCGCGTGCGCATCGCCGAGATGCAGCGCAACGTCGCCAAGCAATTCGGCGTCGATCTCGCGACCGCCGCCATCGTCGGCGGCGTTCCGGTCGTCGCCTCGTCGGCACCTGCTTTCGGTCTCACCGGCCGCGCCCTCAACGACCTCACCGCCGCGCAGTTCGGCCAGGTGTGCTCGCAACAGAGCGGCTCGACGGTGCAGAACCCGATCAACGCCATCATGGGCACCGGCGGCGTATGCGGCCTTTCGCCGAACAATCTCCAGGGCGCGGTCCAGGCGCTCGAGCAGATCGGCCTCGTCCATACCCTCGCCGAGCCGAACCTGACCGCCGTGTCGGGCGAGACCGCCAAGTTCCTCGCGGGCGGCGAATTCCCCGTCGCGTCGGGCCGCGACACCTCGGGCAACGTCGAGGTCGAGTTCAAGCAGTTCGGCGTCGGCCTGTCGTTCACGCCCGTCGTGCTGTCGCCGGGCCGCATCTCGCTGCAGATCTCCACCGAGGTCAGCGAACTGACCGATACCGGCTCGCTCACGCTGCAAGCCACCGGTTCGACCAGCGGCCTCACCATTCCCGCGCTGTCGGTGCGCCGGGCGCAGACCACGGTCGAGCTGCCGTCGGGCGGCTCCTTCGCGATCGCCGGCCTGATGCAGCACGAATCCAAGCAGGTGATCCAGGCGCTGCCGGGCGTGAAGGACCTGCCGGTCCTGGGCGCGCTGTTCCGCAGCCGCGACTACCAGAACAACGAGTCCGAGCTGGTGGTGATCATCACCGCCTATCTGGTGCAGCCGACCGCGCTCGCCAACCTGGCCTCGCCGACCGACGGCTTCGTCGAGCCGACCGATCCGGAGACCATCCTGCTCGGCCGCGTCAACGCCGTGCACGGTCCCGACAAGCCGGCCGGCACCGCGTCCCCGGCCCCGTCGGCCGCCTCCAACTTCATCATCCAGTAGGAGTTCGAACGATGATGCCATCCGCCAAAGACTTCCTCCGCGTCGCCTCGCTCCTCGCCGTCCTCGCGGCCGGCAGCTGCGCCGCGCCGATCAACACCGTCCACAACAATGGCGGGCTGGTGGACGATCCGGACGTCAATCATCCGATCGCGGTCGAGCCGAACATGCACAAGCTGCGCGTCTCGTTCTCGTCGAGCGATGCCGGCCTGATGCCGGACGACGCGGCGCACTTCGACGCCTTCGTGCAGGACTATATGCAGCACGGCAACGGCGCGATCTCGATCTCCGTCCCGGCAGGCTCGGACTCGCGCGGCGCCATCGCCTATTTCGGCGAGCGTCTCGCCGCCTTCGGCGTGCCGCGCGACCGCATCCTGGTCGGTACAAGCGATTCCCGCGACGGCCGCGTCGAGCTCGGCTATATCGGCTATGTCGCGACGACGAGCACCTGCGGCGACTGGTCGGACGACCTCGGCCATGACGCGGCCAACCGCGTCTCGCCGAATTTCGGCTGCGCCACCCAGCACAACATCACCGCCCAGATCGCCGATCCGCGCGACCTGGTGACGCCGCAGCCGACCGGCCCGGGCGACGCGGCGCGCCGCTCGACGGTCTACAACAACTACAAGGACGGCAAGCCGACCGGCGCGACGATGACGTCGGACCAGTCGGCCGCTGTCGCCGACGTGAACAAGTAACGGGAACCGCCATGGCGAAGAACAACGAGCCCGAGCAGGAAGAGGCTTTCGGCGCCGCGCCGCACGAGCGCCCGGTGCCGCGCATCTCCATCGCCGCCTATGTCGAATTCCCCGACACCGGCGCAGCCCTGCAGCGCGCCGGCTCCGACCGCCGTCTCGCCAAGGCGCATCTGAATGTCCAGCTCGGCGGCATCAACGCCGCGGTCGAGCACTTCCAGGGCCAGGTGACGCCGAACCTTTTGGTCGTCGAGACCCGCCTCAACGGCCAGGCCGCGCTCGAGGAGCTCGACCGCCTTGCCGAGGTCTGCGATCCGTCGTCCAAGGTGGTCGTGGTCGGCCGCGTCAACGACGTGGAACTCTATCGCGAACTGATGCGCCGCGGCGCGTCGGAATATCTCGTGGCGCCGCTGAACCCGCTGCACCTCATCGAGGTGATCTCGGGTCTCTATCTCGATCCGCAAGCCGCTCCGATCGGCCGCGTCGTGACTTTCGTCGGCGCGCGCGGCGGCACGGGCTCGTCCTCGTTGTCCCACAATGTCGGCTGGTGCATCGCCGAAGAGCTGCGCATCAACACGACGGTGGTGGACTTCGACCTGCCGTTCGGCACGTCGGGCCTCGACTTCAACGACGAGCCGACCCAGGGCGTCGCGGACGCGCTGAGCGCGCCGGAGCGGCTCGACGACGTGCTGCTCGACCGGCTTCTTGTCAAACGGGGCGATCACCTGTCGATCTTCTCGACCTCGGCGATGGTCGACCGCGAATACGAGGCCCAGCCCGACGCCTATGAGTCGGTGCTCGAGGCGGTGCGCGCCTCCACGCCGTGCGTGATCGTCGACGTACCGCATATGTGGACGCCGTGGATCAAGCAGACGCTGATCGGCGCCGACGACATCGTGATCGTCGCGACGCCCGACCTGTCGAGCCTGCGCAACGCCAAGAACATGTTCGAGATCCTGCGCCAGAACCGTCCCAACGACACGCCGCCGCGCCTGGTGCTGAACCAGGTCGGCATCGCCAAGCGGCCCGAGATCCCGGTCAAGGATTTCGCCGAGACGATCGGCGTCGAGCCGGCGCTGGTGATGCCGTTCGAGCCGGCGCTGTTCGGCCAGGCCGCCAACAACGGCCAGATGCTGAACGAGCTGGCGCCGAAATCGGCCGCCGCCGTCAATATCCGCCGCCTTGCCGAGCTGGTCACCGGCCGCGTGCCGCAGCCGCTCCAGAAGGCTTCGCCGTTCCTCTCACTGTTCTCGGGCAAGAAGCGAGCGTAATCGATGTTCGGCAAGCGCAACGCCACGAACGACGCCGTCGCGCGGCCCGCCCCTGCGGCGTCCGCTCCGCCGCCGCTCGCCGGCGCGGCGCCGGCCAAGCAGGAGGCGCCGCAGCTCAGCGCCACGCCGCGTTCCGCGCCCCTGATGGTGACGCCGTCGCCCAAGCAGGCGCAGCGCGTCGCCACCGACACGCGCTCGGAAGACTACTACCAGATCAAGTCGACGATCTTCTCCGCCCTGATCGACACGATCGACCTCGCCCAGCTGGCGCAGCTCGATCCGGATTCGGCGCGCGAGGAAATCCGCGACATCGTCAACGAGATCATCTCGATCAAGTCGGTGGTGATGTCCATCGCCGAGCAGGAACACCTGCTGCAGGACATCTGCAACGACGTGCTCGGCTATGGCCCTCTCGAGCCTTTGCTGGCGCGCGACGACATCGCCGACATCATGGTCAACGGCGCCAACCGCGTCTTCATCGAGGTCGGCGGCAAGGTCCAGCTCACCAACATCCGCTTCCGCGACAACGCGCAGCTGATGAACATCTGCCAGCGCATCGTGAGCCAGGTCGGCCGCCGCGTCGACGAAAGCTCGCCGATCTGCGACGCGCGCCTTTTGGACGGCTCGCGCGTCAACGTCATCGCGCCGCCCCTGGCGCTCGACGGGCCGACGCTCACCATCCGCAAGTTCAAGAAGGACAAGCTGACGCTCGACGACCTCGTCAAGTTCGGCTCCATCTCGCCCGCCGGTGCGCGCGTCCTGGCCGTCATCGGCCGCTGCCGCGCCAACGTGCTGATCTCGGGCGGTACCGGCTCGGGCAAGACCACGCTGCTGAACTGCATGACCGGCTATATCGATGCCGACGAGCGCGTCATCACCTGCGAGGACGCCGCCGAGCTTCAGCTGCAGCAACCGCACGTCGTGCGCCTGGAGACGCGCCCCGCCAACCTCGAAGGCCAGGGCATGATCACCATGCGCGACCTGGTCAAGAACTGCCTGCGTATGCGTCCCGAGCGGATCATCGTGGGCGAGGTGCGCGGACCCGAGGCGTTCGACCTGTTGCAGGCGATGAACACCGGTCACGATGGCTCGATGGGCACGCTGCACGCCAACAGCCCGCGCGAGGCGATGTCGCGTCTGGAATCGATGATCACCATGGGCGGCTATGCGCTGCCCACCAAGACCATCCGCGAGATGATCGTCGGCTCGATCGACGTGATCCTGCAGGCCGAGCGCCTGCGCGACGGTTCGCGCCGCATCACGAAAGTCACCGAGGTCGTGGGCCAGGAAGGCGAGGTCGTGATCACCCAGGATCTCATGACCTACGAGATCTCGGGCGAGGACGAGACCGGCCGCCTCAAGGGCAAGCACCTGGGCACCGGCATCGTGCGCCCCAACTTCTGGGAGCGCGCCCGCTACTACAACCTGGAGCGCGAGCTTGCCGAGGCGCTCGACGCGCTGCAGGCATAGGAGACGCGATGCTTCTGATCGCCTCCGTCGTGATGATCGCGCTGGCCTTGACCGGCGGCTATTACGCGTTCGCCGGCAACGACAAGAGCGCGGCGCGCATCGGTGCGATCGCCAAGCCGCAGGCGCAGCTGCGCGGCGCCAAGGGCGAGAACCCGGCGCTGAAGCGCAAGAACGTCCAGCAGCTGCTCAAGGAGATCGAGACCAAGAACGCGGCGCAGAAGCAGAAACTCACCTATCGCCGGCGCCTCGATCAGGCAGGCCTGGGCAACGTATCGGAGCGCACCTTCTGGATCGCCTCGATCGGCTTCGCGCTCGTTGTGGCCCTCTTCTGCTTCCTCGGCGGCCAGAGCATCTTCGTCGATCTCGGCGCGCTGTTCGTCTGCGGCTGGGGTCTCCCGCGCTGGGTGCTGAGCTTCATGAAGGGGCGCCGCGAAAAAGCGTTCACCAACGAGTTTGCCAACGCCATCGACGTCATCGTGCGCTCGGTGCGGTCCGGCCTGCCGACCAACGAGGCGCTGCGCATCGTGGCGCGCGAGGTGCCCGATCCCTGCGGCGCGGAGTTCAACCGCCTGGTCGAGGGTCTGAAGGTCGGCATCACGCTCGAACAGGGCGTCAAGAAGATGTTCGAGAGCATGCCGACGCCGGAAGTCAGCTTCTTCGGCATCGTGATGACCATCCAGCAGAAATCGGGCGGCAACCTGTCGGAAGCGCTCGGCAACCTTTCCAGCGTGCTGCGCGACAGAAAGCGCCTGGTCGGCAAGATCAAGGCGATGTCGTCGGAAGCCAAGGCGTCGGCCGCGATCATCGGCTCGCTGCCGCCGGGCGTGATGGGCATCGTCTATCTGACGACGCCGGACTACATCAAGCTGCTCTTCACCGAGCATCTGGGCAACCTCATGCTGCTCGGCTGCGCCGTATGGATGGGCTCCGGCATCGCGGTGATGCGCAAAATGATCAACTTCAAGAGCTGAGGCCGCAACCGTGCTGAGCACCGGCATCTTCGAGATCCTGTTCGACAAGACCTTCATCGCGACCGCGCTGATCGCGATCCTGGTCTTCGCGACGGTGGTGACGCTCGGCCTGCCGCTCGCCAACCGCGACGGCCTCGGCGCCCGCCTCAAAGCCGTGTCGCAGCGGCGCGAGGAGCTGCGCGCCAAGCATCTGGCGGCGCTGACCGCCAAGCGCGGCAACCTGCGCGGCCAAGCGGCGGCCAGCTACATGAAGGGCACGCTCGACCGCTTCAAGCTGGGCAATCTGCTGGAGTCCGAGGACACGCGCGAAAAGCTGTCGCGCGCCGGCTTTCGCGGCCAGGGTCCGATCGTCACCTTCATGTTCTTCCGCTTCGTGATGCCGTTCGCGGTGTTCGCCTTCGCGCTGTTCTATCTTTTCCTGATCGCGCATTTCCATTGGACCCCGACGATGAAGGTCACGGTGGCGGTGGGCGCGTCGCTGCTCGGCTTCTACCTGCCGGACCTCTTCCTCAACAACAAGATCTCGCGGCGCCAGCAATCGATCATGCGCGCCTTCCCCGACGCGCTCGACTTGCTGCTGATCTGCGTGGAGTCCGGCATGTCGGTCGAGGCCGCGTTCCAGCGCGTCGCCGCCGAGATCGGCGTGCAGTCGGCGGAGCTGGCCGAGGAGTTCGGCCTGACCACCGCCGAACTCTCTTACCTGCCCGAGCGCCGCCAGGCATTCGAGAACCTCGCCACGCGCTGCGGCCATAGCGGCGTGAAGGCCGTCGCCACCGCGCTGAACCAAGCCGAGAAATACGGCACGCCGATGGGCCAGGCGCTGCGCGTCGCGGCGCAGGAAAACCGCGAGATGCGGATGTCCGAGGCCGAGAAGAAGGCGGCGTCGCTGCCGGCGAAGCTGACCGTGCCGATGATCGTGTTCTTCCTGCCCTGCCTGTTCGTGGTGATCCTGGGCCCGGCGATCATGAAGATCATGCACATGGCGCATCACTAGAGGCGGCGAGCGCCATCGCATCGCTCTAAAATCCGTCATCGCCGGCCTCGTGCCGGCGATCCTGATCTTAATGGTTCACGCGGAGGCGCGGAGCCGCGGAGTTCGAGAGTCCACGGAGGCCATGCGAAACCTCCGCGTCCTCCGCGGCTCCGCGTGGTTCAAATTTGCAGCAGCGCGCTCTGCCGGATGCAGGCGTGTGTATGGATGGCCGCGACGGCCGTAGCGACAGCGTGCGGCGGCCATGACGATGGGGAGGGCGTGGCGAAAGGGACCCTTACGGCCGGCTGGCGTCGGCCGTCATGCGCAGGGCGGGGATGCCGTTCGTCTTCTTCGCCGGCTTGTCGGCCGGTTTCGCCACGGGCTTGTCCGCCGTCGCGACATGGACCGGTGCGGCGTTGTGCTTCACGCCCTTGGCGAGCTTCGCCGGCTTCGCGGCCGGCTTGTGCGCCGCCACCGGACCGGCCAGCGGATCGACCGGAACGTCCTGCATCACCACCTGGCTATTGCCATGGGCCAGCGGCGCGGGGGCGGCATGTGCGGGCGCCGGAAGATCGGCCTTCGCCACCACCGGCCTGTGCGGCGCGGACGCGGCGGCCATCGCGGCATTGGCCGGCGCGGGCATCGGAGCGGCGCCCGGCGCGGGGGCCAGCATGCGGTCGATCATCGCCAGATTGGTATCGACGCGCGGATCGCTCGAGCCGTTCGCCTTGGCCTGCATCAGAAGGTTGCGCGCGCCGGTCGTGTCGCCGGCCATCATGCGCGACATCGCATAGTTGTTCAGCACCGCCGGCTCGCCCGGCTTCAGCTGCAGCGCGTGCTCGTAGGCGACGCGCGCATCGGCGGTGTCGCTCTGCTGGTCGTAAGCGACGCCCATGGCCGAATAGAGCATCCAGTCGCTCGGCTGCAGCTGCGCCGCGCGCTGCAGGAAGGCGACGGCGTCGGCGCCGCGGTTCTCCTGCACCATCAGCTTGCCGTACTCGCCGACCACACGCGGGTCGTCGGGATACATCAGCATCATCTGGGCGAGGATCTTGGTCGCGCCGAGCAGGTCGCCCTTGGTGCGCAGGAGCTGCGCCTGCTGGACGTTCACGCCGACGTCCGGCGACATCGTCGACCCGCCGACGCCCGCCATGCGGACATGACCGCTGCCGTCCGACGACGACGCGTCGTCGCCGTCGAGGCCCATCATGCCACAGCCGCCGAGCGCGCTCGCGCTCAGCGCCAGAACTGCGATAACGGCAATGCGATGCATCGGCGAAAATCCCTTTTCTCGCCTGGCAGAATGCCCCGGGGGGACTCAACAAACCCTTAAGTATATTGCGTCATAACGGGATAAAGGCCGCCGATCCTGTCGCGGCATATGCTTACCAACGCGTCCAATTCCTGACGCAAACCTGTCGTTGGATCACCCATGATGACCCCGCGCCGGATCGCCAGCCTTGCCGCCGCCCTCGCGGCGACGCTGCTCGTGGGCGCGCTCATCGCCGCCGATCTCGGCTCCGCGCAGACGCTCGGCCCGACTTCCGGAATAACGCGCATCACCTTCCAGATCCTCACCGGCTCGACCGGCGGGACCTATTTCCCGGTCGGCCAGCTGATGGCGGGTCTGCTCAGCCACCCGCCGGGCGTCGACCGCTGCGAGAACGGCGACGCCTGCGGCCCGCCCGGCCTGATCATCAGCGCACGCAGTTCCGACGGCGCGGTGGAGAACGTGCTGGCGGTGAACGCGGGGCGTGCCGAGTCCGGCCTCGCCCAGGGCGATGTGATCGCCCAGGCGGTCGCGGGCACCGGCCCGTTCCGCAAATCCGGCAAGCAGGCGAACGTCCGCGTCATCGCCGATCTCTTCGTCGAGGACGTTCATCTTCTGGTGGCGAAGAACGCCAAGATCGCCGGTGTCGCCGATCTCAAGGGCAAGCGCGTCTCGCTGGGCGCCGACAGCTCGGGCACCGCGGTGACGGCGCGCGCCGTGCTCGGCGCGTACGGAATCGGCGAGTGGCGGATGAAGATGCAGCACGATTCCACCGACGTCGCCGCGGCGCTGCTGCAGAAGGGCCAGCTTGACGCCTTCTTCTTCGTCGGCGGCAGCCCGGTCGCGCTGGTGCAGGACCTGATCGAGCGCGGCGTCGCCAGGCTCGTGCCGATCGACGGCAAGGGCCGCGACAAGCTTTTGAAGAGCGTCCCCGCGCTCGCCACCGGCGTGATCCCGGCCGGCACCTATCGCGGCACGCCCGCGATCCAGACGGTAAGCCTCCACGCGCTCTGGATCGTGGGCGCGCGTCAGCCGGAGCCGCTGGTCTATGGCCTGACGCGGGCGCTGTTCAACAGCGCCAACCGCGATCCGTTGTCGGCCAACCATTCCGCCGGACAGATAAGGCTCGCGACGGCGACCGTCGCTCTGCCCGCGCCGCTGCATCCCGGCGCACTGCGCTACTATCGCGCCACCAAGCGCTAAGCGATTCCCGCGTCGACTTCCTTCTGCGATGCCGCGCCCCAGTCGCGCATCGCCGGCAAGGCCATCACGCGCGCCATATAGGCCGCGACCGGCGCCGGCACGTCGACGCCATAAGTCGTGAAGCGCGACACCACGGGCGCGTACATGCAGTCGGCGACCGACAGCCGCCCGAACAGGAAGCCGCCGTCCGCCCCGAAGCGGGCCAGCGCCGACGACCACGCGTCGAGGATGCGCGCGACCTGCTGCCTGGTCGCGTCGCGCAGTTCCGGCAACGGCTTGCGGCGCACGAAATCCATCGACAGCTGGTCGCGCACGTCGGCGAAGCCCGAATGCATCTCGGCCGCATAGGCGCGCGCCTCGGCCCGCACGAACGCGTCGTCCGGCCACAGCCCCGCCTCGGGATGGCGCTCCGCGATGGTCTCGCAGATGGCGAGGCTGTCCCACACGATGATCTCGCGCCCGCTTTCTTCGATGCGCAGCACCGGCACGCGCCCAGCCTTGGAATATTTGCGGATCTCGTCGCCCGTGAAGTCCGCGCGCCGCAGCGGAATCAGCACTTCCTCGAACGCCACGCCCGCCGCGCGCAGCGCCACATAGGGGCGCAGGCTCCAGCTCGACCAGTCCTTGGTGCCGACGATCAGGGTGTAGCGCGCGGTCATGGCTCTCTCCGATGTGAGGACGCGAGTGTCGCCGGTTGCTTGCGCCTTGTCAGCCGCGGCGATATCCATCCTGCGCACGTCAGGAATGCCGCCCATGCATCCGAACCTCGTCAAAGCCGCACGCACCGCGATTCCGCTCCATGCCGTGACCGCGGAGGGCTTCAAGCGGTTCCAGTCGGGCCTCTCCAAGCACGACGCGGCGTTCCTCAAGGCGACCGGCTTCGCGGCGGCCGAGGGCGATCTGAAGCTGATCCCCGACGCGCAGGGCGCGGTCGCGGGCGCGGTGCTCGGCCTCGGCAAGGGCGGCGACAGCCTGGCGCTGGCGACGTTCTCCGAGCAACTGCCCGCCGGCACCTATCGCTTCGCCGATGTTCCGGACGCGGCCGGCGGCGCCAATGGCGCGCTGGCCTGGCTGCTCGGCACCTATCAGTTCAGCCGCTACAAGAAGAAGCCCAAGAGCTTCGATGCCAAGCTGGTGCTGCCCGAGGGCGTCGACGGCGAAGAGGTAACGCGCATCGCGCAAGGCGTGTTTCTCGGCCGCGACCTGATCAACACGCCGCCCAATGACATGGGCCCGGAAGAATTGGCGAACGCCGTGCGCGATCTTGCCAAGGCGCATGGCGCCAAGTTCGCGGTCGTGACGGGCGCGGTGCTGCTCAAGCAGAATTATCCACTGATCCATGCGGTCGGCCGTGGCTCCGACCGTGCGCCGCGCTTGGCGGGCTTCACCTGGGGCCGCGCCAACGCGCCGAAGGTGACGCTGGTCGGCAAGGGCGTGTGCTTCGACACCGGCGGCTACGATCTCAAGCCCGCGTCCGGCATGGCGGCGATGAAGAAGGATATGGGCGGCGCGGCCACCGTGCTCGCCATCGCGTCGATGGTGATGGGCGCCAAGCTGGACGTGCGCCTGCGCGTGCTGGTGCCGGCGGTGGAGAATTCGGTCTCCGGCAACGCCTACCGGCCGAGCGACGTGTTCCCGTCGCGCAAGGGATTGACGGTCGAGATCGGCAACACCGACGCGGAAGGCCGTCTGGTGCTGGCCGATGCGCTGGCCGACGGCGACGACGAGGCGCCGGAGCTGATGCTCGACATGGCGACGCTGACCGGCGCGGCGCGCACCGCCACCGGCTTCGAGCTGCCGCCCTTCTTCACCGACGACGACGCGCTCGCCGCCGAGCTGATGGCGCACGCCGCGGAACAGAACGATCCGATGTGGCGCTTCCCGCTGTGGCGCGGTTACGAGACGGCGCTGAACTCGACCGTCGCCGATCTCAACAACAATCCGAATTACGGCTATGCCGGCGCGATCACCGCGGCGCTGTTCCTGAACCGCTTCGTCGAGAAGGCCAAGAGCTGGGCGCATTTCGACATCGCCGCCTGGACCGACCGGCCCAAGCCCGGCCGCCGCGCCGGCGCGGAAGCCACGGCGGCGCGCGCCATCTACGCCCTGCTGAAAGCGCGCTACGGCAAGAAGAAGAGATGAGCGATCCGCGCCTCACGCCCTTGAAGGACGGCAAGCCGGTTACGGGCGGCGAGACGCAGACCATCGCGCGCGGGCGGGTTTCGCTGCGCCATGCGCCCAACGCCGACGCGGTGCAGGACAACGAGCTGCTGTTCGGCGACGTCTTCACGGTGTTCGAACGCGAGCACGGCTGGGCCTATGGGCAAGTGCAGGCGGACGGCTATGTCGGCTACATCCATACCATCGGCTGCGATACCGCCGTCGCGCCGACCCATCGCGTCACCGCGCTCGCCACGCCTTTGCTGGCGGCGCCCGACGTCAAGAGCCCGACGCGCGATCTTCTTCCGCTCAATGCACGCGTGAAAGTGCTGGAGCGCGCCAAGGGCTTCGTGCGCATCGAACCGGACGGCTTCGTCTTCGCCGAGCACCTGGCATCCCTCGACCGTATGGCAAGCGACTGGGTCGCGACCGCCGAGCGGTTCGTCGGCACGCCTTATGTGTGGGGCGGCAAGACGCATGCGGGGCTCGATTGCTCCGGCCTGGTGCAGACGTCGCTCGCCAGCGCCGGCATCTCTGCGCCGCGTGACGCGGATATGCAGGAGAAGGCGCTCGGCGGCGACGTGCCGTATCTTCCGCGCAAGCGCGGCGATCTCGTCTTCTGGAACGGCCATGTTGGGATCATGCTGGACGACAAGCGCCTGATCCACGCCAACGCCTTCCACATGCAGGTGGAGATCGAGCCGCTCGACGACGCCATCGCGCGCATCGCGCCGGTGGCGGGACCGGTGACGGCGATCAAGCGGCTTTAGAAATCCTGCTCGCCTGTCATCCCCGGCTGAGCACTGCGAAGCAGTGCGAGGGGAAGGGGACCCAGGTCGGAAACACCGTCGCGGTTGCAAACACCCGGGTCCCCTTCCCTCGCTTCGCTCGGCCGGGGATGACAGGTGGGCTTTAATACCCCCGCCCCATATCCACGACGTTGAGCGGCGCTTCGCCGCGCTCCAGCCGGGCGATGCCGTCGAGGATCGAGCGCGTCGCGGCCAGCGGCGAGGTGATCGCCGCGATGTGCGGCGTGGCGACGATCTTGGGATGCTTCCAGATCGGGCTGGTCTGCGGCAGCGGTTCGGCCTCGAACACATCCAGCGTCGCGCCGGACAGATGCCCGCTGTCGAGCGCCGCGATCAGCTCCGGCTCGTTCACATGCCCGCCACGCGCGATGTTGATGACATAGGCGCCCTTGGGCAGCTTGGCGAAGGTCTGGGCGTTCAGCACATGCCGCGTGTCGGGCGTCAGCGGCAGGACGCAGATCAAAAAATCGCAGCCGCCGAGGAACGCGTCGAGTTCGCCGGCGCCGGCATAGCTCTTCACGCCGTCGACGGTTTTACGCGAGCGGCTCCAGCCGGTGACGGGGAAGCCGAGGTCGCGCAGCCGCTCGGCGCACACCGTGCCGATCTCGCCGAGGCCGAGGATGCCGACGCGCGTCGCTTCGGTCGGGCGCGGCAGCATGCGCTGGCGCCATTTGGACTCGGCCTGCGCCTCTTCGAAGAACCGCACCGTGCGATGCTGCATCAGCACATGCAGCACGGCGAACTGCGCCATCTCGGTCGACAGCGTCTCATCGACGAAACGGATCAGCGGGATGTGCTTGGGAAAGCCCGGATCGCGCAGGAAGCCGTCGACGCCGGCGCCCAGCGAGAACACCGCCTTCAGATTCGGCAACGACGCGAGCAGGCCCGGCGGCGGGCGAAAGCTCACCGCGTAAGCGATCTCCGCCGGGTCGTATGTGTCGATCGAGTGGTCGTAGACCGTCAGCCCACCGACCGCGAGCGGCTTCTGCCACAATCCACCCCAACCGGGCGGCACCAGCAGGAGAACGGCGCCGCTCATGCGGCCGCCGCTACTTCGTCTGCGGCGTGGCGGGCGGGGTCGCCGGCTTGCCGCCAGGACCCGGCGTCGTCGGGGCGGTCGCACCGGCCGGTGCCGCAGGAGCGGCAGGCGCCTTCGCCGGCGCGGGCGCCGGGATCGGCGGCGGCGCGTCGTTCTGCGTGCGCAGATAGGCGATCAGGTTGATGCGGTCCTTGACGCTGGAGAGGCCCGCGAAGGTCATCTTGGTGCCGACGACATAGGCCTGCGGCGACTTGATGAACTTGAAGACCTCGTCATAGGTCCACGGCGCGTGGCTCGAACTCATGCCGCTGGAATAGGAGAAGCCCGCGACGGTCGCGCGCGCGCGGCCGAGCACGCCATAGAGCGGCGGCCCGATCTTGGCGACGCCGCCCTTCGACAGATCGTGGCACTGCTGGCACTTGATCGAGACCGTCTGGCCCGCGGCGGTGTCGGCGCTCGGCAGCACCGTGCCCCAATCGGGAATCGTCTCTTCGGCCGGTGCCGCGGTGCCGCTCGTCGACGCCGTCTCGACGACGCCTTCGACGTGATAAGCCTCCTTGGCGGGCTTCTCGGGCTCGAACACCACCTCGGTGGCGAAGTTGATCACGAGGATGAGGATCAGCGTGCCCAGGATCGCGCCGGCGATCTTGTTCCACTCCCAGGAATCCATAAGGTCACGCTCCGCTTTGGCCGATCCGAATGCGGGCCGACATTACCCATGGGCGGGGAACCGTCATTGCGGCGAAGCGTCGCATAAATCGAGGATTTCCAAGGGTTTCGATGAGACCGATCGTTTTGATCCCCGCCCGCATGGCGTCCACGCGGCTTCCCGGCAAGCCTTTGGCCGATATCGGCGGTGTTCCGATGATCGTCCGGGTATGGCGCCAGGCGATGGAAGCGGCCGTCGGGCCGGTCTTCGTCGCCGCCGCGGAACCCGAAATTGCCGCAGCGGTGGAGGCCGCAGGCGGCCGCGCGGTGCTGACCGACCCCGATCTGCCCTCCGGCTCGGACCGGATCTGGCAGGCACTGGAGCGGATCGATTCGGCCGGGACGCACGACGTCATCGTGAACCTGCAGGGCGATCTGCCGGGCCTCGATCCCTCTTACGTGCGCATTGTCGCGGAGGCGCTGGTGCGCGCGAAGGCCGACGTCTCGACCCTGGCGACGCCGATCGTCGACCCCGCCGACCGCACCAATCCCAATGTGCCCAAGCCCATCGTCGCCTGGGAGCCGGATGGGGCGTTCGGCCGCGCGCTCTATTTCACCCGCGCCACCGCGCCCACGGGCGAGGGGCCGCTCTATTTCCACATCGGCATCTACGCCTATACGCGCGACGCGCTGTCGCGTTTCGTCGCGCTGCCGCCGTCGCCGCTCGAAAAGCGCGAGAAGCTCGAGCAGCTGCGGGCGCTCGAGGCGCAGATGCGCTTTGCGGTGGCGCGCGTGGACAGCGTGCCGCTCAGCGTCGATACTCCCGAAGATCTCGAAAAAGCCCGTCGCCTCTTGAGTTAAATAGAGCTGAGTTAGATATGAGTGGTTCTGCCGTTTCCAACGCCAAGCGCGTCGCCTTCCAGGGCGAGCCGGGCGCCTATGCCAATCTCGCCGCGCGCGAAGTGCTGCCGCAGGCGCAATACGTCCCGTGCCCGACCTTCGATGCGGCGTGCGATTCCGTGCGCCGCGGCGAGACCGATCTGGCGATCATCCCGGTCGAGAATTCGCTGATGGGCCGCATCGCGGACATCCATCACCTGTTGCCGGACGCCGGCCTGCACATCGTGGGCGAGCACTTCCTGCGCATTCAGCATCAGTTGCTGGGCGTCAAGGGCGCGAGCCTCGGCGGCCTCAAGCGCGTGTTCAGCCAGGGCCCGGCGCTGGCGCAATGCCTCAACATCATCCGCGACATGAAGCTGAAGGCGGAGAACTGGCATGACACGGCGGGCAGCGCCAAGCATATCGCCGAGCTCGGCGATCCCACCTGCGCCGCGATCGCCTCGAAGATGGCGGGCGAGCTTTACGGCCTCGAAGTGCTGAAAGCCGACGTCGAGGACGAAACGCACAACATGACGCGCTTCCTCATAATGTCGCGCGCGCCCGACGATGCGCCGAACGAGGGCCGCGTCGTCACCTCCTTCGTGTTCCGGGTGCGCAACGTGCCGGCGGCGCTCTACAAGGCGATGGGCGGTTTCGCGACCAACGGCGTGAACATGACCAAGCTGGAGAGCTATCAGCTCGGCGGCTCGTTCAACGCGACGCAGTTCTATGCCGACATCGAAGGCCATCCCGACGACCGCAACGTGAAGCTCGCACTGGAGGAGCTGGCCTTCTTCACCTCGAAGCTGACGGTGCTGGGGATCTATCCGGCGAGCCCGCTCCGGGAAGCGTTGCCGTAGTCCCACTTGTCATCCGCCGCGAATGCGGCGGACCCAGTTGGTGCGTAGCGAACCTTCAAAGGTTCGCGAAGACGTAACCTGGGTTCGCCGCATTCGCGGCGAATGACAAGGGATTTAAAGCGCCCGCCGCGCCTTGAAGGCCGCGCTCAGTGTGCCTTCGTCGAGGTAATCCAGCTCGCCGCCCACCGGCACGCCATGCGCCAGGCGCGTCACGCTCACGCCGGAGGGAGCGAGGGTGTCCATCAGATAATGCGCCGTCGTCTGGCCTTCGACCGTGGCGTTCATCGCCAGGATCACTTCGCTCACGCCGCCCTTCACCCGCTCGATCAGCGTCGCCACGTTGAGCCGCTCCGGCGTCACGCCGTCGAGCGCCGACAGCGCGCCGCCCAGGACGTGATACTTGCCGCGGAACACGCCGGCGCGCTCCAGCGCCCACAGATCGGCGACGTCCTCGACCACGCACAGCACGCTGTCGTCACGCCGCGCATCGCGGCACAGCGAGCAGGGCGAGGTCGTATCGAGATTGCCGCAGGTCTCGCAGGTCTTGATCGCCGCCGCCGCGTCGCGCATCGCGCCGGCCAAGGGCTCGAGCAGCACGTCGCGCTTCTTCAAGAGCGTCAGCGCCGCGCGCCGCGCCGAGCGCGGGCCGAGCCCCGGCAGCTTGGCGAGCAATTGGATGAGCCGCTCGATCTGCGGCCCGGTGGAGAGCTGGGCCATTACGCGTCGTCATCCGGCATGGCCTGCGCCACGTCTTCGTCGGCGATCTGGTGCACCTTGGTGATCTCGGCGCCGGGAAAGCGGTCGAGCACGGCGCGCACCAAGGGCTCCTGCGCCACGCGTTCGAAGTGTTCGGCCTTGGTCGTGCGTTTCTGCTCGGCCAGCGTCGGGGCGCCCTGTTCGCGCGAGATCGTCACCGTCCAGCGCACGCCGGTCAGCGCGAACAGCTTTTGCGACAGATCGCCCGACAGCGTCGTCGGCGCCTTGGGCGTGGGGCGGATCTCGATGCGGCCCGGCTCCATGCGCACGAGATGGACGTTGTGCTCGAGGTTCACCTTCAGGCTCGATGTGCCTTCGAGCTTGGCGACGATATCGGCCAGCGATTTCAGCTCGACCGACGGCTGCGCCGCCATGGTCGGCTCGTTCTGCGGCGCCCGCGCGGTCGCGTCGCGCGAGACGCTTGCGGCCGGCGTGCGCGAAGGCGTCGATGGGGCGGGCGATGCGCCGCCACCACCGCCCGGCTTCGGCGCCGGCGGATTGTCCATCAGATCGCGCACCAGCTTGTCGGTCGGCGGCAGGTCGGCGGCATAGGCGAGGCGGATCAGCGCCATCTCGCACGCCGCCACGGGCCGCGTCGCGTCGCGCACCTCGATCAGGCCCTTGAGCAGCACCTGCCAGGCGCGCGTCAGCGACGGCACCGACAGCCTGCCTGCCATCGCCGCGGCGCGCTTGGCCTCGCCCGAGCCGCCGTCGAAGAAGCCTTCCGCGCCCGGCGCGACTTTCACGCGGGTGAGGAAGTGCACGATCTCCAACAGGTCCTGCATCACCGCCAGGGGATCGGCGCCGTGATCGTAGAGCGCGCCGAGATCGGCGATGGCATCGGCGACCTTGCCGCCCATCAGCTTCTCGAACAGGTCGAGCACCCGGCCGCGGTCGGCCAGGCCCAGCATGTCGCGCACCGCGTCGGCGCCGATCTCGCCGCCTTCGTCCTGCGCGATCGCCTGGTCGAGCAACGAGAGGCTGTCACGTGCCGAGCCTTCCGCCGCCCGCGCCACCAGCGCCAGCGCGTCGGGCGCGATCTTGACGTTCTCTTTTTCAGCGATGCCGGAGAGCAGGCCGACCAGTTCCTCCGTCTCGATGCGGCGCAGATCGAAGCGCTGGCAGCGCGACAGGATCGTCACCGGCACTTTGCGGATCTCGGTGGTCGCGAAGATGAACTTCACATGCGGCGGCGGCTCTTCCAGCGTCTTGAGGATCGCGTTGAAGGCCGGCTTCGACAGCATGTGCACTTCGTCGAGGATGTAGACCTTGTAGCGCGCGCTGGCGGGCGCATAGCGCACGCTGTCGATGATCTGGCGCACCTCGTCGATGCCGTTGTTGGAGGCGGCGTCCATCTCCTGCACGTCGACATGGCGGCTCTCGGCGATCGCGACGCAGGGCTCGCAGACGCCGCAGGGATGGATCGTCGGTTCCTTGCGCGCCCCGTCCGGGCCGATGCAGTTCAGGGCGCGGGCGATGATGCGGGCCGTCGTCGTCTTGCCCACGCCGCGCACCCCGGTCAGCATGAAGGCGTGCGCGATGCGCCCCGTTGCGAAGGCGTTGGACAATGTCTTGACGAGGGCTTCCTGGCCGACCAGGCCGGAGAAATCGGACGGCCGGTACTTGCGCGCCAGCACGCGGTAAGGCGCGCTGGCGGCATTTTTTCCGCCCTTTTGCGGCGCGGGCTCGAAGCCGAGGGAAGGTTCGTCGCTCATCTGGCCCTCATTCTAGCAAACGGGGGGCGGCGAACGCCAATCTCTCTCACGCTTCGGCGGTGAATATCTCCTCGATTTTCAGGCCGAAAACCTTGGCGATCGTGAAGGCCAGCGGCAGGCTCGGGTCGTAGCGCTCCGTCTCGATGGCGTTGACGGTCTGGCGCGAGACGTTCAGCCGCTCGGCAAGCTCCGCCTGGGTCATGCCGCGCTGGGCGCGCAGCTGCTTGAGCAAGTTTCTCACCGCGCGCGCCATTCGCTTACCGCCGTCGAGAGTCCCCAGAACGCCGCCATGACCGGCCAGGCGAAGCTGACCGGCAGCGGGGGAAAGCCCGCATCGGTCAGAAGGCCATAGGAGAGGACGGTGCAGGCCGTCAGCCCCGCCGCCAGCGCCAGGTTGCGCACCAGCACCAGCTTGGCGAACTCGTCGATGCGCCGGTAGTGGCGGATCACCGCGAGCAGCGCCAGCCAGATCGGCAGGATCGGCATTGCGAGCAGCGCGAGGCGCTCCCGCGGATCGCTCACCGTGTCGGCGAAGCGGCCGCGCAGCAGCATCGCGGCGACGAACAAGGCCATGGCGATGCCGAACTCGGTGAAATAGGCGATGGGCGCGCGTTTGACGGAGGTTGTGGTGGTCATCTGGGTTCTCCTCAGGCGCGGCCGTGATGGCGCAGTTGGCGGACGTTGAGCACCAGCGTCACGACGATGAAGACGATGGAGAACGGCACCGACTGGTCGGGCGTCTGCGGCGGCAGGGCGATCACGGCGCGCGCAAAGGGATACGACCACGACAGGCAGAGCGTGATGCCCATCGTCAGCGCCAGGGCTTTCAGGAACTGCAGGCGCTGAAACTCGTCGAGGCGCAGGTAGTGGCGCACGCCGGCGGCGAACATCAGCCACACCGGCACGATCGGCAGGAGCTGAAGCATGATCCGCAGCACGGGATCGCCGACCGGCACATGCCGCAGCCACGTGGCGCCGGCGAGCAGGACGACCGCACCGGCCATTTCCAGCGCGAAACGCAGGCCGTTTCGCGCCTCCTGGTCCATCGGGCGGTGGTGAGCTGTCTGGGTTTGTGGCGCCATCGGCGGCCTCCTCGTGCAAAGCATCGTGTAAAGCATGCTTTACATAGGCGGCCACGCCAAGCGTGTCAAGGAGACTTTACATATTTTCGAGGGTTGGGGGAAGAGGAAGGTGGAAGCCGACTGACCCGGGCCCAATTCGGTACGGCTGCTTCGTTCCCGACCTGACCGGGTTAGCGACAGGACCGTCCAATCGACTTCCGAGGCCGGATATAGGCAGGCGCGCCTGAAAAAGCGAGTCCTAAGCCGCCGCCGACTGCTTCGGCGTGTCGACGACACGGGAGTCGGGCAGGGTGACGGTCACCGTCGTGCCGATATGCAGTTTGCTGGCCAGCGTCAGCGTGCCGCCATGCAG
Organism: Rhizomicrobium sp.; assembly: GCA_035551495.1. Lineage (GTDB taxonomy): Bacteria > Pseudomonadota > Alphaproteobacteria > Micropepsales > Micropepsaceae > Rhizomicrobium. The sequence goes on along the minus strand of DASZMT010000041.1, from coordinate 59,565 downwards.
CTCCATCAGCTGCTTGGCCAGCGGCAGGCCGAGGCCGACGCCGTCATATTTGCGCGCCAGGCTCGAATCCACCTGGCCGAAGCGCTCCAGCGCGCGCGGGATGTCGGCCGGCGCGATGCCGATGCCGCTGTCCTCGACCGCCAGGCTGATGCCGGCGTTCGTGCGCGCCAGCTTGATCGCGATCTTGCCGCCTACCGGGGTGAACTTCACGGCGTTGGCGAGCAGGTTGATCAGCACCTGCTTGAGCCGCCGCGTGTCGCCGCGCACCTTGGGCAGGCCCGCCGCACCCTGCAGCGACAGCGTCAGCTCGCCCTTCGCCGCCTGGCCGTCGATCATGCGCAGGCACTCGCCGGCCAGCGCGCCGAGATCGATGTCGGTTTCCGTCAGCCGCGCGTCGCCCGCGTCGATGCGCGACAGGTCCAGGATATCGTTGATCAGCGCCAGCAGATGACCGCCGCTGGCGTGAATGTCCTTGGCATAGTCGCGGTAGCGCACGAGCCCCATCGGGCCGAACGCCTCGGTCGCCATCACTTCGGAGAATCCGATGATCGCGTTGAGCGGCGTGCGCAGCTCGTGGCTCATCGCCGCCAGGAACGCCGACTTCGCGTGGTTCGCCGCCGCTGCGGCCTCGAGCGCCAGCGTCAGGCGCGAGGAGGTCTCCTCCAGCGCGCCCTTGGTCGCCTCGAGCTCGGTGATGTGTGCGCGCAGGCGCACCGCCTCGCGCTCGCTGCGCGATTCCAGATGGCTGTCGACCATCGCGCCGATCAGGCCCAGCGCGGCGATCAGCACCGCGCTCGCCGCCACCGCGATCGCCAGCATGCCCGGCGCCATCACGGCATTCGGCACCGCGACCAGCGGATCGTAGCGCAGCGTCACGGCGCTCATGCCGGTGAAATGCATCGAGCAGATCGCCAGCGTGAACAGCACTGCGCCGATCGCATAGGCGCGCGGCGTGTCCTTGCGGACGATATAGTCCATCGCCGCCGCCATCATGACGATGCCGATGACGACCGACGCGGCGACATAGCTCCAATCCCACAGCATGTCGGCCGGCGCGCGCACCGCGGCCATGCCGACATAATGCATGATGCCGATGGCGGCGCCCGCGACCGCGCCGCCGATGGCGGGGCGCAGGCCCGAGAGCGCGATGGCGAAGCCGGCGCCGCACAGCGCCATCGCGATCAGGGCGGAGATAAGGGTGAGCCACAGGTCGTAGGCGACCGGGAAACCCGCCTGATAGGCGAGCATGGCGATGAAGTGCGTGCCCCAGATGCCGCCGCCCGCGACCGCGCCGGCGCTGAGCAGCCAGAGCGTGCGCGCATTGTCGTGCGCCACGCGGGCGCGGCGCATCATGCTGATAGCAGCCGCGCAGGCGAACAGGCACAGAAGCCCCGCCAACGCCACCAGCCGAAGATCGTGCTGCTCAAATACGCAGCCCAGCACGCGGAACATAGGTCTCTTGCGATAGGTTCGAAGCGTTACAATCGCAGCTATTGGGTAAAATCCCGCTAAACGCGCCGAAGGAATTCCGCCCGGGCATCTTAACGATGCTGCCATGCGTGCCGTGCGGCTTTGCCTTTGCGCGCCATGGGGTTAGCCTCGTTTCAACGCTATCCGGAGTGCTAAATGATTCCCTTCGCCGGCAATCCGCTCGACCGTGCCAGTGTAAAAAGAACCGACGCCGAATGGGTCGCGGCGCGCGCCAAGGATCCGTCGTCCTTCGTGCTGCCGATGTGGCGCCTGCAGCCTTTCATCATCGGATCGGAGAAGGCGCCCGCGCCGGTGGAGCTCGGCTTCCTGAAGCCCGGCCTCGCGGATGCGCTCGCCGCGCCCGATGCGCCGCGCATCTTCCTCGGCCTGGAGGGCGAGCATGCGATGTTCGCGCTCGACATCTCCGCGGCGCGCGATCCGGCCAGCGAAGGCCCGCTCGCCGGCCTCGGCCATTTCCGCGAGCCGCGCGCCGCCGCCGCGACGCTGCCGCTGAAGGACGCGGCGATCATGGGCACGGCCAAGGCGATGATCGACTGGCACAACCGCCACGGCTTCTGCCCCAATTGCGGCCACGCCTCGCGGCTGACGGACGGCGGCTGGCGGCGCATCTGCGACGCCTGCAAGGCCGAGCATTTCCCGCGTACCGATCCGGTGGTGATCATGCTGGCGGTGCATGACGGCGCCTGCCTGGTGGGGCGCAACAAGCGCTTTCCGGGGAATTTCTACTCCGCGCTCGCCGGCTTCATGGAGCCGGGCGAGACCATCGAGGAAGCCGTCCAGCGCGAGCTGATGGAAGAGGTGAACTGCAAGGTCGGCAAGGTGCACTATCACGCGACGCAGCCCTGGCCGTTCCCGTCCTCGCTGATGATCGGCTGCATCGCCGAGGCCGAAAGCCGCGACTTCAAGCCCGACGGCGAGGAGATCGCCGACGCCATGTGGGTCGACCGCGACAAGGCCAAGCGCCTGATCGAAGGCGAGCGCATGCCGGACATCTCGGTGCCGCCGGCGGTCGCCATCGCGCACCACCTGATCAAAGCGTTCGCGGAGGGAAACTATTGAACACGCGTCTTCGCGTGATCGAGGCCGACATCTCGACGCTGGCGCTCGATGCCATCGTCAACGCCGCCAACGCGCCCCTGATGATGGGCGGCGGCGTCGACGGCGCGATCCGGCGCAAGGCGGGCCGCGAGATGGAAGACGACCTGCGCAAGATCGGCCGCTGTCCCGAAGGAACAGCCATCGTCACAAAAGGCTATCGGCTGGCCGCGACGTTCGTGATCCACACCGTCGCGCCGATGTGGGGCGCGGGCGGCGCGACCGAGGCACGCAAGAAGGAGCTTCTCGCGGGATGCTATCGCAGCGCGCTGCAAAGAGCCGACGAGAACGGCATCGTCACCATCGCATTTCCCGCGATCGGCACCGGCATCTACCACTGGCCGCCGGAGATGGCGGCGAAGATTGCGCTGCACGAGGTCCGCAGCCATCTGGCTCAATGCACGGTCCAGACCGAAGTGACGTTCTGCTGCTTCTCGCCGCCGGATCGAACGCTCTATGAGGAGCTTGTCGCGGCTTGAGCGAACCGCTCGATCTTCTGCGCAAGCTGATGGACGCCGGCTATGTGCGCACGCCGGAGGGGCGGATGCTGCATGTCAACGATCCCGACGGCTCCGAGGCGCCCCGCATGGCGCTCGGCATCTGCGCCCAGGGCGCCATCGTGCTCTATCGTCACGACGTCGCGGATGTTTCCACACTGGGCACGGCCGTCGCGCCGCAAGATCTCGAACACCATCACATCCTGCCGCATGACACGCGCTGGGATGGGCCGCCCGTGATCGCGCAAGATACGCCGGAGGGCGACGCGCTGTGGGCGCGCCTCGAACGCGACGGCCTGCCGTCCGGCATCGTCGCGCAGGGCTTCACCGATCTCTCGCACTTCTGGCCGCCTTGGTGCGTGGTGATGGAAGGGAACGAGATCGCGTCCATCGCGTTCGCGGCGCGCATCGACGCCCATGCGGCCTGCATCGGCGTCGCGACCGTGCCGGCGTTTCGCGGCCGAGGGCTTGCCTGCGCCGTCACGGCGGCGTGGAGCGCGTTGCCCGCGCTTGCCGGCCGTGCGCTGTTCTACAGCACCCATTTCGACAACCACGCCTCGCAGCGCGTGATCGCCAAGCTCGCGCTGCCGCATCTCGGCACAGGCCTGACCCTGCCATGATCGTCATCCGCCGCGCCCGCGAGACCGATTTCGACGCCATCGCGCGCGTCTGGATGGAGAGTTGGCAGTCGCTGCGCCTGCCGCATTGGCAAGAGGCGAATTACGACGAGATGCGCGCCCGCATCCCGGTCGAGATCGCCGGCGGCTGGCAACTCTTCGTCGCCGACGACGAAGGCACCATCGCCGCCATGCTCGCCTTCCGCACGCGCGACAACTATCTCGACCAGATCTTTGTGGGCTCGGCCTATCAGCACAGCGGCCTCGGCAAGCGCCTGCTCGCCGTCGTGCGCGAGCACCTGCCGGACGAGATCCTGCTGCGCGCCGACACGCGCAATGCCTTCGCCATCGCCTGGTACGAGCGCGAGGGCTTCGTGCGCGAGAACGAGGTGATGCAGGACGGCTGGGACGCCCCGCGCGTCTATTACCGCTGGAAGCGAAAGCCCGCTTAGGCCTCCGCGTCCGCGTCCGCCTCTGCCGGCTCTTCGACCTCCGCCTCGTCGAGGCCGAGCAGCGTCTGCGCCTCGGGCCCTTGTACCGTCTCGACGTTGCGCAGCGCCCGGCCCATCGCGCGGGTGCGCGTGCCGAGCTTGTCGATGGTGTTGGCGGCGGTGTTGAGCTGCTTCTTCAGATTGTCGACCACCTTGCCGTGCAGTGTGAATTCGTGCCGCACCGCGCCCAGGATCTGCCACACCTCGCTCGACCGCTTCTGGATGGCGAGCGAGCGGAAGCCCATCTGGAAGGCGCTCAGCATCGCCGACAGCGTGGTCGGCCCGGCCAGCGTCACGTGGCAGTCGCGCTGCAGCTGTTCGAACAGGCCGGGCCGGCGCAGCGCTTCCGCCAGCAGGCTCTCGGTCGGCAGGAACAGGATCGCGAAGTCGGTCGTGAGCGGGGGATTGATGTATTTGTCCGAGATCGTCTTGGCGAAGCTTTTGATGCGTGCCTCCAGCGCCGCCGAGGCCTCCTCCACCGCCGCCGCATCGGCGCGTTCGACCGCGAGAACGAGGCGCTCGTAGTCCTCCTGCGGGAATTTGGCGTCGATCGGCAGCAACAACTCCTTGCCGTCCTCGTCGCGCCCGCCGAAGCGAACGGCGTATTCGACGCGCTCCAGGCTGTTCTCGCGCACCTGGGCGTTGCGAATGTACTGGTCGGGCGCCAGGAACTGCTCCAGCAGCATGCCGAGCTGCACCTCGCCCCAGGTGCCGCGCGTCTTGACGTTGGAGAGCACGCGCTTGAGGTCGCCGACGCCGGTGGCCAGCGATTGCATCTCGCCCAACCCCGCATGCACGCGTTCGAGTTGCTCCTGCACCGTGCGGAACGACTCGCCCAGCCGCTTGTCGAGTGCGGTCTGCAGCTTCTCGTCGACCGTCTGGCGCATCTCATCGAGCTTGACCGAATTTTCCGTCCGGATCGCGTCCAGCCGCCCCTCGACCGCCTGACGCAATGTCTCCTGCGCCGTGCTCTGGCGCTCCGACATGCCCTTGAGTTCGGCCGCGACCTTGTCCAGCCGGTCCTGCTGCTGCACGCCCAGATCGCGCGTCGTCGCCGACAGGACATCCGCGGTATGCTTGAAATTGCCCGTCAACTCCTCGCGCAGTTCGCGCCCCGCCGCCGCTTGCCGCTCGCCATGGCTGTCGAGCCGCCCTTCGATGGAGGCGCGCAGCGTGTCGCGGTTCTCGCCCGCGTCCTTGCCCATGCGCGCGATGTCGGCGTCGAGCTTCTGGCCCATGGCGCCGATCGGCTGGCGGATGCTCTCGATCGCGACGTCCAGCCGGTTCGACAGCACGGTCTGGAAGCGGTCGATGGTTTCGCCCAGTTCCTTGCGCAGGCCGCGCGCCTGGTCCTCGCCCGCGGTGCGGCCACGATCCGCCTCGGTTCGCACGGTCGCGGCCACCGCTTCGGCCGTCGCCTGCGCGCCGCCATCGGCCCGGCGCCGGCTGCCCAAAAATGCGAGCAGCGCCAAGAGCGCGGCCGCGATGCTGAACGCCAGGGTCAGATAGGACACGATCTGCGGCATGTTCCGCCTCTCCGCACGTCATATTGTGTCGGGAATCGCGCGATTTTATCCCCGCTTGACCACGGGCGCCATCGTCCTTATTTCCCCGCCATGGCCGTCCGTCCGATCCTCACCGCACCCGATCCGCGCCTCAAGGCCGTCTCGACGCCCGTCGAGGCCGTCGACGCCGCGACGCGCAAGCTGATCGACGACATGGTGGATTCGATGTACGCCGCCGACGGCATCGGCCTCGCCGCCGTGCAGATCGGCGTGCCCCAGCGCATCATCGTGATGGATCTGGACCAGCGCGACGGCAAGAAGAACCCGCGCCACTTCATCAACCCCGTGATCACCTGGCGCTCGGACGAGGTCGCGGTGTTCGAGGAAGGCTGCCTCTCGGTGCCCGAGATCTGGGACGACGTGGAGCGCGCCGCCCGCATCAAGGCGACCTATACGGATCGCGACGGCCAGAGCCACGCGATCGAGGCCGACGGCATGCTCGCGACCTGCCTGCAGCACGAGATGGATCATCTCGAAGGCGTTCTGTTTATCGACCATCTGTCGAAGCTCAAACGCTCCATGGTGCTGCGCAAGCTGCAGAAGGCCAAGCGTCTGAAAGACGCGGGGTGAGCCTCCGCCTCGCCTTTCTCGGGACGCCCGATTTCGCCGTCCCGACGCTCGACGCGCTGATCGGCCAGGGTCACGACATCGCCTGCGTCTATTCCCAGCCGCCGCGCCCCAAGGGCCGCGGCTACGAGACCGAGCCGTCGCCGGTCCACGCGCTCGCCCTCAAGCACAAGATCGCGGTGCGCACGCCGGTCTCGCTGAAGAACGCCGAGCAGCAGGCGCTGTTCGCCGCCCTCGATCTCGATGCCGCGATCGTCGTCGCCTATGGGCTGATCCTGCCCAAACCGATCCTGGACGCGGCGCGGCTCGGCTGCTTCAACCTGCACGGTTCGCTGTTGCCGCGCTGGCGCGGCGCCGCCCCGATCCAGCGTTCGATCATGGCCGGCGACGCCGAAACCGGCGTGATGACCATGCGGATGGAGGAGGGCCTCGACACCGGCCCCGTCCTGATGGCCGAGCGCACGCCGGTCGGCCGCAAGACGTCCGGCGAGCTTCAGGGCGAACTGGCGCGCCTGGGCGCCGACCTGATGGTTCGCACGCTGGCGGCGCTGGAGCGCGGCAGCATCGCCGAGCGGCCGCAGCCCGAAGAGGGGGCGACCTACGCCAAGAAGATCCTCAAGGACGAGGCGCGCATCGACTGGACGAAGAGCGCGCACGAACTCGATTGCGTGATCCGCGGCCTCTCGCCCTTCCCGGGCGCGTGGTGCGAGGTGAAGGGCGAACGGGTGAAGATCCTCAACTGCGAGCCCGCAACCGGTTCCGCGCAGCCCGGCACGCTGCTCGACGACGCGTTGACGGTCGCATGCGGCGACGGCGCCCTGCGCCTGACGCGTCTGCAGCGCCCCGGCAAATCCGCGATGAACGCGTCCGACCTGCTGCGCGGCTTCGCACTGCCGCGCGGCACCGTGCTCGGCTGATGCCGCGCTATCGCCTCACGCTCGAATATGACGGCGGCGCGCTGGTCGGCTGGCAGCGGCAGGACAACGGCGCCTCGGTGCAGGGCATCCTGGAGGATGCGATCGTCCGTTTTTCGGGCGAGCGCGTCACCGTCACCGGCGCGGGCCGCACCGATGCCGGCGTGCACGCGCTCGGCCAGGTGGCGCATTTCGATCTCGCCAAGGACTTCATCGCCGACAAGGTGCGCGACGCGCTGAACCATTTCTGCCGCCCGCATGTCGCCGTGCTGGAAGCGGCGGTCGCCGCGCCGGATTTCCACGCCCGGTTCTCCGCCACGGCGCGGCATTATCTGTTCCGCATCCTCGACCGCCGCCCGCCGCCGGTGCTGGAAGCGGGCAAGGTCTGGCATATCGTGCACAAGCTCGATGCCGAAGCGATGCATCACGCGGCGCAGGCGCTGACCGGTCCGCACGACTTCACCACTTTCCGCGCCGCCGAATGCCAGGCGAAGTCGCCGGTCAAGACGCTCGACCGGCTCGACGTGCGCCGCGCCGCCGACGAGATCCATATCGAAGCGTCGGCGCGGTCGTTCCTGCATCACCAGGTGCGCTCGATGGTGGGCTCGCTGAAGCTGGTCGGCGAAGGCAAATGGCGCGCCCGCGATCTCGCCGATGCGCTCGAGGCTAAGGACCGCAGTGCCTGCGGACCGGTGTCGCCGCCGGACGGGCTGTATCTGGTCAAGGTCGACTACTGACCCAACCTACATTGTCATGCTCGCGAAGGCGGGCATCCAGTCGCTCGGCCGGGCTGGATGCCCGCCTTCGCGGGCATGACACGTTTGTTTGATTACTGAAGGTCGACCAGCTCGACACTGCCGGGATCGATCGGGCGGCCGAGGAAGATCTCGCCCGTGCCCGCGAAGCGGTCCGGCGCGTCGGTCGCGAGGAAGGACAGCGACGCCGGCCCGTCATTGGCGATGCCGCGTTCCGCGATCAGCGCCGCGACCGCGTCGGCCGCCGTCACCGCGCTGTCGACCAGCGGGATATCGGCGAACTTCGCAATAGCCGCTTTCAGAACCGGATAGTGCGTGCAGCCGAGCAGCAGGCATTGCGGTTTCGGCATCGTCGCCAGCAGCGGCTCCAGATAGCGGCGCACCACCGCGTCGACGATCTCGCCCTCGACCAATCCTTCCTCGGCGAGCGGCACGAACAGCGGGCAGGCTTGCTGCACGATCGGCACGTCGGAGCCCTGCGCCCGGATCGCTTCGATATAGGCGCCGCGCTTGACCGTGCCCTCGGTCGCGATCACCGCGACGGGGCCCGTGGGCGCGGCCGCCAGCGCCGCCTTGGCGCCCGGCACGATCACGCCGATCACCGGCAGAGGCGCCAGCGCGTCCGCCACCTGCGGCAGCGACACCGATGCCGTGTTGCACGCGATCACCACAAGCTTCACGCCGCGCGCAACCAGCGCCTGCGCCGCCTGGATCGCGTAGCGCCGCACGGTGTCGGCGCTTTTTGTTCCGTAGGGCAACCGCGCCGTGTCGCCGAGATAGACGAAGCTCTCGCCCGGCAGCCGCGCCATCAGCGCGCGCATCACCGTCAATCCGCCCATGCCGGAATCGAACACCCCGATGGGCCGCGGGTCGCTCATTTGGGCGGGTTCGCGAAATAAGTCTCGAGTACCCGCGCGTAGAGCACGGTCAACGTCGCGATCTCGGCGACCGGCACGCATTCGTCGGCCTTGTGCATCGTGCCGCCGGGCAGCCCCATCTCGACCACCGGGCACAGGTCCTTGATGAAGCGCGCATCGGACGTGCCGCCGGTCGTCGACAATTCGGGCGCGCGCCCCGTCACATCTTTCACCACGTCGCTCAGCATCGCCGTGAAGGCCCCAGGCTTGGTGAGGAACGGCTCGCCGCTCGCGTTTGCGCTCACCGCGATCTCCACGCCGCGCGCCGCTGCGATCTTCGCCGCCTCGGCCTCGATATGCGCGATCAAACCGGCGCTTTTGTGGCGATCGTTGAAGCGGATGTTGAATCCGGCGCGTGCCTCGGCCGGAATCACATTGGTCGCCGGATTGCCGACGTCGATGGTCGTGAAGGCGAGCGTCGAGGGATCGAAGTGGTCCGTGCCGTCGTCGAGCTTCCAGGCGGCGAGCGCGCTCGCCAACTCCGCTATTGCCGGAATCGGATTGTTCGCTTTCTGCGGATAGGCCGCGTGGCCCTGCGTGCCGGTGACGGTGAGCCGCACGTTCATCGTGCCGCGCCGCCCGATCTTCAGCACGTCGCCCGTGGCCGCCGTCGCCGTCGGCTCGCCGACGATGCAGTGGTCGAGCCGCTCGCCCTGCTCCTTCAGCCACACCAGCATCCGCTTGGTGCCGTTGACGTTGGTCGGGCCTTCCTCGTCGCCGGTGATCAACAGGCTGATCGAGCCGAACGGCTTGCCGCCCTCGATGAAGCGCGCGGCCGCCGCCGCGAAGCAGGCCACCGCCGACTTCATATCGACCGCGCCGCGGCCATAGAGCGTGCCGTTCTTGATCTCCGCGGCGAAGGGATCGTGCCGCCACAGCTTGGCATCGCCCGGCGGCACCACGTCGGTGTGTCCGGCGAAGCAGAAATTCGGCCCCTGCGTGCCGAGGCGCGCGTAGAGATTCTCGACGGCCGGCGTCCCTTCGGCCTGGAAGCGCAGCCGGTGGCAGACGAAGCCGAGCGGCTTCAAGAAGTCCTCCAGCACGCCCAGCGCGCCGCCGTCATCGGGCGTGACGGAGCGGCAGCGGATCAGCGCCTGGGCCAATGCGACAGGATCGGGCGCGACAGGATCGGGCGAGGTCATGCGGGCGATGTACGCGCCGCCCGCGCGACGGTCAACGCGTGCCCAGCGGATCCGGCCCGTAGCGATTCGCCCCCACGGTGCCAGGCAGGCAATAGAGTTCGACGAAGGCCCATACGACCAAGGCCGTGCCGGCAATTCCCGTCACGACGGACGACGGACTGCCGCCCGCTCCGACAGCGATGACGATGAGGACGAGGGGGAGCCCGGCGAACAGCCAGAGCCAATGCGCGCTCTTGTTGCGGTCGTGCAGGCGTTTCGCGGCCACCGCGAACCCGGCATAGTAATAGATCAACCCGAACATTGCTCCGATAAGCTGAATCGCTGGCGGTGCCTTGTCCGCATCGCCGCCGCCGCCGGCGGCGAGCATGGCGCCATAGAGCATGACGAATAGCAGATAGATGCCGAGAAATATCCACATCCTGCTGCGGCTGATCCGGCCCTTGAAGCTGAAGAAATAGCCCGTCCAGTTCACCCCGGGCGCCGCGGCGATCGTGGCGGCCGGCGCCGTGTAGGGCGCTACGTCGTGATGCGGCGGGGCGGTCACCGCCACGCCGGCTGTGCTGCTCCGGTTGTTGACGAATTGCACGATCGTGCCGACCGACACCAACACGCCGGGAATACTGCTGACGAACGCGACTGCTCCCCAATCCATTCACAAGCCCCCAAGAAAATGGACGGCCAACGCTAATATAATCCGGCAGTATTGGGAAGTATTACTTCAGCTATATTGCCTCAGTCTCTTAGCAGCTCGTTGATCGAGGTCTTGGACCGCGTGCGCTCGTCGACCGTCTTGATGATCACGCCGCAATAGAGCGAGGGCTTGCCCGCACCGCCGCCCAGCGAACCCGGCACCACCACCGAATAGGGCGGCACGCGGCCGGTGACGATCTCGCCGGTGTGGCGGTTCACGATCTTGGTCGTCGCGGTCAGGAACGTGCCCATGGCGAGCACCGAGCCTTCGCCGACGATCACGCCCTCGGCGACTTCGCTGCGCGCGCCGATGAAGCAATTGTCCTCGATGATAGTGGGCGCCGCCTGCAGCGGCTCCAGCACGCCGCCCAGCCCCGCGCCGCCCGAGATGTGGCAGTTCGCGCCGACCTGGGCGCAGGAGCCGACCGTCGCCCAGGTGTCGATCATCGTGTTCTCGCCGACATGGGCGCCGACGTTCACGAAGCTCGGCATCAGCACGACGCCCTTGGCGATGTAGGCCGACTTGCGCACGATAGCGCCCGGCACGGCGCGGAAGCCGGCATCGAAGAAGCGCGCCGCGTCCCAGCCGGCGAATTTCGAGTCGACCTTGTCCCACCACATCGCGTCGCCCGGCGCACCGTCGATCAGCTTCATCGCGTTCAGCCGGAAGGACAGCAGCACCGCCTTCTTCAGCCACTGATGGATCACCCATTCGCCGGCATGCTTCTCCGCCACGCGCAGGCGGCCGGCATCCAGATCGTCGAGCACGGTCTCCACCGCCTCGCGCACCGCACCCTTGGTCTGGGCGTTGAGCATGTCGCGCGCCTCCCAGGCGTCGTCGATGATGCGGGCAATCTCCTGGCTCATGGCTTTATCCTGATGGTCTGCAAAAACGCGGGAAGATCGTCGGTCTGATGGTCGATGTGCCGCTCGGGATTGTCCAGCGTCCAGTGGGATTGGCCAAGCCCGTCATTGTGCCACACCGTGGTCATGCCAAGCGCGCGCGCCGGCACCAGGTTGCGCGGGCTGTCGTCGAAGAAGGCGGCACGCGCCGGATCGAACTTGCCCTGGCGCAGCAGCGCCCGGTACGCGCCGGCCTGCGGCTTGGGCACGAAATCCATGGCGCGCGCATCGACGATGCCGGCGAACAGATCGTCGACGCCGAGCTTTCCCAGCACGTCGGCGGCATAGCGTCCGCAATTGTTGGTGAAGACCAAGCGGCGCCCCGGCAGCCGCTCCAGCCCCTTGCGCAACGCCGCGTTGGCCTTGAGGTCCAGCACGTCCAGGTCGTTGACCGCGTCGTGATAGGCGTCGGGATCGATCCGCTCGTGCATGATGAGGCCGGCCAGGGTCGAGCCGTAATCCGTGAGATAGCGCTTCTGGATCTCCCAGGCCGGATCGCGCGCGATGCCGAAATGCCGCTGCACGTAGCGGCAGATGCGCTCCTCCATCTCGGCCTGGCTTGCCGCGTCGAAGGTGTAGAGCGTGTGGTCGAGGTCGAACACCCACGTCTCCACATGCTCGAAATCCGGTGATTTTTCGGCCATCGCGCCTGCGCTCTAGCAAGGCTGCAACGCTTTCTCAACCAATTCCCTTAAGCGGCGGGAAACCGGGACGGCGCGACACTCGGGGCCGAACCAGAAAGGCTCTTCATGCGACGCCCCGCGCCATCCGCGCCGGCTCCCGCGCTGACCCGCGAGCGGGCACTCGCCCTGCTCGAGCAGCGCAGCCAGATCGCGCAGCACGACCTCGCGGGCCGCACCGACGCGGGCGGCGAGGTGCTGGACTATCTGGCGCAGAACGGCGCGCCCGCCACGCGCCGTGCGGTGGCGGCCAACACGGCGGCGCCGGCGCGCACCAACCGCCATCTCGCCGACGATCTGGACGACGAGGTCCGCTGCGAGCTGGCGCGCAAGATCGCCCGCCTGATGCCCAATCTTTCCGACGAGGAGAGCGCCCATGTCCGCGGCCTGACCATCGAGACGCTGGAGCGCCTTGCCAAGGACCAGGCCGCGCATGTCCGCGCCGTGCTCGCGGACGAGATCAAGACGATGGACTGCATCCCGAGGTTCATCGTGCTGACGCTGGCGCGCGACGTGGAGAACCTGGTCGCCGCGCCGATCCTGGAATATTCGCCGCTGCTTTCCGACACCGATCTGATGGAGATCATCGCCGCCGCCAAGGCCGAAGAGGTGTTGGCCGCCATCGCGCGCCGCCGCCCGGTGAGCCAGAAGGTGGCCGACGCCATCGTCTCCTCGCTCGACATCCCGGCCATCGCCTCGCTGATCGCCAATCCGGATGCCAGCATCCGCGAGAAGACGCTCGATGCGCTGGCGCAGCAGGCCGAGAAGATCCAATCCTGGCACGTGCCGCTGGTGCTGCGTGCCGACCTCTCCAAGCGCGCCATCTGGCGCATCGCGTCGTTCGTCGGCTCAAGCCTGATCGAGCAGCTGGTGACGCGTTACGGCCTCGACGACGAGATCGGCCAGCGCCTCAACAAGGAATTGCGCAGCCGTCTGCAGGACGAGCGCGGCGGCGAGACCGCGGCGGCGCCCGACAACGCGGCGCGCGAGGTCGCGGCAGCGCGGGCCGCCGGCAAGCTCGACGAGGTCTTCGTCGACCAGGCGGCGCAGGCCGGTCAGCGCGAGGCGGTGATGCTGGCGCTCGGCCTCCTCGCTCATGTGCCCGAGGCCAAGGTGCGCAAGATCTTCGATGCGCGGCTGGCCAAACCCGTCACCGCGCTGGTGTGGCGCGCCGGTCTCAGCATGCGGCTGGCGTTCAAGATCCAGAGCTTCGTGCTGCGCCTGCCGACGGCGGAACTTCTCCCTGCGCGCGCCGGCGTGCATTTCCCGATGACCGAGGACGAGATGCGCTGGCATCTGGGATATTTCGACGTGGCGTCGTAGTGCAGGCGGCCGTCCTTCGGCAGGCTCAGGACGAGGATTTGCGCTAAGACCTATCCTGAGCTTGTCGAAGGATGGCAGTCCGGCTCCTCAACGCTTCTTCGGCGCCGGCGCCTTCACGAGTCCCGTCTCGCCGACATGCGCCGCGAAGCCGGCGAGACCCTTTACGCGCGTCTCCGCGAAGCCTTGTTCCGTCAGCCCGCGATTGGTGCAGCGGTCGCGGCCCTGGATGTCGAACTCGATGTCGGCGACGCAGAATTTGTTCGGCCCCGTCACCAGCGCCGGTCCATTGATCTTCTGCACGAAGAGATAAACCGAATCCGCGCCCGCCAGATCCGGCATCACCTTGGCGCAGCCGCCGGCCTGGATCTTCCACCAGCCATGGCTGATCCAGTCGCCGCGCTCCTTCTGGCCGAGCGACGCCGCCACCGCCTTCGCCGTATCGTTGCAGATCGAGTAGCCGGCGGGCGTCGCGGTTTTCATCGCGTTGGTCTCGAGCGCATCGAACACCTGCGCGACGGTCGCGTTGGCGGCGATCTTCTGTTTCTTGCGGAAATCGGCGAGCGCGCCGTCCGCCGCCTTGTCGGCGCTGCCGTCGATCGCGCCGATGCGATAGCCGCTGTCGCGCAAGAGGCGCTTCAGTCCCGCGCGCTGCGCATCGGGCAGGCTGGCAAGCGTCTGCGCCTCGCTGAAGGTTGCGGTCCAGGACCGCATGCGGTGGGTGTCGAGCGGCGCGAAGGGCAGGGGATAGAAATCGTCGCTGGAACAGCGGCTCGGGTTCAGCGCATCCCGATTGCTGAAAGTCGTGTCCTTGACGCAGATCGACGCGTTGCCGCCCCAGGCGCGCGCCGGCCCGGCATGCGCCTGCGCCGTCTTGGCGTAAAGGTAATAGGAGGGCGCCGTGAGATCGCCCGGCAGTACCGTGCTGCAGCCGCCCGGCACCAGCCGTGCCCAGCCCTGCGTCTGCACGCCGCCCGGCACCGCCGCGCCGGTCGCGGCGTAGAGCACATAGGAGGTGCGGTTGCACAGCGTCAGCGACGCGTGCCCCGCCACCGGCGCAAAGCCGAGCGCGAAGGCCAACGCTGCCAGGACGCGGGCGCGCAGCGTCATTCGGCGGTGATCAGCGTGCCGGCGCCGTGCTCGGTGAAGAGTTCCAGCAGCAACACATGCGGAATACGACCGTCCAGGATGACGGCGGCGCGCACGCCGTTCTCCACCGCCTCGATCGCGGTCTCGATCTTCGGGATCATGCCGCCCTTGATGATGCCCTGTTTGATGAGGGCGCGGCACTCCGCGACGGTCAGTTTGGGGATCAGCTTCTTCTCGCTGTCCAGGACGCCCTCGACGTCGGTCAGCAGGATCAGACGCTCGGCACCCATCGCGCCGGCCACCGCGCCCGACACGGTGTCGGCGTTGATGTTGTAGGTCTCGCCGCCCGTGCCGACGCCGATCGGCGCGATCACCGGGATGATCTCCGAGCGCATCACGGTGTGGAGCACTTCGGGATTGACCTTCTCGGGCTCGCCGACGAAGCCGAGGTCGACGCCCCCCTTGATCAGCTTGCGCGCGAGGATCAGCGTCGAATCCTTGCCCGACAGGCCGATGGCGCGCCCGCCCGCGGCGTTGATCGAGGAGACGATCTGCTTGTTGATCGAGCCGGTCAGCACCATCTCGACGACGTCGATCGCCGCTTGGTCGGTGACGCGCAGCCCGTCGATGAACTCCGACTTGATCTGCAGCTTCGACAGCATCGCGCCGATCTGCGGCCCGCCGCCATGCACCACGACCGGATCGATGCCGGTCTGCTTCATCAGCACGATGTCCTGCGCGAAGTCGGCCGCGGTGCCGCCGCCGGCCATGGCGTTGCCGCCGAACTTCACCACGATGGTCTTCTGGTCGTATTTCAGGATGTAGGGCAGCGCCTCGACCAGGACGCGCGCCGTGGATCGCCAGCGCGCCATCACGCGCAGATTGCGTTCCTGGGCGAACTCGTCCGTCATCGCCATGTGGCCCATCCACTGAAAAACGCGGGCGTTATAACCCAAAGCTCAGCGCTCGGCCAACGCCGCGAGTTGCAATTTGAGGGGATCGAGCCCGTCCTTGGTTCGCGACGAGGTGGCACAGATCTGCGGGAAGGCCGCGGTGTGCTTGCGTGCCGCGGTGTCGGCGGCGTTAACCGCGGCTTCGACCTGCGCGGGCTTGAGCTCGTCGGTCTTGGTCAGCACGAGACCGTAGGACACCGCCGCCTCGTCCAGCAGTTTCATCACCTGCTCGTCGAGATCCATCACGCCGCGCCGCGAATCGATCAGCAGCGATACGCGCCACAGGGTCGAGCGGCCGCGCAGATAGGCGAAGATCAGCTTCTGCCACTCCGCCGCCATGGTCTTCGACGCCTTCGCGTAACCGTAACCCGGCAGGTCGGTCAGCATCAGCCGGTCCGACAGGTTGAAGAAGTTGATCTCGCGCGTGCGTCCCGGCGTGTGGCTGACGCGCGCCAAGGTCTTCCGGTTGGTCAGTGAATTGATCAGGCTCGATTTGCCGACATTGGAGCGGCCGACGAAGGCGATCTCCGGCAGGCCCTGCGGCGGAAGACTATTTATGTCGCCGGTGCCCCAGACGAAGTCGCACGATCCCGCGAACAGCTTGCGCGCGGCGGCGATCTCTTCGGCGGCCGGCTCTTCGCTCACGCGTCGTTCGCGGCTTTGGAGTCGGTTTTGCCGCCGAACAGATGGGCGAGCCGCAGGTTCTTGAACAGGTGCACTTCGACGCCATTGCGGCTCATGATGTACCACTGCTGCGCGATGCCCAGGATGTTGTTCCAGGTGTAGTAGATCACCAGGCCCGCCGGGAATGCCGAGAACATGAAGGTGAACATGATCGGCATCAGCGAGAACATCCGCGCCTGGATCGGATCGGCCGGCGCCGGGTTCAACTTGGTCTGCACCCATTGCGTGCAACCCATCAGGATCGGCCAGACGCCGAGCGACAGGAACGCCAGGAAGGGCGGCAGCACGAGGTGCGGGTTGAACGGCAGCAGGCCGAACAGGTTGATGAACGAGGTCGGATCGGGCACCGACAGATCGTGGATCCAGCCCCAGAACGGCGCCTGGCGCATCTCGATTGTGACGTACATCACCTTGTAGAGCGAGAAGAACACCGGGATGACGAGGAGCTGCGGCACGCACCCGCTCACCGGGTTCACCTTCTCGCGGCGATAGAGCTCCATGATCGCCTGCTGCTGCTTCGGCATGTCGTCGGGGAAGCGCTTCTTGATCTCCTCCTGCTCGGGCTGGATCTTCTTCATCTTCGCCATGGTCTTGGCCGACGCATTGGCGATCGGGAAGGTCACCGCCTTCACGCACACCGTCAGCAGAAGGATGGCGAGGCCGAAATTGCCGATCAGGCGGTAGAGATAGTCGAGCAGGAAGAACAACGGCTGGGTGATGAACCAGAACCAACCCCAGTCCACCGCGTCGGTGAAGTTCTTGATGTGCTGCTTGTCTTCGTAGTGGCGCAGCGTGTCGACCACCTTGGCGCCGGCGAACAGCTGATGCGTCACGGTCGTGCTCGTGCCCGGTGCGATGGACCGCGCCGCGAGCTTGTAGTCGGCCTGGAAGGTACGCACGTCGCCGAACTGGCTGGCGCGGAATTCGCCGTCGAAGTTCTCGTTCTGCGGCGGGATGACGGTCGCCATCCAGTACTTGTCGGTGATGCCGAGCCAGCCGCCCGTGCCCGAGACGGTGATCGGCGGCGTGCCGGACTCTTCGAACTTCGAATAGGTCGGATCGACCAGCTCGCTTCCCTGGCCGACGAAGCCTTCGTGCAGCGTCGTCATGTAGCTGGCTTTAAGCGCGCTCTGCGGCGCGCCGATGCGCACCGTCTCGCCATAGGGCGCCAGCGCCACCGGTGCGCCGCCCTTGTTGGTCACGTTGTCGGTGACCGTGAAGAGGAACTGGTCGTCGATCGCGATGACGCGGGTGAAGACGAGGCCCTTGCCGTTGTCCCAGCCGAGCGTCACCGGATGGCCCGGCGACAGCGTCGTGCCGCTCTTCACCGTCCACACCGTCTGGTCGCTCGGTACTGCGAGGTTGTCGCCGATCCAGCCGAAGTCGACGAAATACGGATAGTCCGTGCCCTTGGGCGACAAGAGGACGATCTGCGGATTGGTCTTGTCGCTGTTGTCGCATTTCAGATTGCTGCCGGCGCGCTCGTGATAGCATTTGAGCCGCAGGTCATCGATCCGCGCGCCCTTCAGCATCAGCGAGCCGTCGACCGACGGCGTATCGATGGCGACACGCGCGCCGCCGACCGCCAGAGCCTGCGTCCGCGACAGGTGCACGATCGCGCCGCCCTGCGCCGGCACGCCGCCCGCCGTCGTCGCGGTGGCGGCATGGGCTTTCGCGTCCTTGGCCAGCTTGGCGGCGACCGCCTGCTGGCGTGCCTGCTCGGCCTTCATCGCCGGTCCGCCGATGAAGAATTGCCACGCGAAGAAGATCGCGACGCACAGGATGGACGCGACGATGACGTTGCGGTTGTTGGCGGTCTGGTTCATCGAAAACCTTATACAGGCGGAACGGGATCAAAGCCCGACGATCCGCCGAGCCAGGAGATGGGATGGCAACGTGAAAGCCGGCGCAGCGCTAGCCCAAGCCCACTCAGCGGTCCATGCGTCGCGATGGCCTCCATCGCGTATTGGGAGCAGGTCGGCTGGAAGCGGCAGGCCGGCGGGAACAAGGGCGATATAAAGGACCGGTAAGCGCGGATCGGCGCGATCAAAGCCTTTATCGCCACGCCGCGCACGCCGCTCACTGGCTTTCTCCCGCCTTCGCAAGCCTCAGATGGGCGGCCGCGACCGCTTGGGCAAGGTCGGTTTTCAGGCTTTCGAAGGCCCGGGTCGCGGTATCAAGCCGCGCCACCAGCACATAATCGGTCCCGGGCCGCCCGGCGGCGGGCAGGATCGCCCTTGCGACCTCGCGCAGCCGGCGCTTGGCCCGGTTGCGGATCACCGCATTGCCGACCTTGCGGCTGGCGGTGAAGCCCACCCGGACGGTCTCGCCGGCCGGATTGGTGCAGATTTCGAGGGTCAGACCGGTCGTGACGCGGCGGATGCCGCGCGCGGCGCGCAGGAACTCGGCACGTTTGGTCAAATGTTCCATCGCCGGCGCCTTGCCGGCCGAGGAATTAAGCGGAAAGCTTGGCGCGGCCATGGGCGCGGCGCCGCGCCAGCACTTTGCGGCCGCCCTTGGTGGCCATGCGTGCACGGAAGCCATGGCGCCGCTTGCGGACGATCTTGCTCGGCTGATAGGGGCGCTTCATGGCGGTTCTCGGCTGGCGTCAAAAGAGCGGGGGTTCTATGGCTTTCGCTAGTGGGCTGTCAACCGCCGCCTGCAACCCTCCCCAGCCTACCTGAAGTGGGGGCCGGGCTAGGATTTGGGCGGCCTTTGGGGCTTTATGCCGCCCGATGCCCGGTTTCCTCCGCGCCCGACTGGCCGACGCCTATGGGCTTGTAGCCCATAGCCTTTCCGGCCGCCTGCTGTTGTTGACCGTCCTGTACGTGATGGTGGCGGAAATCCTGATTTTCGTGCCCTCGGTCGGGCGCTATCACCGCGAGCTTCTCGACAACCACATCCAGTCCGCCGAGCTGGCGGTCTTCCCGCTGGTGGAACCCGGCGGCGACAGGCTGCCGGGCGAGGTCCAGGGCGCTCTCCTGGAGCGGGCCGGTGCTTCCCAGGTCCTGCTCACCAGCCCCGACCGCCGCCAGCTGTTCGAGGTGATGCCGGGCGAGACCGACAGGATCGACGCCACCATCGATCTGACCAGCAACCCGCCCGGCGCCGACATGCTCCACGCGCTCGACTGTCTGTTCTACGGCGGCGACCGTACCCTGCACGTCATCGCGCCGACCAAGATCAAAAGCGCCACCACCATCGGCATCATCCTGATGGAGGGGCCGATCCGCGCCCAACTCGTCGCCTATGCCGACCGCGTGATGGTGACCGGCCTCGTGGTGTCGCTGATCACGGCGCTGCTGGTGTTCGCGAGTCTCTACCTGGTGCTGGTGCGCCCGATGCGCCGCGTCACGCAGGCGATGGTCGCCTTCCACGAGAACCCGGAAGACCCGGCGCGCATCGTCCAGGCGTCGGCGCGCAAGGACGAGATCGGCATCGCCGAGCGCGAACTCGCCGCCATGCAGCGCGATCTCTATGGCTTCCTGCAGCAGAAGAGCCGTCTGGCGGCGCTCGGCCAGGCGGTGGCGCGCATCCAGCACGATCTGCGCAACATCCTCGCCAACGCGCAGCTCGCCTCGGACCGCCTCAGCGCCAGCGAGGATCCGGTGGTGAAGAAGCTGGCGCCGCGCCTCGTCGCCTCGATCGACCGTGCGGTGTCGCTCGCCACCAACACGCTGCGCTACGGCCGCGCCGACGAGCGCCCGCCGCAGCGCCGTTCGCTTGCCGTCGCCCCCCTGGTGTCGGAAGCCGCCGACGCCGCGATCGAGGCGCGCATCGCGCCCATCGACATCGGACTCGACTGTGCCGTGCCGCCGGGCCTGGAGATCGACGCCGATGCCGAGCAGCTCTACCGCATGGTGCTCAATCTGGTGCGCAACGCGGTCGAAGCGCTGGTGGCGCGCGGCACGGCGGGCCGCATCGCGATCGCCGCGGCGCGGCACGGCCAGCGCGTGCGCATCGACGTGATCGACGACGGCCCCGGCATTCCGCAGGCGGTGCAACAACGCCTCTTTCAGCCCTTCGCGACGGCGGCGCGGCCGGGCGGCTCCGGCCTCGGCCTCGCCATCGCGCGCGACCTGGCCCGCGCGCATGGCGGCGACATCATCCTGGTCGCGACCGGCGACGCCGGCACGACCTTCCGGGTGGAGATTCCGGATCGCGAATTGCTGTAAGAGAACCGAGGGGGACTTGCCATGCGCAGATTTCTGCTGACGCTCGCGGCCATCGTGGGGCTGCTGGTGATCGCCGCCGCGGCGATCTTCTTCACCGGCAACACCGCCAAGGTCGTCGTGACGATCTTCGGTCCGCATCACGGATGGGACCTGAAATACAAGGCGCCGGCGCCCGACTATGCCGACATCCGATCCTGGGCGGCATTGCCCGCCAAGCCCGGCCTGTCTGCCTTCGTGCCGGCCGGCGTGGCGCCTGCGCCCGCCGATCCCGCGGTCGACGTCTTCTTCATCCATCCGACCGGTTACATGAACGGCGCCGACTGGAATTCGCCGCTCGACGCCAACAGCCAGACCGAAGAGAACACGCGCTGGATGATGGCCAACCAGGCGAGCGTCTTCAACGGCTGCTGCGCGGTCTACGCGCCGCGTTACCGCGAGGGCTCGATCTTCCGCTATGTCGTTCCGCCGCCGGGGCTCTACGAAAAATCCGGCGACCTCGCCTACGGCGACGTCGACCGCGCCTTCACCTATTTCCTGGCGCACTATTCCAAGGGCCGTCCCTTCATCATCGCCAGCCACAGCCAGGGCACCGAGCACGCCTTCAACTTGCTGCGGCGGCGCATCGACGGCACGCCTTTGGCAAGGCGCCTGGTCGCCGCCTACCTTCTCGGTGGCGGCATCACCGACAAGGATGTTGCCGCGCTCAAGACCGTGCATGCCTGCGACGGGCCGACCGATCTGCACTGCCTCATCCACTGGGCGACCTATGGCGAAGGCACCAAGCCCGAGCGCGACGACGTGAAGGGCAAGCTCCTTTGCATCAACCCGCTCACCTGGCGGCGCGACGGTCCGCCCGCACCTGCAAGTCTCAACAAGGGTTCGGTGCCGGTCAGCGGCCGGTTCCAGATCAACTTCTGGGGCCGCGACAAGCCCAGCGGCATGTCGTTCCCGCCGCTCCAGGCGCCGCTGAAGGCGCACACGACGGCGCAGTGCCGTGACGGCTTCCTTTTCGCGGCGGATCAGAAGGGAACGGTGTTCGCGCCGTACGGCATCGCCGGCAACTATCACGGCCTGGACTATGCGCTCTTCGCGATGGACATCCGCGAGAACGCGCGCGCCCGCGCCGCGGCCTATCGAGCTCTGGCGCCCGCGCCCCTGCCGCACTAGCGTCGCGTCATGGTCTGGAATCCCGCCACCTATCTCGCCTTCGCCGACGAGCGCACGCGTCCCGCCGCCGAGCTTCTCGCCCGTGTTCCCGACGCGGCGCCGGCCCGCGTCGTCGATCTGGGCTGCGGTCCGGGCAATTCGACGGGTTTGCTGCGCACGCGCTGGGTCGACGCGAAGATCGAAGGCCTCGATTCCTCCGCCGACATGCTGGCGCAGGCGAAGAAATCCGGCATCGCCGCCGACTGGATCGAGGCGGATCTCGCGACCTGGCATCCGCCCACGCGGTACGACGTGATCTTCTCCAACGCGACCTTCCAATGGCTCGGCGACCACGATGTGCTGCTGCCGGGCCTGATGGGTTCCGTCGTGCCCGGCGGCACGCTCGCGTTCCAGGTGCCGCACAACATGGATGCGCCGAGCCATGTGCTGATGCGCGAGACGGCGGCCGCGTTCGGCCTCACGAATGTCCGCGAGGTCGCCGTGTTGGAAGCGAGCGCCTACTACGCGATCCTCGAGCCGCATGCTGCGACGGTCGACATCTGGGAGACGGAATATCTCCACGCCTTGAAGGGCGACGACGCGGTCTATCACTGGGTGAGCGGCACGGGGCTTCGACCGTTCGTGCAGGCGCTCGAGGGCGAGAAGCGCGAGGCGTTCATCGCGGCGTACAAGAGCCGCCTGACGGCTGCTTATCCGCCGCGCGCGGATGGCGCGACGCTCTTCCCGTTCAAGCGGCTGTTCGCAGTGGTGAAAACGTAAAAAGATGTCATGGCCCGCGAATGCGGGCCACCCAGTTGGGTTCCGCACACCGGAAGCAGGTTTGCGAGATTTGAATCTCGAACCTGAAAGTTCATGCCGCTATCACCTGGGTGGCCCGCATTCGCGGGCCATGACAGTTGGGATGTGGCTCTAATCCCCCAACGCCACGCCATCGCGGCGCGGATCGGCGCCGCCGATATAGCCGCCCGGCACCTTCTGGATAATGTGCAGCCCGCTCTCCAGCGGATAGAGCACCACCGTGTGCCCCATCGCGGTCAGCGGTCCCTGCAGCGCCTCCAGGCTTGTGCCCTTCTCCAGGATCGTCGGCCCGTTGGGGTTGAGCGGATGGGGCAGGGCGGCGGCGTCCTGCGGGCTCAGATGCCCGTCGATCATCGCGATCAGCGATTGCGCGACATAGCCGATGATCGCCGGGCCGCCCGGCGAGCCGGTGGCAATCGAGAAGTCGCCCTTGGCGTCGAACACGATGGTCGGCGACATCGCGCTCATCGGCCGCTTGCCCGGCCCCGGCGCGTTGGCGACCGGCTTGCCGTTCAGCATCGGATCGAAGGAGAAATCGGTCAGTTCGTTGTTGAGCAAAAAGCCGTTCGCCATGGTCTCCGAGCCGAAGGCGAACTCGATGGTCGTCGTCATCGACACCACCTCGCCCTTGTCGTCGACGACGGAGAGATGCGAGGTGCCCGGGAGCTGCTCGCTGCGCTGGGGCGAATAATCGGCGCGCTTGTCGGGCGGCGTGCCGGCGGTGGCCTGGCCCATGTCCTTGCTCGGATCGATGAGCTGCGAGCGCTGCGCGAGATAGCCGCGATCCAGAAGCCCGCGTACCGGCACGTTGATCACGTCGGGATCGCCCAGATACATCGCGCGGTCGGCGAAGGCGAGACGGCTCGCCTCGGCGAACAGGTGCACTTCGCTCAGCGAATTGGGCTGCAGGTCGCTTTGCGGGAAGCGCTCCAGCATGCCCAGGATCTGCAGCACCGCGATGCCGCCCGAACTCGGAGGTCCCATCGAGCAAAGCTTATAGGTGCGATAGGTGCCGCACACCGCCGGCCGCTCCACCGCATGATAGTTGGCGAGATCCTTCAGCGTCATGCCGCCGGGATTGATCGGCGCATGCTGCACGGCATCGACGATGTTCTGCGCGATCTTGCCGGTGTAGAACGCCTTCGCGCCGCCCTTGGCGATGGTGCGCAGCGTGGCGGCGAGCGCTGGGTTCTTGACGATCTCGCCTTGCGCCAGCGGCGTGCCGTCGGGATGGAAGAAATAGCGCATCATGCTGGGCATGCGCGCCATCTGCGGAAACTGGTGCAGCTCCGCCGACAATTTGCGGCTCGCCGGAAAACCGTCCGTCGCGAGCTTGATCGCGGGCTCGAACAGCTTGGCCCAGGGCAGCTTGCCGTATTTCTTGTGCGCCAGGTCGAACAGCGCGATGACGCCCGGCACGCCGGTGGAAAGCCCGCCCGGAATCGCATCCATGTGCGGCCGCGGCTTGCCGCTCGCATCCAGGAACATGCCCGGCGTGGCGCTGGCCGGCGCCGCCTCGCGGCCGTCGAAGCTCTTCACGGTCTTCGTCTTCGGATCGTAGACCATCAGGAAGGCGCCGCCGCCGATGCCCGACGATTCCGGCTCGACCAGCGTCAGCACCATCTGTGCCGCGATCGCCGCGTCCACCGCGCTGCCGCCCTGGCGCAGCATCTGGCGTCCGGCCTCCGCCGCATAGGGCGAGGCGGCGGCGATCATGTGCGTCTTGGCGATGGCGGGTGCGTCGGCGGCCAAAGAAATTTGGGCGGCCCAAGAGAAACCGAGGACGCAGATTACGGCATAAAGAACGCGTTTCATCGCCAAGCCTCACTTCCCGCAGCGCGGGTCAGACGGTAGCCTTGCATACATGGTACGGCCAGGCGCGCGAAATCTCATCACCGACGTGGCGGGGTTGCGCGTGGGGCATGCGGAAGACCACGCCGTCATCACGGGTACGACGGTGCTCACCGCCGATCGTCCCTTCGCCGCCGTCGTCGACATCCGCGGCGGCGCGCCCGGCACGCGCGAGACCGACGTGCTCGATCCCACCAACCTGGTCGGCATGGCCGATGCCATCGTGCTTTCGGGTGGCTCGGTGCATGGCCTCGATGCGGCGTCCGGCGTCACCGCCGCGCTCGCCGCCGCCGGGCGCGGCTATCGCATGGGCGACGCCGCCCCGCCCGCGCCCATCGTGCCGGCCGCGATCCTGTTCGACCTCACCAATGGCGGGAATAAAGCCTGGGGACCGGAGCCGCCCTATCGGATGCTCGGCCGCGCCGCGCTGGAGCGCGCCGGCGAAAACTTTCCGCTCGGCAATGTGGGCGCCGGCATGGGCGCGCGCGCCGGTGCTTATAAAGGGGGCCTCGGCAGCGCCTCGGCGGTGGCAGACGCCTTTACGGTCGGCGCGCTGGCGGCGGTCAATGCGCTGGGCTCGCCCGTGATGCCGGGCTCGGGCGCCTTCTGGGCCTGGCCGTTCGAGCACGACGGCGAGTTCGGCGGCATCCTTCCCACCGCGCGCAATCCAGACCTCGACCTGCCGCCCGACATGAAGGGCGCGATCCGTCCCGGCACCAACACGACCATCGCCATCGTCGCCTTCGACGCCGACGTCACGCGGGTCGAGCTGAAGCGCCTCGCGGTGATGGCCGCCGACGGCTTCGCTCGGAGCTTGCGTCCGGCGCACACGCCGTTCGACGGCGATCTCGTCTTCGCGGTCACCACCGGCACGCAGCCGGTACCCGAGCCGCGGGGCCGTCATCTCATGCGTCTCGGCTCCATCGCCGCCGACACGCTCGCCCGCGCCATCGCGCGCGGCGTCTACGAAGCGACGTCATTGGGGCCCATGCAGAGCTATCGCGACATCTTCCCGGGAGGAAAACATCATGGATAAGAACGCCGACGCCTTTTCGCTGCCACGCCGCACCTTCGTCACCACGCTGGTGGCCGGCTTCACGCTTGCCGCGGGTCCGGTCAGCGCCGACGCCATCGTCACCGACACCAACGGCCTCGATGCCGGCGAGGTCTCGGTGCCCGTCTCGGACGGCCACATCCCCGCCTATCGCGCCCGGCCGATGGGCAAGGCGCACACCGCGACCGTGATCGTGGTGCAGGAAATCTTCGGCGTGCACGAGCACATCAAGGATCTGTGCCGCCGCCTGGCGCACACCGGCTACTACGCCATCGCGCCGTCGCTTTATGCGCGCCAGGGCGATCCGGGCAAGTACGACATGGCGCACATCATGGACATGATGAAGGACATCGTCGCCAAGGTGCCCGACGCTGAGGTGATGAGCGACATCGACTCCACTGTCGCCTTCGCCAAGTCGGAAGGCTCCGACACCGCGAAGCTCGCGATCACCGGTTTCTGCTGGGGCGGGCGCATCGTGTGGCTCTACAGCGCGCACAATCACGACGTGAAGGCGGGCGCCGCGTGGTACGGCCCGCTCGCCGGCACCGACAACGAGCTGCGGCCGCACACCGCGCTCGAATTGGCGGGCGAGGTGAGGGCGCCGGTGCTCGGCCTCTATGCCGGGCTGGACCAGAACATCACGGCGCAGAACATCGACGACATGAAGAAGGCGCTCGCCGCCAGCGGCAACACCAAAAGCCGCATCGACGTCTTCCCCGACGCCCAGCACGGCTTCAACGCAGATTATCGCCCGTCATATAACGAGAAGGACGCGAAAGAAGGCTGGGCGCGGATGCTGGCGTGGTTCAAGGAGAATGGCGTTGCGTAACGCCTGCGTTGCCCTTGCACTCGCGTTGCTGGCCGTTGGCGGCCCGGCGCGAGCGCAAGGCTCGTTGTTGTTCGACGATTTCCAGACCTTCTGCGTCGCGACCAAAGCCGATCCGGCCGCGGTAAAGCGTGCGGTCGAAGGTGCCGGCTGGATCGCGCAGTCCGGTCCGCGTGCCACGACGATCGCCATTCCGTCCGTGCAGCAATCCGCGCATCAAGCCAAGCAGACATGGCGACGGACGGTCGGCGGCCGAACCATGAAGATCTCCGCCGCCACGCTGCTTGTGCCCGCCACGATCTATTGGGGGACAGAGACGAGCTTCCAGTGCGATGTCACATCCGTCGATGCGAAAGACGATGCCGGATTGGCGGCGGTCCGCAAATGGATTGCGGTGCCGCAAAACGGCGCGGATCCGGCGATAACGAGCTTCGACTTCCGCGTGGCGGGCGGGCGGCACATCGCGATCCGTCCGCAAAGCGAGCGCGCCATGCGGGAATATTGGGCGGTCTGGATCAGCTCGGGCGGTTCGTCATCGACGGTGTTTTATTTCCACAAGATGCACCCCTGAAAACAAAAGGCCCGGGCGAACCCGGGCCTTTTTCATTTTCTCGAACCGCTCGCGCTTAACGCACGAACACCCGCACTTCGCTCGAGGTCGCGCCGGGATCGGTCGCGCTCGCCACCGCGAGGCGCGAGGCCGGGACGCCCATGTCGGTCATCGAGCGCAGCACCTCCTGCGCGTGGTTCTTGGCCGAGGTCTGGGCCAGCTGCACTGCCGCCGCCGTGCCGCGGGTCGGCGCCACCGCGACCACCGAGAAGCCGGCGTTCGGCTTGGACTGCAGCGCCTGGCTGAGCGCCGCGTAAAGGATCTGCTGATAGTCGACGCCCGGGTGGTCGAAGCGGATCACCACCAGCGGCGTACCGGCATAGGCGAGCTGCGAGGCCGGGATCGCGCCGCCCGCGGCGGTGGCGATCGGCGCGGAGCCGAGATCGGCGCCATAAAGCTCGCCGTTCTTGATCGCGGAGGCCAGCGTCGTGAGGTTGGCGCGCTCGTTGGCGACATAGGCGGTCTGGCGCTGCGTGTCCTCGGACGCCGCCTTCAAGAGGCGGTCGATCAGCACGATGGTCTGGTTGGTCTCGTCCTCGAGCACGGCGAGCTGGCGATGATCCTCGTCGACCGCGCCGGAGACATTGAAGGTCGCCTGGATCTGGTCGAGCGCGAAATGCGCCGCCGACGAGTCGGAGGCGACGGACGAGGAGAGCGCGTTCAGCGCGTTGATGTTGCCGGCGAGGCTGTCGAGCGAGCCCTGCGCGTTGTTCCATTCGGTGACCAGCTCGGGGTTGCCGCGCGTGGTGCCGACCTGGAGGCGCGTGGTGATGCGCGCCTTGGACTCGTGGTAGGCCATCGCGGCCTCGGCGCCGTGGTTACGCAGCTCGGTCAGATGGCCGGCATTCGCCGCGAGATGATCCTCCAGCACCTGCACCTGGCCGCGCAGGGTGGCGATGGTGGCGCTGACCGCCGTGCCGGTGTTGGCGCCGCCCTCGATCGGGACGGGCGTGATGGCGACGACCGGCGCCGGGCCTGTGGCCGGACCGGAAGACGGCATGGGCGCGGGGCCCATCGTTCCCGGCGTATAGGCCGGACCACCACCGGAAACCGCCGGCATAGTGCCGGGCAGGCCGCCCGCAGGGGCGGACGGCGCCGCGGTGTCGGCTGCGGCCTGATCGCTGCTGGCCGGCACGGCGCCCTGGTCGTCGGCGTCGCCGCCGAACATGGAGCTGTCGATATCGGAGCAGCCGGCCAGGCTCACACTTCCCAAGCCGAGCCCCGCCGTGAGCGCCAGGACGCTGACCAGGCGCGACTTGCGCACTGCTGTCCGAATTCCCCTCATGTGCCGCTCTCCGCGCCGCCGTCGATATAAGATGAGGCCGGTTGCATTCGCCCGAGTCGCAAGCCAAGCCCTTGTCGGCAGTCTTAACCAGCGCGGCAAGCGCAAACAAGGGTACGCGATGCCGCTTTCTGGGGAGATTTGGCCGCGCCGCCCAAGGACTTGACCGGTTCGGGAACTTTGCGCCGGGCGTCCGGCGCGGAGCTGTCCGGCGCCGGCGTGGCCGGGCGGCTTTGGCGCTTGCGTTTGGCAGCGCCGCCGCATAGTTTCCCCGCCCTTGAACGCACCCGTAGCTCAGCTGGATAGAGCATCAGACTACGAATCTGAGGGTCAGGAGTTCGAATCTCTTCGGGTGCGCCATTCACGAACAGAAATCGGAACTGCGCCCAGGCGGGCCGGGTCGGACGCACAGACGGCCAGGGCCGCGCGTGGGCCGGCGATGGTCGCTAATTCCTTACTGACCACAATTTCCGAGACCAGCCCCGCACATAGCGACGCTGCAACGGCTCGGGCGCGTCCATAAGGCGGCGCTTGAGCGTCGCAGCGACGGACTTGGCCTGCTGATTCGAGAGGGTTTGGCGAAGCTCGGGGAGGTCCTGGTCCAGCATCAGCAGGTGGGCGGCGCATTCCTCCCGTTTCTTGTTGAGGTCGTCCAGCTTGGCGCGAACAAGCGTCATGTCGGGGACCGTTCCGTCCGCTAGCGCAGTTAGAAGGCGTTCGATTTGGCCTTCGGCGGTCTTAAGGCTGGCTTTGAGGGCGGTCCGCTTGGCCGCGTTATTGGAGGCCAATTCACGGCGGTGGCGGATCGCCTCGCGCAAGAGGACCGTTAGCCGATCAGCGGCCAAGAGCTGGTCCGCGAGGGCGCCCAGCACAAGCTGATCTAATTCCGCCTTCTATTAAGGTAAAATCCAGTTCTAAGCCGCGTCTTTTTGGTATTCGTACAGTATTCCCCAATGGGGACGCTGAAAACAAGACAGCGCAAGTCGTAGAGGGCTTCATTGCCCGCTGGTCGGGCCGCGAGGGCGGGCAGGAGCGGGCAAACTATTCACTCTTTCTGACCGAACTCTGCGATGTGCTCGGCGTCGCGCACCCAGATCCCGCCGAAGCGTCTAGCGAACTCAACGACTATGTTTTCGAACGGCGCGTCGAACGGGTGACGGCGGATGGCTCGGTGGAAGCAGGCCGCATCGATCTATACGAGCGTGGCCATTTCATTCTTGAAGCGAAGCAGAGCCGTAAGCGCGCGAACCGTCGGCTATCCGCCGATCCGCAAGGCGACCTGTTCGCGGAAGGCAAGCCCGCACCGCAGACCGGAACGATCGACCACCTGATGATACAGGCGCGCCGGCAGGCCGAGCGCTATGCCGCGGCGCTTCCGGCGGATCATGCCTATCCACCGTTCCTGATCGTCTGTGACGTAGGCCGCTCCATCGAGCTCTATGCCGATTTCTCCGGTCATGGCCGTCACTACGCGCAGTTTCCCGACGCGAAGAGCTGCCGGATCGCGCTGATCGATCTGGCAGATCCGCAGATGCGCGAGCGCCTGCGAACCGTGTGGGAAGCGCCCGGCACGCTCGATCCGGCGCGGCGGACTGCCAAGGTGACCCGCGATATCGCCGGGCGCCTTGCCGGCATCTCACGGGCATTGGAAGGTCGCGGTTTCGAGGCACGCAGCGTCGCGATCTTCCTGATGCGCTGTTTGTTCACGATGTTCGTCGAGGATGCGGGCCTTCTCAAGAAGAAGGGGTTCACCGATCTCCTCACGCGCTGCCTGGACGAGCCGCGGCGTTTCACTGCCGAAATCGACGATCTGTGGCGCCATATGGACGCGGGCGGATATTCGCCGGGGATCGGGGCGCGGCTGCTGCGCTTCAACGGCAAGCTCTTCAAAAATGCCGCCGCGCTTCCGCTTGATGTCGGTGAAATCAGGCTCTTACGCGATGCGTCCGATGCCGATTGGCGCGATCTTGAGCCTGCTATCTTCGGCAGTCTGTTCGAGCAGGCCCTAGACCCCGAAGAGCGCCGCAAGCTCGGCGCGCATTATACGCCGCGTGCCTACGTCGAGACCGTCGTCGATGCCACGATCGTCGAATCGCTCGCACAGGACTGGATCGCGTATCAGTCGGCCGCCGATCGGGCCCTACATGCTGGCGACCGTTCCGCCGCGTTGCGCGAGATCGGCGATTTTCTCAGGCACCTCGCCTCGGTGCGCGTGCTCGATCCAGCTTGCGGAACCGGAAACTTCCTCTATGTCGCGCTGCGTCGCATGAAGCAGCTTGAGGGCGAAGCCCTCAAGCAACTCCACGACATCGGCGGCGACGAGGCTGTGGCGGAGGTCCGCGACATCTCCGTCAAGCCGGACCAGTTCTTCGGCATGGAGCTGAACCGGCGGGCCGTGGAGATCGCGGAACTCGTGCTGTGGATCGGCTACATCCAATGGCATTTGCGAACGCGCGCGACCGTACCACCCGAGCCGGTGCTCGGAAACAAGGATCATGTCCAGGAGAAGGACGCTTTGCTGGTCTGGAAAGGCTATCCGCAAGCGCCGTTGAAACGCGATGCACATGGCCGACCCGTGATCGATCAGCAGGGGCGCGAATTGTACAGCTATCCAGCGGCGGTCCGGCCGGACTGGCCTACCGCGGATTTTATCGTCGGCAATCCACCCTTCATCGGCGGCAAGAACATTCGCGGCCGGCTCGGTACGGGATACGCCGAAGCACTGTGGAAAGCCCATCCAAAGATCAATCCGTCGGCCGACCTTGTCATGTACTGGTGGGATCGCGCCGCCGATCTGTTGACGCAGAAGGGCACGCGCCTGCGCGGCTTTGGATTCGTGACGACGAATTCGATTGTCCAGGTCTTCCAGCGCCGCGTGCTGGAGCGTCATATCGCCGGCGAGCCGCCGATTTCGTTGTTGCTTGCAGTTCCCGATCATCCCTGGACGAAGGCGACGAAGGACGCCGCCGCCGTCCGCATTGCGATGACAGTGGCAGTGCCGGGCGCGCGCGAGGGCACGCTGCGGCGGGTCGTCAGCGAAGATCAGCTCGATACCGATGAACCGCGGATAGGGTTCGTCGAGCGAACGGGCCGGATCAACGCCGATCTGACCATCGGCGCCGACATCACCAAGGCCACGTCGCTGACCGCGAACGAGACGCTATGCTCTCCCGGGGTCAAGCTCCATGGCGACGGCTTCATCGTCACGCGGGAGACGGCGATGGCCCTGGGCCTCGGCCGCCGACCGGGACTGGAGCGCCACATCCGAGAATACCGCAACGGCCGCGATCTGACGTCACGAGCGCGCGGCGTTATGGTAATCGACCTGTTCTGCCTCGATGCCGCAGCCGTAAGGCGCCGGTTTCCCGAGGTCTATCAGCATCTGCTTTCGACCGTGAAGCCTGAGCGCGATCGCAACAACCGCGCCTCCTACCGGGACAGATGGTGGCAGTTCGGTGAGCCGCGCCGCGACCTTCGGCCGGCCTTGGACGGCATCGGACGGTATATCGTCACGGCGGAAACCATGAAGCACCGCATCTTCCAGTTCCTCGATGCCCGTGTGCTGCCCGATAATATGCTGGTTGCGATCGCTTCCGATGAGGCGTTCCATCTGGGAGTGCTATCGTCGCGCGTGCATGTCGCGTGGGCCACCCGAGCAGGCGGACGACAGGGTGTCGGGAACGATCCGCGCTATTCGAAATCGCGTTGCTTCGATCCGTTTCCGTTTCCCGATGCGACGGCAACAGCCAAGGCGAAGATCGGTGCGCTCGCCGAAGAACTCGATGCCGTGCGCAAGCGCGTTCTGGACGGCAACCGCGATCTTACGCTCACCGCGCTCTATAATATGCTGGAAGCGCTGAGATCGGATGTCCCGCTCCCGTCAAAGGAGCGCGATCTGCGCGACAGGATGTGCGCGCCCATTCTCAAGGACCTCCATGACCAGATCGACGCGGTTGTTCTGGCGGCCTATGGCTGGCCTGCCGGACTCGCGGAGGACGACGTCATCGGCCGCCTCGTCGACCTCAACCGAGAGCGTGCGTCCGAAGAGCGGCGCGGCCTCGTGCGCTGGCTGCGGCCGGACTATCAGATCGAGACGCTGGGTCCGCTTACCCATCGTGCCGGACGCGTTCAGGCGATCGGGTCGCTAAAGACCTCCACCTCCAAACTTGTTTTTCCCGCGGAGAAGAAGGCTCAGGCCGGGCAAGTCCTACAGCTGCTGGAGCGGAGCCGCTCGCCATTGTCGGCCGACCAGATCGCCGCCCGCTTCAGGAACCGTGGCGAGATTGAACCGGACGTCCGGGACGTGCTGGCGTCGTTGAGCCGTCTGGGCGATATAGAATCGTTCGATAACGGCCGCAGCTACATCCGGATCTCCGCCTAACGATGTGCCGGCCAAGGGGTTGAGTTCTAAATTGGCATTGCCGGTGGGCCCGAAGTCCGTGAAGCTGACGGCACGATGCCGCCAAAGCGACAGAAGACCGAAATCCGCATCCGGTTCGACGTGCAGGTCTTGCGCGCGCTCGCCGGCGACACGGTTTTCACGCGCGGCCGGTCTTACCGCGACAACGGCAAGGTCGAGATCGTCGCCATCGGCGCCGATCGCGTCGTCGCGCGAGTCGCCGGAACCGAAGTCTATCGCGCCACGATGCAAGGTTCTGCCAAGCGATTTGCCGGCGAGTGCTCCTGCCCGGCATTCCGGGATTTCGGGTTCTGCAAGCATCTCGTGGCGACGGCGCTGGCCGCAAATGATCTGAGCCCCGATGCGGCAGACCAGATAACCAGCCGTCGGGCGCGGTTAAGCAACTATCTGCGAGGCCAGGGCATGGAGGCGCTGGTCGAGCGGTTGATGGCGCTGGCCGACCGCGATCCCGCGCTGCTGGCGGACCTTGAGCTTGCCTGCGCCGCGGCCGGCGACGACGACAATGCGATTTTGTCGCGATTTCGAGGTGCGATCGCGGATGCGGTATCGGTCGGCGACTATGTCGAATACGCCGAGGCCGGCGGCTGGACGGCCGGAATCACGGCGGTGCTCGATCGCATCGATGGCTTGGTCACCGGCGGTAAGGCTGCACTGGCCCTGCCGCTGCTCGACGATTTCTTCGACGAGATGGAGGAAGCCCTCGGTGCCGTGGACGATTCGGACGGGCACGGCGGCGACCTCATCGCCCGCGCCAGCGAAATCCATCTGCGCGCCTGTCTTGCCGCAAAGCCCGACCCGGTCGCACTCGCTGGCGCGCTCTACGCGCGCGAAGTGGATTCGGATTGGGATTTCTTCCACGGCGCCTCCTCGACCTACGCAGACGTTCTCGGCAAGGAGGGGCTGGCTGAATACCGCCGCTTGGCCGACGAGGCCTGGAAGAAAATCAAGCCGTTGGATGCGCGACGTCGCGGGGACGGCGATGACGACCGCTATGGCCTGCGTTTCCGACTGTCTTCTATCCTGGACAGCTTTGCCGAACGCGATGGTGATCTCGACGCGCGCATCGCCGTTCGCCGCAAAGATCTTTCCACGGCATACGATTATCTGGAGATTGCCCGGCTTTGCCGCGAACAGGGCCGTGACGCGGAAGCGTTGAAATGGACCGAAGAAGGTCTGTGGCAATTCGAGGATGCGCCTGACGGCCGCCTCGTCCTGTTCGCGGGCAATCTCTACATGCGCATCGGCCGCAGATCGGACGCCGAGAAGGTCCTATGGCGCGAGTTCGAGCGTTCGCCAAGCCTTGACTTCTACAAGCCGATGAAGGTCGCGCTGGGGAAGGCGGCGGAGGTGAAGGATCGCGCCGTGCGGATTCTTATGGAACGTCTTGGCAGACCATCGCGCGAAGCGTTGCGGTCGGCACTCTCGGCCGAGGTTCTGGTTCAGATTCTCTCCTCCGAGAAATGCTTCGATGAAGCGTGGCAAGTCCTCGAGCGCCACGAGGTGGGAAACCATGTCCGCATGCGCCTCGCGGAAGCCACGCAGAACAGTCATCCGGCGCATGCCTGGAAGGCCTTCGCCGGCCATGTCGAGATGGTCGTGTCGCGCGATGGACGCGATAATTACATGGAGGCCTGTCGATATATCGAACGTATCGGCCGATTGCGCGCGGTGCTGGGCGAGCAAGCCGCGCATGCCGCCTGGGTGAATGAATTGGCGGCGCGTCACAAAGCCAAGCGAACGTTTCTGGAACTCCTGCGACCATAGCGTCCCGACCGCTCTGTTCCCGATACCCTGGTCCGGAGCATATTTTCCGAGGACTGCCCCCTGCGCCATTTTCGTTGGTGGGCGGTCAAAGTAGCCGCCACGCCAGTTCTTTGCCGCCGGCATAAAAGGCGACCCTCTCGCGCGTCGTCTTTCGGGGCGGCGCATCTGGCGGCGGAGGTCGGCGCCTAACGCAGCCGGAAGCCCGCATAATCGTCACGTGCCGCCGCGTCGCAACGCTCGGAATAGGTCTTGAACCCGCCGACATAGACGCCGAATTGCCGCGGCTTGCCGGGGATGTTTGAACCGAAATACCACGAGTTCGAGCGCGGATAGAGCGTCTTGTCCGCGACCTCGGCGACATGGGCGGTCCATTCCGCCTGCGCGCCGGCCTCGGCCTCGATCCGCGTCGCGCCGCGTTCGCGCATGTCCATCAGGCAGCGCGCGATCCAGTCGACATGCTGTTCGACCGCCACCGGCATGTTGGCGAGCACCGAGGGGCTCAGCGGCCCGGTCACAGTGAAGAGGTTGGGAAAACCCGCGATGACGAGGCCGAGGTAGGTCCCTGCACCTTGCGCCCAGGCATCGCGCAGCGAAAGGCCGCCGCTGCCATGCACGTCGATTGCCAGCAGCGCGCCGGTGATCGCATCGAATCCTGTCGCCAGCACCAGTGTGTCGAGCTCATAACGGCCCGCCGCGGTCTCGACCGTGTTGCTGTGCATGCCGCTGATCGGTGCGCTGCGGATGTCGACGAGCTTCACATGCGGCAGGTTGTAGGCCGCATAATATTCGTCGTCCATCGGCGGGCGCTTCGTGCCGATCGGATGATCGTTGGGCGTGAGCAGCGTAGCGGTCTTCGGATCCTCCACGATGCTTTTGATATAGGCGCGCACGTAATCGCACATTACCTCGTTCGCCTCGACGCTGCCGAATACGTCGGTGAAGGCGCTGAAGAACCTGATGCCGCCCATCGCCCAGAATTTCTCGAGCGTGGCGCGCCGCGCATCCTCCGGCAGCCCCAGCGCGGCGGCGCGCGGCGGATCGAACGGCGTGCCGCCGGACGAGGCGAAGCACTTGGCGCGGATGTCGCGATAGTTCGCCTTCACCCAGGCATCGAACTGCGCGGTGGTCGGCGCATTCCACACCGGGACCACCCAGTTGGCGGTGCGCTGGAAGACGGTCAGTTCCTTCGCCTGCCGCGCGATGCGCGAGATCGCCTGTACGCCCGAGGCGCCCGTACCGATGATGCCGACGCGCCTGCCGGTGAAATCATGGCCTTCTTGCGGCCAGGCCGCGGTGTAGAGGATTTCGCCGTCGAAGCTGTCGAGCCCGGGAATGGCCGGACGCTGAATATGCGACAGGCAGCCGGCGGCCGACACCACGAACCGCGCCACGACGCGCCCGCCGGCCGCATCCTCGACGGTCCACAAATCGGTCTCGTCGTCGAAGCGCGCGGACATGACCGCATTGCCGAACCGAAAATGGCGGCGCAGGTCGAAACGATCGGCGACGTGATTTAGATAGCGCAGGATTTCCGGCTGCTCGGAATAGCGCAGGCTCCACGACCAGTCCTGCTCCAGCTCCGGCGAGAAGGAATAGCTGTAGTAGTAGCTCTCGCAGTCGCAGCGCGCGCCGGGATAGCGGTTCCAGAACCACACCCCGCCGACGTCATCGCCCTTCTCGAATCCGATGACCGAGAAGCCGAGCGTGGTGAGCTTGTGCGCTGCATAGAGCCCGCCGAAGCCGGCACCGATCACCACGACATCGCAGTCCGGCTGATTTCCCGACATGACGCCTCTTGCCGCTCTTGTTCTCGCCCGCGTGTTATATAACACTTGTTACGAAAACGCGGCAAGACGGGAGAGGCTTATGAGCGGCGAATGGCGGCTTGCGCATTTCTATCACACCATCGTCAACGCCAGGGACATCGACGAGTCCGTGCGTTTCTACGAGATGCTCGGCTTCGTCGTCGTCTCCGACCGGCGCGACGCGGTGTGGCCGGACGGCAGCGGCGCCTCGTTCGCGCTGGTCCCCAATCCGAAGGGCCGCGGCGTCTTGATGATCCTGCCGTCCGATCCCGACGGCCCGATGCTGGACCTCATCGAATGGCAGGTCCCGAAGGCTGACTTCCCGGTGCCTGCGCCCGACCGCATCCCGCGCGTGCTCGCCTTCCGCACCGAGAACGTCCGCGCCGCGCATGCCGCGCTGAAGGCCAAGGGCGTGCGCTTCACGACCGACGAGCCGACCTCGATCCCCGCCGCCGGCATCACCGGCTGCATCGTCGCCTACGATCCCAACGGCCACCTGATCGAGATGATCGAACTCGAGCCGGGCCTGCGCCATTCGCGCATCAAAGAGGTCTTCACACCGGACGCGAGCGCTTAGGCCGGCGCATAGCGCGGCGGGCGCTTCTCCAGGAAGGCGTTCATCGCCTCCTCGAAATCGGGCCCGCGACCGCAGATCGATTGCGCCCGCTCTTCCAGATCGATCACGGCGGCGAGGTCGTCGATCTTCAGCGCCGTGTTGAGCGTCTGCTTGGTCATCCGCAGGCCGAGCGGCGCGGTCTTCAGCATCGGATCGACGAACACCGCCGCCTCCTCTTCCAGCTCCGCATCCGGCACGACGCGCGAGACGAGGCCGACCTGCAGCGCGCGCGGCGCATCGATGAAGCTGCCCGTGTACATCAGCTCGGTCGCGATGCCGAGACCGACGATGCGCGGCAGGAAATAGGTGAGCCCGAGCTCACAGCCGGAGCGGCCGAGCGCCACGAAGGCGTCGTTCATCCGCGCGCTCTCGCCCGCGATACGAATGTCGGCCGCCAGCGCCATCGCGAAGCCGCCGCCGCAGGCCGGCCCATGCACCAGCGCCACGATGGGCTGCGGGCAGACGCGCATCAGCTTGACGATGTCGAACAGATGATGGCCCGGGCGCACGCGCCCGGCGCCTTCCGGCACGCGGTCGCCGCCAAGATGCTCCTTGATGTCGAGACCGGCGCAGAAGGCGCGCCCCGCGCCGCGCATCACCACGATCCGCGCGCCGTAATCGTGCTGCAGGCCTTCGAAATAGGCGCACAGTTCGCGCACCATCGTGCCGGTGAGGGTGTTGAGGCGCTCGGGGCGGTTCAGCGTCAGCCAGTCGACTTCGCCGCGGCGCTCGATATGGATCGTGGACGGCATGGCTGTGGCCTTGAAAAGAAACGGGCGGCCGTCAAACGCACGGCCGCCCGTCCTGTCCGTTCAGAGATTGACCCCGAACCGGAAGCCGACCGTGCGCGGCGGGTAATAGGCGAAGTTGTCGGGTTCCAGCGCCTGCTGCCCGAGGCTGATGGACTGCAGGCCGTCGTTGGAGATGACGTCGGCGTTCTCGATGTTGTTGATGAAGGCCTCCGCCTTGTACCGGCCGCTGGGCGAAAGCCAGTTCAAGTGGAAATTGGTCATGTGATACGGCTTCTGCGCCGAAGTGAAATAATTGTCGGGCAGGAACTCGACACGGCCGGAGAAGAACGCATCGACGCGCGGCGTGATCGCGCCGAACGCGGTGTCGAAGGTGTACTGCGCGCCGAGGTCGAAGGTGTAGGGCGGCGTCTGGTTCAGCGTGTTGCCGCGGAAATTGCAGAGTAGGGTGCCCGGATCGCAGCCCGGTCCCGGCCCGCCGAAGCGCGTGTCGGTGGTGATGTAATTGCCGTAGGTCGAGCGGTTCAGCGTCAGCGTCGCGTTAAGCTGCAGATTGTCGACCGGCAGCGCCGTGCCTTCCAGCTCGATGCCGTTGACCTGGGTGATGCCGTTGACGTTGTTGATGCCCGATTGCGTCGAGCTCTGCACGAACACCTGCAGGTGCTCGATCTCCTCGTGATAGGCGGCGAGGTTGAGCTGCACGCGGTCGTCCCAGAAGCGCGTCTTCACGCCGGCATCGTAGGACCACATGCTCTCGGGGCCATAGATGTGCGCCAGGCCGATGATGTTGCCGCCCGCGAGATAGCCGCGCGAGGCGGAGACGTAGGTCGTGATGTTGTCGGTCGGGCGCCAGGTGATCTCGCCCTTGCCGGTCCACTGGCCCCAGGTCTGCTTGAAGGGACCTTGCGGATTGGAGCAGGAGCCGGTGGGATTTCCCGGCGCGGCGCAGACCGCCGGGATCTGATAGTCGAGATAGTTGTAGCCGTATTTGTGATCGTAGCTGTAGCGCGCGCCGGCCGTCAGCGTCACCGGAATGCCGAGCCCCGTCTTGGCGAAGTCGAAATCGACCTGGCCGAACGGCGCGAAGGACTGGGTCTTCTGGTAGCCGTGGCTGAGGAAGTTGTACGCGTCGAACGCGGCGGTCGGGCCGCTGTCGTTGTAGCCGGTGTCGGAATAGGCGAAGTTCTCATAATTGTCGGCCCAGAAATAATAGAGGCCGAAGATCCACTTCAGCGGATCGTTCGGATTGTCGTTCGAGGCGAGCCGCACCTCTTCGGAGATCTGCTGCTGGCGTTCCAGCCAGGCCGAGCCCATGGCCATCGGCAAATCGGAGCCGTCGCCGTCGCTCGTCTGGCTCACTTGGCTGGTCGAATAACCGGTCACCGCGGTGAGCGAGGCAAAGCCCATGTCGTAGTTCAGCGTGCCGCTGTAGAGCTGCAGCTTGTTGAAGGCGTTCTCCGGATAATCGTGGCAGAACTTGCGCGGGTCGAACTTCGCCTGGGTGCTGAAATCGCAGGCCGAGCCCGGCGTGATGCCGTCGGGCGCCGCCATATAGCGTGCCGGCGTCTCCCACCACGCCGCATTGGTCGCGGCCGGATCGTTGTTGCTGTTCTCGCTGGCCGTGAGCAGCACGTTCAGGTTAGGCGAGAACTCCAGATAGAACTGGCCGCGCAGCATCTGGAAGTCTTCGCCGTCCTGGTTGTGCGTCGCGGTCGGCGCGGTGGAGAGGTTCGTCGCATAGGGATCGTG
This sequence comes from Rhizomicrobium sp., assembly GCA_035551495.1. Classification (GTDB taxonomy): domain Bacteria; phylum Pseudomonadota; class Alphaproteobacteria; order Micropepsales; family Micropepsaceae; genus Rhizomicrobium. The sequence goes on along the minus strand of DASZMT010000041.1, from coordinate 20,329 downwards.
CTGCGCGAATACGCCGGTCACGCGGGCATAGGCCTTGAAGCTGCCGTCGTCGACCAGGGGCGCGTTGAACCAGCCGCGCAGCGTGTGCTGGGCGTAATCGCCGAGCAGCACGTCCATGGCGCCGCCCAGCGTGTCGTCCGGCTTGTTGGTGATGACGTTGATCGAGCCGCCGACCGAGTTGCGGCCATAGAGCGTGCCTTGCGGCCCGCGCAGGATCTCGATGCGGTCGATGTCGTAGAACTCCGGATCCACCGAGGTCGAGCGCTGCAGCGTGACGCCGTCGACGCTGTAGGCGACGGGCGAGTCGCCGCCCGGCGTGGTGTTCTGGCTGCCCAGGCCGCGCATCGTGATCACGTTCTCGCCGCCCGTCACACCCGCGCCGAAGCGCAGGCCGGGCGTCTGCATCTGCAGCTGGGTGAAGCCGGTTATGCCCTTGGAGTCGAGCGAGTCGCCCGACAGCGCGGTGAGCGCCGCGGCGACGTGCTGGCTGTCCTCGCTGCGCCTTTCGGCCGTCACGACAACGGTCTCGATGGCGTTGGGATAGGCGGCCGCCGGCGCGGCCGGACTGTCGGCGGCGTTTGCGGCACGGGCGAACGGAAACAAGGCAACGGTGGCGATGCCGCACAGAAGGGCGGCCCTTGGGCTCTTACGCATACGCTTCACTCCCCTTCGAATATTTTTCCGTCATGTCGCGCACCACGGCGCGAGCATGCGTCTTGTGGGTTATATAACAAGTGTTACAATAACTGACAAATGCTTTTCGATCCGAGAATAGCGGTCTGCGATCGCGGCGCGCGCATTTCGCAACTGCGAATGGCTTTTCTGAAACAGTGTTGGAAAACGATATGACAAAGCCGATAGACGATGTCCGCGCGATGCTTGCCGCGCTGATCGGCGGGCCCGACACGCCGTTCACGGCGCGGCGCTTGCAGGCGGCGGAATTCGTGGCGGCGTTCGTGTGCCCGCCCGATATCGTCATTGAATCCGGCGCGCTCGGGGGTGTCGCGGTGGAGTGGATCACGCCGCGCACCGCGCCTTCGACGAACATTTTTGTCCATCTGCATGGCGGCGGCTATGTGCTGGGCGATCCTGCCGGCTCGCGGCCATTCATCACCGATCTGGCGCGGCGTTTGGACTGCCGGGTGGTGAGCATCGACTACCGTCTGGCGCCGGAAAATCCCTTTCCCGCCGCGGTCGACGACGCGCTCGCGGCTTATCGCGCGCTGCTGCTGGACCATTCCCCCGACGCGCTTGCCGTCGGCGGCGAATCCGCCGGTGGCGGCCTCGCTTTGGCGCTGTTGCTCGCGGCGAAAGAGGCCGGCCTTCCGATGCCGGCGTCGGTCGCGCTCGTCAGTCCCTGGGTTGATCTGCGCTGCAGTGCCGCCACGTTCGACAGCCTCGCGGCGGCCGATCCGCTCCTGACGCGCCGCAGCCTGAAGGAGATGGGCGATGCCTATCTGAACGGCTCCGACGCGGCGAACCCGTTTGCCTCGCCGTTGTTCGGAAATCTCGAAGGCTTGCCGCCGCTCTTGATCCATGTCGGCAGCGAGGAAGTGCTGCTCGACGATTCCCGCCGCCTCGCCGATCTCACCTCTGCGCTTGGCGTGCCCACGACGCTCGCGGTGTGGCCCGAAATGATCCATGTCTGGCACATGTTCCATCCCATGCTGCCGGAAGGCGCCGCCGCGATGGGTGAACTCGCCGCCTTCATCCAGCAGCATTGGAACATCAAATGAATCCGCTCGAGAGCAGGATCGCCATCGTTACGGGCGGCGCCAGCGGCATCGGCCGCGCGATCGCGCTGGCACTCGCCGCCGAGGGCGCGACCGTGCTGGTCGGCGATGTCGACGAGCCGGGCGGCCTCGAAACCTGCCGCCTGATCGAAAATGCCGGCGGCAAGACGCATTTCTGGCCGCTCGACGTCTCCAGTGAAGACGATTGGAAACGTCTCGCCGCGATGACGGCGGAGAAATTTCGCAGCCTGCACATCCTGGTCAACAACGCCGCGATCTGTATCTCCCGTCCGCTGCTGGAGATGAGTTTCGACAGCTGGCGGCGTCAGATGGCGATCAACCTCGACGGCCTGTTCCTCGGCACCAAGGCGATGCTGCCGCTGATGGCGGAGTCGGGGGGTGGTTCCATCGTCAACCTCTCGTCCGTCGCAGGCCTGCGCGGCGTGCCAGGCATGTCGGGCTATTGCGCCAGCAAGGGTGGCGTGCGGATGTTCACCAAGGCGGTCGCGCTCGAATGCGCCCAGGCGCGCAACAACATCCGCGTCAACTCGGTGCATCCCGGCTCGATCGAGACGCCGATCTGGCTGAAGCTCGGCAATGGCGGCGATCTGCTCGCGGCCGACGCGCGGCGCAATGCCGACGTGATGGCCGATATCCGTGCCGCCGGTGCCGCCGCGACGCCGGTCGGCCGCTCCGGCACGCCGGAGGATGTTGCTGCGGGCGTGCTCTATCTCGTCAGCGACGCGGCGCGCTTCGTCACCGGGACCGAGCTGGTGATCGACGGCGGCGTGATGGCGGGCTAATCGGCTTTCGCGCCGTGGGGCCGCCCAGTCGGGCGTAGCCAAGACGAGATAAAGCAGTCGATGAGCTGGCGCTGCGTCTGCGTCGACGGCGACTTGCCGGAGCGCAGCACCTGGATCGCAATACCGTCGGTCAGCGCCACCGCCGCGCGCGCCGCCACCGGCACGTCGAGATCGGGCGCCAGCATGCCCGCCTGCTTGGCGCGCTGGATCAGCCGGCTGAGGCGCTTGATCCATTCCTCGTAGCGCAGATGCGTTACATGCCGCACCGCCTCGTTGTGCACCGAGCGCTCCCAGAAGCCGAGGAAGAAGTTCCAATTGCCGCGCTTGTCGGCATCGCTGGGCAGCGCGAGGTAGAGCACGCCGCGCAGCGCCGCGAGCGGATCGTCCAGCGCCTCGACCTCCAGCATTCTGGCGCGCACGTCCCGCGCCGAATATTCCGAGGCTTCGACCAGCAGCTGGTCCATCGAATCGACATAGTGGACGAGGGCGCCGGTGGTGAACCCTGCCTCCGCCGCCACGGCGCGCGCCGTCACGCCCGAGATCCCGAACTTCTTGATCATGCGATGAGCCGCGGCGAGGAATGCCTCGCGCCGCGCGGTGTGATCGACTTTCTTGGGCATTCCCCCGGACGCTTTCACGCAAATCAGCCCGCGCACAGTGCCCGACCGTCCGCCTGCGGTCCAACCGCAATTTGCCGCGCTGCAACACGGGCTTGGCCGTTGCTCTTTACATAACAAACGTTATATTTAAGCGGGAAAGAGGGCGGAACATGACGCAAGGCTGGCATCTCGAACGGCTCTACCACACGGTCGTCAACGCGCGCGACCTGGACGCCTCGGTCGCGTTCTACCGCCTGCTTGGCTTCGAGGTGCTGAACGACCGCCGCCATGTCGAATGGCCGGACTTCGTCGCGACGATCTTCGGCATGAAACGCGCCAAGGGGGCTGGCGTGCTGATGGTGCTGCCGAACGATCCCGGCGGCCCGATGATCGACATCATCGAATGGAAGGAGCCACGCGCCAAATTCGCCGCCGTTCCGGTCTCCGACGGCGAGGTGCCGCGCATCATCGCCTTCCGCGTCAAGAACGTCCGCCAGGCTTATGACGATCTCGCCGCCAAGGGCGTACGCTTCACCCGCGATCTCTTCACGCATGAGGAGCTCGGCATCATCGGCAGCTGCTGCTGTTACGACCCCAACGGCAACCTCATCGAGCTGATCGAGCTACCGGCCGGCCAGCGCCACAGCAAGGCCAACGAAGCCCTGCTGAAGAAGGCCTGAGCCATGGCGAAAACCAAAACCGAGATGCAAGCGATCTTCCGCGCCGTCTCCAACTGGGGCCGCTGGGGCGCGGAGGACGAGCGCGGCACGCTCAACTATCTGACGCCGGAACGCACCGCCGCCGCCGCGAAGCTGGTGAAGGATGGCCGCACCGTCGGTTGCGCCCGCAACTTCCCCGTCCAACCGGGGCCGGAGAACCCGACGCCGGCGCTCCATCATATCGTGGTCGGCGGCGACGATCCCTGCACCCACGGCATTCCCGGTATGGAGGTGTCGCTCGACTTCATCGGCATCGCCTATCACGGCCTCGCCTCGAGCCACATCGACGCGCTCTGCCACGTCTTCGTCGACGGCAAGATGTACAACGGCTTCCCGGCGACCGACGTGCGCTCGACCGGGGCGCGGCGCAATTCGATCATGTCGGCGCGTGAAGGGCTGGTCGGCCGCGGCGTGCTGCTCGACGTCCCGCGCCTGCGCGGTATGACGTATGTCGATCCGGCGAAGCCGGTGACGCCGGCCGAGCTCGACGCCGCCGAGAAAACGCAAGGCGTGCGCGTCGGGGAAGGCGATATCTTGCTGGTGATGGTCGGCCGCGATGCCTGGCGCGCGCACAACACGCCTAATCCCGGCGAAGGTCCGCCGCTGGCAGGTCTCTCGGAGGACTGCATCCCCTGGCTGTTCGAGCGCCGCATTTCGGTGCTCGGCTCCGATGCGGTGCATGATCCGACGCCGTCGCCCGCGCCAATCGAGGATTTCCCGATCCCCGTGCACATGTGCGGCCTCGTCTCGATGGGACTGCATCTGCTCGACAATCTCAGCTTCGTCGATCTGGCCAAGGCCTGCGCCGCGGCTGGCCGCTGGGAGTTCTTGTTCACCATCGCGCCGCTGCGCGTCGAGCGCGGCACCGGCTCGCCCGTCAATCCCATTGCCATCCTGTAGGAGTGCGTTGTTTTGAAGTTCGATGTGTTCTGCGAAATCCAGCTGGCGAAACCCTTCCCGCCCGACCACGAGCGCCGCCTCATCCTCGATACGATCGAGGAGGCGCAGGCCGCCGACAAGGCGGGCTTCGATATCTGGTGGCAGGTCGAGCATCACGGCGCGCCGGAGTTCAGCTATAGCTCCGCGCCCGAGCTGATCCTCACCGCCATCGCGCTCAAGACCGAGCGGCTGCGCGTCGGTCATGCCGGCGTGCTCGCGCCGTTCCGCATCAACGGCCCGCTGCGCGTCGCCGAGCGCGCCGCGACGCTCGACATCCTCAGCGGCGGCCGGTTCGAGCTCGGCCTCGCCAAATCCGGCGGCAAGGAATGGGAGACCTTCAACGTCGATCCCGAGACCGCGCGCGACGAGCTGCGCGAAGCGCTGCTGATGATCCCCAAGATGTGGACCGACGAGACCTTCTCCTGGAACAGCAAGGTGTTCCAGATGCCCGAGCGCGAGGTCGTGCCGCGCCCGGTGCAGAAGCCGCACCCGCGGATGTGGCAGACCGCCAGCAGCCCCGATTCCTTCCGCATGGCGGGCGAGCTCGGCGTCGGCGTGCTCGGCACCACGCTGTTCAGCCCGGTGTCCTTCATGAAGGCGATGATGGATGAGTACGAGAAGGGCTTCGGCCAGCGGCGCGAGCAGGCGGGCCGCTTCCTCAATCACCAGAAGGGCGTCTTCACCTTCGTGCACGTCGCGGAGTCGCGCAAAGAGGCGATCGCCAACGGCGCGGCCAAGGCGGCGCTGTGGTACGTCCATGCCGCGCCGATCGCCTTCAAGGTGCCGCGCTCGATCTGGTGGGACACCATCCGGGCCGGCCTCAACCCGCATCTCGCGCGCAAATCGGCCAAGGAGATCGCCGCCCTCGAAGGCGCCGATCCGACCAGCCTGGAGATCGCCCCGGACGAAATCCCGGTGATCGCAGTGCTCAAGCGCATGGCGCGGGGCGAGGAGATCTCCAACGAAGAGGCGCACGAGGTGCTCGAGGGGCTCGACTCGGTGATCATCGGCGATCCCGATCACTGCGCGAAGAAGGCGCGGGCCTATGCCGCCATCGGTGCGGATCGTCTGATGTGCCTCCTGCAGTTCGGCCGTATCGCGCACGAAGCGGTAATGCGCAGCACGATGCTGGCAGGCAAGCATCTGTTGCCGCAGTTCCGCTGAAGGTCGCAAGTAACCGCTGGTCGGGACGGTCCACCGAAGCACGGCAGAAGGCTGGCCGGCTTTTTGCGGACGAGGTTGCCGGATCGCTGGGTATCGATTTTCTGGATCGGCTTTCCGCGGACATCGAGACGCGCCTGTCAATGACGGTGCGCCGGATTTGTCCGCAGTGCCGCGTCGCGCCGCTCGGCATCATGCCGGGCTGCTAGCCTTGCACGGAAAAGCCGCCGTCCACGACAACAGACGCGCCGGTCACGAAATCCGAGGCTGAACTCGCGAGAAAAACCGCGGCGCCGCGGATATCGTCCGGCGTGCCCCATCGTCCCGCCGGCGTTCGCCCGACCACCCGTTCCTCGAGACCGGCGACATCCTGGCGCGCGCGCGCCGTGAGATCGGTGTCGTGCCACCCAGGAATAAGCGCGTTGACCTGGATGGCATCCTTTGCCCATGCCGTTGCCAGCGCGCGCGTCAACTGCACGACGCCACCCTTGCTGGCCGCGTAAGGCGCGACCATGGGCGCACCGAACGTCGAATACAGCGAACCGATGTTGATGATCTTGCCGCCACCCGCCCGCTTGATGTGCGGATAGGCGAGGCGCGCCAAGGCGAACGGCGCCGTCAGATTGACCGCGATCACGCTCTCCCAGTCTTCGAGCGAGAGCTGCTCGGGGAGCTTTCGTATGCTGATGCCCGCGTTGTTGACCAGAATATGCAGGCTTCCGAAATGCGCGACGGCCGCCTCGACGCAGCGGCTGCGGGACTCTTCCTGCGCGACATCGGTTTGGACGAAGATGCAGTCTGTGCCTTGCCCGCGCAGCTTGGCGATGCATTCGCCGGCGGTTTGGTCGTCGCGCGCGGCGATAACGATCTTGGCGCCCGCGCCGGCCAGTGCATCCGCGATCGCGAAACCAAGTCCGCGGTTGCCGCCCGTGATCAGCGCGATCTTTCCGGAAAGATCGAACGCCGGCTGCGGCGATGGGGATTTGTCTGACATGGCTGACACCGCTTTTTCGGGGTGAGACTGCTGATCGGTTCGAACTCATCTTCCGGCGGCGGCATTGCCGGCATCCGCGAGGATCATGTCGGACGCCTTTTCACCGATCGCCACGATGGCGGCGTGCGAGTTGCCCGAGATCAACGCGGGCATCACGGATCCGTCCACCACCCGCAATCCCGCGATGCCGCGAACCCGCAGCCGCGGGTCGACCACGGCCTGTTTGCCGGTACCCATCTGCGCCGTGCAGCTGAGATGATAGAGCGAGCCGGCGCGTTCGCGGCAATAGGCCAGCAACTCCGCGTCCGTCGCGACGTCTGGGGCCGGCTCCATTTCTTCCGCGACGAAGGAACGGACGGGTTCGGCGCGCATGATCGCGCGCAAGGTCTTGAAGCCCTCGACGTTCGCGACGCGGTCCTCTTCGGTGTCGAGGTAGTTGGGATCGATCGCGGGCGGATCCCGCGGATCGGGCGACACGATGCGGACCGATCCTCTGCTGGTCGGCCGGAGCTGGCACGACGATGCCGTGAACCCGGAATGACGATGCAGGGAGGTACCCATCTTGTCGGTGGAAAAGTTGATGAAATGGACCTGCATATCGGGCCGTGCGTCGGCGATGCGTGAGCGGAAGAAGCCGCCGGCATATCCCGCACTCACCGTGAGCGGCCCTTTGCGCAGCAGCGCAAAGCGTAGCGCGATCCAGGCCTGGCGATGGAGCCGCATCATGTCGTCGTTGAGGGTGAAGGGCGTCGTGCTGCGGTAGAGCGCGCGCATCTGCAAATGGTCCTGCAAGCCTTCGCCGACCGGAAGATCCTGGATCGCCCAGATCCCGTGCGATCGCAAAAGTTCTGCCGGACCGATGCCGGACAATTGGAGCAGATGCGGCGTGCCGGCTGCGCCCGTGGCGATTATCAATTCGCCGCGAACATTCGCGCGCGCCGGTTCGCCGCGAACGGTCAGCTCGATGCCGGTTGCTTTGCGGTTCTCGATGACGATCCGGGTGGCGGCGGCATGCGTCAGGACGCGCAGATTGCGGCGCCGCCGGGCGGGACGCAGATAGGCCGCTGCGGCGCTGACGCGAAGCCCGTACCGCGATGTCGTTTGATAATAGCCCGCGCCTTCCTGCGCGGCGCCATTGAAGTCGTCATTGACCGGATTGCCGGCTGTGGCGGCCGAAGCGATGAACGCATCGCACAGGGGATGGGGCTCGCGCTGGTTGGAGACCGGCAGTGGACCGCCCGTCCCGTGATAGGGGCTGGCGCCGCGCTCCTGATCTTCCGCGCGGATGAAGTAGGGCAAGAGGTCGTCGAAGCCCCATCCCGCCGCGCCGCCATCCCGCCAGGCGTCGAAATCCTCGCGCTGGCCGCGGACATAAAGAAGGCCGTTGATCGCGCTGCTGCCGCCCAGGACCTTGCCGCGCGGCTGCGCGATGCGTCGTCCGTTCAGTCCGCGCTGCGGCACGGTTTGATAGAGCCAGTTGACGGTGGGATCGGCGAACAGCTTGCCGTAGCCGAGCGGGACATGGATCCAGAACTTGTTGTCCGATCCTCCGGCTTCCAACAGCAATACGCTATGGCGGCCGCTGGCGCTCAAGCGATTGGCGAGGACGCAGCCGGCGGAGCCGGCGCCGACGACGATATAGTCGTATGTACCCGCATCATGCATCGAGAATGCTCCGTGCGATCGTCGCGACGTGTTCGGCAAGCGCCAGTGAGGCGGTCAATCCCGGCGATTCGATTCCGAAGAGATTGATCACGCCGGGGGCGCCGTTGCGCCGTTCGTCCGCGATGTGGAAATCGGCCGCGGATTCACCCGGCCCGGCAATCTTGGGGCGTATGCCGGCATAGCCCGGCACCAGCGCGCCATCGGGCAGCCCGGGCCAATAGGTTCGGACGGCATCGCGGAATTCCGCTTCCCGGCTAGCGGGCACATCGTAGTCGATCGCATCGACCCATTCGACATCCGGTCCGAACCGGGCCTCGCCGGCCAAGTCGAGCGTGAGATGGATGCCCAGTCCAGCTTGGTCGTGCAGCGGATAGATGAGATGGCGAAACGGGCAGCGCCGGGAAAGACTGAAATAGTGGCCCTTGGCGAGCCATTGCCGCGGAATGGCACTGGGCGTGAGGCCATCTGTGGCGTGCGCGATGGCCGTCGCGCCGAGACCGGCCGCGTTGACCACGACGCGGGCCGCGACCGGACCCGCCGAATTCGCGATCTCCACCTCGACATCGCCGGCGCGCGGGACGAGGCGGACGACCTCGCTGCCATGCGCGATCGCGGCGCCGTGATCCTGTGCCTCGCCGAGCAGCGACAGCATGAAGCCGTGAACGTCGACGATGCCTGTCGATGGCGACAGCAGGGCGCTTCCACAGGCGAGCGCGGGCTCGAGATGCTTGGCCTCGGCCGATGAGAGATGCCACAGATCGGTCACGCCGTTCGCGAGCGCCTGTTGCGCCAGCTTTTCGAGCGCCTCCGGTCCCGCTGCGGCGGGCGCGACGATGAGCTTGCCGCAGCGTTTGTGCGCGATGTGGCGGGAGGCGCAATAGTCATAGAGCCGCTCGCGGCCCTCCACGCAAAACCGGGCTTTGAAAGAGCCGGGCGCATAATACAGTCCGGCATGGATGACTTCGCTGTTGCGTGAGCTGATGCCGGAGCCGATGTGGCGCTCGCGCTCCACGATGACGACCTCATGTCCCGCGATGGCGAGCGTTCGCGCGATCGCCAGACCGATGACGCCGGCGCCGATCACGATGATCTCGACTCTGTCCATCGGTGGGAAATATGGCTCCGATCGGCCGCATAGCCACAGGCGCGGCGCGTCGGCGGCCTCTCAGAGCTTCAGACGGTCGATTGGGGGCAGCGGCACGCCGTCTGCCGGCAGGGGGACGCCGGCGGTGTTGAGCACCATCGACACCAGCGTGTAGTAGCCCGAAAGGCCGATCAGTTCGAGGACGCCGCGCTTGCCGAACTTGGCTTCGGCGCGCGCGAAGGTGGCGTCGCTCACGCGATGATTGAGGTGCAGCTCGGTGCAGAACGCATAAAGCGCCTCCTGCTCTTCCGACATGCCCACGGGATGCTCACCGCGGCCCAGCTGTTCGACGATGGCCGGCTCGAGCCCGGCGGCGAGCGCCAGCGCGCTGTGCGCGTACCACTCGTACTGGGCCTGCCAGAAGCGGCCGGTGATGAGGATCGTGAACTCTTTGAGCGCCGGCGGCAGCGAAACCATGAAGCGCAGATAGGTGCCCAAATTCTGCACCGCGTCGGCGAGCGGCGGGACATGCAGGAGCGCGGGAAACGGACCGCGAAGGGCCTCGCGCGGCCCGGTGACGATGGTCTCCACGACACGGCGCTGGTCGGGCGTGTACTTGCCGGGTTCGATCGTCGGAAAACGGGTCATGCCATCCTCGCCAGTGGTTCAGCCGCCGTTTGCGGCGTGCGCAGCAGTCATCCTGCTCTGATATTGTATAGCAAGATATTATATTATCTGACAAGGCGAAATGCTGGCCGGCCGCCTCTAACCGGCGGCGAGCGGCGCGTGGAAGCGATAGAGGCGGTCGGGGTTGTCGACCAGCACCTGCTGGAGACGGTCCTTCTCGGGCACGATCTTGTGGAGCAGGGCCACGAGGTCCGTCTCCTGCGGCATCGGCCCTCTGACGTTCGGGTGCGGCCAGTCCGTGCCCCACAGCGTCCGTTCGGGCGACGCTTCGAGCAGGGCGCGCGCGAATGGGATCGCGTCGTCGAACGGTGCGCCGGCCGCCGAGGCCCGGTCGCCGCCGGATATCTTCACCCAGCAGCGCGGATCGGCCACGATATCCAGCAGCAATTTGAAGGCCGGCTGGTCCAGACCGTCCGCCGTGCCGATCCGCGCCATGTGATCGATCACGAAGGGGACGTCCAGCCGCCGGACATAATTCCACGCCGTCTCCAGATGCTCGGGCGTGATGTGCAGAAGAATGTGCCAGCCCAGCGGTGCGATGCGCTCTGCGATATGCCGGATGGCGTCTTCAGATGGCGGCAGCCCGAGATGCTTCAGGAAATTGAATCGCACGCCGCGAATGCCGCCGGCATCGAGGTCTTGCAGCATCTCGCCGGTGACATCGGCCGGAACCAGCGCAACGCCGCGATAGGCATTCCCCGACGCCGCGATGGCATCGAGGGTCACCCGGTTGTCCACGCCGTGCAGATTCGGCTGCACGATGACGGCGCGATCCAGGCCGTAACGCCGGTGCATCGCGAACAGCGCCTCCTTCGGCGCTTCGGCAGGCGTCGAAATGCGTTTGGGATCGTAAGGAAAAAGCGACTCCGGTCCGAAGACGTGGCAATGGGTATCGCAAGCGCCGTCGGGCAGTGCGCCGCTCATGCGTCACCGCCCAGCGCGACGCGGCGGGAGACGACGCGGCGGGTGTCGCGGAAGGTCGGCCGCACGCGGCTGCTCCATTCGGTCTCGCGCGCCGACAGCCACGCCCTGGTCTCCAGCACTTCGGGCGCCGTGATGTCGTAGCAGGCATAGGACCGCGGCGGCGCATCCTCGCTCACCAGCCGCTGTGCGAGTGCGGTGCCGGGCGCGGAGGCTAGGATGCCCAGATGCTCTTCGTCGTACCAGCGCAAGAGTTCGGGCCAGCCGCCGTCCGCGACATTGGTGCGGACCACGAGATGATAGTCCGTGCCGGTTCCATGCGATGCGCCCAACACCGTCTTATGCCCGGCGAGGCGGCTGACCTCGATCTCGCCGGATGCAAGGCTCTGCAAGTGCTTGTGGGCTGCCGCCGTCACCGCATCGCGCGCCGAAAACGGAACGCCGGAAAGATAGACGGTGAGGCGCGGCTCGGAGAGCGCTTGAAAGGCTCGCAGGCTCCCACCCGCAAACGCATCTTGGCCACGCAGACCCATAAGGGCCTTCGGGATAAGCGGCGATTGGGGATCGCGCACAAGACATTCGACCAGGAACAGATCCTGCGGTTTCGGATTGGACATGCGTGTCTCCCTGAGCCTTATTTCATTTGCCGAAGCCGTAGATCGCCATCGTCGTCTCTCCGGCGCGCAACCGCTCGAGGATTTCGGCTTCCTGCGCTTCGCGCTGTTGCGCCGCCGCGATGACGCCGCCGGCCAGATCTCTTGGGATGGCGACGACGCCGTCGCGGTCGCCGGCGACCAGATCACCGGACCGGATGACGACGTCGCCGATACGAACGGAATGTCCCAGCGCACCCGCGGCGCCGAAATCCTTTCCCGTGCCGCGAATGCACAGGCCGCGCGAAAGCACCGGGAAGTTCATCTCCTCGAGCAGCGCGGCATCCCGCACGCCGCCGTCGATGATGAGTCCGGCGATGCCGCGCGCCTGCGCCGCGGTCGCCATGATTTCCCCCCAATATCCGTACTCGTAGGAACCCCCGACATGCACGACGAGCACATCGCCGGGCTTCGCCGCATAGATCGCCCGGTGAAGCCAAAGATTGTCGCCGCCCGGCGACTGCACGGTGAAGGCCGGTCCGGCAACGCACATCTTTGCGGCGACGGGCTTGATGGCCGATGGGAGGGCGCCGATGCGCCCAGCGGCCTCATGCAGCGCGGCCGTGGGCACGCAAGCCGCCGCCGCGCTCTGCGAGATGCGGGGAAAATCGCTGCGCGTCGTGGACGCGGGGTCGAAACGCTCGGTCATGGTTCGCTTCGGCTCTGCAGGCGGTGATAGCCGAACTCGCGGCGGGCGTCGCGCAGCGTTTTTCCGGTGCGGCAGGCCGCGCGAATGGCGTCTTCCGTTCGGGCGATGTCTTCCGCGGCATCGAGGATCGCGTCTTCATGCGCTCGCGGCAGGACCACCACGCCGTCGGCATCGCCCTTGACGATGTCGCCGGGCGCCACCCGGGCGCCGCCGATCGTCACCGGTACGTTGATCCCTTCGACCTGAACGCGATCCTTGCCGGTGCGCATCCAGCTCGCGCGGCTGAACACGGGATAGCCGATGTCCAGGCACAGTTGCACATCGCGGTTGATGCCGTCGATCACGGTGCCGGCGATGGCGCGGCGGTGCGCGACCTCGGTCATGATGTCGCCCCACACGGTCACGTCTTCGCGTCCGCCATTGTCCAGCACGATCATCGCGCCCTCCGGAACGTCGTCGATGAAATCGCCGACGGTGCCTGCCGGCTTGGCGGCCGGACCGTAGAGAACGGTGAAGGCGCGGCCGGCCGCCCGGAAGGCGGGGCTGCGCGGTGCGATCCGGTGGCATTGACCGGCGATCCCCAGCCGGTCGAGCGCGTCCGACAAGGTCGCGGTATCGAGCTTGCGCGAGCGCTCCAGTGCAATATCGCTCACGACATCATCCTTCCAGCATCTGTTCGTAATTGCCGCCCATCACGGCGCTCATGGCCGTGCCGCTGGAGATGGCGTGCGCCATCGCGGTCTCCCGCGCGACGATGGACTCCGCGGCATTGAGCGTTGCGGCGATATGTGCGGCGGGCACGAACACCACCGCGCTGCCGTCCGCGATGACGTAGTCTCCGGCTTCGACCCGCACGCCGCCGCAGGTGATGGGAACATTGGTGCCGAGTTCGACGACGCGTCCGCGCGCTGTTCGCGCCGTGAACCGCGATGCGAAGATCGTGAAGGCCAGGTCGCGGGCTTCGTCGATGTCGCGCACCGGGCCGTCGGCCACGACGCCCGCGACGCCCCGCACCTTGGCGCCGAGCGTCAGGAGCCCGCCCCAGCAGCCGGCCTCGAGTCCGGAGTGCTGCTCGATCACGATGACGTCGCCGGGGCCTGCGCTTTCGACCGCTGCCGTGCCGAGATGGCGCACTGGGCCGGCGACAGGCGTACCGACGCCGACCTTCAGGGTGATGACGCGGCCCGCGAGACGATCTTTCCCCGATGCGCGGGGTAGACCGCTGGCGACGCCGGAGATCGCGAGCCGGTCCATCGCGTCCGAGATCGCGCAGGCATCGAGTTGGCGCAGCCGGGAGACATATGCGTCTGACACAGGGGCGTCTGACACGGGCTTTCCTCCTGCCGGTTGCCGGCGATGGCCGAGGGGCGGCGCCTTTGCGGGCGGACTCCTTTACATGATTGCCTACAAAAGTGTATAAGATTTTTCAAGAGGTGCGCCTTCGAGCACCCTGGAATCGGGAGAAGTCACGCATGTCGACAGCCAGCGCCAGCACTGCGCAGAGCGGTTTTTTCCGGCCTCGCCGGATCGGCCACGTCAATTTCTGGGTCAACGGCGTGGCGGACGTTGCGGAATTCTATCGCGACATCGTTGGCTTCGATGAAGCCTATCGGCGCGAATCGATCCGCGCGATCTTCATGACCAACGGCAACACCTATCACGATGTGGCGTTCATGGACCTTTCAAGTCCGCGCGGCGCCGGTCACGTTCCCGGGCTGCATCACTTCTCGCTCGAGCTGGAAAACGAAAAGGATCTGGTGGACGGCTACTTCGCGAGCCAGAAAGCGGGATTTTCCTTCGACTACACGATCTCCGCCGACGTCACCAACAGCGCCTATGGAAACGACCCCGACGGCAATCGCTTCGAGGTCTATGCCGATGTCGTCGCCGACTGGCGCGCCGCGCGCTCGGGACAGGTGACGACCGGCGGACGGCCCTGGACGCCCGGTGCGGTCGAACCGGTGACGGCATCGCATTATCCGGTGAATCCGGAGATCAGGCGGCTTCCGAATTCGGTATTCCAGCCCAAGCGCGTCAGTCACGCCGTGCTCGTGACGCGCGATCACGCCGCGATGGTGAGGCACTATATCGACGTGGTGGGTTTGCGCGTCATTGCGGGCGACCGCGACGGCAGCTTCGTCATCCTGGGCGGCACCGTCGGCGAGGAAACCTTGGCCCTCTTCCGGGGGCATGAGAGCCGTCCGCCGGGTCTGCATCACTTCGGCATCGAATTGGCGAGCGAGAGCGATCTGGAGCGGGGCGAGGCCGCGCTGCGCAAGCGGGGCCTGCAGCCGCTTTTCGAAATCCGTCACGCCACGCGCCGAAGCCTTTATGTCGGCGATCCGGCGGGCCAGAAGATCCAGTTCTATGTCAATCTGGAAGGCGGTCCGCAGGACTGGACCGCCCTGCCGGAGGACGTCGCGCTGTTGGTCGCCTAAGACGGCCGGTCGTTTGACAGCGTCGATCTTATAGTATTCAATTTCGTATACTATAAGAGCGCAACCGATCTGACCGATCGGGATATGCCAAGCTTCTCGCAAAATGGGGTGCGAGGCCGCTTCCGGACCGCGATCGGGAGGTGGACGGGAAACGCATGGCTCGACACGAACACTTCGGGCGGAACGGCAGGACAATGGTTGAATCGATTTCGCCGGCAGACCTCAAGAAGCGGCGGCGCCTGATCCTGTCGAGCTATCTCGGCAATCTCATCGAGTGGTACGACTTCGGAATCTACGCTTATCTGGGCACCGCGGTTTTCGACAAAATCTTCTTTCCGAAGATGTCCGCGGCGGCGGGCCTGGTCGCCGTCATGGGGTTGTTCGCGGTCGGCTTCATCGCCCGGCCGCTGGGGGCGCTCCTGTTCGGCTATTTCGGCGACCGCGTCGGGCGCAAGCCCATGATGGTCATGGCGCTCACGCTGATGGGCGTCGCGGCGGTTCTCATGGGCCTTTGCCCGACCTATTCCCAGATCGGCCTCGCGGCGCCGGTCCTCATGATGATCCTGCGTTTCACGCAAGGCCTGGCGATCGGAGGCGAGTCCAGCGGCGGACCGCTGCTCGCGCTCGAGAGCACGCCCAGCGAACGGCGCGGCTACTTTGCATCCCTCGTTTGGAGCGGCGCCGCCGCGGCCGTCATCCTGTCGTCGTCGTCCAGCCTTCTGGTCAGTATGCTGCCGGTGCACGACATGCTGACATGGGGCTGGCGCATTCCGTATCTGGCGAGCTCCGTGGCCATCGTGGTCGCCGTTTACATGCAGCGAAGCATCGACGAGTCGCCGATCTTCCTCGCGGCGATCGCGAAGGCCGCGCCCTCCAAGGCGCCCGTCGTGGATGTCATCCGCAACGAGGGAAAATCGCTGGTGATCGTCATCCTCTGCGCGGCAGCGGCGCTGGCCTGCATCTATCTGCTGGGCACGTTCGGCTTTTCCTATGCCGTCGCGACGTTGCATCTCAACCGGACCGCGATGCTCGGCGGCGTGCTGGCGGGCGGCGTGATCCACCAGTTCGCCACGCCATTGGCCGGCCATGTCAGCGACAAGATCGGGCGGCGCACCGTGATGGCGACCTGTTTCGTCGCCGCCGTCCTGTACGGCTTTCTCGAATATTTCGTGCTGCTCCCCTCGGGAAGCCTTTTCCTCGCCGCGATGGGTATCGCGCTGGCGAACGGCATCCTCACGGGCTCCATCGGTGCGATGGAAGTCAGTTTCTATTCCGAGCTCTTCCGGGACACGCGCTTGCGGTTCACCGGCTCGGCCCTGGGCAAGCAGACCGGCTCGGCCATCGGCGGGTTGCTGCCGCTCGCGGCCGCGGGTCTGTTGAGCATGAATGGAAGCGTCCTGCTCAGCATCATGGTGCCGCTGATCCTGTTTTGCATCGTCGGTCTTGGCGCCATTTTCTGGGCGGAGGAGACCCACAAGCTGTCCTTGGAGCACGGCTGACCGGAAAACGGCGGCCGGCCCAAACCGTATGAGGTGACATATGCTGAGAACCGAAGACAACGAACTGCTCGTGCGGTCCGGACCCGACACCGGAATGGGAAAACTGCTTCGGCGTTTCTGGGTGCCCGCGATGCTGTCGTCGGAAATCCCGCAGCCGGATTGTCCGCCGGTGCGCCTGCGAATTCTCAATGAGGATCTCGTCGCATTCCGCGACAGCGACGGACAGGTCGGCATCCTCGACGCGTACTGCCCGCATCGCCGGGCGAACCTGTTTTGGGGACGAAACGAGGAATGCGGACTGCGCTGTGCCTATCACGGCTGGAAGTTCGACCGGGACGGCAACTGCGTCGATCTGCCGAACGTCTCGAACGGCGAGCTCATCAAGAGCAACATCAAGACCACGGCCTATCCGGCGGTCGAGCGCAGCGGCATGATCTGGTGCTACATGGGTCCGGCCGAGTTGAAGCCCAAACTACCCGAGGCCGAGCTGTTCGACCTGCCGCAGAGCCACCGCTACATCGAAAAGGTCGTGATCCCGACCAACTGGATCCAGTCGCTGGAAGGCGACATCGATTCCAGCCATGTCGGCTTCCTGCACAAGCGGCTCGACGAGAAGCCGCTTTTCCAAGGGCAGAGCGCCACCGTCTTCGAGGACAAGGCGCCGCGATGGACCGTGAAGAATGCGGACTACGGCATCATGCTCGCGGCCCGGCGCGAGGCCGGCCCCGATTCCTATCTGTGGCGCGTGAACCAATGGCTCATGCCGTTCGCCACGCTCATCGCGCACGCGGCCGAGCGGCCCTTCATCACCAACATCCGCGTGCCCATCGATGACGAGAACTCCATCCACTACCGGGTCTATGCCCGCTACGACAGGCCGCTGACCAACGAGGATCATGCGACGATAAAGGGCGGCGTGCTGTTTCCGGAGATGATTCCGGGAACGTTCAACACGGCCGCCAACAAGTCGAACGATTATCTGATCGACCGGCAGGTCCAGAAGACCGGCAATTTCACCGGCATCAAAGCCGTGCCCGTTCAGGACTATGCCGTGACGTCCGATCAGGGCGGCGGCCCGATCGCGGATCGGAGCAAAGAGCGATTGACCTCGTCCGACGCCGCGATCGTCATGATGCGCAAGAAGCTGCTGGACGGCGCCAAGGCGCTCGTCGAGGGGACCGAGCCGCCGGAGGCGCAGCGATCCGCCGCATATCGGGTGCGTTCGGTCGAAGTCACGCTGCCGCGCAACATCGACGGCGTCGAAGAGACTCGCAAGTTCACAGACATGACCGCGGCCGCACGGTGAAGGCGCCGGGCGCCGCGGCGTGCCTGCCAGGCCGCTTCCGTTCGTCAGCGCCGTGTGTGGCACGGATGACGCAGTTGCTTGCTGAAGGCGCCGCGTCAAACGCGAACGCTTGACAGCAAAATAGTATTCACTTTTAGTATACGACATTGAAAGCACGCCGACACGAGCGATGCGAAAATTCGATGCGGGAGGAAAGTGAATATGAAGAATCGATATCGCAACGGAACTGCGCTCGGCCAGATTTTCGTCAATCGGCATGTCCTGGCGATGCCGTTCGCCGTCGCGGCGGTGCTGGCAGGAAGTATGGCGGCGGCTTATGCCGACGAAACGACCGGCGGCATTGAGACCGTCGTCGTGTCGGCGCAGCGGCGCTCGGAAAACAGCCAAAAGGTGCCGATCACCATCGACGCGATCACCGCCAACGACGCCAAGATTCAAGGCGTGACGGCAACGACCGATCTCCCGCAGATCGCCCCCGGCTTGGTCATCACGCCGCAATTCGGCAATCCGGTCTTCTATCTGCGCGGTGTCGGCACCGACGATGTCAGCGCCAGCAGCGAGTCCAGCGTCGCCACCTATGTCGATGGGATCTATATCGCGGACCTTCCGGCAACCTTGTTCGGCTTCAACAACGTCGATCATATCGAAGTGTTGAAGGGACCGCAGGGCACGCTGTTCGGCCGCAACGCGACCGGCGGCCTCATCCAGATCATCACCAAGGATCCGAGTGCCGATTTCCACCTCGACGCCAGCATCGGCTTCGGGAACTACAACACGTTCAACGGCAGCGCCTATGTGACGGGCGCGATCACCGACAATCTCGTCGCCGATCTCGCCGTGCAGGCCCACGACCAGGGCGACGGCTGGGGCAAGAACCTGTTCAACGGCCAGGACATCTATCGCGATTCCAATCTGGCATTCCGCTCCAAGCAATTGCTCGTGCTGGATGCGGACACCACCATCACCTTCTCCGAGGATTACAGCTCGATCTGGACGTCGCTCAGCGCCGGCCGCCAGCCGATACCGGGCGCGGTCACGACCGGTCTGACGCCGAACACCGGCCACTTCTACGACATCGATGCGAACTTCCAGCCCTACGATACCTATGTCGGCGGCGGCTGGAGCGGGAAGGTCGAACACGATTTCGGTTGGGCGAAGCTCGTGAGCCTTTCGGCCGCGCGCGACAACCATACGATCATTCACGAGGATCTCGACTCCGGCACCCTCGACGTCTTCCACACGTTCCAGGGCTATCGGAACCAGCAGTACAGCGAAGAGCTGCAGCTGCAGTCGCCGGAAGGCCAGGACCTGAACTGGATCGGCGGTCTGTTCTATCAGAACCTGCACGACTCATCGGCCATCCGGCAGTCCGGAACGAACTTCAACGCGGTCGGCGGCATCCAATACATCAACGGTCTTCAGACGACCCAGTCCTATGCGATGTATGGTCAGGCCACCTACCCGATCTTCAAGGACACCCACGTCACGGCCGGCGTGCGGTACACCGAGGACAATCGCGAATTCTTCGGCGACCAGATGACGCCGACACAGGGTGTGTTCAACCTAGTGCGTTCGGACAAGGGTTGGGCGCATTGGACGTGGCGCGCGGTCCTGGACCATCAGCTCACCGACAACGTCATGCTCTATGTCTCGGCCAATGAAGGCTTCAAGAGCGGCCGCTTCAGCCTGACGGCGCCGACCAATCCGCCGGCTCGTCCCGAGGTGCTCGATGCCTATGAGGCCGGCGTGAAGTCGACGCTTCTCGACAACCACCTGCAGGTGAACCTGTCGGGCTTCTATTATAACTACAACAATATCCAGCTTACGACGCGCCTGGCCACCGGCGGCTCGATCCTCTTCAACGCGGCACAGGCGACGATCTACGGCATGGACGGGCAGGTGCTGTACGCGCCGATCGACGGCCTGCTCCTGCGCGGCAATGTCGAATTGCTGCACGGCCGCTATGACCATTTCCCGAACGCGCCGGAGCAGCTTCCCAATCCGGTTTCCTGCGTGCCGACGCCGCATACGACCGGTGCGCCGACCGGCGCCAACGGCACCTGCACGATCGACGCGAGCGGCCATACCATGGTGCGTGCGCCGGACGTCGCCTTCGACCTTGGTGCCAATTATACGTGGCAGACGCCCGAGGGACCACTGACGGCCGATGTGGGCTACAACTACACCAGTTCGTTCTTCTTCCAGCCGGACAACCGTCTGCAGCAGCAAGCATACGGGCTTCTGAACGCCACGCTGAACCTCACGCTTGCAGATGGGCGCTACGAAGTCCGCCTTTGGGGCAAGAACATCACCAACGTCCAGTACTACTCCTATCTCGCGGAGTCGTCGGGCGATCTTGGAACGCCCGGCGGGCCGGCCACCTATGGCGCGACTTTGGAATTGCACTTGTAGGAGCGGTCGCCGGATGGGTCACGATGCCTGACACGATAGCAACGCGCGCTTTCGGCAAAAGCGGATT
>DASZMT010000040.1:0-76167 GCA_035551495.1 Rhizomicrobium sp. | reverse complement strand
CGACGCGCTCGTCCGCTTCGATGACGCTTTCGTAAAGCATGTCCGGCAGTTCGATCTTCAGCGCGAACAGCTTCGGCCGGTTCTGGTACCCGATGCGCAGCGCATCGCGGAAACCCTTGGTCGTCACCAGCACGGTGGGCTCGCCCGCGCGCGTCAGCAGCGCATTGGTGGCCACCGTGGTTCCCATGCGCACCTCGCCGACCATGCCCGGCGCGATCGCCGTCACGCCCAGCGCGCGGCGAATACCTTCCAGCGCCGCGTCGTCATACGCCGCGCTCTCGGACAACAGCTTGCGCGACGAGATGCGCCCGCCGGGCGACTCGGCAACCACGTCGGTGAACGTGCCGCCGCGATCGATGTAGAAATTCCATTTTCCTTCAGTCATGGGCGCGCCCGCCGCGGCATAGCCCGAAGGGCGAAGCCGGGTCGATGTAGAAATTCCATTTTCCTTCAGTCATGGGCGCGCTCGCCGCGGCATAGCCCGAAGGGCGAAGCCGGGTCGATGTAGAAAGTCCATTTCCGGGTGTCGGGCATGTCGCCGAAGTGGGATGCAATCCGCCGCAGATTGGCCTAGAGCTTTCCCCCATGTCCATCTTCGGAAAATTGGGCGGGGCGGCTGCCGGTTTCATGCTGGGCGGCGGCCCGATCGGCGCCCTGATCGGCGCGCTGGCGGGCCACTTCCTGATCGACCGCGAAATGCCGGCGCTGGAGCCGGGCGAGGCCCCGGGCGTCGTCTTCACCATCGCCATGATCGCGCTGGCCGCCAAGATGGCGAAGGCCGACGGCGTGGTGACCGACGACGAGGTCGAGACCTTCCACCGCCTGTTCCGCGTCGCCCCCGCCGAGCAGTCGAGCGTCGACCGCGTCTTCCGCCTGGCGCAGCAGGACACCGCCGGCTTCGAGGCCTATGCCGGCCAGATCGCCAAGATGCTGGCGGGCAATCCGGCGCTCTTGGAGGACATCCTCGACGGGCTGTTCGAGATCGCTAAGTCCGACGGCGTCTTCCATCCCGGCGAGCAGGCCTTCCTCGAGCGCGTCGCCGACATCTTCGGCTTCTCGCACAACGAGTACCGCCGCATCCGCGCCGCCCATATCGGCCCCGACAAGGGCGATCCCTACGTGATCCTGGGTGTCGCGTTCGACGCTGGCGACGACGAGGTGAAGGCGACCTATCGCCTCCTGGTGCGCGAGAACCATCCCGACAAGCTGATCGCGCGCGGCGTGCCGGAGGAATTCATCCGCCTCGCCACCGACAAGCTGGCGGCGATCAACACGGCGTACGCCAAGATCGGCAAGGAGCGCGGCTGGCGATGACAATGCTGGCGGCCGCTGTGCTGTTGGCCTTCGCGCAGCAGGCCGATGGCGGCGCCGCGCTGCTGCAATCGCCCACGCCCTGCGAGCAAGGCGATAGCGACCCGAAGCTCTGGATCGCCGCGTGCCAGACGGACATCGCCCAGACGCCGTCCGGCAACAGGAAGGCTGTTGTCGGACTACGCCACGTCACCTTCGCCGACATTGTCGAAAGCACGAGCGCACCAACTGGATGGCTCGCGTTTGCGGGCCATGACAAGTTATTGTTTTTCCTAAGTCCAATAGAGTCCGGACACCCTAGTGATAACGGAACATCATCGCGTCGTGCTGGGCGACGCGCGCGATCGGATGGCCGGTGGCGTCGGTGATCTCGATTTCCTTGCCGTCGAAATCGGCATGCGCGCCCACGATCAGCTCGCGCATCGATTGCACCGCGGCGTCGCGCGCATCCTGCGCGGTCGGGAAGTGATAGACCTGCGAATCGCGGATCACCGCGTCGCCGTCCCGGATGTTCAGGAAGAACCGTGCCATCGTTGCCTCGCTGTCGATTGAAAAACGGATGCCCGCGCACGCGGTTCCAGCGCGCCGCAGCATGAATTTCGCGTGACGCCTGCAACCGATTGAATTTCCGTAATACTTGACAGTGCCTACGCTTGCCGGAACCCTCCTTGCAGGGTTCGTCGTCAGGAGTTCGCCATGGTCTCGCGCATTGCCGGAACGCTCGCGCTTTTGCTGGCCCTGGGCCTCGGTGGCGCCACGGTGGTGGACGGTGCTCCGTCGCAGCAGCCTCTCTGGCGCAGTGCGCCGCCATCGCCGCCGCCGCAGACCACCGGCCTGCCGCAGCAGATCGCCGCCACGATCGCCGCCCTGCAGGGGCTCGGCGCGGGCGGCACCACCGCCGGCATCGCCTATGTCGAGAACTACGCCCATCCCAACGACGGCGGCGGCGGCATCTTCGTCTGGCTGCCCACCGCGACCACCGCGCCCGACAACTGCATCACCTTCGCCGCCAGCGGCGCCGCGACCGGGCTGTGGCAGCGTCAGCTGAACGGCACACCCTTCACGGTCGACATGTGCGGCACCGGCAATGCCGATGACGGCCCCGCGTTCAACGCCGCCTTCCAGGTCTGTCTCAACGACCAGCTGGTGCTCACCCTGCCGGCCAAGACCTACACGATTCAGGAAGGGCTGACCGTGCCGTCGCAGTGCGCGTTCTACGGCGCCGGGCGTCTCGGCTTTTACGGCGCGCTGGCGACGGTGCTCGATTTCCGCAAGGCGCCGGCCAGCGTCACGACGCTCATGAGCATCGTCGGCAATCAAACCTTCGGCAAATACGGCGTGGGCACCGGTTTCGGCGGCTTCGAGATCCTCGACAGCTATGCGCTGCCGCGCACCGCCGGTCTCTATGTCAGCCGCATCGCGAACGTCCATGCCGCCGACATCGGCGTCTACAGCGTGCTCGGCACCGGCATCTTCCTCGGCCAGCAGCAGCAATCGACCTATCGCAATCTCTACGTCTACACCTCCGGAAGCCCGACCCAGGCCGAGATCGACATCGACGGCGAGAACAGCAACGGCGTCGACTATGTGAGCACCACGACGTCGCTCTACGACGTCTATGCCGAGGTCGCCGGCCGGCAGGGTACGAACTGCGGCATCGCCATCAATCGCAATTTGATGCTGACCATCACCGGCGGCGACAGCGAGGCGAACGGCAATCTGGTCTGCGTCGGCAACAAGCCGGCGAAGAACGGCGTCGGCGCCGTGACGATCCAGTCCTTCGACATGGAGACGCCGGCCGCCGGCTCCGACTGCGTGAACGTCGGCAGCGCGTGGAGCGGCGCGCCGGGGCGCGGCGTGGTCATGATGCGGCTGGTCGGAGATGCCTGCATCCCGAACACGGCGAGCGGCTCCACCGCATTCCGCATCGCCAACACCACGGGCTTCTACGCCGAAGGCAATTACGTGAATTCGTTCGCGGGCCAGACCTACTTCGATTTCGAAGGCACCAACATCAACCCGCAGGTCGCCGTCAACGGAAGCGACGGCGCGGCGACGACCTATGTGATGGTCAACGGCAGCGCGGTGAGCAACGCCCTCGTCAACCAGGCCTGGTCTGCCGGCGGCACGACGGCGGCGCACTGACGGCGGCTTCAAATGGAGGACCGCGATCCGCCATGCGACGCAGCGAACCCGCCGAGGAAGCGCGGGCCCTATAAGAAGGCTGTCGGTGACGTACACGGACCTGCAGATCACCGGGTTTTTGGCGGCGCTGGTGCTGCCTTACCTTGTCTGGGTGAACGCCAGCATCCTCTGGAAGGGCGAAATCCATCTCTCCGATGAGAGCGGCAAGGTCACTTCGCAACATACCCGGGTGGATGACCCGGTGATGTATTGGCTTCTTGCCACGTACAATCTGGCGCTGACGGCCGGATGCGCAGTGTTTGTGGCGTGGGTCTTCGGTGTATTCAAAATTCAAACTGAAGCGCCGCCGGTGCCGCCGCCGCACCCTCTGGTCAACTGTGCCATTCTCGCTTAAGAGTTCCGTCATCCGGCGGGGGCTGGAGGCGCGAATGGCGTTGCTGGATCCTCGTTTGTCTTCGACTGCCTTTGAAGCGGCCGTGGCGAATGCCGCGCCTGCCGCCCCTTGGTGGCGATCCCCGCGCGTCCTCGGTTTCGGCCTCGTCGCGCTGGTGCATGCCGGGCTGATCGCGTTCGTCCTCTCGTCGCTGCCGATGGCGATTCCGCGCCTGCCGGTGCCGGGCCGCGAGGTGTTCTTTCTGTTCCCGCCGCCGAAGCCGGCGCGCCTGCCGCAGCGGATCGAGCCGCCGCACCGCGTCGCCGTCGAACCGTATTTCCGCGTGCCGTTGCCCACAGCGCTCGCGCCGCATCCGCGTCCCCAGACCGCCAGCGGCCTCGGCCTCGCGCTGTTCGGCTGCGCGCCCGAGACGCTTGCGAACCTCACGCCGGACGAGCGCGCCCATTGCGGCGGCAATGCCGCGCTCGAAGCCGCCGCGGCGAACGAGGCGATGCCCGGCGTGTTGCGCGAGCCGGCGCGCGACGCCGATCGCTGGCAGGCCGCGATCGCGCTGCGCGAGAACGGCGCGATGCCCTGCGTGCATCTCGACGATCTTCCTGCGCCGAACGGCCTCTCCAACCGCGCGGCGGTCGCCGATCCGCTCTGCTTTCTCAAGCGGATAGAGCAGGGTGGGGCGCCTTAGGACGAAAATTATCATCTGAATCAATGGCGTATAGTTATTTGATGATTATTTGATGACTCCCCTTGACGGAGCGCCCTTTGATGATTTTATGATGAGGGCATCAAGGAGGCTCGACACATGAGCAAGATCGGAGTGGGCGTAGGCGACGAATTTCCCGTCGATGACGGCGCCAATCCCAACAACCCCAACAACACCGCGTCGACGCCGGAAGACGACCGCGCCGCATTCGAGGACTGGAAACGCCGCCGCGACGCCTGGCGCGCCCAGCAGCAGGCGCAGCATGAAGCGCGCGAAGCCTGGCGCGCCCAGCGCGAGGCGATGAAGCAGGAATGGCGCAAGCGCCGCCACGAATGGCGCGACCAGGCGCGCCAGTGGCGCGACGAAGCCCGCGGCGAGTTCGACGGCACCGGCCGCGGTTACGGCTCTGGCGACTACGGCCATGGCTATCACGGACATGGCGGCTGGGGCCGGCATGGCGGCGCCAAGCTGCTGGGCCTGGTGGCGATCCTTGCGCTCGCGATCTTCGCGATCACGCATATCGGCACCATCCTGATGGGCCTCGCGGCGGTCGCGGTGCTCGTCATCGCCTGGCACCATTTCGGTCCGGGCGGCCACGATTTCGGCCGTCACCACTATCGCTATGCCGGCCCGATGCCGGCACCGGCCGCCACGCCGGCGCCGCCGCCCGCGCCGGAAAACCCGGCCGACACCAATCAAGGAAACTGAATACATGCACAGACACCGTCACCGCCGCTTCCAGGGCGCCGCCGCGGAGGCCATGCGCGCCGCCGCCGACGCCATGGAGACCGGCGAGCGCACCACCACCCGCGTGCAGCTCGAGCTGCCGCCGCAGGCGATGGAACGCCTGCAGCGGCTGAAGGAGAAGACCGAGGCCGCGTCCTATGCCGAGGTCATCCGCAACGCGCTGCGCGTCTTCGAGGCGCTGGTGCAGGAGCACGAGGCCGGCGCCGAGTTTCAGCTCAAGCGCCAAAGCGGCGAGACCGTCGCCTACAAGATCTTCGTGTGAGGGCAGCAAGATGAGTCTCGCCGAACCGCAAACCCCGTCCATGGCGGCCCAGCTCGCGCTCTATCTCGCGCGCAAGGGCCGCCGCGTGTGGCCGCTGACCGTCATGGACACGCGTGCCCTCACGCCGCACATGACGCGCGTGACCTTCGCCGTGCCCAAGCTGGGCGAGCTCGTCTGGAAGCGCGGCCAGGATCTCGTGCTCGAGCTGCCGCAGCCGGACGGCGCGATCGCGCGGCGCCACTACACGATCCGCGATCTCGACGCCGCCGCCGGCACGCTCGCCATCGACTTCGTGCAGCATGGGCCGAGCCCGGCCGGACGCTGGCTGGCGCACGCCGGCGCCGGCACGATGCTGAACGCCGCCGGCCCGCGCGGGCACACTTACCTTCACGACGCCGACTGGCATCTCTTCATCGGGGACGAGACCGCGATGCCCGGCATCCTCGCGATGCTCGAAGGCCTGCCACGCACCGCCGAGGCGCATGTCTTCCTGGAGATCGGCAGCGATGCCGAGCGCCAGCCCGCGCCGGTGCCCGTCACCTGGCTCTCGCGAAACGGCAAGGCGCCCGGCCCGAGCCGCATCCTGTACGATGCAGTCGACGGCTTCGCGTTCCCGCAAGGCCGCGGCCACGCGTATATATTGGGCGAGACCTCCAACGTCCGCGCCATCCGCCAGCGCCTGATCGCGCGCGGCCTTGGCAAGGACCAGACCTGCGCCGAAGGCTATTGGCGCCCCGGCCGTGTCGGTGGCCATGATCACGCCTGACGCAATCGTCCTGTTCCTCGCCGGTCTGTTGGCCGGCGAGGAACTCGCGATCTGCATCGGCATTCGCCCCGCATTGGGCCGCCTGGAGGCATCGTTGCAGATTCCGCTGCGGCAGGCGCTGATCCGCCGCCTGCGCGTCCTGGTACCCATTCTGATTTTCGCGACCCTCGCCGCCGGCGTCTTCGCCTGGCACGCCGCGCCGGGCACCTTGCGCCTTGCCGGCCCCGCCGCGCTCCTTGCGCTTATCGCCGTGACGCTCGGCGGCACGGTCCCGATCAACAAGGCCGCGCTCGCCTGGAATCCCGCCGTCCCGCCATCCGGCTGGCAGGAGAGCGTGCGCCGCTGGGAGCGCCTCGACATCATCCGCTGCTGGCTTGCGCTCGCGGCCTTTGCTTTATTCATCGCCGCAGCAGGTTTCGCCGGATGACCTTGACGTTCGTCGCCCGTCCCTCGCCCAACCACGATGCGCGCCCGCAAGGCGTCGTCGTCGACATCCTCGTGCTGCACTACACCGGCATGAAGACGGCCGAGGAGGCCCTGGCGCGGCTGTGCGATCCCGCCGCCAAAGTCAGCGCGCATTACACGATCGGCCGCGACGGCTGCGTCTATGCCCATGTGCCGGAGGCGCGCCGCGCCTGGCATGCCGGCGTCAGCTGGTGGGCGGGCGAGACCAACGTCAACGCGCGCTCCATCGGCATCGAGCTGGTCAATCCCGGCCACGAGTTCGGCTATGTGCCGTTCCCCGATGCGC
Organism: Rhizomicrobium sp.; assembly: GCA_035551495.1. Classification (GTDB taxonomy): domain Bacteria; phylum Pseudomonadota; class Alphaproteobacteria; order Micropepsales; family Micropepsaceae; genus Rhizomicrobium. The sequence goes on along the minus strand of DASZMT010000040.1, from coordinate 69,091 downwards.
AGATCGCCGCGCTGATCGACCTCGCGCAGGGCATCCTGTCGCGCCATCCCATCCCGCCCGCCCGCGTCGTCGGCCATTCCGACGTCGCGCCGGCGCGCAAAGAAGATCCGGGCGAGCTTTTCCCCTGGGCGCGCCTCGCCGAATACGGCATCGGGCTGTGGCCGGCGAAGGGCGCGCGCGAGGCCGTCCCGGACGATCTTGCCCGCTTCGGCTACGGCATCCCTCCGCACACGGATGTTCCCCTGGAGGCGGTGATAACCGCCTTCCAGCGCCGCTTCCGCCCATCCGAGATCACCGGAGAGTGGGACGGCGAATGCGCCGCGGCGCTGGGTGGGCTTTTGGATCAATAAGCAAAAAAACGGCCATCCCCGGCGAGCGCGAGCGACAGCGAGCGTGAGGGAAGGGGACCCAGGCTAAGCCATCGCTGCGGCGCTGGACCGATATCATTCTACGCTTGCGGCAGACGTGGCGCGGCTTGGCCTGGGTCCCGTTCCCCTCGCTTCGCTCGGCCGGGGATGACAGGTGGCGCAAGGCCGTTATGCGTCGGCGTTCGGTGCGTTCAACCGCGCAACTGATAAGTTCCCGCCCATGAAAACCATCGGCATGCTGGGCGGGATGAGCTGGGAGTCGACCGCCATCTACTATAAGCTCCTCAACCGCGGCGCGCAGGCGTGCCTCGGCGGCGTGGCGTCGGCGAAGCTCCTGCTCCACTCCTTCGATTTTGGCGAGATCGCGCACCTTCAGCAGACCGCGCAGTGGGACGAGGGCAACCGCCGCATGGCCGAGGCCGCCAAGAATCTGGAGCGCGCCGGCGCCGGTCTCGTCATCATGTGCTGCAACACGATGCACTGCGCGACGCCCGATATCGAGGCCGCGCTCACCATCCCCTTCCTCCACATCGCCGATCCGCTCGGCGCCGCGATCGCGGCGGCGGGCATGACCCGCGTCGGCCTGCTCGGTTCGCGTCACACCATGGAACAGGACGGCATCGTGCTCGGCCGCCTGCGCGACCGCTACGGCCTCGACGTCATCGTGCCCGAGGGCGACGACTTCATCGAGACCAATCGCGTCATCTATGACGAGCTGATCCGCGGCAAGTTCCTCGACGCCTCGCGCGACCGCCAGCGCGGGGTCATCGCCCGCCTCGTCGCGCGCGGCGCGCAAGGCGTGATCCTCGGCTGCACCGAACTGCCGATCCTGATCCGCGCCGAGGATGCGGCGGTGCCGTTGTTCGACACCACCACGCTCCACGCCACCGCCGCGCTCGACGCCGCGTTGTCCTGAATCGGATCAACGCGCCGCGCGGTTCTCCAGCGTACGGTGCTCCTGCGCATGCGTGATGCAGAGGCCCTCGATGCCGAAGCGATCGAGCGCGCGCTGCCACGACAGGAATTCCTCCACGGTCAACGCATAGCGATGGCAGGCCTCGTCCAGGCTCAGCACGCCGCCGCGCACCGCGGCCACCACCTGCGCCTTGCGCCGCGGCACCCAGCGCTTGGTCTGCGGCGACGGCAAGTCGATGCCCAGCGTCGACGGCGCCGCCGCGGGCGTTTTGACAAAATTGTTCTCGGCCAGTCCCATCGTTCTCGCTCCGCGGAAGGTTCGAAGGAAGAGTCCCGAAGCGCGTAAGCCGTTCCACGCGCGCGCGGAATCGCGTTAACGGGCGCGCAACGGCTTCGCGCAAAAACGCTTCAAATGCGCCAAGTCCCGCGGCGGCACGTATCGATTTGAAGAGGGGGCGAATTGCGAATACGGCGCCCGGTGCGCTATAGGAACGCGTCAGATGGCCGGATGGCCGCTCTTCGCAAGAGGAGAGGAAAGTCCGGGCTCCACGGAAACACGGTGCCGGCTAACGGCCGGCGGGGGCGACCCCAGGGACAGCGCCACAGAAACATACCGCTAACTCCGCTTCGGCGGACAGCAAGGTTGAAATGGTGCGGTAAGAGCGCACCGCGTCTTCGGCAACGAAGGCGGCACGGCAAGCCCCACCGGGAGCAAGACCAAATAGGGACGGCACGTAATCCGTTTCCGGATAGCCGTCCGGGTCGGTCGCGCGAGGCGGCGAGCAATCGTCGTCCCAGAGGAATGGCCATCCTTCCGGCAACGGAAGACAGAACCCGGCTTACAGGCCATCTGACGCTTTTATTTTGATGAGAACCTCGATCGCCCTTGACTGTCGATCCCTGTCGTTCCCAGCCTGTGGTCATGCACCGCAGAAGCCGCGATTTTCGGGATTTCTATATGCAGCTGCCCGCACATGTCCGGCAGCTCGCGGATAAGAATTTTAGTCTGCTAAAGGAAACACCGGATCATCCATCACTGCACTTCAAGCGTGTCGGCAAGCGATGGAGTGTGCGCGTAAGCGATCACTATCGCGCGGTAGGCATTGATATAAAAGATGGCATTCTTTGGATCTGGATCGGCAGCCACGCCGAATATGATCGCTATATTTAATCAGAACTCTTCACTGAGCCCTGCTTCGTGCTCCGCGAGAGCTTTTTCGGCCAATCGGTCGAACTTTCCCGCTTTGAAATCGGCTTCCATCTGCCGATCCCAATCGTCGTTGAAAATCTTGGCGCGCAACTTCGCTTGGTCCTGGGGAGACAGTTTTTCTATAGCGCGTTCAATTTCGTCGAGGCTCATGGCGGTAGAATAGCATCAAAAGTGCGAAATTGGTACTTGCGATCCAACGCGAAACCGCCCTAAACCCCCGCCTTCTTCGCGATCAGCGCCGTCGCGGCCGTCAGGTCCTTCTCGCCCAATCCCGCCGCGATCGCTTCTTCCAGGTGCCGCGCCATCAGATCGCCCAGCGGCAGATACCCGCCCAGCGCCGCGTTCGCCGACCGTGCCAGGTTCACGTCCTTTAAGCCGAGCCGCAGCGTGAACCCCGGCGGCTCGAACGCTTCGTCGACGATCAGCTTGCCGTAGCCCTGATAGATCGGCGCCGCGAACAGCGTGGCCGCCATCACCTCTTGGAACTGCGCGTGATCGACGCCGCCCTTGCGCAGCAGCGCGAACGCCTCGCCCAGCGTCTCGACCACCGACACGATCATGAAGTTGCCCGCGATCTTGAACAGGTTCGCCTTGTGCGGCTCGGCGCCCACGATCTCGGTGCGCCGCCCCGCCGCCGCGAACACCGGCGCGAGCCGCGCCAGCGCATCGTCCGCGCCCGCCGCGACGATCAGAAGCTGCCCGGCCTCCGCCACGTTCGGCCGTCCGAACACCGGCGCCGACACATAACCGAGCCCGCGCCGCGCATGCGCCTCGGACAGCTCTTGCGCCAGCGCGATCGAGACCGTCGCCATGTTGCAGTGGACCAGCCCCCTCGCCGCGCGGTCGAGCAACGGGCCGTCGAGCCCTACCGCGCGCATCGCTTCGTCGCTCGCCAGCATCGACACCAGCACATCGCCCTGCAGCGCGTCCGCCGCCGCCGCGGCCGCCTGCGCGCCCTTCGCGACCAGCGCGTCGACCGGCCCGCGCGAGCGGTTCCACACCGTCACGTCGTGCCCGGCGGCAAGCAGGTTGCCCGCGATGCCGGCGCCCATCGCGCCCAATCCGATGACTCCGATCTTCATGTCCCGCTGTCCCGTATATCCAAGAGCTGCAATGTCTTCGCATCCGCTTCGCCGCCGAAATATTTGTCGAGCGCCGCCTGGAACATCACGTCGCGCGGCTTGGCCTCGGCGAACAGCGTCATCGACGAACGGAATTTCAGATCGTCCGGCGACCCGAAGATCGCATGCGCGTCGCGCCCCGCCGCGTCGAGCACCAGCTTGGTGCACGCCACCAGCCGCGGCCCGAGCACCGGATGCGCAACATAGGCGCGCGCCTCGCCGAGCGACCGGATCGCATAGCGCGCCGCCATCGCACTGAACCCCAGTCCGGCAAATTGCGGGAACACGAACCACATCCAGTGGCTCCGCTTGCGCCCGGCCGACAGCTCCGCCGTCACCCGTGCCATCACCGGCGCTTGCGCCGCCACGAAGCGCGCCAAATCGAAAGGATCGTCGCTCATGGCGCCAAGTATGGCTCAGTCGGGAGGTTGAAAATAATTTCCGATACAACCCTTGACATACATGTTTTCATTCCTATCTCAGGCGTTATTCCAACAAAATGAGGGAGCTAAGCCTTTGGACTTTGAAGAAGAATTGATTCTGGACCCCCGCCTGCTGGCGCCCGGCGCCGCCAATCGCGTCGTGGCGACGACCGGCGGCGGTGCGCCGGCATTGCAGCGCCCGGCAGCTGATGCGCCGCGCGAAATCCTGCGGCGCCTGAAGTTCTCCGAAAATCCCGACATCCTGCTCGCGGCCATTCTCGACGAATGCCATTTCCTGATGCGCGAAGTCGCGACGGAATCCGCCATCCGTGCCGAGACGGTGCAGGATCGTCTGTCGTTCGTGCACACCGCGCTCGCTTGCGCGCGCACGGGTGCCAAAGTGGGCAAGGTGATCGCCGCGATCCAGAGTGCGCCGTTCTCCGACGATCGCCGTGACGCCATTCTCAAGGACACGGGCCTCCTGGCTGACCGTGTTGCCGGCCCGACTCCCGAATCCGGCAAACAATGATCAAGATCTTGCGTCCCGAGGACGTCTGGCAGCCAAAGCTGGGAGCGCCGCGTGGCAACACCAACGCGCGCAAGCATGGCCGCCGCGACGCGAAGATGCGCGGCTTGCGCAAGCGCATCGCCGCCTTCCGCCGCGACGCAAGAAACATTGTGAAATGGGCGCAAAGCGAGCGCCGGCGCTGCGTTTCTCACCAATATCCGGCCATCAACTCCGCCGCCCAGTCCGGCTCGCGCACGTCGCCGCGCGGCAGGAATCCGCGCATCACCGGCTTGATGTCCAGCACCGGCGTGCCGTCGATGGCGTCGAGCCCGCGCACCTTCAGCCTCAGCCCATCGGCCGCCAGCAGCCGGCACACCGTCACGCCGATGCGGTTCGGCCGGCCCTTGCCGCGCTGGGCGAAGATGCCGACGAGCGGCCAGTCGTCGCGCCCGCGCGGATGGCGCGCGCCGGTGTTGATCTCGTCGTCCGGCACGCGGTTGAAGTGGAACACGACCTCGATATGCGAGAACGCGTCCAGGCTCGCCGCCGCGCACATGGCCGATGGGTTTGAGGACGATCGTTTCCGGCATCATGCGGTCTCCAGCCTGGTTCGCGCGCCTTCTGCACCCGCGCGATGGCCCGCGCCATGCGCGGCGGCGCATAGCTCGGGCGATTCGGCGCACGGGCCGCCCGCGGACAAAGTTCCCATGGGAAATTAATCTCTCATTAACTTGCGTAACCGTAAGGTTTACATGTTCCGGAAGTGTTCCGCGGAACCCACAGGTAGATGAGTCGATTCTATACGTAGTGCCCCCAAGCCCCTCAAATAACACGTCTTTTTATTGACGGGGCGCTGTGGCCCATGATATCCCAGACTGTCCCAGGGGCCTTCTACTAAGGTCTTGACGGCCTGCGAGGCGAACACCGCCCCGAAGCCCCTACGGACACGAGGGGGTACTGCCGTTCATGACCAGTCTGCCGTTCATGTCGACGGTGATGGGGTCGCTCGATAGCAAGGGGCGCGTTTGCATCCCTGCGCCGTTCCGGCAGGTGCTGTCCGCCCAGGCGACGAACGGTGTCTACCTCTACCCGTCCTTCGTGGATGCCTCGATCGAGGGTTACGGCCAGGTCGCGCTCGACGCGCTGAACGCCCGTCTTGCGGCGCTCGATCCGTTCCTGTCGCCGGCGCATGACGACATGGCGATGGCGATCATCGCGCGGACGCAGCTTCTGCCGGCGGACGAGGGCGGCCGTGTTCGCCTGCCCGACGCGCTGATCGAGCATGCGGGCCTGAAAGACCGCGTCGCCTTCGTCGGCATGGGTCAGAAGTTCAAGATCTGGAACGCCGACGCCTATGCGGCGGTGGAAGCCGAAAGCGTCGCGCGCCTCAAGGCGAAGTTCGAAGCGGACCGCGGCGCCAAGGGTGGGAGCACATGAGCGGCCATCTGCCCGTGATGCTCTCCGAAGTCCTCGCGACGCTGTCGCCGAAGGACGGCGAGCACTATGTCGACGGCACCTTCGGCGGTGGCGGCTATAGCCGCGCGATCCTCGAGGCCGCCGATTGCCGCGTGCTCGGCATCGACCGCGATCCCGACGCCATCGCGCGCGGACAAGATTTGGTGAAGCGGTTCGGCGGCCGCCTCACGCTGGTGCATGGCGCGTTCTCCGAGTTGGACAGCTATCTCGATGGCGCGAAGACCGACGGCATCGTGCTCGATCTCGGCGTCTCGTCCTTCCAGTTCGACGAGCCGGCGCGCGGCTTCTCGTTCCGCGAGGACGGCCCGCTCGACATGCGCATGTCGAAGGAAGGCGAATCCGCCGCCGACTTCGTCAACACCGCAGACGAGAAGGTGCTGGCCGACGTGATCTACCAGCTCGGCGAGGAGCGCAACTCGCGCCGCATCGCGAAAGCAATCGTCGCGGCGCGCCCCGTCACCGGCACCGCCGCGCTGGCGCAGATCGTGAAGGAGGCGCAAGGTCCCGCTGCCGCGCGTCTCGCGATCCATCCCGCGACGCGCACGTTCCAGGCGCTGCGCATCCATGTGAACGACGAGCTGGGCGAGCTCGAACGCGGCCTGGGCGCCGCGTCGTCGTCGCTGGCCGCCGCTGGCCGCCTCGTCGTCGTCGCGTTCCACAGCCTCGAGGACCGCATGGTCAAGCGCTTCCTGTCGGAGCGTTCGACCTCGGCGCCGCAGGGCTCGCGTCACGCGCCGGTCGCCGGCCGCGCCGCGCCGACGCAGTTCAAGCTCATCACCAGAAGTCCGCTCATGCCGTCCGATGCCGAAGTCGAAGCCAACCCTCGTGCCCGGTCTGCCCGCCTCCGCGCGGCGCAGCGCCTGGCCGCATAGGAGTTCGCCATGGTCCGTGTCCTCAACACCCTCTGCGTTGCCCTGATGGGCCTCGCGATGCTGGCGCTCTACCACGTATCGGAGAAGACCCGCGTCGCGGGCGTTCAGCTCAGCGGCATCAACCGCGAGATCGCCAAGGAGCAGTCGGCGATGAGCGTGCTGCAGACCGAATGGGCCCAGGTCGCCGGTCCCGCGCAGATCCAGGTGCTGGCCGAGCGCAATCTCGGTCTTTCCGGCGCCCCGGCGCCGCAGCTCGCGTCGTTCGAGACGCTGCCGCGCCGCGGCGACGATGCCCCGCTGACCGATACGCCGATCCGAAACGCCAGCGTGACCCAGCCGTCGAACTAGAGATCGCCCAAGGAATCCAGATGAATCAGACGGGGCCCACGATCTATCAGCGTCGCATCGTCGTCGGTGCGGCTCTGTGCGTCGCGGCCTTCGCGCTGGTCGGCGTGCGCCTGGTCGACGTCACGATCTTCAAGCATGGCGCCGGCGGCGTCGTGAGCGATCATTCGATCTTCGCCCGCGCCGACATCGTCGACCGCAACGGCACGCTGCTCGCGCGCGATCTGCCCGTGGTCGATCTCTACGCCAACGCCACCGCGCTCGACGACAAGCAGGGCGCGGCGAACGATCTGGCGCGCGTCGCCGGCGTCGATGCGCACCGCCTGCTCGCCGGCTTCAAAGCTGCGACGGCCAAGAAGCCCTATGTCCTGATCGCCCGCCAGGTCACGCCCGACGTGCAGGACAAGATCAAGCATCTCGGCCTGCCGGGCCTGGAATCCGAGCCGAACACCAAGCGCTACTATCCGCAAGGCCGCGCCACGGCGCAGCTTCTCGGCGTCACCGATCCCGACGGCAATGGCCAGTCGGGCCTCGAAGGCGGCCTCGATGCGCAGCTGCGCACCGCGCCCAGCGAGGCGGTGCAGCTCTCCGTCGACATGCGGGTGCAGTACATCCTCGCCAACGAGGTCGCGGCGGCACGCAACACCTTCCACTGCATCAAGGCCGGCGGCCTCGTGATGGACGTGAACACCGGCGAGATGCTGGGCATGGTGTCGTTCCCGGATTTCGATCCGAACTATCGCCACTTCACCGGCGACGACACCGACAAGAACATCATGGCCGGCGACCGCTACGAGCTGGGCTCGGTGTTCAAGGTGCTGTCCTTCGCGCTCGCCACCGAAGACCACACGATGACGCCGGACGAAGTGTTTCCCATCGGCAACGGCTTCAAGATCGGCAAGTACACGATCCACGAAGCCGAGCACATGCCGGCGACCTATACGGCGCGCGAGATCCTGGCACATTCGTCCAACATCGGCACGGCGCAGATCGCGCTGCGCTCCGGCGGCGTGCGCCAGCGCGCCTTCCTCGACAGCCTCGGCCTGCTCGAGCCGCGCCTGACCGAACTGCCCGAATACGCCCGCCCGCTCTATCCGGCGAAGGCGAACTGGGGAACCATCGAGACCGCCACCATCGGCTTCGGTCATGGCATCTCCGTCGCGCCGCTGTCCTATATCGCCGCCGCCGCCGTGGTGGTGAACGGCGGCCGCAAGGTGGTGCCGACCTTCCTCAAGCATCCCGAGGACGGCCGCGGCGCGCAGCTCCTCAAGCCCGACACCAGCGTCAAGATGCGCGAGCTTCTGCGCTATGTCGTGACCAACGGAACCGGCCGCAAGGCGGACATCGCCGGCTACGACGTCGGCGGCAAGACGGGTTCCGCCGAGAAGCCGATCCTGAACGGCCATGGTTACCAGGCGCACGTCCTGGTGACGTCGTTCCTCGCCGTGTTCCCGATCGACAACCCGCGCTACCTGGTGTTCGTGCTGCTGGACACGCCCAAAGGCCCGCCGATGTCGATCCTCGCGGGCAACACCGCGGCGCCGCTCGCCGGCCGGGTGATTTCGCGCATTGCGCCGCTCCTGGGCGTGCCGCAAAGGCCTGTGCCGCCGGGGCATGAGAACACATAATGCGATCACAATCGGGAGCCAAAATAACGGCCGGTAATGTGGGCAAAGACGCCATGAAGGCGCAGAAATTCGCCGGGCTTGCGAGCGACAGCCGCGAGGTCAAGCCCGGCTATCTGTTCGCGGCACTCCCGGGCGCGAAGGCCAACGGCGCGGCCTTCGTGAAGGATGCGGTGGCGCGCGGCGCCGTCGCCGTGCTCGGCCAGCCCGACGTCGCGCAGGCTGCACTCGAAGCGGGCGTGCGCTTCATTCCCGACGAGAATCCGCGTCTCGCCCTGGCCCGCCAGGCGGCGCGCTTCTTCGGCAAGCAACCCAAGACCGTCGCGGCCGTCACCGGCACCAAGGGCAAGTCATCCATCGTCGCCTTCGTGCGCGAGATCTGGACCGCGCTCGGCGTTCCCGCCGCCAGCCTCGGCACCGTCGGCGTCGTGACGCCCAAGGGCGAGATCGCGCTCAAGCACACCACGCCCGATCCGATCGAAGTGCACCGCCTTCTGGCGCAGCTGAAGGCCGGCGGTATCGATCACCTCGCGCTCGAGGCATCGAGCCACGGTCTCGACCAGTTCCGCCTCGACGGCGTCGAGATCGCGGCCTGCGCCTTCACCAATCTTAGCCGCGACCACTTCGACTATCACCCGACCATCGAGCATTATCTCGGCGCCAAGCTGCGCCTGTTCACGCAGCTCGTTCGTCCCGGCGGCATCGCTGTGGTCAACGCCGATGCCGAATACGCCAAGCGCTTCGCGGACGCTGCCAAGACCCGCAAGCTGGAGCTGATGACGGTGGGCGAGAAGGGCGAGACCATCCGCCTCCTCTCCCGTAGCGGCCGCATCGACGGCCAGACGCTCTCGGTCGAGCATGCCGGCAACGTCTACGCCGTCGACCTGCCGCTGGCCGGCAGCTTCCAGGCGTCGAACGCGCTGGTTGCCGCCGCGCTGGTGATCGGCCTCGGCGGCGCGCCCGCCGACGTCTTCGCCGCGCTGGCACGCCTGAAGGGTGCGCCCGGCCGCCTGGAGAAGGTCGCCGTCGCGAAATCCGGTGCGCCGATCTACGTCGACTACGCCCACACCGATGAATCGCTGGCGCAGGTTCTGAAAGCCGTGCGCCCGCACGTCACCGGCAAGCTGCACGTCGTGTTCGGCTGCGGCGGCGACCGCGACAAGGGCAAGCGCCCGCTGATGGGCAAGGCCGCGACCGAGAATGCCGACGTCGTGATCGTCACCGACGACAATCCGCGCACCGAAGACGCCGCGACCATCCGCAAAGAAGCCCTCGCCGGCGCACCCGGCGCGCGCGAGATCGGCGACCGCGCCACCGCCATTCACGACGCCATCGCCGCGCTTGGCAAAGGCGACATGCTGATCGTCGCCGGCAAGGGCCACGAGACCGGCCAGATCGTCGGCACCGAGGTGCGCCCGTTCTCCGACCGCGACGAAGCGATCAAGGCCGCGACCGAGCTTGGAGGGCGCGCCGCATGACCGCGCTCTGGACGTCGGAAGAGGCGCAAGGCGCCACGCTCGCGATCCCTGGCCGTGCCTTCGAGGCGAACGGCCTTTCCATCGACACGCGCACCCTGAAGAAGGGCGACCTCTTCGTCGCGCTGCAGGGCGAGAACCGCGACGGCCACGACTTCGTCAAGGCCGCGTTCGATGCCGGCGCCGGCGCCGCGCTGGTCAGCCGCGAGCCGCCGGGCCTTTCGCCGGGCGACGCGCTGCTCACCGTCGCCAACACCCAGCGCGGTCTCGAAGACCTCGCGGCGGCGGCGCGCGCGCGGTCCTCGGCCAAGACCGTCGGCGTCACCGGCAGCGCCGGCAAGACGACCACAAAGGAGCTTCTGCGCGTCGCCCTCGGCGCGCTCGGCGGCACGCATTGCTCGGCGGCATCGTACAACAACCATTGGGGCGTGCCGCTCAGCCTCGCCGCGCTGCCCCGCGACGCGAAGTACGGCGTGTTCGAGATCGGCATGAATCATTTCGGCGAGATTCGCGGGTTGGTCGGTTTCGTCCGTCCCCATGTCGGAATCGTCACCACCATCGCGCCGGCGCATCTGGAGTTCTTCGGCACCTGCGAGGCCATCGCCGACGCCAAGTCCGAGATCTTCGAAGGCATCGCCCCCGGCGGCGCCGCGATCCTGCCGGCCGACAGCCCCTACCACGACCGCCTCTATGCCCGCGCCCGCCAGGCGCATGTCGCGCGCGTTCTTAAGTTCGGCGAGAAGGCTGGCAGCGACGCGCGGCTCATCTCTTATGACGAGACCGCCGACGGTTGCCGCGTCAAAGCCGATATCTGCGGCACGCCGGTCGATTTCGCCATCGGCGCCCCCGGCAGGCACATCGCAGGCAACGCCCTGGCCGCGCTGCTCAGTGTTGCGCTGGTCGACGGCGACGTGCTGAACGCCGCCGCCGCGCTCAAGGATTTCGCGGCGCTTAAGGGCCGCGGCGCACGCTTCGCGGCGCACGGCATCGACGTGATCGATGAAAGCTACAACGCCAACCCGGCCTCGATGACGGCGGCGCTGGCGCTGCTCGGCGGCGCCAAGGGCCGCCGCATTGCCGTGCTGGGCGACATGCTCGAGATGGGCGAAAGCGGTGCCGCGCACCATGCCGGCCTCGCGGCGCCGATCGCGGCCGCCAAGGCCGATCTCGTCTTTCTCAACGGCGACGCGATGCGCGCGCTGTGGGATGTGCTGCCGGCGTCGCGCCGCGGCGCATGGGCCGCGACATCGGCCGCGCTGGCGCCGCAGCTTCTCGCCGCGCTGAAGCCCGGCGACACCGTGCTGGTCAAAGGTTCGCTCGGCTCGAAGATGGCCGTGATCGTCGATGCGTTGAAAGCGGGGGCCGCGTAACCATGCTCTATTTCCTCTCGCTGCTCACCCACACCGACCAGCTCGCCTTCTTCCGGCTGTTCCGCTACCTGACCTTCCGCTCGGGCGGCGCGGTGATCACCGCGCTGGTGTTCGCCTTCATCGTCAACGGCTCGCTGATCCAGTGGCTGAAGGTAAAGCAGGGCAAGGGCCAGCCGATCCGCGCCGACGGCCCCCAGCGCCACATCGTCGAGAAGGCCGGCACGCCCACCATGGGCGGCGTGCTGATCCTGTTGCCCTGGCTGCTCTCGACGCTCCTCTGGGCGAACCTGCAGAACGAATACATCTGGATCGTGCTGTTCGTGACGGTCGCTTATGGCCTGCTCGGCTTCGCGGACGACTATCGCAAGGTGACCAAGCGCACCTCGGACGGCGTCAGCGGCTATCTCCGCCTTGGCGTCGAGTTCGGCGTCGCCTTCGCCGCCACCTGGGCGATCATGCAGTTGGAAGAGCCCGGCCAGCGCGGCACCCTCGCCGTGCCGTTCTTCAAATCTTTCGTGATCCCTTTCGGCATCTTCTTCGTCATCGTCGGCGGCTGCGTTGTCGCCGGCGCGGCCAATGCGGTGAACTTCACCGACGGCCTCGACGGCCTCGCCATCGTGCCGGTGATGATCGCCGCGGCGACCTTCATCCTGATCGCCTATCTCGTCGGCAATGTGAACTTCGCGAAGTATCTGGAGCTCGACTACATCTCCGGCTCGGGCGAGCTCGCCGTGTTCCTCGCCTCGCTGGTCGGCGCCGGCCTCGGCTTCCTCTGGTACAACGCCCCGCCCGCCATGGTGTTCATGGGCGATACCGGCTCGCTGCCGCTGGGCGGCGCGCTCGGCGCGGTCGCGGTCGCGGTCAAGCATGAGATCGTGCTCTTCATCGTCGGCGGCCTCTTCGTGCTCGAGACGGTCTCGGTGATCGTCCAGGTGATCTCGTTCAAGACCACCGGCAAGCGCGTCTTCCGCATGGCGCCGATCCATCATCATTACGAGCAGCTCGGCTGGAAGGAGCCCACCATCGTGATCCGCTTCTGGATTGTGGCGGTGGTGCTCGCGCTGGTCGGCCTCGCCACCTTGAAGCTCAGGTAGGCGATGATCGCGGCGCGCTCCCTGGCACATTCCGGCGTCGGCGTCTTCGGCCTGGCGCGCAGCGGCATGGCGTCGATCCGCGCGCTCAGGGCGGGCGGCGCGCGCGTCTATGCCTGGGACGACAAGGACGCGACGCGCCGCGAGGCCGCCGCCCTCGGCGCCGTCATCGCGCCCTTCGCCGAATGGCCGTGGGACACCCTCAAAGCGCTCGTGCTGTCGCCCGGCGTGCCGCTGACGCATCCCAAGCCGCACGCCATCGTCGAGCGCGCCAAGGCGTCGAACGTCCCGGTCATCGGCGACATGGAGCTGTTTGCCCGCGAGGTGAGCGGCGTGCCGGTCATCGCGATCACCGGCACCAACGGCAAATCGACGACGACGGCGCTGATCGGGCACGTCCTCGAAGCCAACGGTTTCGACGCCCAGGTCGGCGGCAATATCGGCAAGGCGGTGCTGGAGCTCGATCCGCCCGGCGCCAAGACGATCTACGTGCTGGAGCTGTCGTCCTACCAGATCGACCTGACGCCCGGCCTCCGGCCCGACGTCTCGGTGCTCTCCAATATCACGCCCGACCATATCGACCGTCACGGCACGCTGGAGAACTACGCTGCGGTGAAGACGCGCCTGTTGAAACAGGCCAAGTCGCAGATCGTGATCGGCGTCGACGACGCGCTCAGCGCCGCGATCTTCACCAAGCACGCCTCGAATGGCGGCCCGCCCGCCACGCCGGTCTCCATCGGCAAGGTGCTCGGCCGCGGCATCTTCGTGGTCGACGGCACGCTTTATGATGCGCAGGGCCAGCGCGCCGCCAAGGTTATGGACCTCGCCGCCGCCACGCATCTGCCCGGCGCCCACAACTGGCAGAATGCGGCGCTCGCCTATGCCGCGACCAAGCCTTATGTCCGCGACGCCCGCGCCATCGCGAACGCCATCGCCGATTTCCCGGGCCTCGCCCACCGCATGGAAGACGTCGGCCGCGTCGGCGCCGTACGCTTCGTCAACGATTCCAAGGCGACCAACGCCGACGCTGCAGGGCGCGCGCTCGCCTGCTATCCCGACATCTTCTGGATCGCCGGCGGCAAGGCGAAAGAGGGCGGCATCGAAAGCCTCGGCGCCTTCTTCCCGCACATCCGCAAGGCGTTCCTGATCGGCGAGGCGGCCGAGCCCTTCGCCGCGACGCTCGCCGGCAAGGTGCCGTTCGAGATCGCCTTCACGCTCGATGCCGCGACCCGCGCCGCGCAGGCCGCCGCCGCCGCGTCCGGCCTGCCCGCGCCGGTCGTGCTGCTGTCGCCGGCCTGCGCCTCGTTCGATCAGTTCGCCGATTTCGAGCAGCGCGGCGACGTCTTCCGCCGCGTCGTCGCGGAGCTGCGCGGCACGCCGATCCGGGAGGCGTCATGAGCAGCCGCGCCGACCGCTCCTCCTTCGCCGTATGGTGGTGGACCATCGACCGCGCCGCGCTGGTGCTGATGCTGATGCTGATCGGCATCGGCCTGATGCTCGCCTTCGCCGCCAGCCCCGCCGCCAGCGGCAGTCCGCTGCTGGCCGGCGACTTCCGTTACACCTTCAAGCAAATCCTCTACGCCACCGTCGCCGCCGGCATCGTCGGCGGCGCCTCGCTGCTGTCGCTGCAACAGATCAAGATCGTCGCGGCGATCGTCTTCGCGGTGGCGCTGATCGGCTCCGGCCTCGTCCTGCTCGTCGGCAGCGAAGTCTTGGGCGCCAAGCGCTCCATCGAGTTCGGCTTCTTCTCGCTTCAGCCGTCGGAGTTCCTCAAGCCCGGCTTCGCGGTGCTGGCCGCCGCGATCATCGCCGACCGCCAGGCGATGCCGCTGCCCAAGCCGCTGATCACCTTCGCACTCATCCTGCCCGCCATCGCGATCCTGCTGAAGCAGCCCGACGTCGGCCAGACCACGCTGCTGCTCGCGCTGTGGGCGGCGCTCCTGTTCTTCTCCGGCGCGCCGCTGAAGTGGATGGGCATGCTGGCAGCCGGCGGCCTCGTGCTCGGCGGCATCGCCTATGTCGCGATCGAGCATGTCCGCCACCGCATCGACCAGTTCCTGAACCCGTCGGACACCGGCTATCAGGCCGGTCTCGCGCTGAAGGCCTTTGCGCATGGGGGCCTCACCGGCGTCGGTCCCGGCGCCGGCACCGTGAAGTACCGCCTTCCCGAAGCGCACTCCGACTTCGTCTACGCCGTCGCGGGCGAGGAGTTCGGCCTGATCCTCTGCGGCATCATCGCGCTCTTGTTCTGCCTGCTCACCGTGCGCCTCCTCCTGCGCGCCGCCGAGCAGCGCGACCGCTTCAGCCAGCTGGCTGGCGCCGCCCTCGCCATCGTCACCGCCATCCAGGCGTTCATCAACATGGGCGTCGCGGTCAGCCTTTTGCCCGACAAGGGCATGACGCTGCCCTTCATTTCCTATGGCGGCTCGTCGCTGTTCGCGGTGGCGCTGACCATGGGCTTCGCGCTCGCCGTCACGCGCCAGCGGCCGCAGCTCACCAACCGCGAGTCCTCGCTGTTCGAACTGCTGGGAGCGCGCGCATGAGCGTGATCGTGCTCTCGGCCGGCGGCACCGGCGGCCACCTTTTTCCGGCGCAGGCGATGGCCGGCGAGCTGCAGAAGCGCGGCTTCCAGGTCGTCGTGATGACCGATGCGCGCTTCAAGAACTACCAGACCGCCTTCCCCGGCGCGCGGATCGAGACCGTGCCCTCCGCCGCCTTCTCCGACCGCTCGTTCTTCGGCCTGCTGGCCTCGCCGTTCGAGATCGCCGGCGGCGTCGCGATGTCGCTGATCAAGCTGGGGCGGATCAAGCCTGTCGCCGTCATCGGCTTCGGCGGCTATCCCAGCGTGCCGGTGATGGTCGCGGCCACGCTGCGCCGCATCCCCACCGCGATCCTGGCGCCCGACGCGCTGCTCGGCCGCGCCAACCGTCTGGTGATGAACCGGGTGCGGCTGATCGCGGCGAACTTCCCGCTGGTGCGTTTCCTGCCCAAGGACATGAGCAAGGTCGTCTACACCGGCAACACGCTGCGCCCCGAGGTGCTCGCCGTCGCCGGCGCGCCCTACGAGACGCCGACCGCCACCGGCCCGCTCAAGCTCCTGGTATTCGGCGGCAGCCAGGGCGCGCGCTTCTTCAGCGAGAGCGTTCCCGCCGCTGTCGCGAAGTTGCCACAAGCGCTCCGTGCTCGCCTCGACATCGTGCAGCAATGCCGCGCCGAGGATCTCGAGGCCGCGAAGGCGATCTACGCCGCCGCCAACGTGAAGGCCGAGCTGGCGCCGTTCTTCACCGACCTGCCGCTGCGCATGGCGAACACGCATCTTGTCATCGCGCGGTCCGGCGCCGGCACGGTGAGCGAACTCGCCGTGATCGGCCGCCCCGCCATCCTGGTGCCGCTGCCGCACGCCCTCGACGACAACCAGACGCCCAATGCCGATGCGCTCGCCAATGCCGGCGGCGGCTGGCGCGTGCGCCAATCCGAGCTCACGCCCGACAAGCTGGCCGAGATGCTGACGCTGGTGTTCTCCGCTCCGGACGATCTCGCCCGCCGCGCCGCCGCGGCGCATTCCATCGCCAAGGCCGACGGCACCGCGCGCTTCGCCGACGCCGTCGCGCAGATCGCGAGGGCGGCATGACGGCCACCGCGACCCGCGTGCCGCTCGACGTCGGCACCATCCACTTCATCGGCATCGGCGGCATCGGCATGAGCGGCATCGCCGAGATCATGCACAACCTGGGCTACAAGGTTCAGGGCAGCGACGTCGCCGACAACGCCAACGTCAAGCGCCTGAAAGCGATGGGCATCCCGGTGATGCTCGGCCACGATCCGTCGAACCTGAAGGACGCGCACGCCGTCGTCTATTCCTCCGCCGTCAAGCCCGGCAATCCGGAGTTCGACGCCGCCCGCGCCCAAAGCCTGCCGCTGGTGCGCCGCGCCGAGATGCTGGCAGAGATCATGCGGCTGCGTTCCTGCGTCGCCGTCGCCGGCACCAACGGCAAGACGACGACCACCACGATGATCGCGGCGCTGCTCGATGCCGGCGGGCTCGATCCCACCGTCGTCAACGGCGGCATCATCAACGCCTACGGCACCAATGCGCGCCTCGGCGAAGGCGAATGGGTCGTGGTCGAGGCGGATGAGAGCGACGGCACCTTCCTGAAGCTGCCGGCCACCGTCGCGGTCGTCACCAACGCCGATCCCGATCATCTCGATTACTACGGCACCTTCGACAACATGCGGCAGGCGTTCCAGCGCTTCGTCGAGAACGTGCCGTTCTACGGCTTCGCCGTGCTGTGCCTCGATCATCCCGAAGTGCAGGCGATGGTCGGCCGCGTCGAGGATCGCCGCCTGATCACCTATGGCTTCTCGCCGCAGGCCGATGTCCGCGCCACCAATCTGCGCTTCGCGGGCGGCGCCTCGCATTTCGACATCGTGATCGCCGACCGCCGCAAGAACATCCAGGTCCGCATGGATGGCGTTCGCTTGCCGATGCCGGGCGAGCACAATGTGCAGAACGCGCTGGCCGCCGTCACCGTGGCGCGCGAGCTCGGCATCTCCGAGGATGTGATCCGCTCGGCGCTCGACAAGTTCGGCGGCGTCGGCCGCCGCTTCACCCGCGTCGGCGGCTGGAAGGGCGCGGCGATCATCGACGACTACGCCCACAATCCGTTCAAGATCGCTGCCGCGCTGAAGGCCGCGCGCCAGGCCTATGCCGGCCCGGTGATCGCGATCGTCCAGCCGCACCGCTACACCCGCCTGCGCGACACCTTCGAGCAGTTCGCCAAGTGCCTCAACGACGCCGACATCGCGATCGTCGCGCCGGTTTATGCGGCGGGCGAAGCGGCGATCGACGGCATCAACCGCGACACCTATGCCGAAGCGTTGCGCGCCCACGGCCACCGCGACGTGCGGGTGATCGACGGCGAGGCCGACCTGCCGGCGCTGATCGACAATCTCGACCTGACCAACGGCGTCATCGTCTTCCTCGGCGCCGGCTCGATCACCGCCTGGGCCAACGGCTTCGAAGCCGCGATGAAGGGGAGGGCATGAAGATGACCCGTCCCTGCGACGCGCTGCCGCCGGTGCGCGGCACCTACACCCCCGACGCGCCGCTGCGCGATCTCGTCTGGTTCCGCGCCGGCGGCCCGGCGGAGGTGCTGTTCCGCCCGGCCGACGCGCAGGACCTCGCCACCTTTATATATGCCAAGCCCGCCGACACCCGCGTCAGCGCGATCGGCGTCGGCTCGAACCTCCTGATCCGCGACGGCGGCATTCCGGGCGTCGTCGTCCGTCTGCCGGGCGCCATGGGCAAGGTCGCGGTCGACGGCCTGCGCATCACGGCGGGTGCCGCGGCGCTCGACGCCAATGTCGCCAAGCTCGCGGCCGACAGCGGCATCGCCGGTCTCGAATTCCTGCGCGGTATCCCCGGCACGGTCGGCGGCGCGCTGCGCATGAACGCCGGCTGCTACGGCCGCGAGATCAAGGACGTCCTGGTCGAGGCCACCGCCGTCGACGGCAAGGGCGACATCGTCACGCTGTCGAACGCCGAGATGGGCTTCACCTATCGCAAGAGCGCGCTGCCCGACGATTTCATCTTCGTCTCCGCCGTGTTCGAAGGCACGCCGGACGATGCGGCCGCGGTACGGGCGCGGATGGATAAGCTGCTTGCCGACCGCGAAGCCTCGCAGCCCGTCAAGACCCGCACCGGCGGCTCGACCTTCAAGAACCCGCCGGGCCAGAACGCCTGGAAGCTGATCGACGCCGCCGGCTGCCGCGGCATGCTGCACGGCCAGGCACAGGTCAGCCCGATGCATTGCAACTTCCTCATCAACACCGGCGAGGCGACCGCCGCCGACATCGAGGCGCTGGGCGAAGAAGTCCGTGCCCGCGTCAAAGAGAATTCCGGCGTCGCCCTCGAATGGGAAATCAAGCGGGTGGGCGTTCCATGAGTGGTTTCAAGAGAGTGGCAGTCCTGCTCGGCGGCCTCTCGGCCGAACGTCCCGTGAGCCTGTCGTCCGGCGCCGGCTGCGCCAGAGCGCTGCGCGAGGAAGGCTTCGACGTGATCGAGATCGATCCGCAGGACGGCGACCTGTCGGCGCAGCTCACCGATGCCAAGCCGGATGCGGTGTTCAACGCGCTGCATGGCCGCTTCGGCGAGGACGGCACGGTGCAGGGCCTGCTGGAGCTGTTGCGCATCCCCTACACCCATTCCGGCGTGCTGGCGTCGGCGCTCGCGATGCACAAGCAGCGCACCAAGGACGTCTACCGCGCCGCCGGTCTGCCGGTGGTGAACTCCATCGTCGTCGACCGCCGCGAGGCGGCGGCGCGGCACCTGATGGAGCCGCCTTACGTCGTGAAGCCGGTGAACGAGGGCTCGTCGGTCGGTGTCTTCATCATCCGCAAGGGCGACAACCGCCCGCCGGAGGCGCTTGGCGCGGCGGAATGGAATCTTTCGAATGAGATGATGGTCGAGGAGTTCGTGCCGGGCCGCGAGCTGACCGTCGCGGTGATGGGCGCCAAGGCGCTCGGCGTCACCGAGATCACCACCAACCTGGAGTTCTACGACTTCGAGGCGAAGTACTCCGAGGGCGGCTCGCTCCACGTCCTGCCCGCGAAGATCCCCGACGCCGTCGCCAAGGAAGCGATGGATGTCGCCGTGCGCGCCCATGAAGCACTCGGCTGCCGCGGCGTGTCGCGCACCGACCTGCGCTACGACGATACCGTGAAGGGCAAGCACCGCCTGGTGCTGCTGGAGACCAACACCCAGCCCGGCATGACGCCGACCTCGCTGGTGCCCGAACAGGCCGCCTATAACGGCATGTCCTATCCCAAGCTCTGTCGCTGGATCGTGGAGGACGCGTCGTGCGATCGGTAAAGATCGACCGCAAGGCCTCCCAGCCCCGCCCCAAGGCGGGCCGCGGGGGCGGCACGCGCGCGAGCCGCGCGGCCCCGGCCGGCAAGCCGTTCGGCAAGCGCAAACAGCCGAACCGGCTGCAGCGCGCCTGGGCCGCCGTCACCGGTTGGCTGGTGTTCCGCAAGCCGGTCCTGATCGCCTCCGGCGCCTTCGTCGCCTTCGTCCTCATCGCCGCGCTGTTCATCGGCGGTACGGTGGGCCGCACGGTCAAGGCGGTGAACAGCGCGATCGACGGCACGATCGCCGACGCCGGCTTCGGCATCGCCCAGGTCCACATCGTCGGCAACCAGCGCACGCCGGGCGAGTCCGTCGCGGCGGCGCTCGGCTTCCAGCCCGGCGAGTCCATCTTCGGCGCCGACCTGCAATCGGCCCGCGCCCGCCTCAAGAAGCTCGACTGGGTCGCCGAGGCCGATGTGCGCCGCCGCTATCCCGACGACATCTCGGTGCGCATCGTCGAGAAGCTGCCCTATGCGCTATGGCAGGCGCCCGACGGCAAGCTCTGGGTGGTGGAGCGCGACGGCGGCCTCATCACCACCGACGGAATCGAACAGTTCAAGGGCCTGCCGCTGCTCGCCGGCGCCGGCGGCTCCTCCGCGGCCGACATCGTCGACGCGGTGGCGCAGCATCGCGCGATCTTCGCCCGCACCCGCGCCTATAGCCGCGTGTCCGAGCGCCGCTGGGACCTGATCCTGGAGGACGGCGTGATCGTGAATCTGCCCGAGACCGGCTGGCAGAAGGAACTCGACACGCTCGAGACGCTGATCATCGACAAGGGGGTCCTGGAGCGCAACGTCGCGGTGATCGATATGCGCTCGCCGACCCATTATTTCCTCACGCTCAAGAACGGCGAGAAGAAGACCGAGACCAAGGGGAACGCCGCCTAATGGGAGAGACCATCAAATTGCGCACGGGCAACGAAGTCCCGGCCTATCGCAGCGGTCTTGTCGCCGTCCTCGACGTCGGCTCGTCCAAGACGGTCTGCCTGATCGGCAAGGGCGAGAACGGCATCATGCGCGTCGTCGGCGCGGCCCTGCGCGAAAGCCAGGGCGTGCGCGCCGGCACCATCGTCGGCCTCGACCATGCCGAGGAGTCGATCCGCGACGCGGTCGCCGCCGCCGAGAACCATGCCGACACGCGCATCCAGAACGTGATCATCTCCGTCGCTTGCGGCCAGCCGGTCTCCATCAAGTCCAAGGCCGCGATGTCGCTCGACGGCGATCTGGTCAGCGACGCCCATCTGCGCGCGCTGCTGGCCGAGGGCCGCTCGCGCTGCCAGCTCGAAGACCATGAGCTGATCCAGTCGGCGCCCACCACCTATGTGGTCGACGAGGCGCGCGGCGTGCGCAACCCGCTCGGCATGTTCTGCCAGCGCATCGGGGTGCAGATGCACGCCGTCGCGGTGAAACCGTCGCCGCTCAACAACCTCAAGCTCGCCGTCGAACGCTGCCACCTCAACGTCGTCGGCACCCAGTTCGCGCCTTATGCCAGCGGCCTCGCGGCGCTGACCGAGGACGAGAAGCAGCTCGGCGCCACCGTGATCGACATGGGCGGCGGCGTGACCTCCATCGCCGTGTTCCTCGAAGGCCACATGGTCCATGCCGACGTGATCCCGATGGGCGGCCAGCAGGTGACGTCCGACCTCGCCCGGATGCTGGCGGCGCCGATCTCGGCTGCCGAGCGCGCCAAGACGTTATATGGAGCGGCCTTCGGCGACATGGAGGCCGGCGCCGACGTCATCCCGCTGGCCCAGATGGGCGAGGAGGGCGAGGATTCCGCGATGCGCGTGCCGCGTTCCATGCTGACCCGCATCATCCAGGCACGGCTCGAGGAGATCTTCAACCAGGTCCAGTCGCGGCTGCGCCAGTCGGGCTTCGACGTCGCGGCGGGGCGCCGCGCGGTCTTGACCGGCGGCGCGTGCCAGCTGGCCGGAACGCGCGAGCTTGCCGGCCGTATCCTGAACAAGCAGGTGCGCATCGGCCGTCCGCAGGGCTTCCCCGGACTGCCCGCCGCCTGCACCGGACCGGACTGCGCCACGGCGGTCGGCCTTCTGACGGCCGGCGCGACGCTGCCGCCCGAAGCGCTCAATCCCGAAATCGTGCGCGAAGCACCCTCGGGAGAGGGCAAAGGATGGCTCTCACGGTTGACCGGTGGGCTGTTCGAGTGATTCAACAATAACAACACGAATCAGTTGGGAATCGCGTGGGTGACAAGGTGATGAAGAACAAAGGCCAAGGAGCATAAGATGGCGATCAACCTGAAGGCACCCGAACTGACCGAACTGCGTCCGCGCATCACCGTCCTCGGCGTCGGCGGCGCCGGCGGCAACGCGGTCAACAACATGATCGCGGCCAAGCTCGAAGGTGTCGAGTTCGTGGTCGCCAACACCGACGCCCAGGCGCTCGCCCAGTCCAAGGCGGAGCGCAAGATCCAGCTCGGCCTGCGGACCACCGAGGGCACCGGCGCCGGCGCCTCGCCCGACGTCGGCAAGACCAGCGCCGAAGAGAGCCTCGAAGAGATCATGGAGCAGCTGGCCGGCTCCCACATGGTGTTCATCACCGCCGGCATGGGCGGCGGCACCGGCACCGGCGCAGCCCCCGTCATCGCGCGGGCGGTGCGCGAGATGGGCATCCTGGCCGTCGGCGTCGTGACCAAGCCCTTCGCCTTCGAGGGTGACCGCCGCATGCGGGCCGCCGAGCGCGGCATCGCCGAGCTTCAGCAATACGTCCACACCCTGATCGTCATCCCGAACCAGAATCTGTTCCGCGTCGCCAACGACCGCACCACCTTCTCGCAGGCCTTCTCGATGGCCGACGAGGTGCTGCATGCCGGCGTGCGCGGCATCACCGACCTGATCGTGATGCCCGGCCTCATCAACCTCGACTTCGCCGACATCAAGTCGGTGATCAGCGAGATGGGCAAGGCGATGATGGGCACCGGCGAGGCCGAGGGCGAGGACCGCGCCTCCAAGGCCGCCGACATGGCGATCTCCAACCCGCTGCTCGACGACGTGTCGATGAAGGGCGCCCGCGGCGTGCTCATCAACATCACCGGCGGCCCCGACCTGATGCTGTTCGAGGTCGAGCAGGCGGCGAACCGCATCCGCGCCGAGGTCGATCCCGACGCCAACATCATCTTCGGCAACACCATCCTCGACGACATGGAAGGCCGGATTCGCGTGTCGGTGGTCGCGACCGGCATCGACGCGGAGCTGATGCGCCTGCCGGAGCCGAAAGCACACAACGTGCACAGCATGGCCAAGCCCTCGCCGCGCGCCGCGCTCGAGGCCAAGGCCGCGATGGCGCCGCAGCGTCCCGCCCTCGCTCCAATTCACCAAAACATTGGGCAGCACAATCCGGTGCATCGCCAGCATGAGACCATCGCCAGCGAACTCGATGCGCAGTTCGCGTCGCGTACCGTCGCCACCGCGCCGATGAACGCGGTGACGCCTTCGCCGGCCGAAGCGATGATCCTCGGCGGCGACGACGCGCCGGTGCTCGCGGCGGAGGACGACATCCCGCCGATGCCGGCCTCGCTCGGCGGCGGTCTGCAACAGCGCACCGCACCGCGTCCCACGATGGAAGCGCCGACGCGCCTCACGCAGCAGCCGGCACCCGAGAAGCGCGGCTGGTTCCTCGGCCGCAAGCGCAAGGACGAGCCGCGCATCGAGCCGGCGACCCGTCCGGCGCCGCAGCCGATGGCAGCCCAGCCGCGCGCGACCGTCCAGCCGCTCGCACCCAAGCCGCAGCAGACCGACGCGCAGCAGCGCCCGCAGCAGACCCTGGCCGACGACCTCTTCCCCGACCACAAGCGGGACGAGCAGTTCGAGATTCCGGCCTTCCTGCGCCGCCAATCGAACTAAGCGCTAAGTCACCTATTCGTCTACAGCATAAACAAAAGCCCTTCTCCGTTTCGCGGAGGAGGGCTTTGCGTTTAGGCTTGCCGCCTTTCGAGGGGGATGCTGCCGATGAAATGGATCGCTATTGTGGTCGTCGCCATGACCATGACGACCGCACAAGCCGCAGGCTACGACGTCACCGAGAAGAGCATCCCGGTGCTCGAAGCCGATCTCGCCTCCGGCCGCGTCACCTCCGAACAGTTGGTGCAGGCCTATCTCGACCGCATCGCACGGATCGACCGTTCCGGGCCGTCGCTGCACGCCGTACTCGCGCTCAATCCGCATGCGCTGGAAGATGCCCGTGCCCTGGATGCCGAGCGCCGCGCCAAGGGACCGCGGGGCCCGCTGCACGGCATTCCGATCCTGGTGAAGGACAACATCGAGACCGCCGATCCGGTCGCGACCACGGCCGGCTCGCTGGCGCTGGCGGACAACATCACGAACCGCGACGCGCCGATCATCGCGCGGCTGCGCGCCGCCGGCGTCATCATCCTGGGCAAGACCAACCTCAGCGAATGGGCCAACATCCGCAGCACGCATCCGATCAGCGGCTGGTCGGGGATCGGCGGGTTGGTGAAGAATCCCAACGTGCTGGATCGCTCGGCGTGCGGCTCGAGTTCGGGCAGCGGCGCCGCATCCAGCGCCAGCCTCGCGGCAGCGGCGCTGGGCTCGGAGACCGACGGCTCGCTGGTTTGCCCCGGCTCGATTAATGGCGTCGTGGCGCTGAAACCGACGGTCGGCCTCTTGTCGCGGACCCACATCATCCCCATATCCCACAGTCAGGACACGGCCGGTCCGATGACGCGCAACGTGATGGACGCCGCGCTGCTCCTCACCGCGATGGCCGGCAGCGATCCGAACGATCCCGCCACCGTCGACGCCGATGCGCACAAGGTGGATTACGCCGCGGCGCTGGCGGCGGCGTCGCTGAAGGGCAAGCGGCTCGGCTACATTCCGCTGCCGCCCGATGCGGTGCCGAGCGAGACCGACAAGCTGTTCCTCAAGGCGCTCGACGTGCTTAGGGCGCAGGGCGCGGAGGTCGTCGCCATCAAGGACCTGGCGCCGCCGCCATCCGACATCGGCGACGACGAGCTGGCCGTGCTGGAATACGAGCTGAAGCACGACATGAACGCCTATCTCGCCAGCCTGCCGCCCGGTGCCAAGATGAAGACCTTGGCCGATCTCATCGCCTTCAACAGCGCGTCGCCGCGCGAGCTGGCGGTGTTCGGGCAGGAGTTTTTCGAGGCGGCGCAGAAGAAGGGCGATCTCACCGATCCGGCCTATCTCAAGGCTGCCAAGACGCTGCGCGATTTCTCGCGCGACCGGCTGGATCATCTTCTGGCCGACAACAAGCTCGACGCGTTGATCCGCGCCACCGACGAGCCGTCTTGGCGCATCGACGTCATAAAGGGCGACAACGACTCCAGCAGCGCCTCTTTCCTGCCGGCGACGGCGGGCTATCCCCATCTCACCGTGCCGATGGGATATGTGCGTGGACTGCCGGTGGGGATCTCGTTCATGGGTCCGGCGTGGTCGGAGGCGACGCTGCTCCAGCTCGGCTATGCCTATGAGCAGGCTTCGCATGCGCGCGTTGCGCCGGCTTATATCCCGTCACTCGAGAGCGCGCCCGACATGGCCGCGGCGTTCGCGCCTATACGGTGATGTCGAGGCGGTGGCCGGGCTTCGGCCATTGCTGCGCTTCGAGGACGGCAGCTTCGGCATCGAGTTCCTCGGCGGCGTGCTGCATCATCGCGACGTAGTTCGGCAGCGTCATCTCGCGGGCGCGCCGCCGCATCCGCTCCGCCAGCACGCGCAGCTCCCCGGCTTTTGATGTGTCCAAACGTCCCATGTGTTTAGAACGGGTGATTCGTGCACTCGTTCCGCTTTACGATTCATTCACCATGGAAAGCGCCGAAGCGGCGAATCGCGTGCCGCGAGGCAAACCGCTATAGAGGGCTTCAGCATCCTTAGCCGAGTTAAACCATGACCCGTACCACGCTGGCCCGCGAGATCACCGCCCAAGGTATCGCGCTGCACGCCGGCAAGACCGTGACGATGACCCTGTCGCCCGCCAGCGCCGGCGTCGGCATCGTGTTCCGTCGCGCCGACGCCGGCAACGCGATGATCCCGGCACGCTACGACGCGGTGGTAGAGACCAATCTGGGCACCGTCATCGGCAATGGCGAAGTGAAGGTCGGCGTCATCGAGCACCTGATGGCTGCCGTCGCGGGCATCGGCCTCGACGACATGATCGTCACCGTCGATGGTCCCGAGCCGCCGATCCTCGACGGCGACGCGCTGAGCTATTACCGCCTGCTCGAAGAGGCCGGCGTGAAGCAGCAGGATGGTTGGAAACACGCCATCAAGGTGACCAGGCCGGTCGAAGTGACGATCAAGGACGCCAGCATCCGCCTTCTGCCGTCGGAGACGCCGGAATACAGCTACGAACTCGACTATTCCAACACCAGGGCGATCGGCAAGCAGACTTATTCGGTGACCCTGTCGCGCGACAGCTTCGCCCGCGAGATCGCGCCGGCCCGCACCTTCGGCTTCGTTCACGAGCTGGACTATCTGAAGAGCATCGATCGTGGGCATGGCGCCTCGCTCGACAACACCCTCGCCATCCAGGGCGACGAGGTCCTGAACAAGGACCTGATGCGGTTTCCGGACGAGTTCGTCCGCCACAAGATCCTGGATGCCATCGGCGACATGGCCTTGGCCGGCGCCCCGCTAATCGCCCGCTTCGAGGGCGTCAAATCCGGCCATGGAACCAACAATGCCGTGCTCCGGGCGCTGTTCGCCGACCCGGCCAACTTCGTGAAAATCGATTTAGCCTGACAGGACCAAAGCCGTGCTATAAGCCCGGCCTGGACTTTAACCCTGGTCTCGATAGGGCTGGACCGGGGAGCGCCCTGAATGGCATAAGGGCTTGGTCCCACACGAAAAACAGTACAGGTACGGACGCTTCCATGGCGCTTGGATTTCGGAAACCTGCCCGCGCGATACAGCTCGCGGCGCTGACCCTGGTGCTGGGCCTGGGGCTTTCGGGCTGCGATGCGTTGAACAACCTGCTCGGCCAGGGCACGGCGCGCGACAGCGACAAACCGCTGGAATATGTCGACCGCCCGGTCGACCAGATCTATGCCGACGCCTGGAAGAAGATCAATTCCGGCGACTGGGTCACCGCTGCCAAGCAGTTCGACGAGGTCGAGCGACAGCATCCCTATTCGATCTGGGCGCGCCGCGCGATGCTGATGTCGGCGTATTGCTACTACCGCGCCAACCATTACACCGACGCGATCTCGACCGCCGACAGCTACATCCAGCTGCATCCCGGCTCCAAGGAGATCGCCTACGCCTTCTATCTCAAGGCCGTGTCGCTCTACGAGCAGATCGTCGACGTCGGCCGCGACCAGTCGAACACCGAGGACGCGCTGACCGCCCTGCAGGACGTGGTGCAGCGCTTCCCCGACACCGAATATGCCCGCGACGCGACGCTGAAGATCGACCTGACGCTCGACCATCTTGCCGGCAAGGAGATGGCGGTCGGCCGCTACTATCTCTACCAGCAGGACTACATCGGCGCGATCAACCGCTTCAAGGTCGTGGTCGAGCAGTACCAGAAGACTTCGCAGATCGCCGAGGCGCTGGAGCGCCTGACCGAGGCTTATTACGCGCTCGGCATCTACAACGAGGCAAAGTCCTGCGCGGCGGTGCTCGGCGCCAACTATCCGGGCAGCCCGTGGTACCAGGACGCCTACAAGCTTCTGACCGAGCACGGCATGAAGCCCGAGATGGACGACCGCTCCTGGATAAGCAAGACTTTCGGGCGGATTCTCTAAAGAAGGACGTCGATGCTCGCGGCGCTTACGGTCCGGGACATCGTACTGATCGAGACGGCGGCGCTGGAGTTCGCGCCGGGCCTCAACGTGCTCACCGGCGAGACCGGGGCGGGCAAGTCGATCCTGCTCGATGCCCTCGGCCTGGCGGCCGGCGGCCGGGGCGGCGGCCGTGCCGGGGTGCGGCCGGGCGCGAGCCAGGGCTCGGCGACCGCGGTGTTCGAGCCGCCCAAGCGCAATCCCGCCTTCGGCCTTCTGATCGAGCAAGCCATTCCCGTCGAGGGCGAGATCGTGCTGCGCCGGACGCTGGCGCAGGACGGCCGTACCCGCGCCTTCGTCAATGACGAGCCGGTGGGCGTGGCGCTGCTGCGCGACGTCGGCGGCGCGCTGCTGGAAGTGCACGGCCAGGCGGACGACCGCGGCCTGTTCGACATCGCGACCCATCGCGGCCTGCTCGACGATTTCGCCGGGCATCACGCGCTGCTGCGCGAGACGGCGCTGGCCTTCGCGGCGTTCGACGGCGCGCGCAAGGCACTGGCCGATCTGAAAGCCGAGGCCGAAGCCGCCGCCGCCGATGCCGACTACATCAAGCATGCCGCCGACGAGCTGACGGCGCTGGGGCCGGAGGAGGGCGAGGAGAGCCGCCTCGCCTCGGAGCGTGCGCTGCTGCAGAACGCGAGCCGCATTGCCGAGGACGTCAACGCCGCCGCCGACCTGCTCAACGGCGATCGGGGCGCCGCAAACACGATTTCCAACGCGCTGAAGCGCCTGTCGCGGATGAACGAAGCGGCGCGCAAGGCCGCCGCCTCGGCCGAGGCCGCTTTGGATCAAGCCTACAACGCCGTCGAAGACGCGCGGCGCGAGCTGGAAGCGTTGCAGAGCCGCCTCGATATCGAGCCGGGACAGCTGGAGAAGGTCGAAGACCGCATTCACGATCTGCGTTCCGCGGCGCGCAAATACGGCGTGCCGAGCGATGGGCTGGTGAAGCTGGCCGCCGACTTCCGCTTCAAGCGCGACAGTCTGACCGGCGGCGGGCATCAGCTGAAAGCCGCCGAGGCGGCCTTGGCGGCGGCGCGCAAAGCCTATCTCGCTTCGGCGGCCAGGCTCAGCAAATCGCGCACCGATGCGGCGCGGCGGCTGGAGAGCGCGGTGGCGGGCGAGCTGACGCCGTTGAAGCTCGGTCATGCCAAGTTCCGCGTGGTGCTTGATCCGCAGGACGAAAGCGCTGCCGGCCTCGAGCGCGTTGCTTTCGAGGTCGCCACGGTGGACGGCGCGGCGTATGGCTCGCTGGCCAAGATCGCGTCGGGCGGCGAGCTGGCGCGCTTCTCGCTGGCGCTGAAAGTGGCGCTGGCCGAGGCGACGCCGCCGGCGGCGCTCGTCTTCGACGAGGTCGATCGCGGCGTCGGCGGGGCGGTGGCCGATGCGGTGGGCGAGCGCCTGCAGCGTCTGGCGCAGACCACGCAGGTTCTTCTCGTGACTCATGCGCCGCAGGTCGCGGCACGGGCCGAGCGGCACTTCCGCATCGTGCGCTCCGGCGACAAGACCAAGGTCGTGCTGCTGGACGACGAAGCGCGGCTGGAAGAGCTGGCGCGCATGTTGTCCGGCGCCACCATCACCGCCGAGGCACGCGCCGCCGCCAAGCGGCTTTTCGAAGAAGCGCGGCAGCCGGCACCCCAGTCGACGACAAAAAAGCGTAAGCGCGCATGAGCAAGAAAGCCCCCGACAAGTTGACTTCCGACGAGGCTGCCAAGGAACTCGATCGCCTCGCCGCCGAGATCGCCGGACACGACCGCCGCTATCACGCCGAGGACGCGCCGACGATCAGCGATGCCGATTACGACGCGCTGCGCAAGCGCAACGATGCCATCGAGCAGCGCTTCCCGCTGCTGGTGCGCGCCGACAGCCCTTCGCATCGCGTCGGCGCCGCGGTGTCGGCGAAGTTCGCCAAGGTCGTGCATGCCAAGCCGATGCTGTCGCTGGACAATGCGTTCAGCGAAGAAGACGTCGCCGACTTCGTGGCGCGGGTGCGGCGCTTCCTGGGCCTGAAGGACGACGCCGAGCTCGCCTTCACGGTCGAACCGAAGATAGACGGACTTTCCGCCTCGCTGCGTTACGAGAACGGCGTCTTCGTGCAGGGCGCGACGCGTGGCGACGGCACGGAAGGCGAGGACATCACCGCCAACCTCAAGACCGTCGGCGACATTCCGCTGCGGCTCTCGGGCAAGCCGCCCAAGCTGCTGGAGGTGCGCGGCGAGGTCTATATGACGGCGAAGGACTTCGCGGCGCTGAACAAGCGGCAGGAGAAGGACGGCAAGCCGCTCTTCGTCAATCCGCGCAACACGGCGGCCGGCGCCGTGCGCCAGCTCGATCCCGGCGTGACCAAGCAGCGGCCGCTGCACTTCTTCGCCTACACCTGGGGCGAGATGAGCGAGCGCCCCGCCGACACGCAGGGGGGCATGCTGGAGAAGCTCAAAAGTTACGGCTTCAAGGTCAATCCGCTGATCAAGCGCGTCGACAGCGTGGACGACATCCTGAAGTTCTATCGCAGCATGGAGAGCAAGCGCGCGTCGCTCGGCTACGACATCGACGGCGTGGTCTACAAGGTCGACCGGCTCGACCTGCAGGACCGCCTCGGCTTCGTGTCGCGCTCGCCGCGCTGGGCGGTGGCGCATAAATTTCCCGCCGAGCAGGCCGAGACGGTGCTCGAGGACATCGATATCCAGGTCGGGCGCACCGGCAAGCTGGCGCCGGTGGCGAAGCTCAAGCCGGTAACGGTCGGCGGCGTGGTGGTGCAGAACGCGACGCTGCACAACGAGGAGGAGATCGCGCGGCTCGACGTGCGGATCGGCGACACGGTCGTGATCCAGCGCGCCGGCGACGTGATCCCGCAGGTCGTGCGCGTCGTGGAAGAGAAGCGCAAGCGCGGCGCGAAGGCCTATCAGTTCCCGCACAAATGCCCGGCCTGCGGCAGCCATGCGGTGCGCGAGGTCGACGAGAAGACCGGCAAGGAAGACGTCGATCGGCGCTGCACCGGCGGCTTGATCTGTCCGGCGCAGGCGGTGGAGCGGTTGCGCCACTTCGTGTCGCGCCAGGCGTTCGACATCGATGGATTCGGCGGCGTTTATATAGCGACCCTCTTTGAAAAGGGCTTGCTGAAAGAGCCGGCGGATATCTTCCGGCTGGCCAAGAAGCCGGACGTGTTGAATCGCGCGCTGGCGGAACGGCGGGCCGAACTGTCGGCCGAACGCCGTGCCAAAGAAGGCAAGGACGAGGTCAAGAAAAACAAGAAGGCCGACGACGAGGAGGAGAGCAAGCTGGCCGCGAACTTGGTCGCGGCAATCGAAGCGCGGCGCAGAATCGCGTTCGACCGCTTCCTCAACGCGCTCGGCATCCGCCATGTCGGCGAGACCAATGCACGGCTCATCGCCCGCAATTATCCCAGCATCGATGCGTTCGTCGCGGCGATGGAAAGCGAGGGCGCGCTGGCCGAACTGCAGGAGATCCAGGGCGTCGGCGAGGTGCTGGCCGAGGCGATCAAGGATTTCTTCGACGAGCCGCACAATCGCAAGCTCGTCGATCATCTGTTGAAGGAAGTCGACGTCGTGCCGCTGGAGGCGCGCAAGGTCGAGGGCTCGCCGGTCGCGGGCAAGACGGTGGTGTTCACCGGCAGCCTCGAGAAGATGACGCGCCAGGAAGCGAAAGCGCGGGCCGAGCAGCTCGGCGCCAAGGTGTCGGGTTCGGTGTCGGCGAAGACCGACCTGGTGGTGGCTGGTCCAGGCGCTGGCTCGAAGCTCAAGGATGCCCAGAAGCACGAAGTGCCGGTGATCGACGAGGACGCCTGGCTGAAGATGATCGAGGGGCTTTAGGTCGGTGCGTTGTTGCGTATTTAATCCGTGTACGGATGTATGGACCTAATTGCCCATTTGCCGCGGATCGAACCGCGTCGTCACATCCTTTCACTTGTCGCGATCGCATGGAGGTCGCCCGGTTCGGGCGCCCAGCATTGCCTGATCTGCTTGCGCAGCGCGCCGACCAGATCGCTGGCAGCCTCGAACCGCTGCGCGGTCGCGGCTGAGGCGGTCGCTGCCAGCAGGAGCAAAGCGAGGCAGGCTGATCGGATCATGCCGACAGCGCCTTCGTCAGGACCGGCAGGCTGATGTCCATGCGGTAGTCCACCGAGGAGTGATTGTCGGGGAATTCCTCGTAGGTGTGCTGCACGCCGCGCGCGGTCAGCTTGCGATGCATGATGCGCGCGCCGTAGACGAGATTGTACTGATCGACGTCGCCGCAATCGATGTGGAGCGCCTTCAGTTTCTTCAGGCCCTCGCCGTGCGTCTCGACGATGCTCAGCGGATCCCATTTCAGCCAGTTGGCCCAGCGGTCGGGGATGATCTCGCAGGTGTCGAGCGTCACCGGCAGGCGCACGCCATAAGGCGCCGACGGATCGGGATCGAAGCTCGCCGCCTGGGCCAGGATCATGATGATGTGGACATCGCTGTCCTTTGTCTTCGGCGCGGCCCAGAAATCGTCGACCCACTTCTTGATGTCGGGCTGCTTGGCGAGGGCGCGCAGCACCGGCACGAATTCGTGGCGGTACATCAGCTCCATGAACATGTCGCCGGAGTGCACCGCGGCGGCGCTCCAGAAATCGGGATGGAGCAGGGCGTGCACCATCGCGCCATAGCCGCCGCTCGACTTGCCGAAGATGCCGCGCTTGCCCGCGCCGCCGCAGCCGAATTTGTGCTCGACGAAGGGCACGGCCTCCTGCAGCAGGAAATCGTCCCAGCGGCCGACCGCGACCGAGTTGACGTACTGGTTGCCGCCCAGCTTCGTGAAGCAGTCGGGGAAGGCGACGACGGCGGGCGGCATCGCGCCGGTGGCGATCAGGCGGTCGAGACGCTCCGGCATGTTTTCGCCGAAGCTCTTCCAGTTGACGTGCACCGGGCCACCGGCGGTGAAGCCGACGACGTCTACAAGCAAGGGAAGCTCGCGCCCGTCATGACCGTGCGGGACATAGACGTCGATCTCGCGCCGCGCCGGATCGCCGAGCATGTTGGTCTTCAGCACCGTGCTGTCGAGATGCAGGCGATGGATCGTGCCGGCGGGCGTGCTCGGATCGCGGCGGGTCATGGCGGGGCCTTTGCGTTAAAGCGAGTCGTGGCAGTCCCAGGCGCGGTGGCCGATCGTGATCTCGCAGGTCGTGGTGATGCTGCTGCCGGATGCCTGGTAGGAGAAGGCGAGCTTCTTCTCGTCGGGGCGATAATCCGTCGCCAGCCCGTCGGGAAGCTGCGGCAGGTATTTCGGCAGCAGCTCGAACAGATGCGCCGGCAGCCGACCATTGGCGGCGCGATAGCGCTCAAGCGCGATCACCACGGTGGCGCCGCGCTGCTTCAGCGCCAGGCCGCGTGGATCGACGCCGGCGCGATGGCCCTCGAGCAGCGCGCAGCCGCCGAGCGCCAGCGCCAACAGCAGGATCGTTTCAAATCGCGCGCGTCGCATGGTCCAACCAGGGGCGGGTTTCTTCGTCGACCAGCGGCGCGATCGTCTCGCGCACGCGGGCGTGATAGGCGTTCAGCCATTGCCGCTCGCCGTCGGTGAGCATCGCCGGCTCGACCAGCTCGAGGTCGATCGGCGCCAGCGTGACGGTCTCGAAGGTCATGAACTTGCGTTCGGGATCGCCGCCGGGAACGGGCGCGGCCTCGCTCACCACGATCAGGTTCTCGATCCGGATGCCGTATTCGCCGGTTTTGTAGTAGCCGGGCTCGTTGGAGCAGATCATGCCGGGCTTCAGCGCCTGGGTGACGTGGCGCTTGGAGATGTTCTGCGGCCCCTCATGCACCGAGAGGAACGAGCCGACGCCGTGGCCGGTGCCATGATCGTAGTCGAGGCCGACATCCCACAGCGCGCGGCGCGCGAAGGCATCGAGGGCTGCGCCGGGCGTCCCTTCGGGGAAGCGCGCGGTGGCGAGCGCGATATGGCCTTTCAGGACGCGGGTGAAGCGATCCTTCATCTGCGCGCTCGCGGTGCCGACGATGACGGTGCGGGTGATGTCGGTCGTGCCGTCGGGATACTGGCCGCCGGAGTCGATCAGGAAGATCTCGTTGTTCTTCACCGGCCGGTTGGTGGCGTTGGTGACGCGATAGTGCACCACCGCGCCGTTCGAACCGGCGCCGCTGATCGAGTCGAAGGAAAGATCGCGCAGGCTGCCGGTGCGGGCGCGATAGCCTTCGAGCGTCTTGGCCGTATCGATCTCGGTCAGGTGGCCGTTCGGCGCCTCGCGCGCGAACCAGGCGAGGAAGTTCGACACCGCCGCGCCGTCGCGGATATGCGCCTTGCGGCTGCCTTCGATCTCGACCGGGTTCTTGCAGGCTTTGGGCAGCTGCACCGGATCGGGCGCGCGGCGGATCTTGGCACCGGCGGCGCCGAGGCGATCGAACACGGCGGAGGCGGCGGTCGTCGGGTCGGCGATGACGCTCTTGCCCTTCAAGGCGTCGAGTGCCGGCACGAAATCGGACGGCGGGCGCAGGCGCACCGCGTTGCCCAGATGCTTGAGCAGTTCGGGCGAGGATTTGCGCTCGTCCATGAAGAGGTCGGTCGAGCCGTCGGCGTTCTGGATCGCGAACGACAGAGCAAATGGCGTGTGAGGCACGTCGCCGCCGCGGATGTTGAGCAGCCAGCAGATCGAATCCGGAAGCGTGATGACGGCGGCATCGGCGCCCTGGCCCTTGATCTCCTCGGCGATGCGGGTGCGCTTGGCCTCGGCGGCCTCCCCCGCGAGGTTGGAGGCCTGAATGGTCGCCTTGGCGATGGGCGCGTCGGGCTGGTCGTCCCACACCGCGTCGATCGGGTTGGAATCGAGCGCCACCAGTGTGCCGCCCGCCTTCTCGGCGGCGATGCGCAGCGCTTCGACCGCGCCCTGGGTATGCAGCCACGGGTCGTAGCCGAGCTTGGCGCCTTTCGGCAGGGCGTGCGCGATCCAGCCGGCGGGACCTTCCTCGACAAGGTCGCGCGGCTCGAACAGCGACGTGTCGGTCTGCTGGCGGATCTGCAGGGTGTAGCGGCCGTCGACGAACACCGCCGCCTTGTCCATCAGCACCGCGGCGGCGCCGGCCGAGCCGGTGAAGGCGGTGAGCCAGGCGAGACGTTCGGAGCGCTTGGCGACGTATTCGCCCTGGTGCTCGTCGGCGCGGGGAACCAGGAACCCGTCCAGGCCGCGACGCTTGAGTTCGGCGCGCAGGGCGGCGAGGCGCGGCGCGCACGTCGCGGCGTCGGTCTCGTTCTCGTAGGTCTGGAAGGGGCCGGCTTTATCCATGGTGCTGTTCCGGGAAATGGGCGGCGGCGAGCTTATTCCGCGGGCTCGCGCGGCGCCAGCGCGCGTCCTGTCCGATTGACAGCGTGCCGGGCGGCTTCCAGACTGGCAGCGGTCGAGTGAGGCGACCGACGGTCCGCGTGAAGGGTTGAACCCGCCTCTCGAAGACAAGCGCCATCACATCTTCTTCAGCCCGAAACGCGGACAGCGGGCGCAGCGAAGAAGGTGTCCCATGACCCGACCCAAACCCATCCCCGCACGGCCCAGCCTGGAATGGCTGCGCAAGACCGCCAAGGACCGGCTGGCCGCGATGCGCGCCGCCGCTCCGGCCGCACGCCTGCACTCCGCGCAGCGCGCCGTCGCGCAGGCGTTCGGTTTCGCGAGCTGGCGCGCGATGAAAACGCATGTCGACCGGCTGATCGCGCGGCGCATCTTCGCGGCGGACGGCGCGCCCGTGCACTTGCCGCGCGCGGCGCAGATCGCCGCATGGCCGGCGTTCACGCCCGAGTCGCCGCTGAAGATATTGATGAGCGGTTGTCTCGCAGGTCAGCCGGTGCTGGTGGACGGGCAGTCGTTCGGCGCCAATCCGGTGATGCGCAAGCTGCGCGGCCTGCCCAATGTGCAGGTCGTTCCGTTCTGTCCGGAAAACTTCGCCTTCGGCACGCCGCGCGCGACGCCGGACATCCACGGCGGCGACGGGCATGACGTGCTCGACGGCCGCGCCCGGGTACTGTCCGACACCGGCGAGGACTGGACCGAGGGCATGGTCCGCGCCGCCCATCACATGCTGGCGCTCGCCAAGAGCCAGGATGTCGGTCTCGCGGTCCTGACCGACATCAGCGCGGCGTGCGGCTCGCAGGTGATCTATCGCGGCGCGCGCGCCGCGGCGGCACATCAGATCGGGCAGGGCGTTTGCGCCGCGCTTTTGACGCGCAACGGCATCCCGATCGTCAGCCAGCGCGACTACCGCACGCTGAACGCGATCTTCCGAAAGCTCGATCCGAAGATCCGGGCGCGGCCGGATCTGATCGATCATCACGAGATCGAATGGTATCGCGATTATTTCCAGGCCTGATGCTTCTCCAGCACCAGCGCGCTCCACGGGCCGTCGCGGCGGCGGTCGCGCAGGACCAGGCCGTGCGGCTGGTAGAACGAGACGACAAGGTTCTCCTGCCAGGCGAGCAGGCCGGAAAGGATCAGGGTTCCGCGGGCCGCCAGCGCCTTGCAGATCGACGGCGCGAGCTGCGTCAGCGGACCGGCCAGGATGTTGGCGATGATCAGGTCGTAGGGCGCCGCCCCCGCCAGTGCCGGATGGCCGAGGCCGTCCGCCGTCACGGCGTGGATCAAAGGCGCGGCGCCGTTGGCGACGGCGTTCTCGCGCGTCACCTTCACCGCCTCGATGTCGATGTCGGAGGCGATCACCTTGCGCCGCCACAGCTTCGCCGCGCCGATCGCGAGCAGGCCGGTGCCGCAGCCCAGATCGAGCACGTTGGCATAGCGCCGTGCCTTCGCCAGATCGCTGAGCGCCGCCAGACACAGCGCCGTCGTCTCGTGATGGCCGGTGCCGAAAGCCATGCCGGCCTCGATCTTCATCGCGATCACGCCATGCGGCACCTGGCCCGCGTCGTGCGCGCCATAGACGAAGAAGCGCCCGGCGCGCACCGGCGGCAGGCCTTCCTGCGACAGGCGGATCCAATCCTGGTCCGGCAGCGGTGCCACCGTCACCGTGCGGCCGACGATCCGCGAGAGCAGGCCGGCATCCGGCGGCTCGGTGTAGAGCGCCTCCACCGTCGCATTGGGCGCGAAGGGCTCCTCGGCGATCAGCACCGCTTGGGGCGTCGGCGGCGCGAGTTCCAGCACGGCTGCGACGTTGGCGGCGTCCTCTTTCGCCAGCGTCAGCGTGGCTTTCCACAGCGGGGGATAGGTCATGGCGGATGTCGATAGAGGGGCCGATGAGGTCTTGCAACATCCGGCGGGCGGCGGCGAGCAGGGCGCGTAGCCTGGGATCGTCGGGATAGCGCAAGCTCCGGCGGTGAAGCGCGATGGCGAAGCGCAGCAGGCGATGCTTGAGACGGAGGCGGAGCGTCGCCTCGCTACGCAGGCCGTGGCGCAACGCGTTGTCGTTGCCGAAACGCGCGCCTGCTCCGCCTCGTTCGGCAACATAATTGTTCGTCGATTTTCGCGAATCCGGACGCTTGCGCGGGGCGCGCGCGAGGGCATTCGCAATGATCGCGGTGGGAGCAGGGCTCGTCATGAGGCTGAGGTGGGCGTGCGCCAGAGGCTTTCAAGAGGGCGGTTTTGGCGCTTTAAGCGCGTTTTGGGACTTATCCAACACGCCCGTTGCGCGGCGCGTTGAATCCTTTGAGCCTTCGCGCAAAGCGTGTTGGATAAGTCCGCGAAAATAATTTCCAGGGCAGGCGGCGTGGCCAAGATCGTGCTCCTCAACGGCATCGGCAGCGCGGGCAAAAGCTCGCTGGCGCGCGCGATCCTGGCCGCCGCGTCGGACATCTTCCTGCATGTGCCGATGGACTATTGGCTCGAGATGATGCCGCAGCGCACGCTGGGCACGCCGGAGGGGCTGACGTTCACCCTCGATGCGAACGGTCTCGTCACCGGCATCACGAGCGGGCCGGAGCAGGAGCGCGCGCTGCGCGGCATGCGCAAGGCGGTCGCGGCGATGGCGGACGAGGGCTGCAATATGGTGGTGGACGAGGTGATCTTCGATCCGGCCGTGGTGGCAGAGTACCGCGTGCTGCTGGCGGCGCACGATCTGCATGTCGTGGGCGTGCACGCGCCGCTCGATGTTCTGGAAGCGCGCGAGAAAGCGCGCGGCGACCGTGCCATCGGCCTGTCGCGCAGCCAGTTCGGCGTGGTGCACAAAGACGTGGCGTACGATCTGGAGATCGACACGACGATGGGCTCGCCGGACGATTGCGCGCGGGTGGTGGTGGAGAGGTTTGGACTGTGAATCCCCAATGTCATTCGCCGCAAATGCGGCGAACCCAGGCGATATCCTGCGCGCACCGAGAAGACGTCAACTGGGTCCGCCGCATTCGCGGCGGATGACACTTGAAATTGTTACTTCGTCACTCTTCCCGCGCCCATGCAGGCCTTCACCATCGGCGACTTCTTGCGCATCTCGGCGATCAGGGCTTTGGGGTCGCGGCCGGATTCCTGCCAGATGCGGAACGCCTCGGAGGCGTTGAGCGCGAAGAGGCGGTTGCGGGCGCGCTCTTCCTCCAGCGCGCCGACCAGCGCCACGACCTGGTCGGGCGACAGCGTCACCGGCTTGGTCAGCACGTTGAGGCGGCCGGCGGCCTCGAACTCCTCGGCGCCCAGGGCGGCGGACTGCTCGACCTGGCGGTAGGTGAGGGCGTAGAGCGCGTGGTGCGCGTCGTCGAGATGGGCGGCGGTGCCGTCGGCCACCGCGCTCGTCCACGCCGTGCTGTTCCAGTCGCGCACCGGGACCGGCAGGATGTTGCCGGCCTGCATGCCGCCCGTGGCGCCGGGCGCGATCGGCGTCCACTTGCCGTTGGCGGCGAGAAGCTGGGCCTCCAGCCCGTCGAGCCGGTTCTTGATGCAGGGCGCGACCAGGACGCGCTCGGCCATCAGGTCCATCGCCTCGTGCAGCTCGGGCTCGATCTTCTTGGTGACGGTGTCGTTGGCGGCGCGGTTCCACGACCAGGATTCGAGGCCATGCCCGATGCCGAGCGCGACCAGCACGCCGGCGGCGATGACGACGAGCTGCGTCAGCAGCGATTTCCAGTCCTGAGCCATGCGACGCGCCCCCGAAGTGCGGGATGGTGAGTAGCGCGGCGGAGGGGTGAGAGTCGAGGTGGGACGGCCGGGCACGAGCCCGGCCGGTGGGTATTACCTTAATCGCGGACGTAATAGGCGCGGTCGACAAAAGCCGTCGCGGCTGCGGCAGCAGCGCTTGAAGCGCTTGCCGGAGCCGCAGGGGCACGGATCGTTACGCCCAAGCTTCTCGACAAGGTCCTTGTCGCCATGGACGATGCGATCGCCGCGCTTGACGGAGGTCTCGCTGTTGAAAGCCCCTCCGGCGCTTGCTCATCGATTCAAAAGCTGTGGTCCAGGGTCTTGCGGGCCATGACGGCCTCCTATGTTCGTGAAGGCGCGGGGTTTAGCGCGGGAGGTGGGGTGAGTCGAGGTACCCCTCAAATGGTGGGAGGAAGCGCCGGCGGCAAAGTTTTAGCCTCAATTGTCATCCGCCGCGAATGCGGCGGACCCAGTTGACGTCTGCTCCTTCGGTGCAAGCGAGAACTGGGTCCGCCGCATTCGCGGCGGATGACATGAGGGGCGCGGAATGTCGAAAACCTACTTCGTCTACATCATGGCCAGCCGGCGGAACGGCACGCTCTATATCGGCGTGACCAACGATCTGGTGCGCCGCGCGGCGGAGCATCGCGATGGCGCGGTGGAGGGATTCACCAAGAGCTATGAAGTGAAGCTGCTCGTCTATTACGAGACGTTCGGGGATGTCGACGAGGCAATTGTGCGGGAGAAGCGGCTGAAGCGGTACAAGCGGGAGTGGAAGATGAATCTCATTCAGCAGCACAATGTTGAGTGGGAGGATTTGGCACGGCATCTCTAGCTCACCTGCCGTTCGCCGCAAATGCGGCGAACCTAGGTGACGTCTTCGAGAACCTTTCCAGGTTCGCGGCGCACCAACTGGGTCCGCCGCATTCGCGGCGGATGACATTTGGGTGCTACCCCCGCGTCACGAACGTGTCGATCACCTTCTTCTCGCCGGCCTTGTCGAAGCTCACCGTCAGTTTGTTGCCCTCCACGCCCTCGACGCGGCCATAGCCGAATTTTTGGTGGAAGACGCGGTCGCCGCGCGTGTACTCGCTCGCGGCGGGGTCGGAGGTTTGCACGCTGTGGGCGTGGGCTTCGATCAGCGGCGGTCTTGCGCGCGGCTGGCCCGCCGCGCGGTTGGCCTGGGCGCGCTTCCAGCCGGGGCTGTCATAGGTCGAGGCGAAGCCGCCGGCATTCACGTTGTCGCGAAAGCCGACATTGCCGCCGTAGAAGCCTTCATCGACGAGGGTTTCCACATGCTCTTCCGGCAGCTCGGTGATGAAGCGTGACGGCAGCGCGCTCTGCCAGCTGCCATGGATGCGGCGGTTGGCGGCGAAGCTCACACGGATGCGCTGGCGCGCGCGCGTCAGGCCGACATAGGCGAGGCGGCGCTCTTCTTCGAGACCCGCGAGGCCGTTCTCGTCCATCGTGCGCTGGCTCGGGAACAGGCCTTCCTCCCAGCCGGGCAGGAACACGGTGTCGAACTCCAGCCCCTTGGCGGCGTGCAGCGTCATCAGGTTGATGCGGTCGCCGGTCTCGTCCCGCGCGATCTCCATCACCAGCGACACGTGCTCGAGGAAGGCGGCGAGGCTTTCGAACGTCTCCATCGAGCGCACGAATTCCTTCAGGTTCTCCAGCCGGCCCGGCGCCTCGGCCGACTTGTCGGTCTTGAGCATGTCGGTGTAGCCGGACTCGTCCAGCACCATCTCGGCAAGCTCCGTGTGCGGAATGACGCGCGACGTGTCGGTCCAGCGCGAGAAGTTCGCCGCCAGCTCGCCCAGCGCCTTGCGCGCCTTGGGCGGCAGCTCGTCGGTGCCGGCGATCTCGCGCGCCGCGCCGAGCAGCGGCAGGTGGCGGGCGCGGGCGTATTCGTGCAGCGACTTCACGCTAGCGTCGCCGATGCCGCGCTTGGGCTTGTTGACGATGCGCTCGAAGGCGAGGTCGTCATCGCCTTGAGCAATAAGCCGCAGATACGCCATCGCGTCGCGGATTTCGGCGCGTTCATAGAAGCGCGGGCCGCCGATCACGCGATAGGGCAGTCCGAGCGCGATGAAGCGGTCTTCGAACTCGCGCATCTGGAACGAGGCGCGCACCAGGATCGCCATCTGGCCGAAGGGCTGGCTCCGGCGATGCAGGTCCTCGGCATCGGAGGCGATGTTGCGCGCCTCTTCCTCGGCGTCCCACACGCCCTGAACCTTGATCTTCTCGCCCGGATCGCCTTCGGTCCACAGCGTCTTGCCGAGGCGGCCCTTGTTCGCCGCGATCAGGCCGGAGGCGGCGCCGAGGATCGCGGGCGTCGAGCGGTAGTTGCGCTCGAGGCGAACGACTTTCGCGCCGGGGAAATCGCGCTCGAAGCGCAGGATGTTTTCCACTTCGGCGCCGCGCCAGCCATAGATCGACTGGTCGTCGTCGCCGACCACGCAGACATTGCCCGCGCCGGTGCCGAGGATCTTGAGCCAAAGATACTGGACCGCGTTGGTGTCCTGGTACTCGTCGACCAGCATGTAGCGGAAGCGGTCGCGGTAGTCGGCGAGGATGTCGGGATTGGTCTTCAGGATGTTCAGCGTGTGCAGCAGCAGATCGCCGAAATCGGCGGCGTTGAGGTCCTTCAGGCGCTGTTGATATTGCGCATAAAGCTCCTTGCCCTTGCCGAAGGCGAAGCCATGGCCTTCGCCGTCCGGCACGTCGTTCGGCGAGAGGCCGCGGTTCTTCCAGTCGTCGATCATCCCGGCCAGGGCGCGCGCCGGCCAGCGCTTCTCGTCGATGTTCGCGGCGTCGATCAGCTGGCGCATCAGGCGCAGCTGGTCGTCGGTGTCGAGGATGGTGAAGTTCGATTTCAGGCCGACGATCTCGGCATGGCGGCGCAGCATCTTGGCGCCGATGGCGTGGAAGGTGCCGAGCCACTGCATGCCCTCGACGACGCCGCCGATCAGTCCGCCGATGCGCTCCTTCATCTCGCGCGCCGCCTTGTTGGTGAAGGTGACGGCGAGGATCTGGCCGGGCCAGGCCTTGCGGGTGTGCAGGATGTGGGCGAGGCGGGTGGTCAGAACGCGCGTCTTGCCCGTGCCGGCGCCGGCCAGCACCAGCACGGGGCCGTCGGTCGCGAGCACGGCCTCGCGCTGCTCCGGGTTGAGGCCGGAGAGATAGGGCGGATCGCGCGGCGGGGGCACGGGCGCCCCAGAGTCCGAGGTGGCGGCGCTCGCGTCGTGCGGTTCTTCACCGAACGCGTCGTCCAGGGGATCGGAATAGCGGCCGCTCACCGGGCGGCCTGTGAGTCGAAGGGCATAGGAACCAATATAGAACCTCGGGCACGTTTTTCACCCCCTTCTAACTGTCATTCGCCGCGAATGCGGCGAACCCAGTTCGGTTCTGCACCGTTTTCGCAGGGTTTCACCTGGGTCCGCCGCATTCGCGGCGGATGACACGTGGAGAAAAGCGGCCCGACACATTCCGACACATGCCGAAACGGGGTGGAAACCATGCGTCGAGCGCGCTGCACACGCGGCGAACGACACTAGGGTTTGATCCGCGCCATCGTCAGCGCGTCGACATACGCCCCGTCCCTGAACGCGTAGTCGCGCAGCACGCCTTCGCGTTCGAAGCCGGCCCGTTCGTACAGCGCGATGGCGCGGTGATTGTCGGTCCACACCGTCAGCTCGACGCGGCGCAGGTTCAGCCAGCGGTCGGCCTGGTCGAGCAGCGCCGCCATCAGCGCGCGGCCGGCGCCGCGCCCCGCATAGGCGTCGTGCACGCCCATGCCGACGCTGGCGCTGTGGGCGCGGCGGCGGTTCTCGGCCGGGATCAGCGCGGCCGAGCCGATCACCTTGCCGCCGATCACCGCCACCAGGTGCACCGTGTTCGGCGAGGCGCCGGCGTGGCGCTTCTGGCGCGCGTCGAGGCCGGTATAGGGCAGCTGCAACGTGCCCCAGATGAAGCGCGGCTGGCTCCACGCCTCGGTCAGGTCGGGCAGGTCGCTTGGTTCTATCGCGCGTATCTGTATGTCGCTCATGTCGCTCTCCGTTGGCGACGGACCGGCGAGGCAACAAAAAAGCCCCGGCCGGATCCGGCGGGGCTGATGTGGTGGGTTCGCTTCGATCTTCCTTAGCGCATGCCCTCGCACACCGGCCCGAGCCGGGCGGTGCAAATTACGAGCATGTGCGTGATCTTGCGCATGGCGGCTGTTTAGCAGACCGCGCGCGGCGCCGCTAGGCCGCCTTGCAACCGCCATCCTTGACGACGCGCTTGGTCGAGGCGGGATGTTTGGCGAGCAGCGCCGCGGGGCGGATCGGACGCGGCACGAAATTGCCGCCGCAGTTCGGGCAGACGCCTTTCAGCACGTGCTCGGCGCAATCGGCGCAGAAGGTGCATTCGAAGGTGCAGATGCGGGCGTCGGCGGCGTGCGGCGGCAGGTCCTTGTCGCAGCATTCGCAATTGGGGCGCAGGTCGAGCATGGGCGAAGACTAGCGTGGATGGCGGGCGTGCGCGAAGGCCAAACAGGCCTCAATTCCCGCCGTCGCGCCGGGCCCTTTTGGCGTTGTCGAGCAGGATGGTGATCGCGATCACCAGCGCCAGGATCAGGACGCTGGCACCGAGGATACTGGCGGGAAGCCAAAGATCGCGCGTGTCGAGCGGCTTGATGACGGCGCGGCGCGCGGGCGCGGTTGCGGGCCCGTCGAGGAGATGGAATTCGACGGCGGCGAGGTGGTTCGGCGAGGCGACCGGTACGCCTTTGCGCATCGCGGGATATTCGCGCCAGTCGACGCCGACGCAGATCACCGCGGTCTGATCGAGGATTGGATGGCCGCTCGATTTCCACACCACGATATTGACGATGCGGCCCGCCGGATCGACGTCGTAGCGCACGATCGTCGTGCCGCTCTCGTTCGTCCTGCGCGATGCGTCGGGGTAGCGATGGCATTGATGGGTGCCGGGCACGGGCCGCGCGTCCGTGGCCGCCGGATCGGGCGCGGCGATCGAAAGCAGCACGGCGAGGAGGATTGCCGCGTGCGTCATGCGAGCCCCAGCTCCTTGAGGATCGCGGCGCGATGTTCATCGAGGTCCGGCGCGGCCGCGCGCGTCTTGGGATCGGGATGGCCGGAGAGCTTCACCGGATTGCCCTGCATGCGGATGGGGCCGAGATCGGGGTCGAGCGTCTCGATGATCATGTTGCGGTGAAGGACCTGCGGATCGCTCATCACCTGCGCCACATTGTTGAGCGGGCCCGACGGCACGCCCGCCGCGTCGAGCGCCGCCAGCCAACGCGCGCTGTCGTGCGCCGACAGCGCGATCTCCAGTTCGGCGGCAAGGTCGTCGACGTGCTGCACGCGCTTGGGATTGGTGGTGAAGCGGTCGTCGGCGATCAAGTCCTCGCGGCCCAAGACGCGCGCGACCTTGGCGAAGAGGTCGTCATTGCCGGCGGCGATGGCGATATGGCCGTCGCGCGTGGCAAAGGCGGCGAAGGGCGCGATGGAGGGATGGCGGCTGCCGAGCCGGCCGGGCACATCGCCGGTCGCGACGTAACGCGAGATCGCGTTCTCCAACAGCGCGACCTGGCTGTCGAGCATCGCGATGTCGACCTTCTGCCCCTTGCCGGTCGCTTTGCGGTCGTAGAGCGCGGCGACGACGCCGATGGTGGCGAAGAGCCCGGCCGAGAGGTCGCCGGTCGACGTGCCGACGCGGGTCGGCGGGCTGTCGGGATGGCCGGTCAGGCTCATCACGCCGCCCATCGCCTGCACCACCATGTCGTAGGCGGGGCGCTTGGCGTAGGGCCCGGTGTGGCCGAAGCCGGAGACGCCGCAATAGACCAGGCGCGGGTATTTGTC
Organism: Rhizomicrobium sp.; assembly: GCA_035551495.1. Classification (GTDB taxonomy): domain Bacteria; phylum Pseudomonadota; class Alphaproteobacteria; order Micropepsales; family Micropepsaceae; genus Rhizomicrobium. The sequence goes on along the minus strand of DASZMT010000040.1, from coordinate 24,702 downwards.
CTTCAGCTGCTCGTAGCCATAACCCAGCTTCTCCATCGTGCCGCCGCGGTAGTTCTCGATCAGCACGTCGGCGCGTTCGAGCAGCGCCTCGAAGATGGCGCGGTCGCCGTCCGCCTTGAGGTCGAGGGCGATGGATTCCTTGGCGCGGTTGACGCTCATGAAATAGCCGGACTTCACCTTGCCCGACGGCGTCTTCACGAAGGGGCCGATATGGCGGCTGTCGTCGCCGGCGCGCGGCGGCTCGACCTTGATGACGCGGGCGCCGAACTCGCCCAGCATCAGCGCGGCATAGGGGCCGGCGAGGACGCGGGTGAGGTCGACGACGAGGATGTCGGAGAGGGGGCCGGTGGACATAGGGCTGTCATAGCGGCGGACGCCGACTTATGAAAGTTCTATCAGGAATTTCTGATTTTTCTCCATAGTTATAATACGAATATTCTTATTGACAGGGCCTATAGTTATAAGATAAATCTTATGACATGATTACGGCCTATCAACAGCTCGACAAACGGTTCGAAACGCTGAAGCCCTTGGCGAAAAGCGCGGTAAGACCGTCGCGCGGCTGGGTACGTGCCATCCGCGAAGCGATGGGCATGACCACCGGCCAATTCGCCAAGCGGATGCGGGTCCATCAGCCGCGCGTCATCGAGCTGGAGAAAGGCGAAGCGAGCGGCAAGATCACCGTTCAAAGCCTCGAACGTGCCGCGCAGGCGCTGGGTTGCCGGCTTGTCTATGTGCTCGTGCCCGAGAAGCCGCTGGGCGAGACGATGCGCCGGCAGGCTGAGCGCGCCGCCGACAGACAACTCGCGGCCGTTGCGCAGACCATGCTCCTGGAAGCGCAGACCGTGACGGACAAAGAGGTCCGGCAGGAGGCCCGCGAACGTCTCGTGGATCAACTCTTGCAAAAACCGGCGCGGCTTTGGGACGAGATGTGAGCGGCCCCTTCGAGGAAGCGCCCGGTGCTACGCCGCTCAGTGCGGAAGAACGCGAAGGATTGATCCCGTCGCACATCACGCTGCGGCACGAGCTCAACGAATTCGAGCAGCAGAATATCATCGAAGCCGCGACATGGGCTTTCACGCGGCGGCACAATCCCGTCGCGGAGCCGTTCGCACGCGGCTTGCACAGGCGGATGTTCGACCAAACCTGGAAGTGGGCGGGGGTCTATCGTCGCTCCGGCAAAAACGTCGGCGGCGACTGGGCGCTGATCCATGCGCGTCTGGCCGAGGAGCTCGATAATTTTCGCTATTGGATCGCGAACAAGACTTTTCCGGCGGACGAAATCGCCGTGCGGTTTCATCATGTACTGGTGCTGATCCATCCGTTTCCCAACGGCAACGGCCGCTGGTCGCGCCTCATGGCCGACGTGCTGCTGGCGAGATTGGATCAACCGCGCCTGACCTGGGGCGGCAGCGCGCTTGTAGACGCCGACGAAGTTCGTGCGCGCTACATGGCCGCGTTGCGTGCTGCCGATGCGCATGATCTTGCACCGCTGCTCGATTTCGCGCGGTCTTAGTCCTTGTCCAGCTTGTGCGCGTCGACGTCCTTGAGCGTCTTCTCCGCCCGCGCCTTGGCGAGGTCGCGCACCGGCTTGGCAATGCCGTGCTTGGCGCGGTTGGCGTCGGCGTCCGCCGCTTTGGCGTCGCGGGCCTTGGCCTTGCGGACGCGGCGCAGGTTGACGATCTCGGCCATAATTGCCTCGGATTTCCCGGTTACACGCTAGCATATGCGCCGGGGAAAATCCGTTCGCTTGGCCTTCGTTTTCGGGATGCTGCTGATGGCGCCCGCGTTGGCGACGACCATCACGGTTCCGCCGCCCTGGGGCTACCACTATTGTGCGTATCCCAAGGACAAGGCGATCGTGCGTCGCCCGGTCGACACGACTTTGATGGCCACGATTACCGCCTCGGGGCGCGTGACACGCGTCAGCTTGCTGTCGTCGAGCGGCGACACGGTGTTCGACCGTGCCGCCGTCGCATGCGTCGCGAAGTGGCGCTACGCGCCGCTGCCGGCGAAAGAGCGTCGCGCGCCGCGCGAGCAGATGGTGCGCATTCGCTTTTCGCCCAACGCGCTTTAGCCGTTGTCCTTCGCCTGCGACCGCGCATAGGCGGGACGCGACGTGATGCGGGCGACGTAGTCGTCGTAATGCTTGCGCGCCGGGAACAGCGTTCCCTTGAAGAACGCGATCGTCGAGCCGTAGACGATGTCGGCGGCCGAGAAATTCTCGCCCAGCAGGTACGGCGTCTTCTCGAGCTGGGCCGAGATCACGCCCTCGATCTCCTCCAGCGTGCCGAAGCCCGTCGGCTTCGCCGGGTCCTTGTCCCAGCCCTGGAAGCGCGCGGTCGCCGCCGGCTCGACATTGGCGGAATAGAAGAACAGCCAACGGACATATTCCGCGCGGTCGTTGTGGCCGGGCAGCGGGCCCATCGGATGCTTCTGATGGCTGTCGGTCAGATAGAGGCAGATCGCCGGCGTCTCGTAGACGATCTCGTCGAACACCTTGATCGCCGGCACCTTCTTGAGCGGATGGATCGCCTTGTAGGAATCCGGCGCGGGCTCGCCCGTGCCGTCGCCGCGCTTGATCGGCGTGATCTCGATTGTGTAATCGCAGCCCAGCTCTTCCAGCAGCCAGATGATGCGCGAGGAACGGGAACGCGGCGCGTGATAAAGCGTGATCATCCGAAAAGGCCCCTTGGCGTGTGGAGTTTCCGAGTATTTGTCATTTGCGACGCTCGCATGACAGCGCGGTTCAAGCCGCCGCTTTTGCCGCGGCGCGGGCGTGTGCCGGGCGGCTGGTGACGCGCTGGGCATAGTCGGTGATGACCTGCGATTTGGGCATCATCGGGCTCTGGCCGAACATCGCGAAGGTGGTGCCGTAGAGCACGTCGGCGGCGCTGAACGCGTCGCCGAGCAGGTACGGGCCCTTGGACAGCGTGTCGATGACATAGGCCATCGCCTCCTCGACCTCGACCCAGCCGGCCATCGGGCGGGGCACCGCCGCGTTGGTGAATTTGGAGATGAAGGCCGGCTCCAGCACGCCGCCGTAATAGGCGAGCCAGGTGACGTAGGCGCCGCGGGTCTTGTCGCCGACCTTGGGGCCGAGACCGGCGTGCGGGAATTTGTCGGTGAGATAGAGCGCGATGGCGGAGGATTCGAACACCACCGTGCCGTCGTCGCCGTCCCGGATCGCCGGCACCTTGGCGTGCGGATGCGGATTGGCCGGATCCGTCTTGCCCTCGCCCAGCGTGGGGACGACATGGATGTCGTACGGCGCGCCCAGCTCCTCCAGCAGGAAGACGAAGCGGTCGGAGCGAGTCTTGGGGCGGTGATAGAGCGTGATCATCGGCGCGGCCTTTCGAGATGCAGGCGCGAGGTTACTGCCACACTCCTGCCAGCCTCATGTCAGCAGGAGGTTAGGGCGCGGTCCTGGCGGCGGCAAGCGCGGCGAGGCGCAGGGCGCTGGCCAGCGGACGCTCGGCCCGCGCCGCATCGATGCGTGCGACATAGGCGGCGAGACTGAGACCCGCGGCGCGCGCCTCGCCGTCGAGCACGGCCCAGAATTCGGGCTCGAGCGCGACCGAGGTGCGATGGCCGGCGAGCGAGAAGGAACGCTTCTTCAGCGACATGCGGCAGATATAGTGTACGTGCCGGCGGGAGGCGAGCGATGTCGGGGCTGGCGGTTGGTGGAGCAGCCCTAATTGTCATCCGCCGCGAATGACAAGTGTCAACGAATCTCCCGGAACTCCATCTCCGCCAGGCTTTTCGCGATGGAGCGGGCGCAGCGTTCGGGGCGCATCGTCAGGCGCGGCGGCCTCAACCCACGCAGCGCGCCGGCGGCGACCACCACGTTGCGGTCCTCATAACCGTCGCAGTCGAGCAGGCGCACGTCGCGCCACGCGGTGCGCATCTGCAGGGCGAGGCGGTCGGGGCGGCGGTCGTCATCGTCGGCGGCGATGATGTTGGCGAGGAAGATCGACTTGCCCGGCCGCATCCGCGACTTGGCCAGCGCATAGAACGCAGCGCGCGCGAAAACGCGCGGCATGACACCGCCGGTATAGGCATCGAGCACGATGGCGTCGTAGCGGATCGGACTGTTCTTCAGGAATGCCGCGCCGTCGCCGACATGGCATGCGACGCGCGGCGGCAGGTTGAAGTAGAGGCGCGCGATCTCGAACGCCGCCGGATTGATGTCGACCATCGTCACGCGGACGCCGACGCGGTCGAGCATGGTGGCGAGCGTGCCGCCGCCGCCGCCGATCATCAGCACGTGCTGGCTGCCGGCCTGGCGCACCAGGCCGTACATCGCATGGATGTAATCGGCCAGGCTTACACCCCGCCGGTCGGCGATCGACTGGTGATCGGGGCCCTGCCAGAACGAGACGCGGCCTGTCGCGTTGTTCTGTTCGATGACGGTGTCGGACGGCATGGCGCGAAGATGTGGCGACTCGGTGGCCGCCGCAATGGTTGGCCCGAATTAAGTTGCCGGCAAAGTGCCCGTCAGGATTGGCGAATCTGGTCCGGGTTCCCGCTCGGACCGGAACCATCGCGCCGCTGAGCGCTTGTAAACATCGTTGGAGCGTCTAGAGGAGTTCCCATGCATCGTTCGATCCGTGCCGTTCTTTTGGCGAGTGCGCTGGCGGTCGGCGGCCTTGCGGCCACCGCGCCGGCGATACCGGCGGCGGCACAATATTTCCGTGCAGATTATAATGGCTTCCATGACGCGCTCGCGCGCGACGGCGACTGGGTCTATAGCGACCGCTGGGGCGTGGTGTGGATCCCCGACAACGTGCCGGACGATTTTCGGCCCTATTACACGCGCGGCCATTGGGTCTACACCGGCGACTATGGCTGGGTGTGGTCGAGCGGCTATCGCTGGGGCGACATCGCCTTTCATTACGGCCGCTGGGTGAACGATCCGGACGACGGCTGGATGTGGATTCCGGGCTATGTGTGGAGTCCGGGCTGGGTGGTGTGGCGCGGCAACGGCGCCTATACCGGCTGGATGCCGATGCCGCCGGACGACGCGTTCCTGCGCGGCGACGACGGGCCGTCCTTCTCGGTCGGCTTCCGCTTCGGCAGCGACAACGACTTCTTCGGTTATGGCCGCTGGTACGGCCGCGACTATGGCCAGGACCGCTTCGCGGCGAACTGGACGTTCGTCAACACGCGCTATCTGGGCGCCAGCGACTACCGCTCGCGCGCGGTGCGCGGGCCGCAGGTCATCAATGTGATCCGCACCACGAACAACATCACCAACTACGCGGTGGTGAACGACCGCGTGGTGAACCGCTCGGTGCCGGTACAGGCCTTCGTGCAGGCCGGCGGCAAGCCGCCCAAGCCGGTGCGCATCACCGCGGTGATCAAGACGCCGGGCCTGATCGTCGGCGTCTCGCAGGGACGCGCGGTCCAGGATCAGGCGCGGCGCGACAGGCCGCGCGGCAGCGGCTTCGCCAACAGCGCGCCGACGCCGTCGCACACCGTGATCGACACGCTGTCGACGCGCGCGCCGCGTCCCGCAGGTGGGCTGCCCGGCGGACCGCCGGGTGGCACTGGGCACAGGCCGCCGCAGCATCTTTTCAACCGCGACACGATCGGCGCGGCGCCGTTCCGCCCCGGCATGCCGGGCGCGGTGCCGCTGCCGCCGCCGCCACAGGGCATGCGGCCGCCGCCGCCGGGTGGACCGGATCGCTTCGCGCCGCCACAGCCAAACGGTGGGCCGCAAGGCGCCCCGCCGGACGGGCGCGATCGCGGACGCTTCCAGCCGGGCGAGAATGGCGCGCCGCCGAACGGTGGACCGCCCAATGGACGGCCGAACGACTGGCGTGGTCGCGGCGGCCCGAACGGTGGACCGAACGACGGACGCAATCGCGGTGGCGAGAACGGACAGCCGAACGGCGCGCCGCCGCCGGTCAACAACCAGCCAGCGCCGCCGGCCAATGGTGGTGCGCCGAGCGGTGGTGAGCATCGCGGTGGCCCGCCGCCGGTGAACGCCAACCAACCGCCGTTGCCGCCGGTCAATGGCGGCATGCCGAATGGTGGCGAGCATCGCGGCCCCAACGGTGGGCCTCCGCCGAACGGTGGCTTGCCGAATGGCGGCGCGCGCAATCACGCCGGTCCGCCGAACGGCGCTGCTCCGGTGACGCCACCGGCGACGACGACGCCGCTTCCCGTGGCGCCGCATGCGCCGCCGCCGGCCGTGACTCCGCCCAAGCCGCCGGTGACCGTGCCGACGACGCCGGTGGCGCCGAAGCCCATGCCGCCCGCCGCGACGCCGCCACGGCCGACACCGCCGGCCGCGACGGCGCCTGTCGTGCCGCCGCCGAAGCCGGCTGCACCGGCGACGCCGCCGGCACCCAAGCCGTTGCCGCCTCCGCCCGCCAGCACGGCGCCGGGGCCGTCAAACAGTGCCGCGACGCCGCCGGGCGGCGAGACGCACGCGCATCACCAGCCTGGTGGTGGCGAAGGTGGCACGCCGCCGAACGGCACGGATCATCCGCATCACGAGCATGATCGCGACAAGGACAGCACCCAGCAGCCTCCGCCGGGTTAGATCCGAAAGCTGAAATGCGCAGCCGGCCCCAGCGATGGGGCCGGTTTGCTATGGGGCCCGTTTGCTATGGGGCGGAGCGCGTCGCCGAATCCATCGGCACGATCGTCGAGGCGGCCGGGAGCGTCAGCAATCCCGCATAGGCGAGCACGATGGCGAGGATCACGCGCGGTATGTTCAGCCAGCGGCTGGTCACGGCGCGCCACAGCGGCGGCAGGAGAAGCAGCGCCGAACCGGCGAGCGTGCCGCCCACGAAAAAGCTGCCCCAAAGCGGCGATGCGACCAGTCCGAACGCTTGCGCGGCCAGCACCAGCATCGCGAGCGCGCCGAACAGGCACGACGCGATCCAGGCCAAGGCGGCGAAGGGACCGCCGCCGCGCATCACTTCGGCCCGATCATGTCTTCGGGGCGCACGATGGCGTCGAACTCCTGTGCCGTGACGAGGCCGGTCTTCAGCGCCTCTTCCTTCAGCGTGGTGCCGTTCTTGTGCGCCGTCTTGGCGATCTTCGCCGCCGCGTCGTAGCCGATCTTGGGCGCCAGCGCGGTGACGAGCATCAAGGAGCGCTCGAGCCCGTGCTTGATGTTGTCGAGACGCGGCTCGATGCCGACGATGCAATGCTCGGTGAAGCTCACCGCCGCGTCCGCCATCAGGCGCACGCTCTGCAGGAAGCTGTAGGCCATCGCGGGGTTGTAGACGTTGAGCTCGAAATGGCCCTGGCTGCCGGCGAAGGTGATCGTCGCGTTGTTGCCGAAGATGCGGGTGCAGACCTGGGTGACGGCCTCGCACTGGGTCGGGTTGACCTTGCCGGGCATGATCGAAGAGCCGGGCTCGTTCTCAGGCAGCGACAGCTCGCCGAGACCGCTGCGCGGGCCGCTGCCCAGCAAGCGGATGTCGTTGGCGATCTTGAACATCGAGGCGGCGACCGTGTTGATCGCGCCGTGGCTGAACACCATCGCGTCGTGGGCGGCGAGCGCCTCGAACTTGTTGGGCGCGCTGGTGAAAGGCATCCGGGTGATGGCGGCGATGCGCTCGGCGACCATCTTATCGAAGCCCTTGGGCGCGTTGAGGCCGGTGCCGACGGCGGTGCCGCCCTGGGCGAGCTGCATCAGCATCGGCATGGTCTGCTCGATGCGCGCGATGCCGTTCTCGATCTGCTGGGTGTAGCCGGAGAACTCCTGGCCGAGGGTGAGCGGCGTCGCGTCCTGGGTGTGGGTGCGGCCGATCTTGATGATGTCCTTCCAGGCCTGCGCCTTGTCGTTCAGCGCGTTGCGCAGCGTCTGCAGCGCGGGGAGGAGCGCGTGATGGATCTCCTCGGCGCAGGCGATGTGCATCGCGGTCGGATAGGTGTCGTTGGACGACTGGGACATGTTGACGTGATCGTTGGGATGGACCGGCTTTTTGGAGCCCATCTCGCCGCCCAGCATCTCGATGGCGCGGTTGGAGATCACCTCGTTGGCGTTCATGTTCGACTGCGTGCCCGAGCCGGTCTGCCAGACGCTGAGCGGGAAATGCGCGTCGAGCTTGCCTTCCATGACTTCGGTGGCGGCCTTGACGATCGTCTCGCCGATCTTGGGATCGAGCTGGCCGAGCGCCATGTTGGTCTCGGCCGCGGCGCGCTTGACGACGCCGAGCGCGCGCACGATGGCGGCGGGCTGCTTCTCCCAGCCGATCTTGAAGTTGTGCAGGCTGCGCTCCGCCTGGGCGCCCCAGTATTTCGAGGCATCGACCTGGACGGGACCGAAGGTGTCGGTCTCGGTGCGGGTGGCGGGCTTTTCAGTCATCGGACGGCCTCAACGAAATTCCGCGAAGGCTTCTAGGCGGTTTGCGCTAGGCCGTCCACGGGTTGATGAGAGGGACGCCGGAATGGTCGAAATCCGTATCACCCGTGGCGATTGTAGCGCCGTGAACTTTTGCGATGGCGATAATCTGAGCGTCGAACGCCCCGTAATTCCGTCCGCTTCGCGTTTCTTGCGCGAGAAAAAACGCGAGAACCTTTGCAGCCTGGCTATCGAACGGCAAAACGCGATCGCGAAAGCGGGCGGTAAATATCTGGTCGATGAAACCCTCCATCTGGCGCTTTCTTTGCCCATCGGTCATTCGTTCGATGCCGTAGCGTGCTTCGGCTTCGTTAGGCGCCGTGGTGTAGAGATCGTCGCCAGCATAGCGCATCCAACGCGCGACAGATGGAGAAGGTCGCGGCTTTAGAAACTCGGTGATGACATTGGTATCGACGATGATCATTCGTCGTCGTCTGGCGGCACCGGTCGGCGATAGCGCTTAAGTGGCTTCAAACCGAAGCCTTTGATGCCGAACTCTCTCATGTCGCCGCGGATCGCGTCGTAGAGGTTATCGTAAGGCGCGAAGCGCGCGTTCGGAGCGTCGCGATAGGGCTGCGCGTCTTCTTTTGCGGCGAGCGGTTTGCTCGCCGGTTCGGGTAGTCTTTTGGTCGGGCCACTTTTCCTTTTCGCCATGCGCGCAGTCTAACACGCGGCAAGCGATCTGATAGACGTACTAAACTTAAAGTTGCGAACTTATTTCTTCCGGAACGAGTCCAGGCTCACCACTTCGCCCGGCGCCGGAGGCTTTTCCGGCGTGGTTTCGGTGACCGTCGCCTTCGGCACGTCGGGCATCTTCTCGCGGGTCTGTTCGGGGACCGGTTGCGGCAAAGGCGTCGGGCCGGTGAGGCTGCCCTTGGCCTCGCCTTCCTGGCCGCGGAATTGGAGGCCGAACTGCACGCCCGGATCGAAGAACGCGGTCAGCGCCTCGAACGGGATCACCAGCGACGCGGGCAGCTTCTTGAAGGTGAGCGTCACCTCGAAGCGTTCCTCGGTGACGACGAGGCCCCAGAACTGGTGCTGGAGGATGATTGTCATCTCGTCCGGATATTGCTCGTAGAGGAAGTCCGGGATGTCGACGCCGGGGAATTTCGTCTTGAAGGTGAGATAGAAGTGGTGCGAGCCGATCAGCCCCTGCTTCTCGATCCGGCGCAACGCATCGCGCACCACGCCGCGCAGGGCCGCGTCGGTCAACGCCTGATAGCCGATGAAATCCTTTGCCATGCGAACGCGTATGGATCCGATGTTGAGGGGAGAGAGACTATGCGGCTTCTACAGTGAGTCAATGCGAGCGCAAAGGTGCACGAAAAGCGCGGGCAAGCTAGTGTCCGGCCATGAGCCACGCACATGCGGAACCCGCAGAATCGCGACTTCGCCCGGCGGCGCCCGTTCCCAAGGATCGCGCCATCAGCCGCGTCCAGGCGGTGATCGAGATCGGCCGCAACGCGGTGGCCGCCTGGGGCGAGCGCGCCTATCTCGAAATGTACGTCTATGACCGCAACTGGATGCAGGACTTCCTGCTGATCAACGATCCGGAGGGCGTGAAGCACGTCCTGCTCGACAATGTCGGCAATTACCGAAAAAGCCGGCAGGTGCAGCTCGCCACCGGACCCGCACTGGGCAACGGGCTGTTCAACGCCGACGCCGAGAGCTGGCGCTTCCAGCGCCGCACCACCGCGCCGATGTTCTCGATGCGCCACGTTGCCGATTTCGCGGCGCCGATGGCGGGCGTCGCGCAGAAGCATCTCGCCGGCTGGCAGGCGGGCAGCGAGATCGACGCGGCCGACGAGATGATGCGCCTGACCTATGCGATCATCACCCACACCATGTTCAGCGACGACGTGCGCATCGACTATTCGGCGCTGTCGAAGCACTTCGTGACCTATCTCGACACGCTGGGGCGCATCGACCTGCTGTCGACGCTGGGCGTGCCGGCCTGGGCGCCGACGCCCAAGCGCATCCGGGCGCGCGGCGCGGTGAAGTTCTTCGAGCGCGAGATCGGCGCGCTGGTGGCGCGGCGCAAGGCGCTCATCGCGGCCGATCCCGCAGCGGCGCCGAAGGACCTTCTGACGCTGCTGCTGACGACGCGCGACCCGGAGGGCGGGGCGCTGTTCGGCGAAGGCGAGGTCTACGACAACGCGATGACCTTCATCTTCGCGGGGCACGAGACGACGGCGAATGCGCTGGCGTGGACGCTGTACCTCTTGTCGCAATTCCCGGCGGTCGAGGCGCGGGTGGCCGAGGAGGTGCGCAAGGCCGATGGCGATCCGGCGCACATGCCGTACACGCGCCAGGTGCTGGAGGAGGCGCTCCGGCTCTATCCGCCGGCGCCGTTCGTCAGCCGCGATTCCATCGGGCCCGACCGCATCGGCCCCATCGACATCCGCGCCGGCACCTCGGTGTTGATCTCGCCCTGGCTGATCCAGCGGCACAGGAAGCTGTGGGACGCGCCGGACTATTTCGATCCCGGCCGCTTCGCGCCGGGCAGGCGCGAGGCCATCCACCGCTTCGCCTATATGCCGTTCGGCGCGGGGCCGCGCATCTGCATCGGCATGGGCTTCGCGATGCAGGAGGCGATGATCGTGCTCGGCGTGCTGCTCAAGCGCTGGCGGCTGTCGCTGGTGCCGGGCCATCCGGTGATGCCGCTGGGGCGCCTGACGCTGCGGCCGCAGTTCGGCCTGAAGATGCGGGTGGAGCGGCGGTGATTTGCGCGAGCCGCGCCTCCAGCTGGGCGATGTTCTCGAACAGGCGCGCGCTCGACAGGCGCAGGAAATAGAAGCCGAACTCCGGGTTCTGGTAGTAGAGCTGCTCGATGCGGCTGTAGGGCATCACCAGCAGGCGGCCGTCCTCGATGGCGGTGACGGTGTGGGTGCGGCTCTGGCCGGGCGACAGGAGGCCGAGTTCGCCGACCACCTGGTTCTCGCCGAGCTCCACGCCGATGTCCGCGATCGCGAGCTTGCCGGAGAGCACGTAGTACATGCTGTCGGCGTGATCGCCCTTGTTGAACAACACCTCGCCCTTCCTGACCGAGCGGTTGTCCATGAAGGGCTTGAGCCATTCCATGGATTGCGAGTTGGTGTTGGCGGCGTGTTTCACCTTGCCGATCAATCCCGTCATCTGGTGTAGCCGGCGCAGGTTGATGGGCAACAGGATCATGTGCTGGATCACCAGCGGATAGAGGCCGGTGAGCAGGCCGAAGCAGATCTGCGTGATGTTGTGCGCGACGCCTGTGACGCGCAGCGGGATCATCGTGTGCATGACGAGCATCAGCACGCCGAGCGCGGCCGAGGCATAGCCGATCAGCTCGATGTCGGTCCGGCTGAGATGAAGAAATCCTATGGAAATCACGCCCGCGCTCCTGCCGCTTCGCACATGCGGGGAGACTGCGGGGCGGCAATTCGGCGTGTCTATCGCAGAACCGTCACAAACGGCGGGAGGTGGCGACCAGGACAAAAATGGTCGCCGCGCGCGTCCGCTTTCAGACGAGTTCCGCGAGCACCTTGGGGTCGTAGGGCGTCAGCTCGGCCATCTTGCCGTCGCGCACCTTGTTCGCCCAATCGGGGTTGGCGATCAGCGCGCGTCCCACCGCGATCAGGTCGAAGTCGCCGCGCTCCATCATCTCGATCAGCGTGTCGATGCCGCTGACCTCGGCGCCCGCCTGGCGGAAGGCGGCGATGAAGTCGGTGTTGAGGCTCACCGAGCCCACCGAGATGGTCGGCTTGCCGCTGATCTTCTTGGTCCAGCCGGCGAGGTTCATGTCGGAGCCGTCGAACTCCGGCTCCCAGAAACGGCGCGTCGAGCAGTGGAAGATATCGACGCCGGCGTCGATCATCGGCGTCAGGAACGTCTCCAGCTCCTGCGGCGTGTGGGCGAGGCGGGCGGCGAAATCCTGCTGCTTCCACTGCGAGAAGCGCAGCAGGATCGGAAAGTCCGGCCCGGTCGCGGCGCGCACCGCGCGCGCGATGTCGGCCGCGAAGTTGGAGCGCTCCGCGAGGCTGCCGCCGTACTTGTCGTCGCGCTGGTTGGTGCCTTCCCAGAAGAACTGGTCGATCAGATAGCCGTGGGCGCCGTGCAGCTCCACCCCATCGAAACCGAGTTCTTTCGCATAGCGCGCGGAGCGGGCGAAGCCGTCGATCACGTCGGCGATGTCGCTGTCGCGCATCGGCTCGGCGACCTTCTTGTCCTTGCGCGACAGGCCCGACGGCGCCATCGAGGGCGCCTCGGGATGCGGGCCGGAGCCGGCATGGCGCACCACGCCTTGATGCCAGAGCTGCGGCATGATGTGGCCGCCCACCGACTTCACCGCCTTGACGACCTTGCCCCAGCCTTCGAGCGATTCGGTGCCCCAGAAGTGCGGGATGTTCGCGTCGTTGGTGGCGCCCTTGTGCTCCGGCGCGGTGCCTTCGGTGAGGATCAGGCCCGTGCCGCCCGCGGCGCGTGCCTTGTAATAGGCGGCGACGGCGTCGTTCGGGATCTGCTCCGGCGACTTGGAGCGCGTCATCGGCGCCATCACGATGCGGTTGGGCAGGTTCAGCGATTTGAGGCTGAACGGCTTGAAGAGGACGTCGGTCGGGGCGGACATGGAAAGGCCTTTCGAATAGCGGATGGCCAAGGGGAGCATGACGGCCTTAGGCTGACAAGGTGTGCCGCCTGGAGGGTGCCCGATGGCCGTCATGGTTTCGATCGTCGTGTTCGCGATAGACCCGGCACGGCACGACGCGTTCGTGGCGCAGATGACGGTCGAGGCGGCGCGGACGCGCGGCTTCGACGGATGTCTCGGCCTCACCGTCGCGCAGGCGCCGGGCAGCGAGATCGTGCTGATCGAGCGCTGGGCCAGCGCCGGCCACGCCGAGCGCTTCATGCACTGGCGGCAGGAGAATGGCGGGCTAGACGCGCTGGCGCGGTTCTTCGTCCGTCGGCCGGTGGTGCAGATGTTCCAGGAGATGGCGATCTGATGCCCAATCTAATCGAGGAGTGGGTGGCGGCGGCACGGCGCGGCGAAAATCCCGCGGTCATCGCGCGCCTGGGGTCGGGCTGGTGGGTGCTGGGCGACGTGCAGCCGCTGCGCGGCTATTGCCTGCTGCTTGCCGATCCGGTGGTGGAGAGCCCCAACGTGCTGGATGAGGCGGCGCGCATCCGCTATTCGCTCGACGTGCTGCGCATCGGCGACGCGCTCTTGGCGGTGACGGGCGCGATGCGGATCAACTACGAGACGCTGGCCAATCTGGAGCCGTCCCTGCACACGCATATCATCCCGCGCTATGCCGGCGAGCCGGAGGAGAAGCGCCGCGATCTGGCGTTCCGTGCCTATGACTGGGCGAGCGCGCGGCGGTCGGATTTCGGCGGGGTGGACCGGACGCTGATGGAGGCGCTGCGGGGGCGGCTTACCGAAAAATAACCTCGTCCCTGTGGGGAGGTCATCCATCTCGCCAATGTGCCGCGCTGGCGGAATAATCCTTGAGCGGGGCGGGGTGAAGGCGTACCTCAAATCCGGCTATGACGAGTACGAGCGGACAACCGCGAGCGACCGCGCTCGCGCCTGAAGAAGGGCCGGGCGGCGATGCGCCCGAAAACCTCGTTGGCACGCCGCCGGAGGAGCCGCCGTCCGAGCAGGAGATCGCCGGCATCGCGGCGCCGGCGCGTTCGGGCCTGCTCTCCGTCTTCCGCCACCGCAATTACCGCTTGTTCTTCACCGGCCAGTTCGTCTCGCTGATGGGCTCGTGGATGCAGAACACCGCCCAGCCCTGGCTGGTCTACGACCTCACCCATTCCAAGCTGCTGCTGGGTGTCGTGTCGTTCTGCTCGACCATACCGGTGTTCTTCATCACGCCGTTCGGCGGCATGGTCGCCGACCGCGTCGACCGGCGGAAGTTCCTGCTGGTGACGCAGAGCGCGGCGATGATCCAGGCCGCGGTGCTGGCGGCGCTGACCCTGCTGCACATGATCCAGGTGTGGGAGATCGTCTGCCTGGCGCTGACCATGGGGCTGATCAACGCCTTCGACGTGCCGACGCGCCAGTCGATGACGCTGGACATGGTGGGGCGCGAGGACCTGCGACACGCCATCTCGCTCAATTCGATGATGTTCAACGCGGCGCGGCTGGGCGGCCCGCCGCTGGCCGGCCTGCTCATATGGCTGGCGGGCGAAGGCATCTGCTTCGCGCTCAACGCCGCGTCCTTCGCCGCGGTTCTGGGCAGCCTGATCCTGATGCGCCTGGGCGAGCGTCCGCCGCGCGTCAATACGCATGCGCTGCGGGAGATCGCGGACGGCTATCGCTACAGCTTCATCACGCCGCAAATCCGGTTGTCGCTGCTTCTGGTCGCGCTGTCGTCGCTGTTCGGCGCGGCGTATTTGACGATGATCACCGCCATCGTGCGCGAGCTGCTGCAGGGCAGCTCCCTGGCGCAAGGGCTGCTGATGGGCGCGATCGGCCTGGGCGCGCTGGGCGGCGCATTCGCGTTGTCGCGCATCTCCGAGCGGCAACTCGCCTACGCACCGGCGCTTGCGGCGATGGTGTTCGGCGCGAGCTTGGTCGCGTTCTCGCATTCCCACCTTCTTTGGTTGTCGGTGGTCCTGGTGCTGCCGGTTTCGGCCAGTTTGATGCTGCTGGGCGGGACGACCAACACGATCATTCAGACCGTGGCCGAAGAGCGCTTCCGCGGCCGTGTCATCTCGCATTACACGCAGTGCTTCATGGGCATGATGCCATGGGGTGCGCTGTTGCTGGGCGCGCTGTCCGAGCGCTTCGGCGTGACGGATGCCATCAGCTTCGGCGGCCTGGCGGTGCTCCTGAGCGCCACGGCGGCGTTCTTCTGGCGCCGCGCCTCCGGCTTCTCGCTCGCGCACGCGCCGGCCGAATGAGCGATATCTACGCCGGGCTGAACAGCGGGCAGGAACGCGAAGAGGCCTATGAGGCCTTCGTGTGGAAAAACCTGCCGCGCAATTATGCCGGCCATTTCGTGCACGGCATGCTGGGCATGACGGGCTTCCGGCTGGTCAACGCGCCGACCTTCATCCCCGCTTATCTGAACCTGATCTCGGGCGGCTCGGCCTTCGTCGTCAGCCTGGGCGCCAGCCTGCAGCAGCTCGGCGGCGTGATCTCGCCCATCGTGGGCGCGGCGCAGATCGAGCATCGCAAGAAGATCCTGCCGGTCTCGATGTTCCTGGGCACCATGATGCGGGTGCAGATCCTGGGCATCGCGCTGGCGGGCTGGTTCCTGGGCGGCACCCAGCTGCTGGTGAGCGTGCTGCTGTTCCTCTTCCTGCTCGGCCTGTTCAGCGGGCCGCAGGGCGTCGCGTTCCAGTTCCTGCTCGGCAAGATGATCCCGATCGCGCGGCGCGGCCAGCTGCAGGGTTGGCGCAACCTGACCGGCGGCATCATTGCCGCGAGCCTCAGCCTGGCGGCGGGCAAATATCTCGTCGGCCACAACGTGTTCGGCAACGGCTATTCGACGACCTTCACGCTCGCCTTCATCCTGACGAGCCTCGGGCTCACCGCGTTCCGCTTCCTGGTGCGCGAGCCGGAGCCGCCGACGGTGCGCGCCCGCTCGTCGCTGGGGCGGCGCGTGCTCGACCTCGGGCCGATGCTGCGCGGCAATCCCGACTTCATGTATTTCATGCTGGCGCGCACCTTCGGCATCGCGACGCGCGTGGTGCAGCCGCTCTATATCCTCTATGTCGGGCGCCATATGGGGATCACCGGCGACCTCGTCGGCTGGCTGAGCTTCGCCTATCTCGGCGCGGACACGATCTTGAGCCCGGGCTGGGGCTATCTCGCCGACCGCTTCGGCTTCCGCTCGAACTTCATCATCGCGCTGGTGTTCTGGATCGCGGCGACGCTGCTTCTGATGAGCGTGCACACGCCGTTCGGGGTGATCGTCGCCTTCTTCGGGCTGGGCGCCGGCAACAGCGGCTATCAGATGAGCGCGCAGAACATCGTCTTCGAGTTCGGCCATCGCGACGACATGGCGATGCGGCTGGCGTTCTCCAACACGGCGGAGGGGCTGATGAGCTTCCTCGGCCCGCTGGTGGGCGGCGCGATCGCGACCGGGCTCGGCTACCGCACGCTGTTCTGGACGGCGATCGTGAGCGAGGCGATCGCGCTGGCGCTTCTG
The DNA here is from genome assembly GCA_035551495.1 of Rhizomicrobium sp. Classification (GTDB taxonomy): domain Bacteria; phylum Pseudomonadota; class Alphaproteobacteria; order Micropepsales; family Micropepsaceae; genus Rhizomicrobium. The sequence continues at coordinate 8,205 of DASZMT010000040.1, read as the reverse complement.
GTGATGCTGGTGGAGGAGCCGCGCAAGAAGCGGCTGCAGCTCGAGGCGGAGAAGGCGGCGGCGCTGGCGATGACGAGCACGACCGACCTGGCGACGCGCGAGGACGAAGAGGGCTAGCTCCGATCAATCCTCCCCCTGAAAGGGGGAGTTGGCCCGAAGGGCCGGTGGGGGCTGTGTGGGGCGGAAACCGACCCCACGTCCGCACGCTGTCGCTGCGGACCGCTTCGCTCGGCACCTCCCCTTTTCCAGGGGAGGATTTTTGAATCAGTGGGGAGCTTCTGTTGCCCGGTGCTCCCCTGAACCGCGCTTGGCTAACCGAAGTTAGGCAGCGAGGGCCATTTCATTGTCGTTGGCACCTGTACGATTAGCCCGATAACGGCGGATACCATACCGAGAGAAAGGTCAGCCTTTACACGTCCGTCGATCCTGTTTCGCCCCCATCAAAAACGCTCTTTCCCGCGGGAAGAAGAGCGCTTTTGGTGGAGGCGCCGGGTACCGCCCCCGGGTCCGGGCCGCTTATTACGAAGCCGTTTATCGCCATAGCCGGGCAAGCCGGCATTCCTAATATAGGCGCACGGGGTTAAGAATTGAAGGGCTGCTTCGAAGGGGGAACTTCATGTCCAACTGGCCCGGCGACGACACCGTCTTTCCGCTCTGCATGCCCATCATCAAGCAGTTCGAGGGCTACAAGACCGCGCCCTATCTGGACTCGGTGGGCGTAGCGACGATCGGCTACGGCACGACCTTCTATCCCGACAGCTCCAAGGTCACGATGAAGGACCCGGACTGCAACGACACCGAGGCGACGGCGTGGCTGTCCTTCGCGATGAGCCAGATGAGCAAGCAGATCGCCGGCGCGCTGACGCGGCCCGCCACGCTGCATCAGGCGGCGGCGATGCTGTCGCTGAGCTACAACATCGGCGCGGGGAATTTCAAAACCTCGACCGTGCTGCGCAAGTTCAACGCCGGCGACATCCAGGATGCGGCGGACGCCTTCCTGATGTGGGACAAGGGCACGGTGGACGGCAAGCTGGTGGTGATCGACGGCCTCAAAAACCGCCGGACCCGGGAACGTACGATCTTCCTGACGGCGGACGGCTGAGAAAGCTGTGACCGGGGCGCAGCCGGAGCGTGAACCGGCGCGCGCGGGGGCATAGAGTAGCAGGCCGAGGCTTCTCCGAATCGCGTGCCGCCATGCGCCAATATCACGATCTTCTCGAACTGGTCCTCAAGACGGGCGTGGAGAAGCGCGACCGCACCGGCACCGGCACGCTCTCGATCTTCGGGCATCAGACGCGCTACGACCTCGGTTGCGGTTTCCCGCTGTTGACCACCAAGAAGCTGTTCACCAAGGCGATCGTCCTGGAGCTGCTCTGGTTCCTGCGCGGCGACACCAATGTGCGCTGGCTGCAGGCGCGCGGCGTCACCATCTGGGACGAGTGGGCCGACGCGCAGGGCGAGCTCGGGCCGGTCTATGGCCATCAATGGCGCTCCTGGCCGGTTTGCGAGGAGAAGGGTGGGTCCGAGGGCGGCACGATCGACCAGATCGCGAACCTGGTGCGCGATCTCAAGAGCAATCCGGACTCGCGCCGGCTGATCGTCACCGCGTGGAATCCGTCGGACGTGCCGAAGATGGCGCTGCCGCCGTGCCACTGCCTGTTCCAGTTCTACGTCGCGAACGGGCGGCTGTCGTGCCAGCTCTATCAGCGCTCGGCGGACATCTTCCTGGGGGTGCCGTTCAATATCGCGAGCTATGCGCTGCTGACCATGATGCTGGCGCAGGTCACGGGACTGGAGCCGGGCGAATTCGTGCACACGCTGGGCGATGCGCATCTCTACCTGAATCATCTCGACCAGGCGCGCGAGCAGCTGACGCGAAAGCCCTATCCGCTGCCGGCGATGCGGCTCAACCCGGACGTCACGGACATCTTCGATTTCAAATACGAGGATTTCACGCTCGAGAATTACCGGGCGCATCCGACGATCAAGGCGGCGATCGCGGTCTAGGCGGACCTCCCCCGCGGCGCGGGGGAGGAGCCATTTACATCAATAGAACACGCCGTAATCGACTTGGACGATCTCGCCGGTGTAGCGGTCGACCAGGATCGCGTCGTCGCCGTAACGCACCCAGATCGTGCCGGGCGGCGCGAAGGGCAGGCCGTAGTCGTTATAGTCCGAGAGCCAGTAGTCGCTGGTCCAGTAGAGCGACGGCAGGAAGTCGCCATAGGTCCAGCGGCGATAGGAATAGCCGCGCGGCCCGTGATAGCCGCCGGCGTGGAAGCGCTGGCCGGCGTTGCGGTTGGCGCGCAGCGCGCGGATCTGCGCGCTGTTGTGGTCGACGTGACGGCCCGGCGCGGCCTGGAAGCCGTGACCGCCGCGCGCGGTGTTGCCGGTGCCATGGCCGCCGCGCACCACGTTTTTCTGGATGACGACGTTGCTGTGGACGCTGTTGTTGTTGTGGATCGTGGTGTTGCCGCGATCGAACGTTCGCGCGTGATGGGTGGCACCCATCATCGCGTTGTTCGCGCCGCCGCCGATATGGCCGTTGACGACCGCGCCGCCGCCCTCGTGGCCGTGGGTGGCGCCCATCATGGCGCCGCCGCCGACAGTCTGATGCCCGTAGCTGCCGAAGCCTTCATGGCCGCCGCCCGCATGGCCGCCGCCGGCCTCGTGACCGGCGCCGCCAGCGCCGGCGCCATGGCTCTCGTGCACGGCGGCCGCGCCGCCACCACCGCCGGCATGGCCGCCGCCGCCGCCACCGCCGTGGTGGTCATCCGCGGCGAGCGCGGGGACGGCTGCCAGCAGCGCGAACGCTGCGGCGGAGGCAAGCAAGGTCTTCTTCATGGCGGTCTCCTCGAATTTTGGACGAATTTCGTTTTGGGGAATCGCTTAAGGAAATTAACTGCCGAGCCGAACTCTGGTTCCCTCAGGATGACCGTCCTAAGCTGCGTTGCCAAGGAGGATTCATGACGGGACTTACGATCCGGCCGGCGGGGGCGGGCGAAGAAGGGCTGATTCTGGCGCTGCTGCGCGAGCTCGCCGACTACGAGAAGCTGCTCGACGTCTTCCACATCGATGAAGCGGTGGTGCGGCGCGACTATCTGGGCGCGTCGCCGCTGTGCCATGCCGACCTCGCCTTCGCGGGCGACGTGCCGGCCGGCATCGCCACCTGGTACTGGAAATATGCGAGCTTCGCGGCACGGCGCGTGATCCATCTCGAGGACCTCTTCGTGCGGCCGGCGTTCCGCGGCGCGGGGCACGGACTGGCGCTGCTGCGCCATCTGGCGAAGAAGGCCGTGGCGGTGGACGGCGCGGTCGACTGGGACGTGCTCGACTGGAACGCGCCGTCGATCAGGTTCTACGACCGCATCGGCGCCAAGCCGGCGCAGGGCTGGATCGCCTACAAGCTCGAGGGCGAGGCGGCGAAGAAACTGGCGGGCGGCACATGACCATCGTGATGGTTCTCGCGATGGCGGATGACGGCACGATCGGCGATGCGGGCGGCATCCCGTGGCGCCTGCCGGAGGATCTCAAGCGCTTCAAGGCGATCACGATGGGCAAGCCGCTGGTGATCGGGCGCAAGACCTGGGAGAGCTTTCCGAAGCGGCCGCTGCCGGGGCGCACCAATATCGTGATCACGCGCGACGCGGCCTACAAAGCCGAGGGCGCGGTGGTGGTGCATTCGCTGGACGCGGCGCTGGACGAGGCGCGCGCCGAGGTGCCGAGCGAGATCGTCATCGCGGGCGGCGCGGAGATCTACAACCAGGCGCTGCCGCTCGCCGGCCGCATCGAACTCACGGAGGTGCATGTCGAGCCGGGCGGCGCGACGCGCATGCCGGCGTTCGACATGGCAGCGTGGCGCGAGACGCTGCGGCAGGATCACGCGACGCCGGAGGGGTTGCGCTATTCCTATGTGGTGCTGGAGAAGAAATAAGCAAAGGTTGTCATGGCCCGCAACAGCGGGCCACCCAGGCGGCAGCGGTATGCTCCTTCAATTTGCACGATACGATCTCGCGAACCTGCTCGCACTGTGCAGAACCCAACTGGGTGGCTCGCATTCGCGGGCCATGACAATAAGGGCAGGGCTGCGCTAGCCTCGCGTCAAAGAAATATCGATATCGAGGGGAACGCCATGGACATCAAAGAGCTCGCCACGGGTCTGAAATTTCCGGAAGGGCCGGTCGCGATGGACGACGGCTCCGTCATCGTCGTCGAGATCGCCGCGGGTGCGATCACGCGCGTCAAGGCCGACGGCTCCAAACACAACGTCGCCACGCCGGGCGGCGGGCCGAACGGGCTCGCGGTCGGGCCGGACGGCGCGCTCTATTGCTGCAACAATGGCGGCAATTTCGAGATGAACGACGTGGGCGGCCTGATGATCCCCGGCCACACGCCGCCGGACCACAAGGGCGGACGCATCGAGCGCATCGACATCGCCACCGGCAAGGTCGAGGTGCTTTACGATTCCTGCGACGGCCAGAAGCTGCTGGCGCCGAACGATCTGGTGTTCGACGAGACCGGCGGATTCTGGTTCACCGATCACGCCTCGAACAATGCGGAGCGCCGGCTGCATGGCGCGCTCTATTACGCCAAGGCCGACGGCTCGAAGATCACGCGCGTGCTGCGCGAGCTGACCTCGCCCAACGGCGTCGGCCTGTCGCCCGACGGCAAGCACGTCTACTACGCCGAGACGATGCCGGGCCGTTTGTGGGACCTGCCGCTGACCGCGCCCGGCGTCGCCGCGATCCAGGCCGGCTTCACGCCCGCCAATTTCGTCGGCGCCTATCCCGGGCTGGCCTATTTCGATTCGCTCGGCGTGCAGGCCGATGGCGGCGTGTGCGTCGCGACCATCCTGGCCGGCGGCATCTCGACCTTCTGGCCCAACGTGGGCGAAGAGGGGGCGGGGGACGGCGGCACAGCGAAGTTCGAGCACACGCCATTCCCCGACCTGCTCGTCACCAACATCTGCTGGGGCGGCGCGGATATGAGAACGGCGTACGTGACGATGTCGTCGACCGGCAAGCTCGCCACCTGCACCTGGCGTTCCCCCGGGCTGCGTCTGGCGTACAACGCCTGACGCGGTTAGGCTCCGCGGCCTTATCGAGGAGAATCCGACGATGCGTGCGATGCTCTTGGGCGTGGTGGCGCTCGCGCTTTTGGCCACGGCGCCCGCGCGGGCCGATGACGCGGCGAGCGATCCGATGGCCGGCTATTACGGCAACACGGTCGTGGTGATCGATGCCAAGGGTCTCGAGTCCCACACCTACTACAACGCCGACCACACCTTCACCGGCGTCGCGCCGGCCTACAGCTATCACTACCAGGGCACCTGGGAGCTGAAGGACGGCCAGCTCTGCAGCACCTTCAATCCGGTGCCGCCGGGGATCACCAATCCGAGCTGCAGCCCGTTCGCGCCGCATGCCGCGGGCGACAGCTGGACGTCGAGCGACGGCGGCAAGGGCTCGCTGGTGACGGGGGTGAATTGAATGCGCGGTCTTCTTCTGAGCGGGATCGCCGTGCTGCTGCTCGCAGCACCCGCCTTGGCCGCCGACGACGTGATGGCGGGCTTCTACGGCAACACGGTGGTGAGCACGAGCCAGCTCGGCGAGAGCCACTCGCACTACAACGCCGACCATACGTTCGACGTCACGCTGACCGGCACGATGGGCACGTTCACCGGCAAGGGCACGTGGGAGGTCAAGGACGGCCAGCTCTGCCGCACCTATGATCAGCCGCCGCCGGGCCTGCCCAATCCGTTCTGCATCGCGGCCGAGGCGCACAAACCGGGCGACAGCTGGACGGTGAGCTATGGCGGGCGCTCGGTGCCCGTGACGATGAAGGCGGGAATCCAGTGATGAAGACGATTTTGACGGCGTGCGCCGTGGCGCTTCTTGCGGCGGCGCCCGCCTTGGCCGCCGACGACGTGATGGCGAACTATTTCGGCAACACCATCGTCGCGCCCGGCGGCGTCATGACACCGGAGATCCATACGCATTACCGCGCCGATCACACGTTCGATCTGGTCGGCTCGCAGATGGGCATGAGCAAGACCTTTCACGGCACCTGGGCGATCAAGGGCGATGAGGTCTGCCGTACCTTCGTCGGCGAGCAGCCGCCGAACGCGCCCAGTCCGTTCTGCACGCCGATCGTGTCGCACAAGGTGGGCGAGACCTGGACGTCTACGCCGGACAAGAACGGCAACACCCGCACGGTCAAGCTGGTCGCCGGCGTGCAGTAGGAAAGACTGATTCTCCCCCGCGTAGCGGGGGAGAATCATCTTTACGGCGTCGTCATATCGAACTCGATCGTCACGCGCGGCTGTTCGCCGTCGTGGCGGCGTTCGGCGCGGGAGAGCCAGCTCGGGTAGAGCACGATCATGCCCGACTGCGGGCGGATCAGCTCGCTCTGGCCGGCGGTCGCGCCGCCGGGGATGCGATAGCCGAATTGCGGCGCCACCATCGCGGGCAATGGACCGCGCGGATCGAGCAGCTCGATCTCGCCGCCCAGATTCGCATCGTCGGACTTGGCATAGCCGTCGTCGACGACATAGACGCCCGACCACACCGCGCCGGTGCGCGCCGCGCTCTCGCGGTACTCGCCCTTCTGGCGCAGGCAAGCGCAGGCCTCGATCTTCCAGTCGAGCGTCACGCGGCCGCCGCCGCGCGTCGCGGTCGTGCCGTCGGCGAGATCGCGCAGCACGCGGAACAGCGTCTGCAGCGGATCGCCGCACCACTCGGCGATGCCGGTCTCCGAGCGCCAGCCCTGGCCGCGCAGGCCGGGACCGGCACGCTCGACGATCAAGGGCTTGAGCGCGGCGTTGACGTCCTGCGCCACGGGCAGGAAGTGGATGGAGACGGGTGTCGCGAAGAGACTTCGGATCTGGGGCTTGCTCGATGTGGGCATGGCCTATTCCAGCACAATTCGCGGCGCTTTGCGTTGCGCCCCGGCGATATTTTCCGCGACGCTTTTCGCCACGTTAAGAAAAGCCAGCGCTTCTTTCGAATCGGGCTGCGTTGCGACGATCGGGCGCCCCGCGTCCGAGGTCTCGCGGATCACCGGGACCAGCGGAATCTCGCCCAGGAAGGGTACACCCATTTTGGTGGCCTCGGCCCGTGCGCCGCCATGGCCGAAGATGTGGCTTTCGTGGCCGCAGTTCGGGCAGACGAAGGTCGACATGTTCTCGACGATGCCCAGCACCGGCACCTTCGTCTTCTCGAACATCGCGATGCCCTTGCGCGCGTCGATCAGCGCGATGTCCTGCGGCGTGGAGACGATGACGGCGCCGCGCAGCGGCGCGCGCTGCGAGATGGTCAGTTGCGCATCGCCGGTGCCGGGCGGCATGTCGAGCACCAGCACGTCCAGCGGCGCCCACAGCGTGTCGTTCAGCATCTGGGTCAGGGCGCTCTGCACCATGGGCCCGCGCCACACCACCGCTTCGTCCTCGCGCAAGAGGAAGCCGAGCGACATGATCTTGATGCCGTGCTTCTCGATGGGGACGATCTTCTTGCCCTCGGCGCGCGGCTTCTCGGTGATGTCGAACAGGCGCGGCACCGACGGGCCGTAGATGTCGGCGTCCATCAGGCCGACCTTCAGCCCCTGGCGCGCCAGGGCGATGGCGAGATTGGCTGCCACGGTGGACTTGCCGACGCCGCCCTTGCCGCTCGCCACCGCGACGATGTTCGCGACGCCGGGGATGCCGGCCGGCGGCGCGGGCTCCTGGCGCGGCTGCGGATGCGGATGGGCGTGCGCGGCACGGCGCGGCGGCGCGCTGTCCTGATGCGCGGTCAGCACGGCGGTGACCGACAAGACGCCCGGCAGCGCCATCACCGCCTCCTCGCAGGCCTTGCGCAGCGGCTCGGCGTCCGCCCCGCGCGCCGCGTCGACCTCGACCGCGAAGCCGATATGGCCGTCGCGCACGACGAGGCCCTGCACGATGTCTTCCTGCACGACGCTGCGGCCCGAGACCGGGTCGATCACCTGGTCGAGCGCCCTGAGCACGTCTTCGCGCGTCGCCTGTGCCATGAAAAGCGTGTCCTTGAATTGTGCCTGTGCCGCGCCATCTTAGGATGGGGCGTCACGTTTGCGCCCCGGCGACGATGCACATATAAACGCCGGGCTTTCGGTTACCAAGGACCTTGGGGCTTACCAAGAACCTCGGCGAAGCGAAGGATTGAGGGGCCGGATGCCTTGGACCAATTCGTCGGG
>DASZMT010000039.1:0-2318 GCA_035551495.1 Rhizomicrobium sp. | reverse complement strand
ACCTGCGCCGCATGCAGCGGCTTGCCGTCCGGGCCGTCGGTGATGTCGCCGAAGGTGTCGAGGCCGAGTTCGATGGTCTGCGCCATGGCGGCCTTATAGCAAGTCCGCGGGCAAAAGCACGCCGCCGGCCGGCCGTGTGCCCTTGACGGCGCGCCGCGACGGTGTGCTTCCTCGCTGTTCGCAGGGTTGTATATCGATGGCCGACCGTTTTCTTCTCGCCGCCGTGATGGGCTGGCCGATTGCGCAGTCGCGCTCGCCGATGCTGCACAATTTCTGGTTCGCCCATTACGGGCTCACGGGCACTTACGTGCCGCTGGCGATCCCGCCGGACCGCCTGGAGGCGGCGTTGCGCGCGCTGCAGGCGCTGAATTTCTCCGGCTGCAACCTGACCATTCCGCTCAAGCAGAAGGCGCTAGGCATCGTCGATGAAGTCGATGTCACCGCGAGAAAAATAGGCGCCATCTCTTGCGTCGTGGTGGGGGAAGATGGACGTCTCGTCGGCTTCAACAACGATTGGTACGGCTTCGTGCACAACGTACTGGAGTTCGCGCCGGACTGGCGTGCCGACGCCGGCCCGGCGGTGGTGATCGGCGCGGGTGGTGGCGCCCGTGCGGTGATCTACGGATTGCTGGAGCGCGGCGCGCGCGAGATACGGCTATGCAACCGCACGGTCGAACGGGCTCAGGCGCTCGGTGAGGCGTTCGGCGCCGCGGTGCGGGTCGTGCCTTGGGGCGACCGCCACGATGCCCCCGACGGCGCGATGATGCTGGTCAACACGACGAGCCAGGGCATGGTCGGTCAGCCGCCGCTCGACCTGCGGCTCGACAAATTGCCGAAAACCGCCCTGGTCAACGATATCGTCTACATCCCGCGCGAGACGCCGTTGCTCGCGGCCGCGCGCGAACGCGGCAACCGCACTGTCACCGGCCTCGGCATGCTGTTGCACCAGGGGGTGCCGGCGTGGAAGGCGTGGTTCGGCATCGAACCGCAGGTCACGGCGGCGCTGCGGGCTGCGATCGAGGCGACGCTGTAGGGCCCCGGATCAGGCGATCTTCGAGCGATAGTGATCCCAGGTCTTCCTGAACAGGCTTGGCGAGCGCAGCTTCTGCCGGCACGCTGCTTGTTCGTCCTCGCTGAACACATAGGGCTCGCCGACCTGCAGCGCCATGTATTGCCGGCGCGCGTTCTCTTCGACGTAGGCGGCGTAGGCAAAGCATTCGAGCACACTCTCGCCAGCCGCGACGACGCCATGCGCCTTCAACATGACGATCGGATTGCCATTCATAATCGCGACCATCTTCTCGCCCATGGCGCGCGAATTGACCGACATCGGCGAGTCCATCACTGGCATGTCGCCCAGCAGCGAAGCCTGCGCGTAGACGACCTTCTGCTGCACGCCGGTCATGGTCAGGTAGGTCGACCATTGCGGATGCGTGTGGAAGACGGCATTGATTTCCGGCCGTGCGCGGTAGACCTCGGCGTGGATCGGAAATTCCAGCGGCGGCATGCCATTGCCGCCGTCCACCGGCCTGCCGTCGAGATCGACGGTTACGATATCCTCCACGGTCAATGCAGCACGCATCGAGGCGCCGGAGTTGATGTAGAAAGAGCCTTCGTCGCGGCGGATGCTACAATGGCCATTGTGGTCGATGTATTCGGCGCGCTCCAGCATGCGGATAGCGTCGACAAGTTCCTGCTTGATCGTTTCCTCTGACGGCTTCAGCATGCGCTCATCCCTCAAACGTTATGGCCGTCGTTCGCAGGCCGCGCGCGCTTCAAGCAACACGGTGCTTCCACGCGTCCCATGAACGACCAACCGTGTCGACATTGACGATATCGGCGATACGGCCTTCCTCCGGCTCCAGCGAAGCGATGGGCCCGCCGAGCGCCTGCGCCTGATGCTGGATTCCGGCGCTCGCGACGGTGAAGATCGCGCGGAACACGGCGACCGGCAGGCTAGGGCCCACCGCGACCATGCCGTGCGCGCGCAGTAGCGCCACTGGCTTGTCGGCGAGTGTTGCGGCCAGCGCGGCGCCCTTGTCGGCAGAACTGATGACGATGTCGGTCGTGCCGAAGGTGTTGCGAATGTCGAACACCGGCACGCCGGCCGCAAGAAATGCGGCATTATGGTACATCGCCCGCATCAGCGTTCCGGTGAGCCCGAAGGCGATGACCGCGGGCGAATGGCTGTGCACGATCCCCATGACGTCGGGGCGGGCGCGGAAGATCTCGCCATGCAGGTAGCGCTCGATGAAACCGCGCCGGCCGGCGGCATCGATGGCGTCACAGTCGAGATCGAATTCCATGATGTCGTCGGC
>DASZMT010000038.1:0-162704 GCA_035551495.1 Rhizomicrobium sp. | reverse complement strand
GGACTGACACCGGTGATCGTCGACGAAGAGCGCAATGCGACGTCGGTCGACGCCTTTCTGGCGGCGTGGCGGCAGATGGCGCCGGACGACCGCTTGCCGGAAGGCATCGAGCTTCGCGACGAGCGCGGCACGATCGCGCTGATCATCCAGCCGGTTTATTGGGCGCAGGTGGGCGGGCCGATGCCGTATCACGACTCCTATACCTATGAGATCTATTCGTATGACGATGTGTCGGTGCGGGTGCTGGATTTCCTACGCGCGGAGGGTGGCGAGGCGTGTTGGGATTTCGGGCCGGTGCTGAATCCCGGCGAGACGGGTGAGCGATGAGCGATGCGGCGCAATGGCGAGAGCTCGCGGACGGCGTGTTCACGCTGACGCCGTTCCTGCACGCCGCGGAATGCGCGGCGCTGATCGCACAGACGGAGCGCGCCGGCTACGAAGCCGCCACCATCGCGACAGAGCGCGGCGCGGTGCGCGACGAAGACGTACGCAACAATGCGCGCTTCATCATGGACGATCAGGCGCGCGCCGCGGCGCTGTGGCAAAGCCTGCGCGAACATGTGCCGCCGTTCCTTTCGGGCCGCCAGGCCATCGGCGTGAACGAGCGCTTCCGCTTCTATCGCTACGATCCGGGCGAGCGCTTCGCGGGCCATATCGACGCGCCGTTCCGCCGCGCCAATGGCGAGCAGAGCCTTTTGACCTTCATGGTCTATCTCAACGCGGATTTCGACGGCGGCGAGACGACGTTTCGGGAGCTCGTGGTGCGGCCGCGCACCGGAATGGCGCTGCTGTTTCGCCACGACATCTTCCACGAAGGCGCCGCCGTGCGGCGCGGGCGCAAATACGTGCAGCGGTCCGACATCATGTTCAACCCGCCGGGGCGGGTGACGATGGCGTGAGGGCACGCCCCATCAGCACACATTGCCTTCGTTTACGCCTTCAATCTATCGAGCAGCTTTCTTAAGGTCACGCTGTAGAAGCTTTCATCGGTAAAATCCGCATACAGCTTGCCGGCGAGAAATAATGGCAGCTCGCACTTTTCATACATCAGCGGCAGAACAACGACCTGCCGGTCAGCAATTTCGCGGCTCATCGCCATCTCCAATTCCTTTTTTACCCAAGGCGCGGAGATCGAGCGAGGCGACAGGACGACGCCGACGTAGCGCGTGGCGCGTAACCCTTCGTCAATTTTGCCGAGCAACGAGTCGCCGATCCCGATCTCGGCTTCATCGACCCAGACTTTACCGACACCCTGCTTGAGCAGGTCTTCGCGCAAGCGGCGAACGAACGGCTTGTCGGCCGACGTGTGGCTCAGGAAAAGATCATGATAACGATCGGCGGATTTGTCCGCCAAACCCACCAATGCCGGTTCGGGCGTCGCAACGCCATCGTCTATTAAACGGATATTGTCGATCTTAATGCTTCTTATAGAGACGCCGCTGCCTTCCATCTCTTTTTGCACCGCGCGAAGCGTGCGCCGTTCAAGTAACTCGACCTTCGAAGCCGCGTCGTGCAGCACCAAATAGAAACCTATACGTATCAGAGCAGGAAAGTCATCGACACCGAGTGTCGTTGCCTGTTCTTGAGAAATAATGCCGACTTCACCGATATACGTTTCACGCCGAACGGTCCATACGTCGCCGTCTTTAGCCAATTGGCGACGCAGAAGAGATTCATGAAAAGAAGAGATATCGCGTGTCGTTGAAAAAAGGCGAAAAAATCCCACATCGAGTTCAATATCGAAGGCAAAGAATCTTTCCGGCGGGTCCCCCATTTCGGTGACCACGAAACCCTTCTTTTTGACCGTTTGAATTATTTTTTGGACGTATCTACCCTCTTTCGGTCGCGCGATAATGACGCCAACTCGTCGCCAATCAGACGGCTTGATCACCATCCCGAGGCTTGGCACATCTGCCTCGCGGTCCAATAACACACCGTTCTCACCTGGCATGAAGCCACGCAAATATTTTCCGCCTTTGATCACGTCGAACGCATAGAGCCGCATATTTGCCTCGCCCGCAGGTTCAGACCCGTTTCGACCGGATGCCTTAGTTGATCGCCTTGAGTTTATAGATCAGCTCCAACGCCTCTTTCGGCGTCAGCATGTCCGGCTCTATCGCGCGCAGGGCTTCTTCGACGCCGCTTGGCTTGGCGGCAACAACCGCCGCCGGCGCGTTCGCGGCGAAGAGCGGGAGGTCGTCGATCTTGGCCAGCGGCTTGTGGCCTTCGCGGCCTTCTTCGAGCGCCTTCAACACCTCCTCGGCGCGGCCGACCACCGCGGGCGGCAAGCCTGCAAGCTTGGCGACGTGGATGCCGTAGGAACGGTCGGCGGCGCCTTGCGTCACCTCGTGCAGGAAGACGATCGTGTCGTTCCACTCGCGCACGCGCATCGTGACGTTGGCGAGCGACGTCAAGCGCGCGGCCAGCGCGGTCATCTCGTGATAATGCGTCGCGAACAGGGCGCGGCTGCGGTTCTTTTCGTGGAGGTGCTCGGCGCTTGCCCAGGCGATGGCGAGGCCGTCGAAGGTCGCGGTGCCGCGGCCGATCTCGTCGAGGATGACGAGGCTCTTCTCGGTCGCCTGGTTGAGGATCGCGGCGGTCTCCACCATCTCAACCATGAAGGTCGAGCGGCCGGCGGCGAGATCGTCGCCCGCGCCGACGCGGCTGAACAGGCGGTCCACCACGCCGATATGCGCGCTGTCGGCGGGCACGAAAGCGCCGGCCTGGGCGAGGATCGCGATCAGCGCGTTCTGGCGCAGGAACGTCGACTTGCCCGCCATGTTCGGGCCGGTGACGAGCCAGAGTCTTCCAATTCCTCCCGGTGACAGATCGCAATCGTTGGGCACGAAGGGATGGGCGTGATCCCCGGCGAGCGCCGCCTCGACCACCGGATGGCGGCCGCGCTGGATGTCGAACGCAAGGCTGTCGTCGATCGCCGGGCGCACATGGCGGCCGGCAATGGCCAACTCGGCCAAGGCGCAGTTCACGTCGATCACGGCGAGCGCGCAGGCGACGCGATTGAGCGCGGCGGCGCAGTCCACTGCCAGGGCGCACATCGTGTCGAACAATTCACGCTCGATGGCGAGGGCCTGATCGGCGGCCTGGGAGATGCGCGTCGCCAGCGTCGCGAGCTCGTCGGTGGTGAAACGCACGGCACTGCCGATGGTCTGGCGGTGTCTGAAGAGCGTGCGGTTGTCGCCTTCCTGCAGCTTGTCGCCATGCTGCGGCGTCACCTCGATGAAATAGCCGAGTACGCCGTTGTGCTTGATGCGCAGCTGCGACACACCCGAGTCCATGCGGTATTTCGCTTCGAGGCCGGCGACGACGCGGCGGGATTCGTCGCGCAGCTTGCGCACCTCGTCCAGCGGCGCATGCACGCCGGTGGAGATGAAGCCGCCGTCGCGTGCGAGGAATGGCGGCTCGGGCACCAGAAGGTGCTCGACCTTGTCGGCAAGGCGCGAGGCATCGGCGGTGCCTTCGAGAAGATCGCGGCACGCCTCGCGCAATTCGCCGGGCGCGGGCTTCAAGGGATCGTCGAGCTTGAGCTGCACGCGCAGCGCGCGGGCGGCGCGGATGCCGTCGCGCAGATTGGCAAGATCGCGCGGACCGCCGCGGCCGACACTGATGCGGCCCAGTGCACGCGCGATGTCGGGCGCCTTGCGCAGCTCCTCGCGGAGGTGACGGCGCAGCTCGGAGTCGCTTTCGAAGAACCCGAGCGCGTCGTGGCGCCGCGCGATGGCGGACTTGTCGGTAAGCGGCGCCGCGACGCGGGCCGCCAGCTCGCGCGCACCCGCCGCCGTCACGGTGCGGTCGATCACCGAGAGCAGGCTGCCGCGGCGCTCACCCGACAGCGTCTCGGTCAGCTCCAGATTGCGGCGCGTCGCGGCATCGATGCCCATGAAGGCGCGCGGCGCCACGCGCGTCAGCGGCCGCAGCGCCGGCAAATTGCCCTTCTGCGTCAGGTCGAGATAGGCGATCAGCGCACCGGCCGCCGACACCTCGGCACGGTTGAAGGCGCCGAAGCCGTCGAGGCTCTGTACCTTGTAATGGCTCTTCAGCGCGCGCTCGCCGGTGCCGGAGTCGAACTTGATCGACGGCAGCGGCGAGAGCGCGGGGCCGAGCGCTTTCAGGATCGGCGCCAGCGCTTCGTCGGCGAGGAGCCCGTCGGGGACCAGCAGCTCGCGCGGCGCGACGCGTGCCAGCTCCATCGCGATTTCATTCGGCTCGACGGCGGCGACCGCGAAGGTGCCGGCCGACATGTCGCACGCCGCGATGGCGAAGCCGCCGGCAGCGCGGCCGAGCGCCGCGAGCGTGTTCGCGGCACGCGCCTCGAGCAGCGAGTCCTCGGTCAGCGTGCCCGGCGTCACGAGGCGCACGACCTCGCGCTTCACGACCGATTTGGCGCCGCGCTTCTTGGCCTCGGCCGGATCTTCGACCTGTTCGCAGACCGCGACGCGGAAGCCTTTGCGGATCAGCTTCTCCAGATAGCTTTCCGCGGCGTGAACCGGCACGCCGCACATCTGGATGTCGGCGCCCTGGTGCTTGCCGCGCCTGGTCAGCGCGATGTCGAGCGCATCGGCCGCCCGTACCGCGTCTTCGAAGAACAGCTCGTAGAAATCGCCCATGCGGTAGAACAGCAGATAGTCCGCATGCACGGCCTTGGTGGCGAGATATTGCGCCATCATGGGAGTCGTGCCGTCAGGCGCGCCGGCTTTCAAAGCGCCATCGAGGGCGGGGTCTGCGACCTGCTCGTTCATCGTGGCGACATTATCATGGCGCATTGGGAGTTAGGCGTTGTAAAGCAGTGCCCCGAGAGGGGATATTCTGTGGATCAATAAGAAGATCGGTAGCCGTATGCCCACGTTCACACGCCCCACCTTCACCCGCGACGAAGCGCTCGCCTTCCACGCCCAGGGCAAGCCCGGAAAGCTGGAGGTCAACCCGACCAAGCCGATGGCCACGGCGCGCGATCTGTCGCTCGCCTATTCGCCCGGCGTCGCGGTGCCGGTGGAGGCGATCGCGGAGAACCCCGACCTCGCCTACGAATATACCGCGCGCGGCAACATGGTGGCGGTGATCTCCAACGGCACCGCGATCCTGGGACTCGGCGATCTGGGCGCCCTGGCGTCCAAGCCGGTGATGGAGGGCAAGGCGGTGCTGTTCAAGCGCTTCGCCGACGTCGATTCCATCGACCTCGAAGTCGACACCTCCGACGTCGAGGCCTTCATCGGCGCCGTGCGCTATCTGGGGCCGTCCTTCGGCGGCATCAATTTGGAGGACATCAAGGCGCCGGATTGCTTCGTGATCGAGGAGCGGCTGCGCGAGCTGATGGACATTCCCGTCTTCCACGACGACCAGCACGGCACCGCGATCATCTCGGCGGCGGGCGTGATCAACGCGCTGCACCTGACGGGGCGCACGCTGGCCGACACCAAGGTGGTGGTGAACGGCGCCGGCGCGGCCGGAATCGCGTGCCTGGAGCTGCTCAAGGCGATGGGCCTGCCGCACGGCAACGCCGTCTTGTGCGACACCAAGGGCGTGATCTATCGCGGCCGCACCACCGGCATGAATCAGTGGAAAAGCGCGCATGCCATCGAGACCGACGCGCGCACGCTGGAAGATGCGATGAAGGGCTCCGACGTGTTCCTGGGGCTTTCGGTCAAAGGCGCGGTGACGCAGGAGATGGTGATGACGATGCGCAAGGCGCCGATCATCTTCGCGATGGCCAATCCCGATCCCGAGATCACGCCGGAAGAGGTGAAGATGGTGCGTTCCGACGCCATCGTCGCGACGGGGCGCAGCGATTATCCCAACCAGGTGAACAACGTCCTCGGCTTCCCCTACATCTTCCGCGGTGCGCTGGACGTGCGCGCCAAGACGATCAACGAGGCGATGAAGATCGCCGCCGCCGAGGCCCTCGCCGAATTGGCGCGCGAGGACGTGCCGGACGAGGTCGCCGCCGCTTATCGTGGTGCTCGTCCCGAGTACGGACCGGACTACATCATCCCGGTGCCGTTCGACCCGCGGTTGATTTCGCGCGTGTCTCGGGCCGTCGCGGAAGCGGCGATCAAGACCGGCGTCGCGCGCAAGGAGATCAAGGACCTCGACGCCTACTCGTTCCAGCTGTCGGCGCGGCTCGATCCCAGTGCGGCGCTGTTCCAGCGCGTGACGGCGAGCGTGCGCGGGAATCCCAAGCGCGTGGTGTTCGCGGAGGGCGAAGAGGAATCGGTGATCCGCGCCGCCGCCTCGTTCCAGAACTCCGGCCTCGGCAAGGCGATCCTGGTGGGGCGGCAGGATGTGGTGCGGGCGGGCATCAAGCGCGCCGGCATCGACGAGCATTCCCTCGAGATCCGCGTGCCGCATTCGGCGCAGGAAGCGGCGCCCTATATCGAGGCGCTCTACAAACGCCTGCAGCGCCGCGGCATGCTCTATCGCGACGCGGTGCGGGCGGTGACAAACGACCGCAACGTCTATGCCGCCTCGATGCTGGCGATGGGCGATGCGGATGCGATGGTGACGGGCGCGACGCGCAACTATGCGGCGGCGCTGAACGACGTGCGCCTGGTGCTCGATCCGCCCAAGGGCGAGCGGCCGATCGGCGTGATGCTGATCTTTGCGCGTGGGCGCCTGGTGTTCGTCGCCGACACCTCGGTGCACGAGATGCCGACGTCCGAGGAGCTCGCCGACATCGCGGTGCAGGCGGCGGGCGTGGCGCGGCGCTTCGGCTTCACGCCGCGCGTCGCGATGCTGGCCTCGTCGACCTTCGGCTTTCCGCGCTCCGAGCGGTCGGAGCGCATCGTCGAGGCGGTGCGCATCCTGGACGAGCGCGGCGTCGACTTCGAATATGACGGCGAGATCGCGGTCGACGTGGCGTTGGACCGGGAGAAGATGCTGCTCTATCCGTTCTGCCGCCTCACCGACACGGCGAACGTGCTGATCATGCCGGCGATCCATTCGGCCGCGATCTCGACGCGGCTGCTGTCGCAGCTCGGCAACGTGACGATGATGGGGCCTTTGCTGGTGGGCCTGGAGAAGTCGGTCCAGATCGCCCCGCTCGGCGCCAAGATGAGCGAGATCTACAACGCGGCGGTGATCGCAGCGCTTTAGGGTTCGATAAGCCTGACGGCCGGGAAATAGGTGCGATAGCGCGCGGGGTCGCGGGTCAGCAGATCGTAGCCGCGCACCATCGCATGCGCGCCGATAAAGAAATCGGGCAGCGGCGAGCGGCGCGTGCCGCCGTTGCGCCGATAGGCTCGGAACGCTTTTCCCGCGAGAAACCCCGCTTCATAAGGAATGTCTTCACGCTCGACCTGGGGCGGGATCGCGTCGTCCGTAAGGCTGGCGCTGGCGTAACTAACCGACAGCTCGGCGTAGATAACCAAATTAATGACGGCACGCCCACGATTGATCGCGTCCAACAGCGCAGCGGTTGAGGCCGTCGATCATTGCGGATATGGAATCAGAATATCGAGGAGAACATTGCTGTCGACGAGAACGGCCACTCAATCTTCGCCACGCGTGAGTGCCATGATCTCATCGGTGGTCATGTTGATAGGATGCGCGCGCCCGAAGGCCTGCATATGCGCGATGGCTTGCTCGCCGCGCGTTTTTTCCTTCGGCGCCTCAGTGGGCACAAGCACCAGCCGGCCATGACCTTCATAGACGAACTCGACTTCGCTATCCGGCGAAATGCCCGCCTTCTCGAGGACATCGGCGGGAATCGTAACCTGGCCTTTGCTGCTGACGCGCATGGCATTCTTGCTCCTTGGCGTCATATTACACCCGCACGAACGGCCGCACCAGCATGCCGAGCATCACCAGGCCCATGAAGGCGCGGTAGAACGCCAGCGTCAGCGCGGTCGGGCGGTAGTTGGGGTTGGGCTCGATCTGCGACAGCTGGCAGCCGAAGGTGGCTGGGATGTCGGCGGTGGCGGCGTTGAAGGTCTCGTTCAGCCACAGCTGCGTCAGCTGCAGCGCGCGGTCCTTCTCGGGCGAATAGCCGGCGTGGCCGAAGGTCTTCAGATGCAGCGCGCCCATCATCGCCCAGGTGCAGGCGGGCGTCGCTTCGCGCAGGCCGTAGCGTCCGAAATCGCCATAGGCGCTCGCGGAATCGGCGATGAAGCTCGGATTGCCACGCTGGAAGTCGACCGTCTCGCGCTCCAGGAAGGTGCCCAGCGCCACCAGCGCGAAGGGCATGGCGAGGATGCCGAGCACGCCCACCACATAGAGATGCCAATAGAAGTCGCGGTTGCGGAAGGCGTGCAGGATGGGGATGAAGATCAAGAGGATCAGCACCGGCCCCCAGATCCAGGTCGCCGAGTCGCGCACCACGGTGAAGATGTCGAAGAAGAAGACGTCGGCGTCGCCGAACGCATCGGCAAGGTTGAAGGTCCGAACGAAGCCGGCGGGCAGCCAGAACAGGCTCGCGATCCAGCTACCGGCCAGCGTCAGCGCCAGCGCGAACGGGACGAGCAGCCACAGGTCGGGGCGGCGCCAATCGCGGACCATGTCGCGCAGCTCGCGAAGCCCGCGAACGATCGCCAGCAGCCAGAGCACCAGAAGGCTCAGCGCGCAAAGCTTGAGAAGGATGAATTCGGTCGTCATGGCCCCCGCCTGTCCCGGTCATAACATAGCGCGGATGCGGCGGGATTGCGGCGGCGTCAGAGCACCAGCGAGACGCCGCCGTTTGCGAACATCGTGAAGGCGATCCAGCCAAAGGCGGCGCCCAGCAAAAGGTCGGAGACGAGCGCGACAACGCGGTTGAAGGTCATGTGACCGTGGAAGATGTGCCAAATGCCGGCCAGCGTGTAGAACACCGTCGCCGAAACTGCGGCCGGCAGCAGGAAATCGGGCCGCCACAGCGACAGCAGCGCGATCAAGCCGTTGGCGAGGTTGGCGACGCCGAGCTCGCGCACGAAAGGCAACGGGTCGTCGCCCGCGATGCCGAAAATTCCCTGCGAGGTCAGCCTCGGCCGCAGCTGCTGGCGCAGCCCCGCGATCGTCAGCCGCGCGCCGGAGGCCCAGAACACGAACCATTGGACGGCCAGCGTGCCCAGCGGCACGGCGGAATGGAAATAGCTGTGCTCGGCCCAGGCCGAGCCGGCGGGCAGCAAAAGGCTGAGTAGCAGCACGCTGAAGAGATACATGGTGGGCCCCGTCCCCGTCGTCCGCCCGCACATAGGCGCTTGAGTTCCACTCTTCAAGGACGGCTGAAAGTGGGTATTGTCGCCCCCGCATCCCGCGAAAGCGCCCGCCATGACCATCCCCGCCTTCATCGAGAATATCTGGGAAACGGAAATCCTCCCCACGCTGACCGACTACATCCGCATCCCCAACAAGTCGCCGCATTTCGATCACGACTGGGAGACGCACGGTCACATGGATCGCGCGGTCGCGATGTTCGAGTCCTGGGCGAAGAACAAGCTCGAAGGCATCAAAGGCGCGGCGCTGGAGGTGGTGCGGCTGGAAGGGCGCACACCGCTGATCTTCATGGAAGTGCCCGCGACCGGCGACGCGAAAGGTACCGTGCTGCTCTACGGCCATCTCGATAAGCAGCCGGAAATGAAGGGCTGGACCGAGGGTACCGGGCCGTGGACGCCGGTGATGAAGGACGACAGGCTCTATGGCCGCGGCGGCGCCGACGACGGCTATGCGATGTTCGCCTCGCTGGCCGCGATCCTGTCGCTGCGCGAGGAGAAGAAGAGCCATGCGCGCTGCGTAATCTGCATCGAGGCGTGCGAGGAGAGCGGCTCCTACGATTTGCCGGCTTACATCGATCATCTGGCGCCGAAGATCGGCACCCCCGATCTCGTCGTATGTCTCGATTCCGGTTGCGGCAATTACGAGCAGATGTGGCTGACGACCAGCCTGCGCGGCATCGCGATGGGCAATCTCACCGTGCGCGTCCTGACCGAGGGCGTGCATTCGGGCGACGCCAGCGGGCTGGTGCCGTCGTCGTTCCGCATCGCGCGGTCGCTGCTGTCGCGCATCGAGGACGAGGCGAGCGGGCAAGTGAAGCTCGACGAATTGTTCGTGCAGATCCCGCCGGAGCGGATGGAGCAGGCGCGCGCCTCGGCGCAGATCCTGGGCGACACGATCTACACCAAGATGCCGTTCGCGGGATCGACCAAGCCGATGGCCGGCGAGCTGACCGAGCTGATCCTCAACCGCACCTGGCGGCCGCAGCTCGCGGTCACCGGCATGGACGGCTATCCCCTGCCGGAGAACGCCGGCAACGTGCTTCTGCCCTACACCACCGCGAAGCTGTCGATGCGCCTGCCGCCGACGGCCGACGCGGCCAAGGCGACGGCGGCGATGAAGACGGCGCTCGAGGCCGACGCGCCTTATGGTGCGCAGGTCGAATTCGCGGCGGAGGACGGCCAGGGCGGCTGGAACGCGCCGAGCCTGGCGCCATGGCTGGTCGCGTCGCTCAAGAAAGCGAGCGAGACCTATTTCGGCAAGCCGGTGGCGTTCATGGGCGAGGGCGGCTCGATCCCGTTCATGGGCATGTTGGGCGCGAAATTCCCCGGCACCCAGTTCGTGATCACCGGCGTGCTCGGCCCGCACTCCAACGCCCATGGCCCCAACGAATTCCTGCACATCCCGACGGCCAAGAAGCTCAGCGCCTGCATCGCGAGCGTGCTGGCGGATCATGCGGCGCGGGCGGGCTGATGCGGCGGATGGCCCTATGCTTCGCTGGTGCTGCCTGCGCGGTGGTAATGAGCGGCACGGCCACGGCCGCTCTGAACGACGTGCCCGAGGCTGTCCGCCCGACTGTGGCCTGCATGATCGATGCGCTCGGCTCGCAGTCGCATATCGATCACGTGGACGCGGGGCTGGTGATGTCGAGCTGGCCGTCAATGAGCCCCCAGACCCAGCACGTCTATGTCGAGTACCATACGGTGGGCCGCCAAAAGGACGATCAGACCATCCGTTTCATCGCGTCCGGAACCGGCGCCAATCTGGAGTTCGGCACCGGTCTGTCCGGCCTTTTCAGCTCCCTGGACAAGGGACCGGACGATTATCGGACGGACCGCGTCTCGCGGATTTGGCGATCGAAATGCCGCGTCCGCGCCTGGGTGCTTTACAACTAGGGTGGCTGGGGAAAATCCCAGCTTTTTGAGCTGCTTATAAAGTTCCGTGGTGGACCCTTCTCGGGGGTGCCGCGGCGCGAATCAGTGGGTTCCCGCCCTTGCCGTCCCGTCCCCCCCTCCCTATATAGCCCCTGACACGGCAACGGCCTTTTTGTGGGCTTTTTGCCGTTATTTTCGTTCAGAGGACGGACCGGAAGACGCCTTCGGGGTCAGGAAACCGTCGCTCCAAAAGAGGAAAACACATGGCTAAAGTCATCGGCATCGACCTCGGCACCACGAACTCGTGCGTCGCGGTCATGGAGGGCAGCGCCCCCAAAGTCATCGAGAATGCGGAAGGCGCGCGCACCACGCCCTCCATCGTCGCCTTCGCCCAGGACAGCGAGCGCCTGATCGGCCAGCCGGCCAAGCGCCAGGGCGTCACCAACCCCGAATTCACCTTCTTCGCGATCAAGCGCCTGATCGGGCGCCGGTTCGACGATCCGATGACCCAGAAGGACATCGGCATGGTCCCGTACAAGATCGTCAAGGCCGACAATGGCGACGCCTGGGTCTCGGGCCGCGACGGCAAGAAGTTCAGCCCGTCGGAAGTCTCCGGCTTCATCCTGCAGAAGATGAAGGAAACCGCCGAGGCGCATCTGGGCGAGAAGGTCACGCAGGCCGTCATCACGGTCCCGGCCTACTTCAACGACGCCCAGCGCCAGGCGACCAAGGACGCCGGCAAGATCGCGGGCCTCGAAGTGCTGCGCATCATCAACGAGCCGACCGCGGCCGCGCTCGCCTATGGCATGGACAAGAAGGGCGCCGGCCAGACCATCGCGGTCTATGACCTCGGCGGCGGCACGTTCGACGTGTCGGTGCTGGAGATCGGCGACGGCGTGTTCGAGGTGAAGTCCACCAACGGCGACACCTTCCTGGGCGGCGAGGACTTCGACATCCGCGTCGTCAACTACCTGGCCGACGAGTTCAAGAAAGAGAACGGCATCGACCTGCGCGGCGACCGCCTGGCGCTGCAGCGCCTGAAGGACGCGGCGGAGAAGGCGAAGATCGAGCTCTCATCCGCGCAGCAGACCGAGGTGAACCTGCCGTTCATCACGGCCGATGCGTCGGGTCCCAAGCATCTCACCATCAAGATCACCCGCGCCAAGCTGGAAGCCCTGGTCGACGACCTGATCCAGAAGACGGTCGGCCCGGTGAAGGCGGCGCTCAAGGATGCCGGCGTCACGGCCAACCAGATCGACGAGGTCATTCTCGTCGGCGGCATGACCCGCATGCCGAAGGTGCAGGAAGTCGTGAAGCAGCTGTTCGGCAAGGAGCCGCACAAGGGCGTCAACCCGGATGAGGTGGTCGCCATCGGCGCCGCGATCCAGGGCGGCGTGCTGAAGGGCGAAGTGAAGGACGTCCTGCTGCTCGACGTGACGCCGCTGTCGCTGGGCATCGAGACGCTGGGCGGCGTGTTCACCCGCCTGATCGACCGCAACACCACGATCCCGACGAAGAAGTCGCAGATCTTCTCGACGGCCGAGGACAACCAGACCGCGGTGACCATCAACGTGTTCCAGGGCGAGCGCGAGATGGCCAACGACAACAAGTCGCTGGGACGCTTCGACCTCGCCGGCCTGCCGCCGGCGCCGCGCGGCGTGCCGCAGATCGAGGTGACCTTCGACATCGACGCCAACGGCATCGTCTCGGTGACCGCCAAGGACAAGGCCACGGGCAAGGAGCAGCAGATCCGCATCCAGGCGAGCGGCGGTCTTTCGGATGCCGACATCCAGAAGATGGTCAAGGAAGCCGAGAGCCACGCGGCCGAGGACAAGAAGCGCCGCGAGAGCGTCGAGGCCAAGAACCAGGCCGACGCGCTGATCCACACGACCGAGAAGGCGCTGTCGGAGCACGGCGACAAGGTCGGCGCGGAAGAGCGCACGGCGATCGACAACGGCCTTGCCGCGCTCAAGGAAGCGATCAAGGGCGACGACGCCGAGGACATCAAGGCCAAGACCAACACGCTGGCGCAGGCGTCGATGAAGCTGGGCGAGGCGATGTACAAGGCGCAGCAGGCCGGCGACGCGGCGGCGGATGCCGCGCGCGACGGCGCCGGCAACGACCCGGCCGCCAAGGACGACAATGTCGTGGACGCGGAGTTCTCCGAGGTCGACGACAACACGAAGAGCGGTTCGGCTTAAGCGCCGGGCCAAGACAAGGAGCCCGGCGCGTCGAAGCGCCGGGCTTTTCCTTTTAGTAGACGGACTCTTTCGGGTTGGGCATGAGCAAGCGCTGTTACTACGAAGTCCTGGGCTGCCAGAAGGGTGCCGACGGCACCACGCTGAAGTCGAGCTATCGCAAGCTGGCGATGGAGCTGCATCCCGATCGCAATCCCGGCGACGCTACCGCCGAAGTGAAGTTCAAGGAAATCAACGAGGCCTATGACGTCCTGAAGGACGATACGAAGCGCGCCGCGTACGACCGCTTCGGCCATGCCGCCTTCGAGCAGGGCATGGGCGGGCGCGGGCCGTCCGGCTTCGACTTCGCGGGCGGCTTCGCGGACGTGTTCGACGATCTGTTCGGCGAGTTCATGGGCGGGCGCCGCGCGCGCCGCCAGAACCGCGGCGGCGACCTGCGCTACAATCTCGATATCAGCCTCGAAGAATCGTTCAAGGGCCGCCGCGCCGAGATCAAGGTGCCGAGCGCCGTCGCTTGCGAAGGCTGCGGCGGCACCGGCGCCGAGGCCGGCAGCAAGGCCGAGCAGTGTCCGACCTGCAGCGGCATCGGCAAGGTGCGCGCGCAGCAGGGCTTCTTCACCATCGAGCGCACCTGCGCGACCTGCCGCGGCACCGGCAAGGTGATCAAGAATCCCTGCAAGGGCTGCAAGGGAACCGGCCATGTGCAGAAGGAGCGCACGCTCAGCGTCGACATTCCGCCGGGCGTCGAAGAAGGCACGCGCATCCGCCTTTCGGGCGAAGGCCAGGCGGGGATGAACGGCGGACCGGCCGGCGATCTCTACATCTTCGTCTCGGTCAAGGCGCACGAGATGTTCCAGCGCGAGGGCCACGATCTTTACTGCCGCGCGCCGGTGTCGTTCGTGACGGCGGCGCTGGGCGGCACGATCGACGTGCCGACGCTGGATGGCGGACGCGCCCGGGTGACGGTGCCCGACGGCACGCAGTCCGGGCGCCAGTTCCGCATGCGCGGCAAGGGCATGCCGGTGCTGCGCGGCGGCGGCATGCATGGCGATCTCTATGTCGAGGTCGCGGTCGAGACGCCGGCCAAGCTCTCGCGCAAGCAGAAGGAGCTCCTCAAGGAGTTCGAGAAGCTGTCGGACGCGACCACGCATCCGGAAAGCGAAAGCTGGCTCGCCAAGGCGAAGAGCTTCTTCGCGGGCGAAACCAAGGCCTGAACGAGCCGGCTATAAGTTCGGCGCGCAGGCGATCAGGTTCATGTAGCGGCAGAACTGCGATTGGTCGTACGGCGCCGCGAACGCGTCCGTGCTGCTGAACAGCGGATTGTGCATGGTGTCGACGTTGAAGACCCCGACGTCGACCGGGCCGAGCCCAGGGGTCTTTGCCGTTGCAAGCGGAATATCGCGTGCCGAGCGATCGGCCACGACAAAGCGCACACCACCGGGATAGTCCCCGAGACTGCCTTTGAAATTTTGCCCCAGCGGACGGAAATCGCCGATATAGGCCGCGCGGCCCGCGTGGATCGTGAACGGAATCGAAAACTCCTGGGCCGGCCGCCACCGGATAGCGCTGCCCGTCGTATCGATCTGGAAAAGAAACACCTCCCAATCGCCCGCATCGAGCGCTTGCGTGAATACGGTGCCCGTGCCGCCCGTAGCGGCGAGATCGTTCGGCGACGACTCCGCCCAGGCATGAGCCCAGTAGCGAAACTGGTATTCCTTGCCGTTGTCGCGGCGGCGCACGCGCAGGAAGTAGGTCTTGTAGACATCCGTCGGCGCGCCATCCAGAAGCGGTGCTTCCAGCGTGAGGACGGCCGTGCCGGTACCCGCGGCGTCATCCGCAAAAGCCGCCGGCATCAACCCGAAAAACAGCGCGATCGCCACGGCGCACAGGCCCAGCATCCGCGCGATACGATGAAGCGTCATGGCGCAATCCTATCCTCAGTTTCCGCAATCGGCCGCCGGATCGTCGTGGCTGATGGCGCATGCCATCATGGCGCCCGTCTTCGCACCATAGGTCGCGGTCAGGCGCTGGCGGAAGGTCAGCCACTTGTCGCGCGTGTCGTCTATCGCGGCATCGACCGCGTGGGCGAAGTTGTCGTCATGGCTGCCGCGCGGCGTGGTGCCTTCGCCGAGCAACGGATCGATGGTGCCGGTATCCTTGTTCACCACCGCGTGCTTCACCCGGTGCAGGCCGCCATCGTAGTTGCAGTGCGACGCCTCCGGCGGCTTCTCATAGCAGCCGGAGATCAGCCCGTCCGGAAACGGCGCGTCGTGGCGCAGGTCGAGCCAGGGCGCGCGGCCGCTGCGGCCGAGGCCCGGCGGGTTCTCGACGCCGGCCGGCTGCGACGCGTCGGCGACGTCTGCCCAGTTGGTGTGGGAGTAGAAGTCCTCCGAGGCGTGCAGCATCACGCCGAGATCCTGGATCACGTTGCACTTCGCCTTGCCCTTGATCTGGCCGACGAAGACGCAGGACGCCTTCACTTCGCTGGCGCGCAGGCGGCCGCGCGAATCCACGAGGTTCGCGGCGTCGGCCACGGCGGCGTCGAGATTCGCCATCATCCAGGCGCGGCAGGACTCCAGCGCGGCGCGCGCCGTGGCGCGGTCGCGCGGATAGCCGGGAACGTCGAGGAAGTCGCCGCTGTCGCAATGCGCCTTGTTCTGGGTGATGAGGCCGCCGCGATCCGGGATGCCGACCGCGCCGAAATCGTCGTCGCCGCCGGCAAGTTCCTTGAGCGACGCGTCCTCGAAACACATGTCGACCGCCCCGATCAGGCCGCAGCCCAGTGCGTGGCGCGTGATGCGCTCATGTTCCGCATTCTGTCCGACGCCGCGCACCGTGCCGAACGCCTCAGCGCCCGATACCGCGGCAAGCGACATCGCACCCGCGCAAACGAGCGCTTTCGCGATTGCGATCATCTTCATGGCCCCCAGCCTCGACGCGCCATGGTTGGCCCGTTAGAGATGGTGGTCAAGATGACCGATGTCCTGCGTTTCCTCACCCGCCTGATCACCAACCCGCTGCACACCGGCGCGCTGGCGCCGTCGGGCGTCGCGCTGAGCCGCGCGATGGCCGCGCCGGTCGATCCGGAGCGCAAGGGACCGGTCCTGGAGCTGGGGCCCGGCACCGGCGTCGTGACGCGCGCGATCCTGGAACGCGGCATCGCGCCCGAGCGCCTGACGGCGCTCGAATACAACCCCGAATTCGCGACGATGGTGGCGGGACGCTATCCCGGCGTGCGGGTGATCGTGGGCGACGCATTCGACCTGGAGACCCATCTCGACGGCCCCAAGACGGGCTTCGCGGCGGTGCTCTCCAGCATGCCGCTGGTGAATTTCCCGGTCGCGCTGCGCGAGAAACTCGTCGCAGACGTCTTCGCGCGGCTGCAGCCCGGTGCGCCGTTCGTTCAGTTCTCGTATCGGTTGGGCCCGCCGATCGCGCCACCGCCCGGCGTGATGCTGACGCGCGCCGCCGTCGTGTGGCTCAATCTGCCGCCGGCGCGGGTGTGGGTGTACCGGAAAGTCTAGAATACAACTGCAGATTGCTGTACCGTCGTGGTCCGTCAAAAGGGGCTGACGATGCAGATTTTTCCTCGGGGCCAAACTCTCGTCATCGTGCTGCTTTCAGCCGCCGCGCTGGGCATGAGCCAACATATTATCGAAAGCGTCAGTTGGGCGGCCACTTGGATGTCGGTGCTGCAAAATATCTTCGCCGGCTTTTTCGTATTGTGGGTGCAGGAGATGGTCAGTGCACGGACAGCCATCGCGCGGCCTGCCGTGTTGCAGCCGGCTCCATCCACCGCCGTCGAAACAACGGCTTCCCAAAACGACTACGCCACGGTCCTGTACACCGCAGGCACGCAGCTTGCGGCGCTGTCATTGCTGAACATCATCCACGGTATGATGATTTCGAACATCGGCCAGTTGGTGAAATCCGGCGGCTTGAGGTTCGCTCCACACGGCTATGACGCGATCCAGATTGAAGTCGGTGCCACCCTGACTCTCGCCATATGGCTTCCGGCCTTGATCATTCTTGGGTTTGCGCTCGGCCGGTCGGCACGAAATATCTCGCCGATGCGCTTTCTCGCCGGCAGCCTGCTCAGCATTCCGATCTACTCGGTCCTGTCTGGCGGCCTAGACGATCCGAACGATGTTCTGCGCGTGCTAAAAATGAACGCGCCCGAAGGCGGTATGGGCCCCGCGGAATGGGCCATCGTTCTGTTTTTCCGGGTCGCGACGAGCCTATTTATCGCGTTGGTGGCCGCGATCGTTCCTTGGCTGATAGCGTCGGCAGTACGCTTCTTGTCCGGGCTTGTCGCGCGACGGCGGGCGCGGCGCGCATTCGTTTGACGTCCGCGCCTATTCCGGCGCAGCAGCCGCCGCAGGCGGCCGCACTTCGACGCCGAACATCTTGGCCGCGAAATGCGCAACGTGGCCGCAGGGCGACATCAGCATCACCAGCGGCACCGCGGGACCGCCGGCGCCGAGCGCGCCGTTTGCGCGCAGCGGCGGCGACACGGTGATGAAGGGACCAACCTCCCAGTTCGGCGAGCCGCACCAGGGGCAGGCCGGCGGCTTGATCTTGGTCTTCATCGTGTTGGCGATGGTCTGGCGCTCGGCGGGGAGCAGCATGCCATTGGTATCGGGCATCTAAGCCTCCTGGAAAAAAGGCCCGCGAAGATCGCGGGCCTTTTCGTAAGCGATGGACGGACGGTTACTCGGCCGCTTCGGCGAGCACCGGGGCGGCGTCGAGGACGTCCGATCCGACATGCTTCTCGAACTTCTTGAAGTTCTCGCGGAACATGCCGACCAGCTTGATCGCCTGCGCGTCGTAGGCGGCTTTGTCGGCCCAGGTGTCGCGCGGGTTGAGGATCTTGGCGTCGACGCCCGGCACCGCGACCGGCACGCGGAACTTGAAGTGCGGATCGACCCGCATCTCGGCATTGGCGAGGCTGCCGTCGAGCGCGGCATTGAGGAGGGCGCGCGTCGCCTTGATCGGCATGCGGTTGCCGGTGCCGAAGGCGCCGCCGGTCCAGCCGGTGTTGACCAGCCAGCAATCGGCTTGGTGCAGGCCGATCAGGTCGCGCAGCAAATTGCCGTACTCGGTCGGATGACGCGGCATGAAGGGCGCGCCGAAGCAGGTCGAGAAGGTCGGCTGCGGCTCCTTGCCGAGGCCCTTCTCGGTACCGGCGACCTTGGCCGTGAAGCCCGAGAGGAAGTGGTACATCGCCTGGCTGGGCGTCAGCTTGGCGATCGGCGGCAGCACACCGAAGGCATCGGCCGTCAGCATGATGACGTTCTTGGGATGGCCGGCGCGCCCCGTTTCGGACGCGTTCGGGATGAAGTCGATCGGATAGGCGGCGCGGGTGTTCTCCGCGTACTTGGCGCTGTCGAGGTCGAGGGCGCGCGTCGCGTCGTCCATCACCACGTTCTCGAGCACGGTGCCGAAGCGCTCCGTCGTCGAGAAGATCTCGGGCTCGGCCTCGCGGCTGAGCTTGATCACCTTGGCGTAGCAGCCGCCTTCGATGTTGAACACGCCGTGCTCGGACCAGCCATGCTCATCGTCGCCCACCAGCGTGCGCGAGGCGTCGGCCGACAGTGTCGTCTTGCCGGTGCCCGAGAGGCCGAAGAAGATCGCGCTCTTGCCGTCCTTGCCGACATTGGCCGAGCAGTGCATCGACATCACGCGCTTGGCCGGCAGCAGGTAGTTCATGATCGTGAAGACGGACTTCTTCATCTCGCCCGCATAGGACGTGCCGCCGATCAGGATCAGCTTCTTGGTGAAGTTGACCGCGATGACCGTTTTGGAGACGCAGCCGTGGCGCGCCGGATCGGCTTCGAAGCTCGGCAGATCGATGATCGCGAACTCGGGCGCGAAGCCCTTGAGCTGCTCGGCCGTCGGGCGGATCAGCAGCTGGTGCACGAACAGCGAGTGCCAGGCGTATTCGGTGACGATGCGCACCGGCAGGCGGTGGCTGAGATCGGCGCCGCCGAACAGGTCCTTCGCGAACAGCTCGCGGCCCTCGGCATGCTTCATCATGTCGGTGTAGAGAACGTCGAAATGCGCCGGGGTCATGGACTTGTTGTTGTCCCACCAGACCTGGCTCTCGGTTTGCTCGTCGCGCACGACGAACTTGTCGTTGGCCGAGCGGCCGGTGTGTTCGCCGGTGAGCACGACCAGCGGGCCGTCCTTGGCGAGCTTGCCTTCGCCGCGCTGTATCGCGATCTCGTAGAGCTCGGCGGGCATCAGATTCCAGCGCACCGATTTGAGATTGCGGAAGCCTTGGCCCTCAAGGCCGTGAGCGGTCGACATCGATTACCTCGAAAAAGAATAAACCCCGCGAGCCGCGTTCTGCGCACGGCCCGTCCTTTGGCTCCAAAATAGAGATTGGGCTGTGGCGCAGCAACGCAATTGGTCCGGTCCGGCCACTCAAGAAATGTTACGGAAATCAGGCACTTAGAAATGACACCGGTAGCAATTTCTCGCGGCACGCCGCCGCGCTTTTGCGCAATGTCCCCTGTGTGCTTCGCACAATGGTCATGTTGGCATCGGTGGTTCGGCGGCAGGGAGGTCCTGCCGCGGGGCGGGTATTTGGCTGCGGGGCGATGGGCTATAGCGGGTGCATGGCCCTCTCCGACGACGAACTCGACCGCTATGCCCGCCACATCGTGCTGCGCGAGATCGGCGGCGTGGGGCAGACCAAACTGAAGGCGGCGCGGGTGCTGGTGATCGGCGCCGGCGGGCTGGGCTCGCCGGTGGTGCTGTATCTCGCGGCGGCCGGCGTGGGGACCATCGGCATCGTCGACGACGACACGGTGAGCCTTTCCAACCTGCAGCGTCAGATCGCGCACCGCACCGCCGATATCGGTCGGCCGAAGACGGAGTCCGCGCGCGATGCGATGCGCGCGATCAATCCGCATGTCCATGTCGAGATGCATCCGCTGCGGCTGACGGACGAGAATGCGCGGGCGCTGATCGAACGCTATGACATCGTCGCCGACGGCTCGGACAATTTCGCGACGCGATTCCTGCTCAACGATGCCTGCTACGCGACGAAGAAGACGCTGGTCAGCGCCGCCGTCACGGAGTTCGACGGCCAGCTGTCGACCTATAAGGCCTACGAAGCGGATTTCCCCTGCTATCGCTGCCTGTTCCCCGCGCCGCCGCCCGAGGGCACCGTACCGTCGTGCTCGCAGACCGGTGTGCTTGGCGCCGCGGCCGGCGTGATGGGGACGCTGCAGGCGCTGGAGGTGATCAAGGAGATCACCGGCGCGGGCGAAACGATGGCCGGGCGCCTGCTGATTTACGAAGCGTTAAACACGCGCTTTCGCACCGTCGCCTTCAAGCGCGATCCGGGCTGCGCGCTGTGCGGCGCGCGGCACGCCGTCGCTCCGTAAAGTCCCGTCAGGCTTAACCGCATGTTTATGCGGGCAAGCCCACACTTTGCGCATGGCGCAGTCCGTTCACTACGAAATCTTCTCCCGCCAGGGTGCCAAGGGCGGCTGGAAGATGATCGACGTCCGCAACGAGCGCGAGGGCGCGCTGGAATACGCGCAAGGCCTGATGGCGGAGCAGCGCGCGACCGGCGTAAAGGTCGTCAAGGAGACCTATAACGAAGACACCGGCGATTATCTCTCGCTGAAGATCTTCGAGGACGGTCACAACCAGGCAAAGACCGTGGCCGCCGCCGAAGACGTTCCGCACGCCCTGCCCTGCTTCAAGCCGGACGATCTGTATTCGTATCACGCGCGCCAGACGATGATGCGCCTGATCCCGGATTTCCTCGCACGCAACAAGATCACCATCACCGAGCTTTCCCACCGCGCCGACATGCTGGAGAAGCTGGAGGCGACGGGCACGTTGCTGCAGCACGCGATCCAGAAGATCGCCGTGGCGCAGGCCGCCTCCACCGCGACGCCGGTGGCGCAGATCATCAAGACGCTGAACGAACTCGTCACCAAGGCCTTCTCCAAAGTCTATCGCG
Organism: Rhizomicrobium sp.; assembly: GCA_035551495.1. GTDB lineage: Bacteria > Pseudomonadota > Alphaproteobacteria > Micropepsales > Micropepsaceae > Rhizomicrobium. Next base: position 141,453 of record DASZMT010000038.1, on the reverse strand, counting down.
ATGCGCGCGCCAAGCTGTTTCCGGTCGCCGTCAGCGGCGGGTTCGCGAGCCTTGCGAACAGGCTGGCGGCGCAACCCGAAGGGCTCTACCTGCTCAACGGCGCCATCGCCCATCATCTGAAGGACGCCAAGGGCTGGGACGACAAGGTCCTGAAGCTCCTCGCCATCATGAACGAAGCACCCGCCGAAGGGCCGGGCCGCACGCTGGTGCTGAGCGCGGTGGATTCGCTCTTGGCGGAGATGCTGGCGGGCTCGGCGGCGCTGCACGAACTGATCGGCGCGTCCGACAATCTGGGCCAGGCGCTGACGGCGCTGGTGCAGCTGTTCCTGGGCCAGGAGACCGAGGGCGCCCGCGCCGGCCTGCTCGCGCTGACCAAGCATTTCGCGGCGGACGACCTGCCGGAGGCGCGCACCGCGATCGCCAACCGCATCATGGCGGAGTTCAAGAGCCCGAAGCGGCTGTGCCCCGCCTCGCTGGAAGACGAGTTCAAGACGCTGCGCCACATCGCCAACCGCGTGGTGCTGGGCATCGGCAAGTATATGAGCCACGAAAACCTGATCGCGGCGTTCACCCTGCGCTCCAAGCGGCTGGTGACGCATGAGACGCTGGGCGCGCATCTGGCGGGCGCGGCGGCGCCGGACGAGAAGCTCGAGCGACTCTTGTTCGTCGAAGAGAACGTGATCGGGGCGGAGAACAAGCGCCAGCTCGCGACCTTCGTTATGCCGGTACTGACCGCGGCGAATTTCGAGACGCATTTCATCAATACCAAGACCCCGCCGCTGGCCAAGCTGCAGCGCCTGGCGCAGCTCCAGGCGCGGGTGCGCCGCTCCGGTTTCCAGGAGAACCAGAAAGCGGACATGAGCGACATGCTCGACAAGCTCGCCTTCGGCATCGCGGCGCGGGCGAAGATCTTCGAGGCCATCGAGGCCAAGTCGCCGAGCGCGGTCGAGAAGGCCACCACCATCCTGCGCCTCGTCACCGGCGGCATGCTGACCGAGGGACGGCTGTCGGCGCGGGCGCGCGAGCTGGTGCTGGGCTATCTCGGTCGGCCGGGCTTCTTGACCGGCTATATCGCGCAGAGCGCGCCCGCGAGCGCCGACGGCGCGATGGCGGAGCTGATGCAAACCCTGGGCAAGGCCGGCATCACGGCCGAGACCGGGCTCAAGAACATCGCGGCGTGAGGAGGCCATGAACTACATCGTGACGCATGAGGAAGACGAAGAGCTGGCCATGGACCTGGGCGACGGGACCAAGGCGTTCGACCTCGGCGGCGCGCTCGCCTTCGCGCGTACGCTGATCGCGAGCGGAAAGAGCCTCGTCACCATCGACGACGGCAACGGCCACCGCATCACCGGCGCGGACCTCGACGCCTGCTGCGCCGGGCAAAAGACGCTGACGGACGACCTGCGGGCGGTGTAGCCTTCCAAGCATGCAATTCACCAAGAAGCTGCGCGAGCCGATCAAGCGCGGCGAGATCACGGTCTCGATCCGCATCTGGCAGAAGCCGCATGTGAAGGTGGGCGGGACCTATGCCCTGCCGCCCGGCCATATTCGCGTCACGGCGCTGCGCGAGATTTCGCTCGAACACATCACCCCGGCCCTGGCACGCGCCGGCGGCTTCGCAGGCGTGGTCGATCTGCTCAAGATCGCCAAGCACGGGCCGGGCGAGAAGGTCTATCGGGTGGATTTCGTATATGAGCCCTAGTGTCATTCGCCGCGGGTGACATCAGCGCCAAAACGGCTTCAGCGTCTTGAAGCGCTTCCAGCCGTCCATCGCATCTAGGGTCAGCGCTTTTTCGCGGCTGGCGTGCCAGCCGGCGACCACGCCCGCGGCGTAACGCAATTCCGGACCCGTGCCGATGCGCGCCAGGGTCTCGCCGATGCCGTGGATGTCGTTGGCCTCGCCCATGCGGTCGAGCAACCTCTTCAACGCCTTGATATAGGCCCGCGTCTTCTTCGCCGGATAGAGCGGCGCGAAGAACTCCGCCGCATAGCGCAGCTTCTTGAGCGCGATGCGCAAGCGGTGGACGCGCTCATCATAGCGCTTGCCGATCTTCTTGCCGCGCGTCTTGACCTTCTCCCAGTCGGCGTCGAGTGCCTGACGCGCCGTCTTGCCGATCTTGCCGGGGCGCGGCGCCTGTTCGGCCGCAGCGGCGACGTCGTTGAGGAAAACGCCGAAATCGGGATTGAGCACCTCGGCCAGCGCATCGTCCCACGCCTCGCCGCGCGCATGGCGCAGCGCGAGCGTCAGCGCCGCGAAGGACTCGTTGTCGGCGTATTTGCGCGCCACGGGCTTGAGGATCTCGTCGGCGAAGACGTCGAGCTCGCGCGCCGGGCCGAAGGCGTCGGCGATGGCGCGGCCGCGCTTGCCGAGCGCCTTCAGCGCTTCGGTCTGCGCCCCGAACGACTTCAGCGCCATCTGCAGGCGGCGCAGGCCGACGCGCAGCTGATGTACGCCCTCGGGATCGCGGGCGCGGATCGCCGGGGCGTTGCCGCCGACCTGGGCGAGGCATTCGAGCACCGTGGTGCGGAACGCCTCTTCCGCCGTCATGTCGGTATAGAGATGCACGCGCCGCGCGTTCACCGCACGCGCCGCGACGGCGCCGGGACTCGGACGATAGGTGCGGACGATGGCGACGCGCGGCGGTTCTTCCATGCGCGCATCCTCGCTCATGCGGGTCGCACCGGCAATCCAGCTTCGGCGAGCGCGGCCTTCGCCTGCGCGATCGTCGCTTCGCCGAAATGGAAGATCGAGGCGGCAAGCACCGCGCTCGCGTGACCATCGCGGACACCGGCAACCAAGTCCTTGAGGCTGCCGACGCCGCCCGAAGCAATGACGGGAACCGGAACCGCGTCGGCCACGGCACGCGTCAGCGCGATGTCGTAGCCGCTCTTGGTTCCATCGCGATCCATCGACGTCAGCAGGATCTCGCCGGCGCCGTATTCGACCAGCTTCACGGCATGCGCGACGGCGTCGATGCCGGTGGCGTTGCGCCCGCCATGGGTGAACACCTCGAAAGGCGGACCGTTGTGGTTGTTGGCGCCCTGCTTGGCGTCGATCGCGGCGACGATGCACTGGCTGCCGACCTTCTGCGCCGCCTCGCGCACGAATTCGGGGCGGCGGACGGCTTCGGTGTTGATCGAGACCTTGTCGGCGCCCGCCAAAAGCAGCGCACGGATGTCCTCCAGCGTGCGCACCCCGCCGCCGACGGTGAGCGGCATGAAGCAGACGTCCGCGGTGCGGCGCACGACGTCGAGGATGGTGCCGCGGTTCTCGTGGCTGGCGGTGATGTCGAGGAAGCAGAGTTCGTCGGCACCGGCGGCGTCGTAGACGATCGCCTGCTCCACCGGATCGCCGGCATCGCGCAGCGCCTCGAAATTGATGCCTTTGACGACGCGGCCGTCCTTCACGTCGAGGCAGGGGATGATGCGGGTCTTAAGCATCGGACATGCTCGTGCTGAGTTGGCTCCAATTGGCCGACTCCATCAGTTGAAGGCCTGCATCGTCGAAGAACTTCTTGAAATCGCGCCGAGGAACGGCGCGCCCGCTTTGGAACGTCGCAGGATGGCAGCGAAATCCTCGCGTAGCACTGCTGCGAACCAGCGATCGTGGAATATACGCCGTGCAAGTCGGCATTTGCGTCGAAGCACTCGAGAAGAACGGAATAGCGAGCACCATTTCATCGTGAACCTGAGACAAGTCGCCCAAATAGCCGTAGGTCGACTTATCAACTTTCCCATGAATCGGATATTTCCCTTTGACCTGAACGGGTCTGATCGTCGGCTGATTGCCGCCATGCGTCTTCGAAACGATGAAGTCGAAACCCTGGTCCCTATGCGGGAAATAGATATTCCAGCCAGCCTCCGCGAAGCGACCGGCGACATATAGCTCAGCAAAATAATCCGACGTCGCCATCAGCGGCGCCCTCCGGCCCGCGCCATCGCGGCGATGTTGAAAAGGGCGCGCGCCGTCACCGTCTCGGCCGGCATGGCGGTGGTCTTGGTCAGCGCCTCCGTCTCGAGCAGCAGGTCGCAAGCTTCGAGCAGGCGGGTGCCGTCCCAGGTGTTGAGCTGCGCCTTGAACGAAGCCTGGCGCATGAAGTGCAGCGGCGGACGCAGCTTGCGCAGCGCGTTGTCGGTGGTGTCGCCCTTCTCGATCTCGAAACGCGCCAACGCCAGGCGCTGGAAATGCGACAGCGCCATGCGGACGATGGCGACGGCGGATGTGCCGGAGATCCACAGCCGCTCGAGCGCGAGGTCGAGCTTCTTCAGATCGCCCTGGCCGGCGGCATCGAGCGCCTCTTCGGTGCGCACCTCGGCTTCGTCGCCGAGCACGGCGCGGACGTCTTCCAGCGTCACTTGCTTCTGCCCGCGCGCGTAAAGCGCCAGCTTTTCCAGCTCGCGCCGCGTCACGCCGCGGTCGGAGCCGAGCCGCGAGGCGGCATCGGCCAGCGCATCGGGCGCGATGGTGAGGCCCTCGGCGCGCAGGGCGTCGCGAATCACGTCGGGCAGGTCGCGCGCGTTGTCGCCATAGCAGGCGATGGCCACGGCATTGTCGGCGCCCTCGAACACCTTGCGCAGGCCGGTGCCGCGCCCCAGATCGCCGCCCTCGACCACCACCAGCGCGTCGCCCGCCGGCTCGTCGAGAAAGCGCTCGAACAGCTTGGCGAGGCCGTTGCCGGCGCCGCGCACCCGCACCACGCGCCGCCCGCCGAGCATCGAGATCGCCGCCGCCTCGTCGAACAGCCGCGCCGGGTCGGAGGCAAGCACCGAGTCGTCGAGATCGGCGATGAGGAACGGGTCCTTGAGATCGGGCACGACGGTCTTGATCAGCGTCTCGGCCCGCTCGCGCACCAGGCCCTGATCGGGGCCGAAGATCAGCGCCGCCACCATGTCCTTGGGCGGATGGCTGAGCGTGCGGTCGATCGAGGCACCCTTGATCTCGGTCATCTAATGCTTGGCGAAGTAGACGTTGAGGTCCAGCCGGATGCGTTCGGCGATGTCCTCGGCGGCGCGCTTGTCGGCGTCCTGCTGTCCGGCCAGCGTGCCGTAATTCGCTTGCGGGCTTGCGGCGATGCCGGTGCCGGTCGGCAGCACGTTGTAGGTCGACAGGCCCGTCTCGACGCCGCTGATCACGACCTTTCCGCCCATGTCGTAGAGCGTGTAGGTCACCTTCAGCGTGTCGTTGTAGCGGGTGATCACGGTCGAATCGCCCGGCGCCACCGCGTTCTGCAGCGCGATGCCCTGGCTGGTCTCGGTGAGGCCCATCTTGAGGCGGTATTGCGCGCCCGATGTCGAGCCGGGGCCGTCGAGCAGGTCGATCATCGTGTTGCGCAGCTCGTAGCCGATGCGATCGGGCACCGGCTCGACGTAGATCGTCGACAGCGTCGCGGCCATGCGGCCGTTGACGCCGCCATAGAGCGGATGAAAGCCGCAGCCGCAGAGCGTGATCGCAAGCAAGAGGACGGCCGCGCGTTTCATCTCACACCACCACGTTGACGATGCGGTTCGGGACCACGATCACCTTCTTGGGCGCCTTGCCTTCGAGGGCGCGCACCACGCCGTCGTCGGCCAGCGCGGCCGCGCGCACCTGCGCTTCCGGCGCATTGACGGCCAGCGTGAGCTCGGCGCGGCGCTTGCCATTGACCTGAACCGCGATGGTGACGGTCTCGGACTTGGTCAGCGCCGCGATGAAGGACGGCCAGGGCGTGTCGACCAGCAGCGTGGTATGGCCGAGCGCTTCCCAACAGCTCTCCGCCAGATGCGGCATCATCGGACCGGCCAGGAGCACGATCGTCTCCAGCGCCTCGCGGCGCACCGCGCCGTCGACGCTCGCGTTCTGCTGTATCGCGTTGGCCAGCGTGTAGAGCTGTGCCACCGCGCGGTTGAAGCGCAGAGCGGCGAGGTCCTCGGTCACCGCCGCGATCGCCTTGTGCGCCGCCTGGCGCAGCTCGAGCGCGGCGCCGGAGACCTCGCCCACCTTGGTGCCGGGCGCGGGCAGGTCCTCGGCCTCCGTCACCAAGCGCCAGATACGCTGCACGAAGCGCCAGCAGCCTTCGGCGCCAGTTTCCGACCAGTCGGTGTCGCGCTCCGGCGGGCTGTCGGAGAGCATGAACCAGCGGATCGAGTCGGCGCCATAGACGTCGATCATGCCCATCGGCGCGACGACGTTCTTCTTGGACTTCGACATCTTCTCGGAGGCGCCGACGATCACCGGCGTTTCCGTGCCCTTCAGATACGCACTGTCGCCGCGCTTCTCGATCTCGTCGGGCAGCACGAAATGCGAGCCTTGCGCGCTGTTGTCGGCGACGCTGTAGGTCTCGTGGCAGACCATGCCTTGCGTGAACAGGCTGGCGAAGGGTTCGTCGACCCGGGCCCAGCCGGTGGCGTGCATCGCGCGGGTGAAGAAGCGGGCATAGAGCAGATGCAGGATCGCATGCTCGATGCCGCCGATATACTGGTCGACCGGCAGCCAGTAGTTCACCGCGTCGCGGTTCACCGGATCGGCGCTGAACGGATCGGCGAAGCGCGCGAAATACCAGGAGGAGTCGACGAAGGTGTCGAGCGTGTCGGTGTCGCGCAGCGCCTTGGCGCCGCATTTGGGGCACGTCGTGTGCTTGAAGGTCGGATGGGCGTCGAGCGGGTTGCCCTTGACCGAGAAATCGAGATCGTCGGGCAGCTTGATCGGCAGGTCGCTTTCCTTGGCCGGCACCACGCCGCAGGTCGCGCAATGGACCATCGGGATCGGGCAGCCCCAGGCGCGCTGGCGCGAGGCCAGCCAGTCGCGCAGGCGATAGTTCACCGTGCGCTGGCCCTTCCCGTCCTTCTCCAGCCGCGACGCGACTTCGTTCTTCGCCGTCCCGACGTCCATCCCGTCGAGGAAGCGCGAGTTGAAGATCCTGCCGGGGCCGACATAAGGCTCCTTCGAGATGTCGACCGAGGTTTCACCTTCGGGCACGACGACGGGCAGGATCGGCAGCTTGTATTTGGTGGCGAAGTCCCAGTCGCGCTGGTCGTGTGCCGGGCAGCCGAAGATCGCGCCGGTGCCATAGCCCATCAGCACGAAGTTCGCGACCATCACCGGCAGTTTCCAGTTCGGATCGAACGGATGCGCCGCGGTCAGGCCGGTGTCGTAGCCGAGCTTCTCGGCAGTCTCGATCTCCGCTTCGGCGGTGCCCGTGCGGCGGCACTCGGCGATGAAGTCGCGCAGCGTCTCATCGGTCTTCGCCAGCTCTTCGGTCAGCGGATGGTCGGGCGAGAGCGCGACGAAGCTGGCGCCGAACAGCGTGTCGGGCCGCGTCGAGAACACGTCGAGGCTGGTCAGGTTCGACAGATCGAAGCTGAACCGCAGGCCTTCCGACCGGCCGATCCAGTTCTTCTGCATCAGCCGGACCTTCTCCGGCCACTTGTCCAGCGTATCGAGCGCGTTCAACAGGTCCTCGGAATAGCGCGTGATGCGGAAGAACCACTGGCTCAGCTTGCGCCGCTCCACCGCCGCGCCCGAGCGCCAGCCCTTGCCGTCGATCACCTGCTCGTTGGCGAGCACGGTCATGTCGACGGGGTCCCAGTTCACGTCCGCCTCGTGGCGGTAGACCAGATCGTCCTTGTAGAAATCCAGGAACAGCTTCTGCTGATGCGCATAATAGGACGGATCGCAGGTCGCGAACTCGCGGCTCCAGTCGATGGCGAGGCCCAGCGCCTTCAGCTCGCTGCGCATCGCATCGATATTGGCGTAAGTCCAGGTGCGCGGATTGATGCCGCCGTCGCGCGCCGCGTTCTCCGCCGGCAGGCCGAACGCGTCCCAGCCCATCGGGTGCAGCACGTTGAAGCCCTGGGCGCGGCGGAAGCGCGCGATCACGTCGCCCATCGTGTAGTTGCGGACGTGACCCATATGGATGCGCCCCGACGGATAGGGGAACATCTCGAGCACGTAGCATTTGGGGCGCGAGGTATCGTTGGCCGTGACGAAGGTCAACCGCGAATCCCATTCGCGCTGCCATCGCTGCTCGGACTCTTTGGCGTTGTACCGCGCCATGCTGCAAAACCTTTTCCTGTGCCGGACTTTATTTCGGTCACGCAATCTACGGGTGACGCGAAGATGCGTCACCCTATTGCGTTCCGGGCCCCGCTGAGGCCTCCGGCACGGATCAGGCTACAGCGATTTGCCGAAAATTAGTTGCCTTCGCTCGCAAGTCGAAGCTCGCGGGCGCGCGTCAGGATCGCGTCCTCGAGGCGGGTGGCGGTGTCGGCGGCGACCTGGGCATCGGCCCAGCTGCCGTCGGCGCCCTTGGTCTGGCGGAACACGGCGACCTTCAGGCCGTCGGCGCGCAGCTTGCGGTCGAGGATGTAGACCGTGACCTTCATGCGCTCGTTCGGCACCTGGGGCGCGCTGTACCAGTCGGTGATCACCACGCCGCCGAACGGATCGGCCGAGGACAGCGGGATGAAGGACAGCGTGTCCAGCGTCGCGTGCCACAGATAGGAATTCACACCCAGCGTGCGGGCGCCGGTGCCCGACTGGATCGCGGTCGCGCCGCCCGTTTCGGGCATGGCGTTGTCGTCGCCGCCGCAGCCTGCGAGCGCGAGAGTCATCACAGCAACAGCAACAACCGTCAGATTACGCATTGGGCCGCTTTCGTTGTCTAAGGACGCCATTGGACGGCGCCGAGCGCGTCCCCCCTGGGTCCGCGCTTATAAATGGCGTGCCGGGGCCGCGCAACTCCACCATTTCAGGAGGTTAAGGGGCTTAAGGACTTCCGGTTATGCTAGACCTCAGAAAAAGTCGGGGTGCCGCTTGGGTATCAGGTTTTCGTTTTTCGCCGGAACGGCACTTGCGCTCACTTTCGCCGCACCGGCAGCAGCGGCGTGGGACGATTGGAGCATCACGCCGTGGACCGGCGATCTCGCCGACCTCACCTACAAGGTGGGCGGCCAGGTCTATGGCACGGTGTTCGACGCCGATCAGCCGGGGAGCGGCTTCTCCAAGACCAATGTGACGGGCGCGGCCTCGATCAATGCCAGCCTGCAACGCGACTACGACAGCGGGCTGAGCCTCGCGCTCAAGACGACGTTCGAAGTCTATCACGACAAGCTGTCGGGCGATAATTACGGCAGCGATTTCGTGCAGAAGGTCTACGGCTCGGCGCAGACGGGCCTGGGGCGCATCGATGTCGGCATGACGGACGGCGCGGCCTATGCGCTGGCGGTGGTGGGGCCGGAGGTCAATCCGGAAGCGACCATCGACAATCCCAACGCGACCTTCTTCCGCGATCCATCGACCGGCAACGCCTTCATCAACGTGTTCACGCTGAACAGCGCGGTCGAGTCGTCGCTGAACTACGCCAAGATCTCCTACTACACGCCCAAGCTGTTCGGGGTGCAGATCGCGATGTCGTTCACGCCATCGGAGGGCAAGGACGTCATCCCGTTCGTCAACAACGGCTTCGCCGGACCCAACCGCCAGAAGAGTATGTGGGAGGGCGCGGTCAACTACAGCGACGATTTCGGGCCGGTGACGCTGAGCGCCTATGCCGGCGCCACCGTCGGACATGGCGACCGCAAGACGCCGGGGCACGCTGGTTTGACGGATTGGGGCCTGGGCGCGCAGGCCGACTGGAGCATCGATGACGACACCAAGCTGTCGGCCGGCGGCGCCTATCGCGAGGCGAATACCTACACCTTCGACATCAACGACGCGCTGACCAGCGGCGCGACGCGCTCCATGCACGCCAGCACGATGCTGACGCGCGGATCGTGGTCGCTGGGCTTCGAGTTCGGCACCGGCTCGGCCGACGGCGCGCGCGGCCTGCCGACGCTGGGTGTGCACGCCTATGAGACGGATGTCGGGTACACGGTGAATTCGAACCTGCAGCTCAGCGCGGGCTGGCAGAAACTGGACTACGGTCGAAGCATCGGTACCTTCTACAATGGCGCGCCGAAGATCGACATGGATGCGGTGTTCCTACACGCCGTCATCAATATCTAGCGCACCGATGGCGGCGATGCCGGCGAAGCCGTGCAGCAGGCGCGCATTGCGTGCATCGATGCCGCCGAGGGCGTAGGCGGGCACGCGCGATGCTTTCGCCAGCGTGTTGGCGCGGACGGCGCCCAACGAGGGACGCCCCCGATGCGAGCGCGTCGGGAAGACGGGCGAGAGCAGCACGAAATCGAGATGCGGATTGGCGGCGCGCGCGGCGCCGATGATCCAGCGCGGATGGAGCGCGCGCCAATGCGCGGCTTCGTGGGCACGCGTCTCAGGCAAATGTAGGCCGTCGGCGCCGAGGCGCGCGACCAGCGCGGGGTCGCCGGCGATCAGGACGAAGAGCGGCAGGCGCAACAGCGTCTCGGCGAGATCGGCGCGGCGTGCGGCGTCACGGGACCGCACGATGACGAGGGACCCTTGCGGCAAGGCCTTGGCGGCCGCCACCGGATCGCGTAGGCGCTCATCGTCGGTCATCAGGATCAGCGGCGGCAGCAGGCCAGCCTTGCAATGCCCCGCGTTGAGGCGGGCGGCAGCTCTTGCTAGCGTCTGGCGCGGCAAAGCATCGCTCACATGAACCCCGAAACCATCAATGAGAATCTCTCCGCCATCATCGCGCGCATCGACGCGGCGCGAAAGGCGGCCATCAAGCCGGCGGCGTCCACCACGCTGATCGCGGTGGGCAAGAATCACGGCGCCGAGGCGATGCAGCCCGCGCTGATCGCCGGCCAGCGCGTGTTCGGCGAGAACCGGGTGCAGGAGGCGCAGGGCAAATGGCCGGGCCTGCGCGAAAGCTATCCCGACATCGAGTTGCACCTGATCGGACCCTTGCAGAGCAACAAGGCGCGCGAGGCGGTGGCGCTGTTCGATGCGATCCACACGCTCGACCGGCCCAAGCTGGCCGATGTGCTGCGCGCCGAGATGGATCGGGTGGGACGCAGCCCCTTTCTGTTCGTGCAGGTCAATACCGGCGAGGAACCCCAGAAGGCGGGGGTCGCGCCGCGCGAGGCGGGTGGGCTGATCGACTATGCGAAAAGCCTCGGGCTGCCGGTGAAGGGGCTGATGTGCATTCCGCCGGCCGGCGAGGCGCCGGCGCCGCATTTCGCGCTGCTGCAGAAGATCGCGGGCGCGCACGGCCTGCCGCTGCTCAGCATGGGCATGTCGGACGACTTCGAGACCGCGATCCGTTTCGGCGCCACGCATGTGCGCGTCGGCACCGCGATCTTCGGTGAACGTGCTAAGGCGTGATCGTCACCGTGTCGCCGGGCGAAAGCCGCGCGACGATCGCCAGCAGATCTGAAAGCGCAAACGCGACGCAGCCCTCGGTGGGTCCGAAATCCGGCCGCGCCACGTGCAGGAAGATCGCGCTGCCGGCGCCGGGCACGACGGGATCGTCGTTGAAGCCGAGCACAACCACGAGGTCGTAGAGATCGTCGTCGCGCCACAGCCGCTCATGGCCGGCGGGAAAAGGCAGCGTCACTTGCGTGTTGTAGGCCGGATCGTCCGGCGCGTCGCACCAGCCGTCGCCGGGCGCGATAGCGGCGATAGGGAGCGCGGTTTGCGGCTTCGCCAGCTTGTCGGCGCGGTAGAGCACGCGGCGCGCGGGCCAGGTGCCGCGCGGCGTCACGCCATCGCCTTCGCATTGCTTGATGCCGGCACCGCAGCGGCCCAGCGCCCGGCGGCCGGCAAGGATCAGGTTCATTCCGCGATGCTAGCGCGAAGCGCCGGCGCCGGCAGCGTATCGTTGGCGGGCGCGACATTGACGGCGCGGGCATAGGCGTTGGCGGCGCGCTGGGCGATCGCGGGATCGATGCCGTGGGCGGAGAGCGCGGACAGCAGCGCGTCCTGACCGGGCACCACGATAGTGTTGAGCGACGCGGCCGTGACATTCGCGGGCGCCGGCAGCGCGGGCGCATCGGAAGCGACCGGCGCGGCGGTGGTGTCGACGGGGGCGGACGCGACCCGAACCGGCGTGGCATCCGCCGGCGCGGCAGGCGCGTCGTTGCTCGCGACATCCTTGACGTCGCCGCCGCCGTTGAAGGCTTCCTTGATCGTGTCGAACACGGTCGCGCCGAAATCCTTGCCGGTAATCTTCTCGAACACCGTGTCGGCAATGGATCCGACGAAGCCGAGCGGGCCGCCATAGAGAAGGTCGCCGGCCGCCTTGGGGAACGGCTTGATCTGCTCGCCGGTGAGGTCGCGGTAGAGCGTGCCGATCACCGGCAGGTGCTGCAGCGGGTTGATCGCGTCGAGCACGTCGTGGAACGAGATGCCGCCGAAATCGCCGCCGCCGTCGCTATCGTCATTGGACGCCGTGGGGGACGCGGCGGGCAGGGTGGCCTGCGCGGCGGCGGTGGCCGCAGCGGCGGGCTGGCGGACGGGATCGACGGTGATCGGCGCGATGCTCATGCGCCTTGCTGTGCAAGCGCCCTGCCAACATGAAATCGCGGAAATCCGGGCCTGCGGAACCCCTTCGCGGCAGGTTTTGCCGGGGCATTAAGGCCGCGCTCACCATTCGCGCCGTCCGGGTTCGCCCCTAGAGCAGATGCCCGGACTTTTCGGCCTTGGTGCGCAGATAGGCGCGGTTGTGCTCGTTGTCGGGGAAGGCGTGACGCACGCGCGCCGTCACCGTCACACCGGCCGCCTTCAGCTTTGCGACCTTGTCCGGATTGTTGGTCAAAAGGCGCACCGCCTTGTAGCCGAGCAGTTCCAACATGCGCGCCGCGATGCCGTATTCCCGCTCGTCGGATTCGAAGCCCAGGCGCTCGTTGGCGTCGACCGTGTCGAAACCCTCTCCCTGCAGGCGATAGGCACGCAGCTTGTTGATCAGTCCGATGCCGCGCCCTTCCTGCGTCAGATAGAGCAGAATGCCGCCGCCGGCCTTCTCGATCGCGTCGATCGCGCCGCGCAGCTGCTGGCCGCAGTCGCATTTGAGCGAGCCGAGCAGGTCGCCGGTGAAGCATTGCGAATGCATCCGCGTCAGCACCGGCTTCGCCGTCGAAGGCGCGCCGATCACGATGGCGTGATGCTCGACCCCGCCATCGGCAGGACGAAAGGAGACGATCTCGGTGTTCTGCGCACCCTCCAGCGGCACGCGGGCCCGCGACACGATCTTCAGGGTACGGACGACCTCGTCGTCATAGGCGAAGATGTCGGTGGCGCTCAGCATCGGCGCCTTGCCCTTCGCTGCCGGCGTCACGACTGCGGCGGGCAGCAGCTCCGCGAGCTTGGCGAGCTTGATCGACGCGGCATAGGCCTTGGGCAGCGCGGCGCGCACCGTGTCGAACGGGCCTTTGAGCGGATAGCGCAGATCGTCGGTGGGATCGGCGATGGCGCGCAGGTTTTCGAGCGTGGTGCCCCGTTCGATGCCGAGCGCGACGACATCGGGCGTGTAGAGCCGCATCTTCAGCGTGCGGGCGCGCGCATGGCTGAGCACCAAGCGGCTCTTGGGCGGTACCTTCGCCAAGGTCTCCACCGCGCGGGCGATGATCGCGCCGCCCTCGCCGCCGATCACCACCGGCTTGCCGCGCCGAAACGCGTCGACGGCGACGGTGACACGATCGATAACGGAGTTTTGGCTGGGGTTTTTGCGGGCACGGGCCATGGGTTCCCCAATACACCCGCGCCGCAAAACCGGGTAGACTCGCGTCCGCCCTTTTCACCCGGATACCGCAACGTCATGCCAAGCGCCAAACGCGTCCTGCTCGTGGACGACGACACGATGCTGCGCAGCTCGCTCGCCGAACAGCTCGCGAGCGAAGGTCCCTACGCCATCGTCGAAGCCGGTACTGTCGCGGAAGGCCGCGCCAAGGCCGCCGAAGGCCTCTACGAGTTCATGATCCTGGACGTCAGCCTGCCCGACGGCGACGGCCGTGCGCTGTGCAAGAGCCTGCGCGACGACGGCATCACCGCGCCGATCGTGCTGCTCACCGCCGCGGATACCGATGCCGACACCATCGAAGGCCTGCAATCGGGCGCCAACGACTACATCGCCAAGCCATTCCGCTTCGCGGTCTTGATGGCGCGCGTGCACGCGCATCTGCGCAGCCACGGCCAGAGCGAGGACGCGGTCTATCGCATCGGGCCATATACCTTCCGGCCGTCGGCCAAGGTGTTGCTGGACGCGCAGGAGAAGAAGATCCGGCTGACGGAAAAAGAGACCAATATCCTCAAATTCCTCTACCGCTCGGGCGAGACGGTGCCGCGCGAAACACTGCTGCACGAGGTGTGGGGCTACAATCCGGCGGTCACCACCCACACGCTGGAAACGCACATTTATCGCCTGCGCCAGAAGATCGAGACCAACCCCGGGCAGGCCCGCATCCTGATCACCGAAAGCGGCGGCTATCGCCTGATGCCGTGACGTCAAAGGGTTAGGACTAGTTTGTTCCCCTTCTGTCCGCGCAGGGCAGTCGCGCAAAAATACCGTTCATGCGACACTAATGGGGACACCCTATCTGTCCTCTCGAAGACGACGTGCTCAGGACGTGATGACCATGCGTAGCGGAAGAAGCTCCATGTTGATCGGTGCGGCGGTGGCCGCGCTGCTCGTGCTGCCGGCGACGGCGGCCGACAATGGCTGGGTGGTGTGGCCGACCAAGACCTTCCAGGCCAATTCGCTCAGGGTCGAGGACATCGTCGGCAACGTGCACGTCAACGTGCAGGACGGCCCGATGCGCGTCGACGTCTCGGGCTCGCGGCAGATGATCGCCGGCGTCACGCTGAAGAACGACGGCGGCGTGCTGCGCATCCAGGGCGGCGCGTACGACAACGTCAATGTCTGGGACTGGAAGAAGTGGTTCGACTTCTCGAACATCCAGGACGAGCGCAACGGCAAGCTGTTCGTCAAGGTGACGGTGCCGCGCGGCACCGACGTGCGGGTCGAGGACTCCATCGGCGACACCACCATCGGAGACACCTTCGGCAAGGTGCATCTGGAGACCACCGCGGGCAGCGCCTCGGTCGGGCGCACCAGCGAGGCGCATATCGAGATGAACGGCTCGGGCAAGGCGTCGATCGGCGACGTGCAGGGCGACCTGCATCTGGAGATCGCGGGCTCCGGCCATCTGGTCGGCCACAATGCCGGCCATGTCCATGCCGAGATCGCCGGCTCGGGCGATGCGGTGATGGCCTCTGTCGCCACCGGCATCAGCGTCGACATCACGGGCGCGGGCGATTTCGCCGCGCAGCGCGTCAACGGCCCGGTGAAAGTCGACATCGCCGGCTCGGGCACCGTGCAGATCGCCGACGGCCTCGCCAATCCCTTGCATGTCGACATCCTGGGCGCGGGCGACTTCCGGTTCGGCGGGCTCGCGGTCGATCCGCGCATCTCGGCGATGGGCTCGGGCAATGTGAAGATCAAGGCCTACAAGGGCTCGTTCAAGAACGACGGCATGGCCGACGTGCAGATCGGCGACCAGAACTTCCCGGGCGCCGGCCATCCGCCGATGCCGCCCATGCCCCCGATGCCGCCAATGCCGCCGCACGGTCCGCATGCGGCGCCGCCGCCCCCGCCGCCTCCGGCGCATCATTCGGACGATGATGACGACGACGACAACTGAATCGCGGTGAGAGAGCCGGCCCCCACGAAAAATGAGGGCCGGCTTTTTCATTTGTGCCGGTTTATTCGTGCCAGTTTATTCGTGCCTGAGAGCTTCGATCGGATCGAGGCGGGCGGCGCGGCGGGCGGGGAAATAGCCGAAGGCGACGCCGACCAGGGCCGCGAAGCCGACGGCGAGAACCACCACGCCCGGCTGGAAGATGAACGGGATGCCGAGCACGTGCGCCAGCGCCGCCGAGCCGCCCAGTCCCCACAAGACGCCGACGATGCCGCCCGAGGCCGACATCACCACGGCCTCGATCAGGAACTGCAGCAGCACGTCGCGCTCGCGCGCGCCGATGGCGAGGCGGATGCCGATCTCGCGCGTGCGCTCGGTCACGCTGACCAGCATGATGTTCATGATGCCGATGCCGCCGACGAGGAGGCTGATGGCGGCGACCGCCGAGAGGAAGGCGGTGAGGATGCCGGTGACGCTCTGAACCACTTGCGTGACTTCCTGCATGTCCTCGAGGTCGAAATCGTCAACCTGGCCGGGCAGGATGTGGCGGCGCTCGCGCATCAGCCGGTTGATCGAATCCTTGGCGTGGCCGATCTCGGACTGGTTGGCGACCGAGATGCGGATGACGTTGATCTCCGTGTTGCCGGCGAGCCTGCGCTGCACCGCCTTGAGCGGCATCAGTACCAGCTCGTCCATGTCCTGGCCGAAGGAGGAGGAGCCCTTGGCGCTGAGCACGCCGATGACTTCACAGGTCAGCTTGTTGATGCGCATGCGGGCGCCGATCGGGATCTGGTCGCCATAGAGATCGCGCCGCACCGTCTCGCCCAGGATGCAGACGGATTTGCCTGCGAGAATCTCGGCCGGCGAGAAATCGCGGCCATAGAGCACCGGCCAGTCGCGGCTGACGAGATAGGCGTTGGTGGTGCCGTCGATCTGGGTGGAGTGGTTGTGGTTGCCGCTCACCGCGACGCCCTGAAAGGCCAGCTCCGGCACGACTTCGGCGAGGCCGGGCACTTCGCGCTGGATAGCGTCGACGACCGAAATGTCGAACGGCGTGGAGGCGGTCGGCGGGCCGTTGCGCTGGCCGGGAAACAGCACGAGCAGGTTGTTGCCCATGGTGGCGATGTCGGCGGAGACGCGCTTGGTGGCACCGGCGCCCAGCGTCACCATCAGGATCACCGCGCCGACGCCGATCACGATGCCGAGCGTGGTGAGCCCGGCGCGCAGGAGGTTGTTGCGGATCTCGCGCAGCGCAAGGAGAAAGGCGTTGAGCATCATGGCCCCAACGTCTCCTTGGAAAATGCTCCCGTATCCGAGGCGATCAGCCCGTCGTGGAAGCGCACCTGACGGCTGGCATAGGCGGCGACGTCTTCCTCATGCGTCACCAGCACGATGGTGAGGCCGCGCGCCTGGTTGAGCGATTTCAGCAGGCGCATGATCTCGTGGCTCTTGGCGCTGTCGAGGTTGCCGGTCGGCTCGTCGGCGAAGACGACCGAGGGACCGGCAACAAGCGCGCGGGCGATGGCGACGCGCTGCTGCTGGCCGCCGGAAAGCTCGGCGGCGGTGTGGTCCTCGCGGTTCTTCAGGCCCACCTGCTCGAGCACCGTCATGCTCGCGGCGCGGCGCTCGGCCTTGGGCGTGCCGCGATAGATCAGCGGCAGCTCGACATTCTCGAGCGCGGTGGTGCGCTTCAAAAGATTGAAGCCCTGAAACACGAAGCCGAGATAATGCCGGCGCAGCAGCGCCCGCTGGTCGCGCGTCAGCACGCTGACATCGGTGCCGCGGAACAGGTATTCTCCCGAGGTCGGTGCGTCGAGGCAGCCCAGGATGTTCATGCACGTCGACTTGCCCGAGCCCGACGGGCCCATCACCGCGACGAACTCGCCGTCATGGATGGTGAGGTCGATGCCGGCGAGCGCGGCGACCTGCGCTTCGCCGCTGCCGTAGACCTTGGCGACCTTCTTGAGCTCGATGAGCGGAGCGCGGATGATTGAAGTTTCTGGCACGTCAGGGCTTCGCCGGCGTGGCGGGCTTGGGCGTCGCGGTGTCGGTCACGGCCAGCTCGCCTTCCTTGAGGTCCCCCGATAGCACCTGGGTGAGCTTGCCGTCGCTGCCGCCGAGCTTCACGTCATGCGCGCTAAGCTTGCCGCCGTCGCTGACCCAAACGCGGCCCCAGTTGATGCCGTTTTGCGGCACGGGCTGGGGCGGGGCTTTCGATTTCACGTCGTCGGCCGGCACGAAGCGCAACGCGGCATTTGGCACCAGAAGCGCCTCGTGCAGGTTCGCCGCCTCGATCAGCGCCGTCGCCGTCATGCCCGGCTTGAGCAGATTCTCCTTGTTGCGCACCAGAAGCACGCCGCGATAAGTCACCACGCCCTGTACCGTCTGCGGCGCGTTGTGGATCGAGATCAGCGTCGCATCGAAGCGGCGCGCCGGATAGGCATCGACGGAGAACGTGGCATGGCTGCCGTTCTTGAGCAGACCGACATCGGCCTCGTCGATGTCGACGTCGAGCTCCATCTGCGATAGATCGGAGGCGAGCGTGAACAGCACCGGCGTCGTCATCGCCGCGACCACCGTCTGTCCGGCCGAGACCTTGCGGTCCAGCACCACGCCGTCGATCGGCGAATAGATCGTGGCCTTCGACAGCATCGTCGCGTTGGAATTCACCTGCGCCGCGGCGAGCTTCACGCCCGCATCGGCGCGTGCCAGATCGCCATTGGCGCCGTCGAGCGTCTGTTTCGACGTCGCGCTGCCCTTGTAGAGGATCACGGTGCGTTCTTGCGTCAACCGCGCCTGAAGCAGCGTCGCCTGCGCCTGGGTCAGCTGGGCGCGCGACTGGTCGAGCGCCGCCTCCAGGGCCAGCGTGTCGATCTGGGCGAGCTTCTGGCCCTTCTTCACATGGTCGTTGAAGTCGACATAGAGCGCGTCGATCTTGCCCGAGACCTCGGCGCCGACATCGACCTGGTTGCGCGGCTGGAGTGTGCCGGTGGCGCTGACCCCGATGGCGAGATTGCCGCGGGTGACGGCCTGGGTGACGTAGGCGGGGGGCGGCGCGCCGCCGAAAACCATGAACAGCACGACCACAAGCACGACGGCGCCGGCAGCGACGGCATACCACTGCTTGCGCGAAAACCCGCGCTTCGCCGCCGCGCCCATGCCGAGACGGTGCGCCAGATCGGACTCTTCGGCCAAGGTGTTAACCCCAATCAACCCTGCCCACAGGTAGTGATTGGCATCGCATAAGACAATGTGCGCGCATGACATTTTCGCGTCCGGGAGGATACGGACGGCAATGTTTAAAGCTCGTTAACCCTGTCGGCCTAGAACCCGTCTGTCAGAGGGCGGGCCGATGCCACGCAACGCACACGCCGAGCCGAAATTCGATGATGGGCCACGCCGGGATTCCGGCGGTGGCGGCGACCGCGGACCCGCGCCCAAGAAGCGCCGCGCCTGGCCTTATGCGCTACTGATTCTCGTCGCCTGGGGCGTGATCTTCGGTGCGGTTTTCTGGTCGCATTTCCTGTCCGACCTGCCCGACACCACCAAGCTGATGATCGCGGGCTCGTCGCATGACGTGACGGTGCTCGACGTGCGCGGGCGGCTGATCGCGCGGCGTGGGTTGACGCAGGGAGAGCGTATCGACGTCTCGCGCCTGCCGCCTTACGTGCCGAACGCCTTCATCGCCATCGAGGACCGCCGTTTCCGTTCGCATCTGGGGCTCGATCCCATCGGCCTGGCACGCGCTGCGGTCGAGGACATGCAGGCCGGCCATGTGCGCCAGGGCGGCTCGACGCTGACCCAGCAGCTCGCCAAGAACCTCTTCCTGTCGCCGAGCCGCACTTTCGAGCGCAAGATGCAGGAGGCGATGCTCGCGCTCTATCTGGAGTCGCGATACTCGAAGGACCAGATCCTCACGCTCTATCTCAACCGCGTCTATTTCGGTGCCGGCGTCTATGGCATCGAAGCGGCGGCGCAGCGCTTCTTCGGCAAGCATGCCGAGGAGCTGAGCTTGCCCGAGGCGGCAATGCTGGCCGGCAGCGTGAAGGCGCCGGCGCGGTACAATCCCCTGGCCGACACCGATGCCTCGATGGACCGCGCCGGCCTGGTGCTGCAGGCGATGCAGGATGCCGGCTTCATCGACGAGAAGACGCGCGCCGACGCGCAGGCGACGCGGCCGCGCATCGTGCGCGGCTCGGGCACGCCGAGCTCGGGCTACTTCGCCGACTGGATCCTGAGCCGGCTGTCGGGCTATGTCGGCGACAGCGACGACTCGCTGGTCGTCGAAACCACCTTCGATCTCGATGCGCAGACACAGGCCGAGCGCGCGGTGACGCAAGGGCTGGCGACCGACGGACCCAAGCTGCATGCCAGCCAGGCCGTGCTTGTGGCGATGACGCCGGACGGCGCGGTGCGGGCCATGGTCGGCGGCGGCTCCTATGAGCAGAGCTCGTTCAACCGCGCCACCGACGCGACGCGCCAGCCGGGCAGCGCCTTCAAGCCGTTCGTCTATCTCACCGCCTTCCAGCACGGCCGCACGCCGGACGATGTGCTGGTCGACGGGCCGATCGATATCCATGGCTGGAAACCGCAAGATTACGAGGGCCGCTTCGAAGGACCGATGACCCTGACGCATGCGTTTGCCAAGTCGTCCAATGTGATCGCGGCGCAGCTGACCCAGGAAGTCGGACCGGCGGCGGTGGTGCGCACGGCGCGCAAGCTCGGCATCACCTCGCCGCTCGAAGCGGTGGCGTCGCTGGCGCTCGGCACCTCGGACGTCACGCCCTTGGAGCTGACCTCGGCCTATGTGCCGTTCGCCAATGGCGGCCATGCGGTGAACCCCTTCGCCATCGTGCGCATCCGCACGCGTAGCGGCAAAGTGCTCTACGAGCGCCGCGCCTCGGACCTCGGCGACGTGATGACGCCGGGCGAGAATCAAGAGATGACGCGGCTGATGGTCGAGACCGTGACGACCGGCACCGGCAAGGCGGCACGCCTCGCCGACCGGCCGACCGCGGGCAAGACCGGCACGACACAGGATTTCCACGACGCGTGGTTCGTCGGCTTCACCGGCGATCTGGTGTGCGGCGTGTGGATCGGCAATGACGACAACGCGCCGATGGTGCATGCGACAGGTGGCACGCTGCCGGCGAAGATCTGGCACAACTTCATGGCGGATGCCGAGAACGGCCTGCCGGTGAAGCCGCTTGCGGGTTCGTCGGCGCCGCCGCCGCCGGACGCCATCGCCACGGCGATCGGCGCCGATACGGCCGCCGCGAGCAACGATCAACCGCCCGCCCCGGACGCGCCCGACGACGGCGGCGACAAGAAGCCGAGCACGATCGAGGACGTCATCAACGGCATCTTCGGGAAGGCGAAGTAGCGCTATTTCGCGCCGTATCTGTGCAGCTGGGTGCCGTTCTTGCGCAGCCAGGCCTGCGGCGTGTCGATATCCGCCACCAGCGACTTCACCACGCGCCAGAAGCGCGGCGAGTGGTTCATCTCGCGCAGATGCGCGACCTCATGCGCCACCACGTAGTCGAGCACGAAATCCGGTGCCAGAATCAACCGCCAGCAATAGGAAATGCATTTGCTCGCCGAGCATGAGCCCCAGCGGCTCGCGGTGTCGCGCACCGTTATGCGGCGCACGCGGGAGCCGATGCGGGCAGCAAGGGCATGGGAACGCTCGTCGAGCACGCGGCGCGCCTCGCGCTTGAGAAAATCGAGGGCGCGGCGCGGGATGTGCTCGTCGCGGCCGGCGATCGCCAGCACGCCGTCATGCGCACGGCTCGTCTCGCCGCGCGCGATCACATGTTCGCGACCGCGGAAGGGGATTTTCGCGCCCGGGCCGAGCGTGACGCGCGCCGGCACGCGCGCGAGCTGGCGCGCGATCCAGGTCTCTTGCCCGCGCGCGAATTCCAGCGCCCGGTCGAGTGCACGCTGCGACGGCGCCACGACGGAGACCTCGCCGGTCGACGGATGCACTTTCACGATAAGACGGCGTGCCCGCGGATTGAGCCGCATGGTGACCTCGACCGCGCGGCCGTCGATGCGCAGCAATTCGCGCCGAGCGGTTTTGCGGGTCGTCCCCTTGCGGGTTACCATGGGTTTACGCATACGCTTCCCTAAGTTGTCGAAACACGAGATCCATATGACCTCTCGCCCGCGCTTCCATCTGGCATTTCCGGTCCGCTCCTTGAGCGAGGCGCGCGCCTTCTATGGAAGCCTGCTCGGTTGTCCCGAAGGACGATCGAGCGACGATTGGGTGGATTTCGATTTCTACGGCCACCAGATCGTCGCGCATTTAAGCGCGGACGCGGCCGAATCCAAAGCGCATAATAAAGTTGACGGCGAGCAGGTGCCTGTGCGCCATTTCGGCGTGATCCTGTCGATGCCGCAGTGGCGGATGCTTGCCGACAAACTGTCGCGCGAAAAAGTTCCGTTCACGATTGCGCCTGATATACGTTTCGAAGGCGAACCGGGCGAACAAGCGACCTTCTTCATCAAGGACCCGAGCGGCAACGCGCTCGAGTTCAAAGCCTTCGACGACGACAGCCGGATATTTGCGAAATGACCGCACAACGAGTCGCATGGTTCGAAGGCGCGGTGGCGCTGACGCTGATCGCGGGCGCGCTCGCATTCCAATATATCGGGCATTATCCGCCCTGCGAGATGTGCCATTGGCAGCGCTGGCCGCATATCGCGGCGGCGATCGTCGGTCTTGGCGGTGCGATCCTTCTCGGCATGGGCGTGCTGCCGGCGCGCGCGGCGTTGGCCGTCGCGGCGCTGGCGACGCTGGGCGTCGCTGTCTCGGGCGGTCTTGGCGTCTTTCATGCCGGCGTCGAGTGGCATCTGTGGCCTGGGCCGACGGCCTGCACCACAGGCTTTCAGCTGACCAATGGTCCGCTCGACCTCAACGCGCCGGTGCCGCAGTGCGACCATGCGGCCTGGCGGCTCTTCGGAATCTCGATGGCGGGGTACAATGCGGTGATCTCGCTCGGCGCCGCGATCCTCGGCGCGGCGCAACTGGTGCGATCGAAATGAGCCGCAAGACCCGCCCCGCTTCGCCCGGCGCACGCACGCCGGATGAGATCGAAGAGATGATCCGCGTCGACCACGCGGGCGAGTACGGCGCCGTGCGCATCTATGAAGGCCAGCTCGCGGTGCTCGGCGCGCGCGGATCGGCGTCGGCGAAGGCCATCGAACACATGGCGGCGCAGGAACAACGGCACCTGAAGGCCTTCGACGCCCTCGTCAACGAACGCCGCGTACGCCCCACGGTGCTGGAGCCGGTGTGGCGCGTCGCGGGTTTCGCGCTGGGAGCTGCGACCGCGATGCTGGGCGAGAAGGCGGCGATGGCCTGCACCGCGGCGGTCGAAGAGGTGATCGACCAGCACTATGCCCACCAGGTCGAGCGGCTGGGCGACAGCGACCCGCAGCTGAAAGCCACTGTCGAGGATTTCCGCGCCGAGGAGATCGAACATCGCGACGCCGCCATCGCCATGGGCGCGGAAGAGGCGCCGGGTTATCGGCTGCTCAGCGAGGCGATCAAGGCGGGCTGCCGCCTCGCGATCCGGCTGTCCGAGAAGATATGAGTCAGGACCGCCATACGCTGCTCGCGGCGGCCTCCAACCCGCGCCGCGCCACGATCGACGATGCCGGCACGCTGTCGCGGCTCTTTGCTGCCGCTTTCACGACCGATCCCGTGATGGATTGGATCGCGCGGCCGGGCGCAAAGCGGGCGCGCGCGCTGGAGCAGTTCTTCTTCTGGCTGATGCGGGTGCGCGCGATCCCGTTCGGCGAAGTGTGGATGAGCCCGGATGCGAGCTGCGCCACCGCGTGGCTGCCGCCCGGCGCCGATGCGAGCCCTGGCGGCTTCGTCGAGCAGATGAAGCTGATGCCGCTTTTTGTCCGGTTGTGCGGATTCCCGCGCCTGATGCGCGGCTCGGCGATGGCGGACGCGATGGAGAAGCACCATCCGCACGAGAAGCACTTCTATCTCGCCTTTATCGCGGTCGCGCCACGGCTGCAGGGGATGGGCCTTGGCGGCGCGATCCTGGAGGCGACGGTGACGCGCGCCGACGCGGCGCGCGTACCGGCGTATCTCGAGAACTCCAATCCGAAGAACACCGGGCTCTACGAGCGCGCGGGTTTCGTGGCGCGAAAGAACATCGCGCCGAAGGACGCACCGCCGCTGCTCGCGATGTGGCGGGAAAAGCGCGCGTGATCATCCGCGATGGCGAGGCCATCGCACCCCGGCCCGGCAGCTGGGCGATCACGATCCTCCTGACGGGACTCTATCTGGGGTGGGCGGCGATGTTCGGCTGGCTTGTGCCCCAAGCGGACACCGTGCCCGTCGGCCTCTTCATGCTGGTGATGAGCATTTTATCGTTTCTGGTCGCCGTCATAGCCCCATTCATGGCATCGCAGCGCATCACGTTCGAGCCGGACCGGCTCGTGAGCCGTTCGGCATTCGGCACCCAGGAGTTGTCTTTTTTCCGAGATCACGTCCGAGCAATGGCTCGCAAGCCGCGGCGGGCGATCGTTGATCGTGTGCGGATCGGGCAGACGCACGATCCTGCTCGGCAGCCTGCTCTACAACGTGCCGACGCTGACGGCCATTCACGACGAGATCGCCGCGCGGTGCCATCGCGTGGGGCGCGAAGTCGCGCCGCCCCTGCCGATCCCAATATCGGTCAAGACGCTTCACCACGCCCTGTCGCTGTATCTCGGCGGGATGTTCGCGGCGATGGCGCTGATCGTCTGGCTGGCGATCCGCCATCACGCCTGAGCCTAGGGCTCCAGCTCGCTGTCCCAGTAGAGATAGTCCGCCCAGCTTTCGTGCAGATGGTTCGGCGGGAATTTGCGGCCGTTGGCGCGCAGCTCGTTGATCGTCGGGCGGTGCGGACGGTTCTTGGGATGCATGCCGATCTGCGCCGGCAGGCGGCCGCCCTTGAGCAGGTTGCACGGGGCGCACGCCGTCACCACGTTCTCCCAGGTCGTGCGACCGCCGCGGCTGCGCGGGATCACGTGGTCGAAGGTGAGGTCTTCCTCGTCGCCGCAGTACTGGCACTCGAACCGGTCGCGCAGGAACAGATTGAATCGCGTGAAGGCGGGATTGCGCGCCGGCTTGATGTAGGTCTTGAGCGAGACGACCGACGGGATCTTCATCTCGAAATTGGGCGAGCGCACGACGCGGTCGTATTCCTCGAGGATGTTCACGCGCTCGAGGAACACCGCCTTGATCGCGTCCTGCCAGGACCACAGCGACAGCGGGAAGTAACTGAGCGGCCGGAAATCGGCGTTCAGCACCAGGGCTGGGCAGTTATCGGGCATACGCGCGGCTAACACGGATTCGGTCCCTTTGGCGAAACACTCCTATCGATGGCGCAAAGCTTAATTGGAAAGCGCGCGCCCTGCCAAGTTCACCAAAACACTAACCGATTCGCCGTGACAGAAAGGTAACGCCGCGCCTCAGATGCCGACGGCGGCTAGCTCCGCACGGGCGGCGTTCATCTGCGCGGCGAATTCGGGACTCTGTTCCAGTTTGAGCGCGATGGCGGTGCCCAGCGCCTCGCCCGCCACGATGTCGGCGCGGAAGTGCATGCCGCAGACCAGGCGGTTCTCCGCATACTGACGGGCGCGCGTCAGGATGGCCTGCGCCTTGGCCGGCAGCACCGCTGCGAGGACGATACCCATCGAATAGCCGACGGTCGAATGGCCGCTGGGATACGAGGTGGCGGCGGGGCCCGGCTTCACCGGCGTGCAGGTCTTCAGCTTCGGGTCGACGATGTAGGGCCGGTCGCGATGAAAGAAGTCCTTGGCCGGCTTGGCGACGGCGTCGTCGGAGGCGCCGACATCGGCGAGCAGCTTGGCGGTCTTGGGCAGGCGCGTGAGGTCGAAGGCCGGGCCGAGCACAGAGGCGTAGAACGCGCCGGTCTGGTCGTTGGCGTCTCTGGTCGCGCGTTCGAGCGCGGCCGGATCGGTCTTGGCGGCGATGGCGTGCAGCTCGTCGAGCTCAGCCGTCGCGCGCGGCGAGCCGGGCTCGGGCGGCGGTGGGATGATCTGCATCGCATCGAGGTCCTGCGCGGTCAGGCGCGGATCGGCGGCGGCGGGCAGGGCGAGCGCGAAGGCCGTAACCAGCGCGAGGAGCGTGAGCTTTTTCATGCCGGACCTCCTAACAATTGCGTGTGACGCTTCTACAGTCGGCCGGAGAGCCGGCTTGAGACCTCGGGCGCGCGGCGGGCGAGCTGGCCGCGGAAGGCGCCGAGCAGGAAAGCGCCCGCCATTTCGAGCCCCGTCTCGTCGATCGAATGGCCGATGCCGGGCGCGATATGCCACTGCACCGCCGCGCCTGCGGCGCCGAGCGTGATCGCGCTGGCCAGCATCGCGTCGACAGGGATCATTTGATCGGCATCGCCATGGACCAGCAGGATCGGCGGCGTGTCGGCGCCGAGGGGCGCAAGGCCCGCGCCGGCCGCGAGCAGGCCGGAGAAACCGACGATGGCGGCGGGCTTGCCCGGGCGCGAAAGCCCGACATGCAGCGACATCATGGTGCCCTGGCTGAAACCGACCAGCGCGAGGCGGTCGGGTGTGAGCTCCAGCCGTGCCAACTCCGCGTCGAGGAAGTTGTTGAGCAGGCCGGCGGCGGATTCGACGCCGCGCTGCATCTCCGATGGATCGAGGCGATTGATCGGAAACCACTGATAGCCCGTCGGCGCGCCGGCGCAGGGCTCGGGCGCGTTGGGCGCGACGAAGGCGGCGGTCGGCATCAGGCGCTGCCAATGCGGCGCCAGGCCGATCAGGTCGTTGCCGTCGGCGCCGTAGCCGTGACAGAGCACGACGAGATGCGTCGCCGCACCGCGCGCGGGCGGCAGCCGAGGACCGGAGAGTGGTTTGCCGAGAGCCATGGTACGGTTTAGCGCGGGGTTGAAAGCGGTCGCAAGCCGTAAGCGACTTCCCAGATCGTGACGCCGTCGATCGCGAAGCTTTGGCGCGATCCGTCGACCAGCTGCATGGTGCGTTCATAGAAGGCGCGGCCGCGCGCATTGGCCTCCATCACCCAAACAATCATATCGGTGTGGCCGAGGGCCGTGAGGCACACGGCAACCTCGCGCAGCATGGCGCTGCCATAGCCTTTGCCCGTCGCGTCGGGCCGGTAGTAGGTCGCGTAGAGCTCTCCGCCATAGCCGAAATTGGGCGCGCGCGCCGCGCCAAAGGCGGCGAAACCGGCGACGGCGCCACCCTCCTCGCAGACGCGCAACTCGGCGCCCGGCATCTCGCCCGCGGCCACGGCGCGCCAGCGGTCTTCGCTTTCTTCGGGCGTCAGCGCATCGAGGTAGGAATCGGGCACCACGCCGCGATAGGTCGCGCGCCACGATGCGACGCGCACCTCGGCAATAGCGCGGGCATCTTGCGGCAGGGCGGGTCGGATGCGCATCCTGACCCCATGCTAGTCACGCGCTTTGCGCCGAGTCCAACCGGCTTTCTGCATCTCGGCCATGCGTTCGCCGCGCTCACGGCCGCCGCGGCAGGGACGCGCTTCCTGTTGCGGATCGAGGACATCGATACCGGGCGGACACGCGAGGAATTCGTCGCGGCGATCTTCGAGGATCTGCATTGGCTCGGCCTGCACTGGGAAGAGCCGGCGCTGCGGCAATCGACGCGCGGCGACGCTTATCGCGAGGCGCTGGCGTGGCTGGAAGCACAGGGTATCGTCTATCCCTGCTTCTGCACGCGCCGCGAGATCGCGGATGAGATGGCGCGCGCCGTCGAAGCACCGCATGGGCCCGACGGACCGATCTATCCGGGGACGTGTCGGCATCTGCCGGCGGACGAGCGTGCGGCGAAGCTGGCGGCGGGCATGCCCCATGCGCTGCGGCTCGATGCTCCGAAGGCGGCGCAGATCGCGGGGCCGCTGACGTTCCGCGAACACGACGCGGCGGTCGCGGTGCAGCCGCTGCTGTTCGGCGACATCGTACTGGCGCGCAAGGAGATACCGGCGGCTTATCATCTTGCGGTGGTGGTGGACGATGCGTTCCAAGGCGTCACGCTGGTGACGCGCGGCGCGGACCTCTTGCTCGCGACGCATGTGCAGCGGCTGCTGCAGGCGTTGCTCGGCGTGCCCGAACCGGCTTATGCGCACCACCGGCTGATCCTGGATGCGGAGGGGAAGAAGTTCTCCAAGCGCGATCGCGCAGCGACCCTGCGGTCGCTGCGCGAGGCGGGTGTCACGCCGGCTCAGCTCTTCAAGAACCTGTCCAGCGCCGCGTCGAACTGAGCCGGCTGGTCGAGCATGATGAAGTGCCGGGAGTTGTCGATGCGGATCAGCGTCTTGTTCGGCAAGGGCGCGAAGGCCGCCTGGTAGAACGGGTCCATCCGCGCTGGCGCCCCGTTGTCGGGGTAGAGCAGCGTCACGGGCACGGCGATCTTCGGGAAATCGGCGCGCAGGTCGAGCGTCATGTCGTCGGCCATCGCATTGGCAACCACGGCGCGGTCGGACGCATGGCCCCAGCCGAGCACCATCTGCTGATCGGCCGGCGCGGTGACCATGCCGGCGATCATCTGATCGGTCTGCGCGGCGCGCTGCGGGTCGGGCGGGGTGGAGGCGCTGGCGCGGACGCCGTCGGCGATCGGCTTGACGCTGTCGGCGGTCGCGTTCGGGCCGCCCATCAAGACGCCGAAGAACGGCAGCGCGTCGACGATCAGCACCTTCTTGTAGTGATCGCCGTGATGCGCCGCGAGATAGAGCGTCATGGTGCCGCCCATCGAATGGCCGATCACCGTGGCGGGCGTCAGATGCTGCTCGACCAAATAGGCGTCGATCGCCTCGGCGGTCGGCACCAGCACGGCGCGCGATGCATTGTCGCGCGCACTCTCGCCCGCGAAGCCCGCGACCTGGATCAGGTGGACGCGATAGTGGGGCTTGAGCCGCTCGGCCGTCGCCTTCCAGGTGTCGCGCGAGGAGGCGAGGCCGGGGATGAAGATGAGATCGGGGCCGCTGCCCTCGATCTGGTCGCTGAAGCGCGGACGCTCGACGGTCACCGGGTCGGCCTTGGCCCAGTTGGGGGCGACGATGGCCAGTGCGAGAAGCGAGCCTACCAGCATGTCTTTCAGGCGGTTCATGGTCGTTCTCCTCAAACCTTGGTGTTCAGGATGTCGCGCAGATAGGCGACGTAGTCTTCGAAGGCGCGGCGTCCGGTCTTGGTCAGCGCCACGCGGGTGCGGGGGCGCTTGCCGACGAAGTCCTTCTCGACGGCGACATAACCGGCGGTCTCCAGCGTCGTGATGTGGGCGCCGAGATTGCCTTCGGTGGCGCCGGCGATCTCCTTGAGCTTCACGAACTCGAGCGGAACCTCGCCGGGGAGTGCCTTGAGCGCGGCCATGATCTTCAAGCGCACCGGCTGATGGATCGTGGGATCGGGCTGTTCGATGGTCTGTTCCATGGCTCAGGCGCTCCGCATCCAGAGGCCCGCGACGATCAGGCCGCCGCCGCCGACGGCCGCCATCCAGAGCGCGAAGTGCTGCTGGATTTCGAAGAAGCCGAACAGCGTGAGCGCCGCGACCGCCGTGCCGAGCAGGATGTAGCGCATGCCGGCCCACAGCCCGACGCCGGCGTAGATCGCGGCGATGACGAGCGGGATGAAGGCGCCCTGTTCGCGCGCATCGGGATGCATGATCGCGGCGGTGCCGATCAGGAAGGCCCAGAACACCAGGATCAGCAGGCCATAGCGCCAGCCTTCGTTCTTGCGGTCGCTGCGGTTCGCCTTGCCCACCACCGTGCCGGCGACGAGGCTCGCGATGGTGCCCAGCGCCACGACCGTGAGCCACGTCACGTTGTTGTACCGCGGCACCAGATCGCTGCCGCTGTAACCGATCACCCAGACAAGGCCCCAGATGATCAGATGCGGGGCGGAGGTGCGGTAGCCGAAGGCCTGGCCGCTGCGCCGGCCGGTATCCTCGATATCGCGCAAGGCGCTGGCGGCTTCGTTGGGGGTCAAGGACATGGCGAAATTTCCTCTTGGTCTCACCAGATAACTCTATGCAGTAGAGTGATCTGTTTCAAGAGGAAACTCTGGATTTTCTGCTTTTTACAGAAAATGTACTCTTACCAGTCGTTTAGGCCGAGGAAATGTCCGAAGCCGGCACCTTGCGCCCAGCGGGTCCACTCGCTGCGCAAGCGGGTGGTCTCCATCGGGCTGCGGGTGCCCTGCCCGATGCCGAGGATCTGCATCTCGGCGCAGCCCCGGAACGGGCGGCCATCGGGCGGCGGCAGATGGGCGTCGTGGCGTTCGAGCCGGGTGTATTCGGAATCCTCGATGCCGTCGGAGGCGAGGATCACCGTCGTCGGCTGGCCGGCGCAGCCGATGCTCTCCGAGACGTTGTCGAGAAAGGCGAGGATGTTGGTGTTGTCCTGCGAGCGCCACTTGCCGCTCTTCACCAGATAGGGCGTGCCGGCGATCAGCTTCTGGATCTCGGCGGCGACATGCTCGGGCCGGTTACGCGCCGAGATCACGGCGTCGTAGTAGAAATTGTTCGACGAGGCATCGTAACTGCCGAAGGTGCGCACATGCACCTCGGAGGCAGGACCCAGCGTGCGCACGGTGTTGGCGATGCGCGCCGCGACCTTGGCCGCGAACTGCTCGTCGTCGACCAGGGGATTGGACTTGGAGATGTCGAGGCCGATGATCAGGCGCCGCGCCGGGATCGCCGCCTCTTCCTCGAACGAGGCCTGTGCGTAGACGGCCGCGCGCTCGGTCTGCACCGCAAGCACGCCGGCGCCAACCAATCCGATCGCCGCCGTCGCCGCCAACAGCAAGTTCATTGCTTACCCGGCCTCTGCGACCGGCGCCGTCGCAGCGGCGCGGCGGTCGGCGAGCTGGAGCATGTGCAGCTGCGCGAACTGGCGCTGACGGTGCTTGTGGTCGCTCGCCAGATGGAAGTTGCGCACGTTGTTCTCCACCGTGAGCATGTAGAGCGCGGCCACCGTGGTGACGATGAAGAAGATCACGCTCGCGAAGGCCAGCCAGAACCACGAATCCGCGTTGGCAAGCGACGCCGTCGAGATCTTGGGGAGGCCGAACGAGAAACCGTCGGACGATGCGGGCGTAACGACCGCCGGCGCGGCCTGCGCGTCGGACGGCTTGGAGAACAGGGCGTCGATGGAGCTGCCGCTGCCATTGGCGCTCGCGCCGTCGGCGCGCGGCTGTTCCTGTGTCGCCGAGGTGCCGCCGGCCATGTTGTTGTAGGCCGTGAGATAGCCGAGACCGCAGACCATCACGAGGGCCAGCACGAAGCCCGTGACGATCATCGCGTTGCGGCCATAGACGCCGGTGATACGCAGGAAGAAGTGCACGATCAGGACGGCGAAGACGACCTGCAGACTTTTGAACAGCACCGAGCCCTGCAGCGCCACCGGCACCTGCATGAACTCGTTGGCCAGCGCCCGGGTCCACACCTCGCGGATGATGTTGTAGTCGACGAACATCGCCACCAGTGCGATGACGATGGCGATACCGGCGGCCGCCAGATAGAGCGGGCGGTAATGCGCGACTTGGCGGCTCTTCTCCATGTTGCGCATGATGATGTCGCTGTCGTCCTCGCGGGCGAAGGCGCGCGGATCGGGCATCTCGTCGTCTTCGTCGCCGTCCGATGCCTTTTCCTTCGGCTTCATCCAGGCGAAGGCGCCGTCACGCTTGTGCTGGCTGGCGGCGGAGACCCGCTCGCCCCGGCGCACCCAGTCGGGACCCCAGGAGGGACGGTCGATCGGGGTCTTGAGGCGCTCGACGAGTTGGGCCTCGAGGCGGGCGCGCACGGCGGGCGTCATCGCCTCGGCATCGCGCAGCGATTTCGCCTCGCGGTCGAATTCCTCGGGCGACAGGCCGTGGAACAGCTCGTGGCTGAGCTTCTTGCGCCGCACCGGCACGGCGTACGTGTCATCGCGCTTTGGCAGATAGGCGACCATGGCGAACTCTCCCCCAGCGAGGCGGCGGCTAATGACGGACGGTAAGTCGCCCGCAAGATCGTGGTAAACAAGTAATTAACGGCGAGAATGCGGCAAGACCGCCGGGTTCTAGGGGGCTTTATGCGCGCCATCGCGATTTTCCGGGATTTTTTCGGTTCCCCACCTGCAACTTTGAAGACGGTGCTGTGACCGTCGTACGGCCCGCGAACCAGAGCGATCTCGATGCCGTGGCGGCGATGGCCGAGGCACGGCGCGTCCGCTACGAGGCGTTCGAGCCGATGTTCTGGAAGCGGCGCGCGGGCGGCGCGGCGATGAGCCGGGCGTTCTTCGCGCATCTTCTGTCCAAGCCGGACAATCTGTTCCTGGTCTCCGAGTGGGGCGGTGCGCCGAACGGCTTCCTGATCGCATCGCCCGTGCCGGCGCCGCCGGTGTTCGATGCCGGGCCGACGGCGGTGATCGACGATTTCTGCGTCGAGGACCCGGCGCTGTGGCCGATCGCGGGCCAAGGCTTGCTGCGCGCCGCACGCGCCGAGCTGAAGGAGCGCGGTTTCAAGCAGATCGTGGTGGTGAGCGGTTTTAAGGACGCCGAGAAACGGGCCTTCCTCGAAAGCGAGAAGCTGTCGCTGGCGAGCACTTGGTGGACGGCACCGGTCTAAGCCGTCGCCAGCGCCACCAGACCATGCATAATCTGGTTGAGGTCGTAATCCTTGGGGCTGAACACCTGGGCGATGCCGGCCGCCTTCAGCGTCGCTTCGTCCTGCGGCGGGATGATTCCGCCGGCGATCACCTTCACGTCTTCCAGCCCTGCCTCTTTGAGCTTCGCGATCACGTCGCGCGCCAGGACGACATGGCTGCCGGAGAGGATCGACAGACCGATCAGATGCGGCCTCTTCACTTTCGCTTCGGCGACGATGTCGTCCGGCGAATGGCGGATGCCGTTGTAGATCACGTCCATGCCGGCATCGCGGGCGCGGATCGCGATCTGCTCGGCGCCGTTCGAGTGGCCGTCGAGGCCGGGCTTGGCGACCAGGAAGGTCAGCCGCCGCCCGAGCTTTTTCGACGCGGCATCGACCTCTCCGCGCAGCGCCACGATGCGCTCGTCGTTGCGGGCGCTCGCCTGTGCCGCGACGCCGGTCGGCGCGCGGTATTCGCCGAACACCTTGCGTAGCGTGCGCGCCCATTCGCCGGTGGTGACGCCGGCCTTGGCGCATGCGATGGAGACCGGCATCAGGTTCTGATCGCCGCGCGCGGCGGCTTCAAGGGCCGCGAGCGATGCGGCCACCCTGGTGTTGTCGCGTTCGGCGCGCCACGCCGTGAGGCGTGCGATCTGCTCGGCCTCTGCGGTCGCATCCACCGTCATGAAGGCGCCGTTCCCGGCGGTGAGCGGCGAGACCTCGGTCTCGCGATAGGCGTTGACGCCGACGCGGATCTCTTCGCTGGTCTCGATGGCTTCGAACCGCGCCGCGTTGGAGGCGACCAACCGCTCTTTCATGTATTCGAGCGCCTCCTGCGTGCCCGTGCCGCCGAATTCGGCGATGCGCGCCATCTCCTCGACGATCTGCGCCTTGAGCTGCGCGACCTTCTCCGCGATCACCTTGGAGCCCTCGAAGATGTCGCCATATTCGAGCATGTCGGTCTCGAAGGCGCCGATCTGCTGCAGGCGCAGCGACCATTGCTGATCCCAGGGGCGCGGCAGGCCGAGCGCTTCGTTCCACGCCGGCAGCTGCACCGCGCGCGCGCGGGCATCCTTGCTGAGCGTCACGCCGAGCATGCTGAACAGCACGCGGTAGACGTTGTTCTCCGGCTGCTGCTCGGTGAGACCGAGGCTGTTCACCTGCACGCCATAGCGGAACAGCCGCTGCTTGGGATCGGTCACGCCATAGCGCTCGCGGGTGATCTCGTCCCACAACGCGCCCATCGCGCGCAGCTTGCAGATCTCGGTGATGAACTTGACGCTCGAATTGACGAAGAAGCTCATCCGTCCGACCGCCTTGGGGAAATCGGCCGGCGGGATCGCGCCGCGCGCCTTGGCGGCATCGAGCACCGACACCGCGGTGGCGAGCGCAAAGGCGGCTTCCTCCACCGGATCGGCGCCGGCTTCCTGCAAATGGTACGAGCAGAAATTGATCGGATTCCACTTCGGCATCTGCGCCGTCGTGAAGGCGATGGTATCGGTGGTCAGGCGCAACGCCGGGCCGGGCGGGAAGATGTAGGTGCCACGCGCCAAATATTCCTTCACGATGTCGTTCTGCGTCGTGCCTTGCAGAGAGGTGCGCGGCGCGCCCTGCTCGTCCGCCACCGCAACGTAGAGCGCCAGCAGCCAGGCGGCAGGCGCGTTGATCGTCATCGAGGTGTTCATCTGCTCCAAAGGGAGCTGATCGAAGAGCTGGCGCATGTCGCCGATATGGGAGACCGGCACGCCGACCTTGCCGACCTCGCCCTTGGCGAGCGGATCGTCGCTGTCGTAGCCCGTCTGGGTCGGCAGGTCGAAGGCGACCGACAGCCCCGTCTGCCCTTTGGCCAGATTGCCCCGATACAGCGTATTCGATGCCGCGGCACTTGAATGGCCGGCATAGGTGCGGAAAATCCAAGGCTTGTCGCGCGACATGATCTTCGGGTGCTAGCTTCGGAAAATTGCGGGACACGAAGCCTATAAGAAACTTTGCTGCGGTGCAAAATCGGAGGATGACGATGCGTTTGGGATCGATGGTCGCGGGGACAATCGCCGTGCTGATGTTGGCAGCCGCCCCGGCGCCGCAATCGCCGCAAGCCGAATGGAAAGCGGGCCTGGAGGACGCCAACAAGGCGTGGTCGCAGGTGCCGCATGCCATCCTCAAGATCCAGGACGCGGCCTATCTGGGCGAGGGTCAGCACGCGACGCTCACCGGCATCAAGGGCAAGCCGGACAGCTATCGCTGGAGCCAGACGGCGGCGCACGGCCTTCTCACCGTCGCGTTCCGTGGCGGCCAGCTGACCGGCACGATGGGCGGCAAGACGCTGGACGACGCGACGCTGAAGAAGAGCCTGCCGATCGACACCGATGTCGACATCCAGGCCTACCCCACCCAGGTGAGCGCGGGCGTGATGGGCGTGCGGGTGATGCTGTATAACCAGAAGCGCGCCGATGCCCTGAGCTTCAAGGGCGTGATCTATTTCCCCTATGATCCCGCCTATCGCGTCAGCGCCAGCTTCAAGCCCGATCCCAAGCTGCCGCCGCGCGTCTTCCGCACCTCGCGCGGCACCGACAAGCAGTTCTTCCATGTCGGCGACGCGACCTTCGCGCTGAAGGGCAGGACTTTCACCTTGCCCTTCTACGGCGACAGCAACGATCCCAAGCAGATCGACAATGCGAGCGCCTTCTTCCTCGACGATCTCACCGGCAAGGTGACTTATGGCGCGGGGCGCTTCGTCGACATCGACCACTTTGGGCCGTTTCCGCCCAA
This sequence comes from Rhizomicrobium sp., assembly GCA_035551495.1. GTDB lineage: Bacteria > Pseudomonadota > Alphaproteobacteria > Micropepsales > Micropepsaceae > Rhizomicrobium. The sequence goes on along the minus strand of DASZMT010000038.1, from coordinate 106,509 downwards.
GACGGTGACCATCGACTTCAATGATGCCTACAATCCGAATTGTGCGCGCTCGCCCTTCTACACCTGCCCGGTGTCGACGGACGTGATCGCGATGGCCGTTGAAGCGGGTGAGAAAGACCCGCATCACGTTCACTAAGAAGAACACCGAGGGGAAATCATGCGACGGATCGTGTGGGGCGCGCTGGCGCTCGCGGCGTGCGTAGGCGCGGGCCTGGCGGGGCCACAGCTTCCGAGCGCGGCGGCGCCGCAGGACGTCGGCTTCGATTCGAGCAAGCTGAAACTGCTCGACGCGGCGATGGACAAGGCGGTCGACAGCGGCGAGGTCGCGGGCATCGAGATCATGGCGGTGCGCCACGGCAGGATCGCCGACCTGCATCTGCACGGCCTCGCGAGCATCGCGGCGAAGACGCCCATCGCGCGCGACACCATCTTCCGCATGTATTCGCAGACCAAGCCGATGATCGGCGTGGCGATGATGATCCTCTACGAAGAGGGCAAGTGGAAGCTCGACGATCCGGTCACCAAATTCATCCCGGAATTCGCCAACCTGAAGGTGCTCACATCCTCGGGCGGGCTCGAGGACATGAAACATCCGCCGACCATGCGCGAGCTGGTGACCCACACCGCAGGCTTCGGCTACGGCCTCGCGACCGGCAATGCGGTGGACGATGCGTTCCGCGAGAAGAAGGTGCTGCAGTCGAACGGCCTGCAGGAGATGATCGACCGCATCGCGACCATTCCGCTGCTCTACCAGCCGGGCACCAAGTGGTCCTACTCTGCGGCCGTCGACATCCAGGGCTACATCATCGAGAAGCTGTCGGGCGAGACGCTCGGTCACTTCATGCACGACCGCGTGTGGGGGCCGCTCGGCATGGACGACACGGGCTTCATCGTGCCGGCGCAGAACGCTGCGCGGCTGTCGGGCGTCTATGTGAAGAACCAGATGACCGGCAACAAGCTGTTCGAGCTGACGACGGCCATGCCCTATATCCAGGACTTCACCAAGCCGCCGCCGATCGAGTCGGGCGGCGGCGGATCGGTCTCGACCGTCGACGATTACGCGCTGTTCTGCCAGATGCTGCTGAACAAGGGCGAGCTCAACGGCGTGCGCATCCTCAAGCCCGAATCCGTGGCGATGATGGAGACCGACCAGCTCGAGCCGTCGATCGTCGCACCGACCGGCGTCGCGAGTGAGGCCGTGCGCTTCGGCGTCGACGTCGCGATCAGCGCCAAGCCCGCGATGTGGGGCGCCCGGCAGAGCGCGGGCTCGTTCTGGTGGGGCGGCGCAGCGGGCACGTGGTTCTGGGTCGATCCCAAGAACGACCTGTTCTTCCTCGGCATGATCCAGCGCTTCGGCACCGGCACGATGGGCAGCGAGTCGATCGGGCCGGCGTCGCAGACTCTGCTCTACGACGCGCTGACGCATCCGGAGAAGTGACGCCATGTGGCTGAGACGAATCCTGATCGCGCTGGCGATCCTCGCGGTGATCGGCGCGGGTGCCTATTGGTACCTTGTGATGGACGCCGGCGGCACGCCGGCCGGCACCTTCGCGATCGACATGACACGGGTGCGCGCGCTGGCCGGCACGGGCGCGGCGCCGCGCGAGATCCGGGTCGAACGCATCGAAAGCGGCACCTTCCCGTCGACCGCCGTGGTCGCCGGCGACGGCTGGTCGCCGACGCCGATGACGATGTTCTCCTATGAGATCGTCACGCCCAATGCGGCGCCCATCGTGCTCGACACCGGCATGCCGGCGGCCGCCGCGAAGGCGGGTGGCATGACATTCAACGCGGCGGCCTTCGCGCGGATGAGCCATGCGCTCAACGACGCTTCGATGATCGTGCTGACGCACGAACACGAGGACCATCTCGGCGGTTTCCTGGCGCAGCCCAACGCGCACGCCCTGCTCGCCAAGGCGCGTTTCAACAAAGAGCAGGTGGCGAACGCCGCCAGGTACAATGACGGCATGAAGGCGGACGCCTTCGCGGGCTACAAGCCGATCGACTACGGCCAGTATCTCGCGCTGGCGCCGGGCGTGGTGCTGATCCGCGCCGCGGGTCACACGCCGGGCAGTCAAATGATCTATGTGCGGCTGGCGAACGGCGCGGAGTATCTCTTCACCGGCGACGTTGCCTGGCACATGCGCAATATCGATGCGCTGCGCGAGCGGGCGCGGCTGGTGACCGCCTTCATGCTGCACGAGGATCGCGGCGCGGTGCTGAGCCAGCTCGCGGCGCTGCATGCGCTGAAGGCGGCCGAGCCGAACCTGCATATCGTGACCGGACACGATCCCGGGCCGGTCGATGCACTGGAGCAGCAGGGATTGCTGACGGAAGGATTCCGCTAGCTAGCCGTTCTGCGAGCCGTCGCCATAGCCGCCACCGATCCGCGTGCCGGGCGCGAAGAGGCCGACGCCGGGGACGTGGTTGATCTCCAGCCGCGTGCCGTCTGGGTCTTCGAACAGCACCGAGTAATAGCCGGGCGCGAAATTGTCCGGCTGCGGCGTGTGCACGATCGTCGCGCCGATGCTGACGAGGAACGCATGCGCCTCGTCGACCTCGCCGCGCATGCGCACCCGCCAGCAATGATGGTGCAGGCCGACCGAGCCCTGCTTGAAGCGCTGGCCGCGATATTCGGCGCTCGGCGCGTGGATGCCGAAGCCGGTGCGGCCGCCGACGCAGTAGAAGGTGTTGTGCGTGTCCGCGACGACGGTGAGGCCGAGGAACGGCAGCAGCTTGCCGTAGAACACCCGCGCCGCGGCGAAGTCGCCGGCGGTGATGAAGGTGTGCGCGACGCCGTTGATCTGCATCCTCTCAGCCTCGCCCTTGTCTCCGCCGGGCGCAACGCTAGTCTGCGCGGGACGCCGATGCGGGGACCCATCGGCGCGGGCAGTGCACGGGAGCCTTCCGCCTGAAGACCAAGCGTCCCACTTCCGACGACCGTAAAGCCGCCGCCAAGCGTGCCGCCCTGCGCGCGCTGAAGAAGGCACGCCGCGCCGCCGAGACGGCGGGCGTGAAGCTGTCCGACTGGGAGGGCGAATTCCTCGGCTCGGTCGAAGAGCGGGTGGTCAAATACGGCCGCGCCTTCCACGATCCCGAGAAGGGCTATCTCGGATCGTCACTTTCGGTGCTTCAGGCCGTGAAGCTGAAGGAGATCGCCGGCAAGGCATCGGGCAAGAAGCCCTGGGAGCGCAAGAAGGCCGGCTTCGCGAAGAAGCTGCCGCGCGAGGGCTGACTATTTCGAGATCAGATAGGCGGGCACGACAGTGCCATCGGCCTGCTTGACCATCAACTCGCCACCCTTCTCGGTGATGTCGATGACCGCAGCATAGAGGCCGAGCGCGTTGCGGATCACGTCGGCATAGGACGGCGCCTCGGAGTCCGCCTTGAGCTTCATCAGCCGCCCGAACGCCTTGGGCGGCAGGTCGATCTGGATGCGTTTGAGGTCGGTCTTCGGTTCGTCTGTCATCTCAGGGCCAGCCGTCGAACGGCGCGATATGGGTGCGGACCAGCAAGGTCAGGAACGGCGAACAGACACTCCAGCTCACGAGTAGCGGGATGAAGTTCTGGGTGTAGAGGCCGTACACGCCGGTGATGCCCAGCGCCCCCAATGACGCGATCAGCAGGATGAGCGACAGCAGATGCCCCGGATCGCGTCTCGGGCCTTTCAGCGATGGCGGCCCGTCCAGATCGCATTCTAAGCCTTCGAATTCCTTGTTCCGACTTTCGTACCGCATCGACCCTTTGCCTATCGAGGCGGCGGGTTTGCGGGTTTCGATTTCCATCGACCCGCAAATGCCCGCCGGGCGGCTGAACAGCCACCGGATGAACACTCACTGGTCAACGAAATCGGGCGGGAACCTAAATAGCCAGGTCGGTGCTGATCAAAGACAGCCGGGTTATTCTTTCTCTATCCGCCGATGCGTTGCTCCAACACGCAAAACCACAAATCACGCTAGAACGCGCACACAGCACCGAAGCCGCCCGGATATTCCGGGACATCCGAGCCTTGCTCGGCAAATCAGGAGACTTGCTCCCTAGGCTTTCCTGAGTATTAAACCCTCAGATATCGGCCGTCAATTACGACTGCCACTTTTGCGCTGCTGCTACGTTTGAGTTCCGAGGTGCAGGCGGGAAACTGTAACATTCTTGCGTCAGCGGACGTGCGCTAACAGCAATTGAGAAGAATCTGTTGCATTGCACAAAGGAACTGGGCCTAATTCGCGCCAATTGAGCAGTCGCAACAAACGGCTGCCGCAGGGGAAGAGGATCACGCGTATGTCGCAGCTATCGACCGCCGCCGAAGCCAAGCCGCAGCTTTCGGTCATCAAGGACCTCTACGAGATCGGCGAGATCCCGCCGCTGGGTCATGTGCCGGCGAAGATGTACGCCTGGACCATCCGCAAGGAGCGCCACGGCGAGCCGGAGAAGTCCTTCCAGATCGAGGTGGTGCCCACCTGGGAGCTCGACAGCCACGACGTGCTCGTCCTCGTGATGGCGGCGGGCGTGAACTACAACGGCGTGTGGGCGGGCCTCGGCACGCCGATCTCGCCCATCGACGGCCATAAGAACCCCTATCACGTCGCCGGCTCCGACGCGTCGGGCATCGTCTGGGCGGTGGGAAACAAGGTCACGCGCTGGAAGGTCGGCGACGAAGTCGTGGTCCACTGCAATCAGGACGACGGCGACGACGAGGAGTGCAATGGCGGCGATCCGATGTTCTCGTCGTCGCAGCGCATTTGGGGGTATGAAACGCCCGACGGCTCCTTCGCGCAGTTCTGCCGCGTGCAGGACCGTCAGCTCATGGAACGGCCGCGTCACCTGACCTGGGAAGAGAGCGCCTGCTACACACTGACCCTCGCCACCACCTACCGCATGTTCTTCGGCCACCGTCCGCACATCCTGCGGCCCGGCCACAACGTGTTGGTGTGGGGCGCCTCGGGCGGCCTCGGCTCCTTCGCGGTGCAGCTTTGCGCGGTATCGGGCGCCAACGCCATCGCGGTGATCAGCGACGATTCCAAGCGCGACTTCGTGCTGTCGCTCGGCGCCAAGGGCGTCATCAACCGCAAGGACTTCAACTGCTGGGGGCAGATGCCGACGGTCGGCACACCCGAATACGATGCGTGGACCAAAGAGGCGCGCAAGTTCGGCAAGGCGATCTGGGACATCACCGGCAAGGGCAACGACGTCGACATGGTGTTCGAGCATCCGGGCGAATCGACTTTTCCGGTCTCGTGCCTCGTCGTGAAGCGCGGCGGCATGGTCGTGTTCTGCGCCGGCACCACCGGCTACAACATCACCTTCGACGCGCGCTATGTGTGGATGCGCCAGAAACGCGTGCAGGGCAGCCACTTCGCGAACCTGATGCAGGCGTCGCAGGCCAACAAGCTGGTCGTCGAGCGCCGCATCGATCCGTGCATGTCGGAAGTCTTCTCGTGGGGCGACATCCCGCGCGCCCACACCAAAATGATGAAGAACGAGCACCTGCCCGGCAACATGGCCGTGCTGGTGAACGCGCAGCGCACCGGCCTGCGCACCTTCGAGGACGTGCTGGAAGCGCAGAAGGACGCTTAGCCGCGTCCTTCTTCGCCTTCACTTTGACGTCACTGGCCGCTGAAGAAGTGCATCCCCTTGATCGCGGCCATGTTCGCCTTGCAGAAGACGGCCTGGCCCGGCGCGACTTCCTTCGCCATTCCGGCCTGCGCCGTCGGATACTGCGCCACCACGCAGGCGTCCATCACGATCAGCGGCAGGAGCGACGCTTCCGTCTTCGTCAGGCCCTGCTTCTGGAAGAAGGCGTAGACGCGCGGGAAATGATCCATCTTGCCGATGGTCTGCGCGATCGTCTGGTCGTTCTCGGCCGAGGCTTTGGCGACATCCGCCTGCAGGCCCTTGTCGCTTTTGGCGGCGGTGGTGAGGGCGCCGTAGGCCACGTCATAAGCCTTCAGCTTCGGCACGGTCAGCACATAGTCGTGCATGATGTGCACGCTCGGATCGTTGTCGATTTGGTCGGCCAGCGCAGGCGTGGCGCACAGCGCGATGGCGGCGGCCAAGACGGTCTTCTTCATGGTGATTCCCCAGGATTTGCGCGATTGAATAGTGCGGGACGCGATGCCGCAAGAGGGCGCGGGAGGATGCGCCGCAACGATCCGTCCGGTAAGCTGAAGTCACGGAAATTTTAGAAGTCGAAAACTCATGCTCTCGCTCAGCGTTCCGCATCTCCTGGCCAAATGCGACGAGGCCGTCCTCGCCGCCGAAGGCTTCCTCGCCGCCGCCAAGGAGTCCGTCGCGCAGCTCGTGACGGTCGACGGCAAGATCGATGCGAAGGCGCTCGACCGCGAGCAGCGTGCGACGCACGGCCTGGCATGGCTCGCCACCTATGTCGAAGCGCTTCGTCAAACCGCGCGCTGGGGACGCCATCTGGAGCACGACAAGAAGTTCGGCGAGATCGAGCAGGGGTTGCTGCTCGCCGGCTTCGCGGAATATCTCGCGCAGATCGCGGGCGGCATCCCGATGAGCCAGAACGAGGTCGCGCGCCACACCGACCTCGGCCTCGATAGCGCCGGCGATTTCCTGACCGAGACGGTGCGCGAGCTGATCGCCATCGGCAGCCGTCCCGAAGTGCGCGCCGGCATCGCGACCTATATGGCCAAGCACGCCGGCGCGATGTTCATCGGCGAGCCCGGCCTCGACGACACGATGGGCATGATCCGCGAGCAGTTCTTCCGCTTCGCGCAGGAGAAGGTGGCGCCCTTCGCGCATCAATGGCACCTGAAGGACGAGTTGATCCCGATCGAAGTGGTGCAGGAGCTGTCGGACCTCGGCGTGTTCGGCCTCACCATCCCCGAGGCGTTCGGCGGCGCGGGCCTGTCGAAGACCGCGATGTGCGTCGTGTCGGAAGAGTTGAGCCGTGGCTATATCGGCGTCGGCAGTCTCGCGACGCGGTCGGAAATCGCGGCCGAACTGATCCTCACCGGCGGCACCAAGGACCAGAAGGAACACTGGCTCCCGCTCATCGCCAGCGGCGAGAAGCTGCCGACCGCGGTGTTCACCGAGCCGTCCGGCGGCTCCGACGTCGCGGCGTTGAAGACGCGCGCAGTGAAGGACGGCGACATCTACAAGATCTACGGCAACAAGACCTGGATCACCCATGCGGCGCGCGCCGACATGATGACGCTCTTGGTGCGCACCAATGCCGACAGGCCGGGCTATCGCGGGCTGTCGATGTTCCTGGCGGAGAAACCGCGTTACACGGAGACCGAAATCTTCCCGGCGGCCGGCATGAGCGGCGGCGAGATCGGCGTGCTCGGCTATCGCGGCATGAAGGAATACGAGATCGGCTTCGACGGCTTCGAGGTCCCGGCCGAGAACCTGCTCGGCCGCGAAGAGGGTCAGGGCTTCAAGCAGCTGATGCAGACCTTCGAGTCGGCACGCATCCAGACGGCAGCGCGCGCGGTCGGCGTGGCGCTGTGCGCGATGGACCTCGGCGTGCGCTATGCGCTCGATCGCACGCAATTCGGCCAGCAGCTCATCGAATTCCCACGCGTGCGCGACAAGCTGGCGCTGATGGCGGTGGAGATCACGATCACGCGGCAACTCTCCTACTATGCGGCGCGCGAGAAGGATGAGGGACGCCGCTGCGACCTCGAGGCCGGCATGGCGAAGCTGCTTGGCGCGCGCGTGGCGTGGGCCGCGGCGGACAATGCGCTTCAGATCCATGGCGGCAACGGCTTCGCGCTCGAATACCCGATCAGCCGCGTTCTGTGCGACGCGCGCATCCTCAACATCTTCGAAGGCGCGGCCGAGATCCAGGCGAACGTCATCGCGCGCCGGCTGCTCGAAGACCGGGCGAATTGAGCGGGCGCGAGCCGAAACCCGAATGGGACGAGGTCCCGCAGGTTTTGCGCGCGCGCATCGCAGAGATGGTCGGCGAAGAGATCGTGGCCGGCGCGATCGCCTGGGGTGGTTACGGCCCCACCGCTTCCTTTGTTTTGACGGCCGCGTCGGGCACCGCGCACTTCTGCAAGGGCACGCATCCCGGCAACACGCCGGAAGGGCACGCGGCCGTGCTGCGCGAAAGCGCCAACCTGCAGCGCTTTCCCGAATTGCAGCGCTTCGGCGCCGGCTTTCGCGGGCTGGTCGAGGGCGAGGGTTGGCACCTCATGGTGCTGGAGGCGGTCGCGCGGGTCCAGAGCGTGCCGCCATGGACGCCCGATGCCGCTGCGCGCGCGATCGGGTTGATCGCCGCGTTCCATGCCGCAACACCACTGCGTGCCGAAGAGGCGCTCAAGGATCTGCGCGTCTCCGACCTTCTCGGCCGGATGCGCAACTGGCACAGCCTGGCAGAGCCGAAAGCGCGCAGCGAATTCACCGCATTGTTCGCGGATCCGGCGGCGGCAGCCGTATGGCTCGACGCCCATCTCGCACGTCTCATCGCCCTGGCAGGGCGCGTGGCGGCATGCGGCGGGCCGCGTGGCTGGATCCATGCCGATATCCGCTCCGACAACCTGGTGTTCGGCGCGCGGCTGGCGCTGGTCGATTGGCCGGTGTTGTCGTTCGCGCCGCAGCTGATCGATATCGCGTTCTTCCTGCCCAGCCTGGCGGGCGAAGGCGGCCCGCGCTGTGCCGACGGTCTCAAGCTCTATGAGGGCGCTGCTGGCGTGCGCTTCGCCGACGACGACATCGCGCTGGCGGCCGCTGCCGTGGCGGGCTTCTTCGCGGCGCGGGCCGGAGAGCCGCCGATCGCGGCCCTGCCGCGCCTGCGCTGGGTGCAGAAGCTGCAGCTCTTTCCGGCGCTCGCGTGGACGTGCGACGCGCTGGGCCTAGCGCCATTGCCCAGGCGTGCGGCCGGTGAGTAAAGCGACCTCGCGCGTCATGTGCGCCTGATCCGCAAAGCCGCAAGCCAGTGCGATCTCGGCGAGGCCGCGCGCCGTCGTCGTCAGCAGATGCCAGGCGCGTTGGGCGCGGATCTCCCGGCGCAGCGCCGCCGGCGGCGTGCCATAGGCGCGCCGCAGGCCGCGCGACAAAGTCTCGCCCGAGAGATGGTGACGCGCCGCCCAATCGGCCAGCGCGAGCGACGGATCGCGGCCGAGCGCGGCGACGAGAAGATCGGGCCAGTCGCCGGACGGCGCGGCGATGGGTTCGAGGTCCGACATCAACGCTTCGACGGCCGCGCGGGCATCGGTCTCGGCCAGGCGCACGACACGGTCGATATCGCGGCAGCGACCGCCGCCGCACAGGGTGGTCGCAGGAAGCGGCAGGTTGAGGATTTGCGCATCGCGGCGCTCGAAACGGTCGCAATGCGACTCGAATGCGGCATGGAACAGCACGTCGCCGGACCGCATGCGGAAACGGCCGCGCGGGCCGGCCTCTTCATAGCAGCCGCTCAGCACCACGGCCGCATAGGCACTGCCGTGGCGATGGCGTGCATGGGTCGCGCCGGCGCCGACGCGCTGGAGACCTTGCGGGATGTCGGCGAGATGGGCGTGCACGATGCGCAACCTAGCACATCGGCGCGCAACCGCTTACAAGCTGGACATGGCCAAGACCCACGCAATCGACCGCCTGTTCGCCACCATCGCGTCACGCAAGGGCGGCGATCCGTCGAAATCGTATACGGCGGCGCTCCTGAAAGAGGGGCCGGCGAAATGCGCCAAGAAGTTCGGCGAAGAGGCCGTCGAGGCCGCCCTCGCCGGCGTGCTCAAGGACAAGAAGGCGCTCGCCGCCGAATCGGCGGACGTGCTCTACCACCTTCTCGTGCTGTGGGCGGTGAACGGGATCACGCCCGACGACGTCTATGCGGCGCTGGCCGCGCGCGAGGGACAATCGGGCATCGCCGAAAAGGCCTCGCGCGCAAAGAAGCGCTGATTGGTCATCGCTCTGCGCTTAGTCGTCGTTGGCGTCTTCCGCCATCTGCTTGACGAGATCGAGCACGCGCTTGCGCAGCTTGGGGTCCTTGATCTTCATGAAGGCGAGGCTGAGCTGAAGACCTTCGCCGCTGGAGACGAACTCCATCACCGGGGGAGAGGCTTCGTTCTCCGAGAAGCCGCCGCCCGCAGCGGAGCCCGAAACGCCTTCGTAGAAATAGTCGATCGGTACGCCGAGAATGCGGGAGACTTCGAACAGACGGCCCGCGCCGATGCGGTTCACGCCTTTTTCGTATTTCTGCACCTGCTGAAACGTCAGGCCGAGCAATTCGCCCAGCCGCTCCTGACTCATGCCGATCAACATGCGCCGCAGGCGGACGCGATTGCCCACCTGCCCGTCGATCGGGTTTGCTTGTTTCTTTGGCACGGGTTTTACACAACGCTCCGTTTCAATCCGGCGAGCCGGCACGTTAAGGAAGGGTACATAATGCGTAAAAACACTTATGGGCCAGAACCCTAGCGACGCAGAAGCGCCTGGGGAAGAGCAGCGAATAAGATCAGCAGCACGAAAAATAACAAATCGCCGGTCGTTGCATAGGGCGTCGCCGGCTCCGCCCTGGGTAAAAGCGCGTCGACGACACCGGTTTCGTCGAGCCCCCGCTGCGCGACAATTCGGCCTTTCCCGTCGACCACGGCCGAGATTCCGGTGTTGGCGGCACGCGCAAGTGGCAGACCTTCCTCGATGGCGCGCACGCGCGCGGCGAGCAGATGTTGACGGGGACCCGCCCAGGGACCGAACCACGAATCGTCGGTCACGTTCACGAACCAGGCCGGACGTGTCGCGCCGACGACGGCCGCGGGGAACAGAATTTCATAGCAGATCAGGGGACCGGCGGGCGGCGCGCCGGGCACATCGACCGTGTGCGGACCATCGCCTGCTGAGAAACTTCCCGGAAATCCGACAAGCTTCGTAATTCCAATACGTTCGAGCACGTCTTCGAGCGGCAGATACTCGCCGAACGGCACGAGATGGAATTTGTCGTAGGTGGCCGCGACACGCCCCCCAGGCCCGAAGACGTAGAGGCTGTTGAAGAAATGGCGCTTTCCGTTCGCGTCAACTACCAAACGCTGGTTGCCGGTGATCAAAACCCGGGACTTTCCGGTCAGAACGGCGATGTCGGCGAGCGCGTCCGGGCTCCTTTGCAGGAGGACGGGCGGCGCCGCTTCGGGCCAGATGACGACGTCCGGTTGTATCGCGTGCACACCACCGGCCCGCGAGGACAGACTCATCAACGTCTGCCAGTTGCGCGGCGCCAAAGCACGAACATATTTTTCATCCTGCGGCACATTGGGCTGAACCAGCCGCAAATGGACGCTCGTGAAGGCCGTCGGCTGCGATTCGAGGCGAATCACTCCGCCCAGCCACAGCGTCGCGAACAGCGCCGTCATCGCCACCGGCAACGTCCAGCGCGGACGCGCGCCGAACAGCTCGGCCAGCGACGCACCGAACAGCACGGTCAGCAGCGATAATCCGTACACGCCCAGCAGTGCGGTGCTCTGCAGGATCGCGAGCGACGCACCCCAGCCATAGCCGGGCAAATTCCACGGAAAACCCGTCAGCACATGGCCGCGCAGCCACTCGGCGCCGGCATAGCAGGCGGCGAAAACGAAGACGCGGGAAAAGCGCCAGAAGCGCATCGCGACGGCCGCGGCGAGCGTCGTGAACAGTGCGAGGCCGCCGGGAAACAGCACCAGCACGAACGGGATCTGCCACGCATGCTCGAGCGGATCGACCAGAAACGGATAGAAGATCCAGTGCATGCCGGCCGCGAACTGGCCGAAGCCGAAACCCCAGCCGATCCAGGCGGCGTGGCGCAATGGACGCGGCCGTGCGCTTGCGCCGTCGAGCAGCAGCACGAACGCGGCAAGGCCGAGCAGCATTGCGGGGAAAACATCGAGCGGCGCGAAACCCAGCGCATAGACCGCGCCGGCAAGGATCGAAGCGAGCAGCGCGCGCCAGCCCGAGAGGCGCCGGAAGAAATCTCCGACCCGCGCAAGGCTCACGCGGGCTTACCGTCGGTGGGCGCAGCGGCGGGAGCCGCGGGCAAACGCACGCGCAGGCGCTTCACATGCCGCGGATCGGCTTCGAGGATTTCGAACTCGGCGCCGGACGGATGCGCAACGATCTCGCCGCGCTGCGGCACGCGGCCGAGAACCGAGACGACGAGGCCGCCCAGCGTATCGACCTCCTGCTCGGCCTCTTCGGTGGCGAGATCGACGCCGGTCTGCTCCTTGAAATCGTCGAGCTCGATGCGCGCGTCGGCAAGATAGGTACCATCGTCGGATTGGCGCAGCTGCTGCAGCTCTTCGTCGTGCTCGTCGGCAATGTCGCCGACGATCTCCTCGATGATGTCCTCGATAGAGACGAGGCCGTCGGTGCCGCCATATTCGTCGATCACGAGCGCGAGATGGGTGTGCGCCGTCTGCATCTTGAGCAGCAGGTCGATCAGCGGCATCGACGGCGGAACGAACAACAGCTCGCGCTTCACCTGCGCGATGGTGCCGGATTTCCAGCGGAAGCTGCCGTCGCCCTGCGCCTCCAGGCAGCCCAGCACGTCCTTGATCAGCACCAGGCCTGTCGGCTCGTCGAGCGTCTCGCGATAGATCGGGATGCGCGAATGCTGCATGTCGCGGAAGAAGGCGATGAAGTCGACGAACGACATGTCCTCGTCCACCGCGACGATGTCGGCGCGCGGGATCATCACGTCGCTGACGCGCAGATCGCCGAATTTGAGCAGGTTGGCCAGCATGCGCCGCTCGGGCGCCGACAGCTCGGCGTCGCTGCGGTCGGCATCCTCGATAGCGTCCTCGATGGCTTCGCGCACCTGCGCCGTCGTCGCCGAATCGCCGCGCAGATAGCTGCCGAGGCGCTTGAGAAGCGATTGCTGCTGGTCGGCGGCGGCGGTGTCGGCCATCATGCGGCCTCGTGCGCGTAAGGATCGGCGATGCCGAGTTCGGCGAGGATCACGGTCTCGAGCGATTCCATCTTCGCCGCGTCGCGCTCGACCTCGTGGTCGTGGCCGAGGAGGTGCAGCACGCCATGGACCGCGAGATGCGCCGCGTGATGGGCGAAGCGCTTGCCGGAGGTCTTCGCCTCTTTTTCGGTCACTCCGAACGCCAGGGCGATGTCGCCGAGATAATCCGGCGCGCCGGACGGGAAGGACAGCACGTTGGTCGGCTTGTTCTTGCCGCGGAAATCATGGTTGAGGCGCTTCAGCCGCGCATCGCCGGCGAGCAAAATGGTCAGCGCGGCCCTTTTCGGCGCCTTGGCGCGTTTGAGGGCCAGCTCGGCAGCCGCCGTCAGGCGCGCAGCGAGGCCGCGGGACTTGCGCCAGCGGGGATCTTCGACTTCGAGATGGATGGAAAAACTCACGGCCCGGATTTCTGCGCGTCGGCCTTATTATAGGCGGCGACGATGCGGCTGACGAGAGCATGGCGGACCACGTCCTTCTCGCCGAAATGGGCGATGGCGGCGCCTTCGACGCCGGCAAGGATGCGCAAGGCCTCCTGCAGGCCGTCGGCGCGGCCGCCCGGCAGGTCGCTCTGCGTCGGATCGCCGGTCACCACCATGCGGCTGTCTTCACCGAGGCGCGTCAGAAACATCTTCATCTGCGCCGCGGTGACGTTCTGCGCCTCGTCCAGGATCACGAAGGCGCGCGTCAGCGTGCGGCCGCGCATGAAGGCGAGCGGCGCGACCTCGATGGTGCCCATCTCGATCAGCTTGGTGGTGCGCTCGCCCAAGACGTCGAACAGCGCGTCGTAGAGTGGGCGCAGATAGGGGTCGATCTTCTCCTTCAGATCGCCCGGCAGGAAACCGAGGCGCTCGCCGGCCTCGAGCGCGGGACGCGAGAGGATCAGCCGCTCCACCTGATGCTCGTGCAGCAGATGCGCACCGAAGGCGGCGGCCAGATAGGTCCTGCCGGTGCCGGCGGGCCCGATGCCGAACACCAGCGGATGGGTGCGCATCAGGTCGAGATAGGCGGCCTGGGCCGGCGAGCGTGCGCGCGTCGTCTTGCCGGTCGAGGTGCGGATGGCGGAGGAGCCGAAGGCGTTGCCGACAAGGCTCGCAGCCTTTTCACCGGCGAAGCGGATCTCGGCATCGACGTCGGCGGAGGTGACGGCATCGCCGCCTTCCAGCCGCGCATAGAGCGCCCGCAACACGCCGGCGGCGCGTTCGCGCGCCTCGGCCTCGCCTTCGACCGCGACGAGATTGCCGCGCATCGCGATGCGCACGCCGAGCTTCTGCTCCAGCCGGACGAAATTGCGCTCATTGCCGCCGGCCAGTTCGGCCAAAAGCTTGTTGCTGGAGAATTCGAGAGTCGCCTGTTCGCGGGCGACGCGCTTGGATTTGGCCGTCACTACGCCAGCGCCTTCTCGCGCAGCAGGGAGCCCTTGAGGCTGTTGGGATAGACCGCGTCGATCGTCACGCGGCGGATCTGGCCGATAAGGTCGGCGGCGCCCTCGACATGCACGGCCTGCAGATACGGCGAGCGGCCGACGGCCTGGCCCGCCTGGCGGCCGGGCTTTTCGAACAGCACGTCCATCTCGCGGGCTTGGCACGCCTGCTTGAATGCATCCTGCTGCTCGATCAGCAGGACGTTCAGCGCCTGCAAGCGCTCGTCTTTCACATGTTCGGGGACGTGCTTGCGCGCCGCGGCGGCGGGCGTGCCGGGACGCGGACTGTATTTGAACGAGAAGGCGCTCGCAAAGCGCACGTCGCGCACCAGCCCCAGCGTCGCCTCGAAATCCTTGTCGCTCTCGCCCGGGAAGCCGACGATGAAATCCGACGACAGCGCGATGTCGGGCCGTGCGGCGCGGATGCGTTCGACCAGCCGGCGGTAGTCGTCGCCGGTGTGCTGGCGGTTCATCGCATCGAGAACGGTATCGGAGCCCGACTGCACCGGCAGATGCAGATACGGCATCAGCGCTTCGAGATCGCCATGCGCCGCGATCAGGTCGTCGCCCATGTCGCGCGGATGGCTGGTGGTGTAGCGCAGCCGCGCCAGCCCGTCGATGCGGGCCAAGTGCGCGCACAGCCTGGCCAGCGACCACGACGCGCCGTCAGGCCCTTCGCCATTGAAGGCGTTGACGTTCTGGCCGAGCAATGTCAGTTCGCGCACGCCGCCGGCGACGAGGCGTCTCGCCTCCTCTTCGATCTGCGCCACGGGTCGCGAATACTCGCTGCCCCGCGTGTAGGGCACGACGCAGAAGGTGCAGAACTTGTCGCAGCCTTCCTGCACGGTGAGGAAGGCGGTGACGCCGTTCGCCGCGACGGGCTTCGGCAAGGCATCGAACTTCTCGAGCGCGGGGAAGTCGGTCTCCAGCGCGTGGCCACCGGCGCGGCTGATCTTCGCGATCATCTCCGGCAGGCGGTGATAGCTCTGCGGGCCGACGACGATGTCGACCTGCGGTGCGCGGGCGACGATCTCCGCGCCTTCGGCCTGCGCCACGCAGCCGGCGACCGCGATGGTCAATGTTGATTCCGGGCCGCGTTCGTCCTTGATCTTCTTGAGGCGGCCGAGCTCGGAATAGACCTTCTCCGCCGCCTTCTCGCGGATATGGCAGGTGTTCAAGATCACCATGTCGGCGTCTTCGGCGTCTTGCGCCGGGCCATAGCCGATGGGCGCCAGCAACTCGGCCATCCGGCCGGAGTCGTAGACGTTCATCTGGCAGCCATAGGTCTTGATGAAGAGCTTCTTCATGGGGGCGCGGTTATACGGTCAGCGCGCCGCCGGCGCCAGCACTGCCCCTGAAACGACCGGAACCGCCACGATTTCCGGGGTCGGACCCGGTAATCCCGCCAGCTTGCGGGACTGGCCGCGGCGCACGATGGCTTCGGTCTTTGCCGCCAGGGCCTTGCGGCCGCCGGCCTGGTCTACGTCCATCGGCGGATGGAATTCCACCACCACGTCGACCGGCCCGGTCATCACCGCTTCCCACAGATGCGGCACCAGTTCCATGTCGCCATACCAGGCGAACAGCGGCCGATTCTCGCGCCCCATCGGCATGCCGTGCAAGCCGACATAGGCGGTCGACACCGGCTGGACCTTCACGGCGCGGCTGCCGCCCTTGCCGTCGTCGACCCGCGCCTCGACCGCGCCCATCAGCGCGCTCTTGAACGGCAGCGTCCGGTTGCCGTCGTTCGAGGTGCCTTCGGGGAACAGCACCAGCGTGTCGCCGGCGAGCAGCCGGTCGCGGATCTGATCGCGCGCCGCCCCGGTCGCCTGCCGCTTGGTGCGCTCGACGAACACGGTGCGCGCCAGCTTGGCGAGCGTGGAGAAGAACGGCCAGGTCGCGACCTCGGACTTCGCCACAAACGACACCTCGCCGAGCGTGGAGAACACGATGATGTCGAGCCAGGAGGTGTGATTGGCGACGATCAGGACACCCTCGCCCTTGGGCAGCGCGCCGATGGTGATGACGCGGATGCCGAACAGCTTCGCCATGAAGCGGTGATAGTTCTTCGGAAAGCTGCGCGCGGCGCGCGGGCGGAAACGCAGGTTGAACATCTGATAGGGAATCGTGATCAGCGTCACCAGCAGGAAGACGCTCACGATGTACCAGGCCCGCAGCGTCGCCATCAGCGCGGCTTCTTCGCGCCCTTCGGCACGCCATAGAGTTCCAGGCGGTGATCGACCAGCTCGAAGCCGAGCTCCTCGGCGACGCGGCGCTGGAGCTTCTCGATGTCCTCGTTACGGAATTCGATCACGCTGCCGGTCTGGATGTCGATCAGGTGGTCGTGATGCGCCTCGGGCGCCTCTTCATAACGCGAGCGGCCGTCGCGGAAGTCGTGACGCTCCAGGATGCCGGCATCCTCGAACAGCTTCACGGTGCGATAGACCGTGGCGATGGAGATGTGCGGATCGATCGCGGAGGCGCGGCGGTACAGCTCCTCCGCGTCCGGATGGTCGGCGGCGTCCGACAGCACGCGCGCGATCACGCGGCGCTGCTCGGTCATGCGCAGGCCTTTTTCGGCACAGAGTTTTTCGATCCGCGTCATGCGGCAAGCTTACCGGGCCGCGCGGGCGGGCGGAAGCGGAAGATTGGCGCGCAGCACCAAGGCATCCTCCGGCACGGCGCGGCCCGCGGTGTAGTAGGCCTTGCGGCGGCCCGCTTCGACGAAACCGAGCCCTGCATAAAGCGCGCGCGCCGCGTCGTTGCCGCAAGCGACCTCGAGGAACAGCGCCTCGGCGCCCTGCTGTTGCGTATGACTCGCAGCTTCACGCACCAGCGACGTGGCAACCCCATGACGGCGCGCATCCGGCGCCACCGCCAGGGTCAGAATCTCCGCCTCGCCCGCCGCGGCGCGCGCCAGGATGAAGCCGCCGGCGCGCGCGACCAGGACGGTGCCCGGCGTGGCGAGAAGATCGGCCAGCGCTTTGGCATCCCACGGGTCCGGAAAGCAGGCGGCATGGATCGCGGCGAGCGCCGCGAGGTCGCTCACCGCTGCCCCGGCAGCTTGGCGTCGGGGGCGCGCAGATAGAGCGGCGCGGGCGCGGCATCGCTCGGTGGCATCAGGGCGGCAAGGCGCGCGGCCCACAGCGCATCGGGCTGGCGGACGGTGGAGAGCGTCGCATGCGGCAGGCGTTCCGCGGCGGCCGGCGCCGCGGTACCGGCGAGCGCCAGCGGACCCTGCGGCAGAGCGGCTATCGCATCGTCGAACGCAAGCACGCGCGGCCCAATTGAACCCAAAATTTCGAGATAAAGCTCGCCGCGCTTGGCGTCGTGCAGCGCCGCTACCGCCCCCAGGCCGGTCTCGGCCTGCGCCTGCGCCGCCATCGCGGCCAAGGTCGTGACACCGGCGAGCGGCTTGTTCAGCGCCACGCGCAGCCCGCGCATGAAAGCGAGGCCGACACGCTGGCCGGTGAAGGTGCCGGGGCCGGTCGTGACGGCGAGGCGATCCAGACCGGCGAACACGATCTCGGCTTGCGCCATCGTTTCCTCGACCATCGGCGCCAGAACTTCGGCGTGGCCGCGATCCATCAGCGCGAAACGATGCGCCAGCACGCGATCGCCGTCGAGGATCGCCACGGAGCAGGCGCCGAGCGCGGTGTCGACGGCGAGCAGTCTCACAGGATCTTGCAGGCTTCGTCGAAGTCCAGGCGCGGGCTGCGGGCGAACACGCCCGACGGGTCGCCATAGCCGACGCCGCAGATGAAATTCGATTTCACGCGGCTGCCGGCGAAGAATTCTTCATCGACCTTGGCGTTGTTGAAGCCCGACATCGGCCCGCAATCCAGCCCCAGCGCCCGCGCCGCGACGATGAAATAGGCGCCCTGCAGCGTCCCGTTGCGGAATGCGGTCGTCTGCTCGAGGACCGGTTCGGTGAACCAGGTCTTGGCGGTCTGGTCGTGCGGGAAGAGCTTGGGCAGGCGTTCGGCAAAGTCGAGGTCGTAGCCGATGATCGCGGTCGCCGGCGCCGACAGCACCTTCGGCTTGTTGCCCGGCGAGGCGTGTTCGGCGAGGCGCGCCTTGGCTTCCGGCGTCGTCAGGAACAGAAAGCGCGCCGGCGAGCAATTGGCGCTGGTCGGGCCCATGCGCATCAGGTCGTACACCGCCATCAGATGGGCGATGGAGACCGGCTTGTCCTGCCATTTGTTCTGGGTGCGCGCGGCGCGGAAGATCGTGTCCAGCGCTTCGTCGTTGATGGCGTGATGCTCCATGCTCACACCGCTTCGACGGCGTTCACTTCGGGCACGTAGTGCCGCAGCATGTTCTCGATGCCGTTCTTGAGCGTCATCGTCGACGACGGGCAGCCCGCGCACGAGCCTTGCAGGTGCAGGAACACGATACCCGCCGCGCCGTCGAAGCCCTTGTAGATGATGTCGCCACCATCCTGCGCCACGGCGGGGCGGACGCGCGTGTCGATCAGCTCCTTGATCTGCGCCACGACCTCGGGATCGGCGTCCGCGTCGTTGGTCGCGCTGTCGGCCTCGTCGGCCGAGCCGGTCATCAGCGGCAGATCGCGGGTGAAATGCTCCATGATCGCGCCGAGGATCGCGGGCTTCAGGTGCTTCCAATCGCCGTCGCGCTTGGTGACCGAGATGAAGTCGGAGCCGAAGAAGACGCGGCTGACCTCCGGAATCGCGAACAGTGCCGCGGCCAGCGGCGAGCGCGCGCCGCTTTCGGCGGCCGGGAAGTCGGCAACCTGGCCTTCGCCCATGACCTCGCGGCCGGGAAGGAATTTCAGCGTCGCCGGGTTCGGCGTGGATTCGGTCTGGATGAACATGGGCGTTATGTGGACCTTGGCGGGCGGCCAATCAAGGCACGCGCTAGAAGTCGGAAATGATGCCTTTTTTCTCCCAGTCGCCGTAGCGGGTGGGCTCCGGACCGTTGCGGCCGCCCAGTTCGGCAGGCCGCTCGACCGGCGCCTCGGCGGCGCGGCGGGCATCGGCTTCAGCCTTGGCGCGTTCGCCGGCTTCGCGGACGCGGCGCGCGATCTCGGCCTTCGTAGGTTTCTTTGTTTGGCTCTGGGGCATAAGACGTTTGCTTGACGTTGACGGGCCGCACCATACATCAAAGCCCCATGAATATCCTGCGCACCGGCCTTTTGATGGCGGCATTGACCGCTTTGTTCCTGTTCGCCGGCTATCTGGCCGGCGGGCCCACCGGCATGACGATCGCGTTCCTGTTCGCGGCCGGAACCAACCTCTTCGCCTACTGGAACTCGGACAAGGTGCTGCTGTCGATGTACGGCGCGCGGCCGGCGGAGCCTTCGAGCGACCTGGTGCACCTCGTCGCGCAGCTGGCCGGCCAGGCCGGGTTGCCGGTGCCCAAGGTCTATATCGTCGAGAACGATCAGCCGAACGCCTTCGCCACCGGCCGCAGTCCGGAGCATGCTGCCGTGTGCGTCACCAGCGGGCTGCTCGCGCGCGTCAACCAGGAGGAGCTCGCCGGCGTGCTGGCGCATGAGCTCAGCCATGTGAAGCATCGCGACACGCTGACCATGACCATCGTGGCGATCGTCGCCGGCGCGGTGTCGATTCTGGCGAACTTCGCGTTCTTCTTCGGTGGCGGCGAGCGTCGCAGCAACGGGCTCGGTTTCATCGGCGTCTTGCTGGTGACGCTGCTCGCGCCCATCGCCGCGATGCTGGTGCAGATGGCGATCAGCCGCAGCCGCGAGTTCGAGGCCGACCGTGAAGGCGCCGCGATCTCCGGCCGGCCGCTGTGGCTTGCATCCGCCCTAAAGAAGATCGATCGCGCGGCCGAAATCATCCCGAACCCGGAAGCCGAGACGCATCCGGCGACGGCGCATATGTTCATCATCAACCCGCTGCATGGCGGCGGCCTGGCAGGATTGTTCTCGAGCCATCCCTCGACTGAGGAACGCATCGCGCGGTTGAACGCGATGGCCGGACAGGCCGCGGCGGCGCAGCGCGGACCATGGGGATGAGCGAGGGCCTTCCGGCGCGCGCCGCCGCGCAACGCGCGCTGTCGGATGTCCTGCGCAAGCGTCATCCGCTGGACACCGCTTTCGCGCAATTGCCGCCGCGCGACGCAGGCTTCGCGCGCGCCATCGCGAGCGAGACGTTGCGCAGGCTTGGACAACTTGAGGCGTTGATCCGCGCCTTCGTGCCCAAGGCGCCGCCGCCGCACAAAGCGGGGCCGACGCTGGAGATTCTCTATGCGGGTGCTTGCGAGCTTCTGTTCCTGAACGTGTCGGCGCACGCCGCCGTCGATGCCGCGAACCGGTTGGCGCAGGCCGATCACAAGGCGGTGCATTTCAAGCCGCTGATCAACGCGGTGCTGCGGCGGGTGGCGCGCGAGGGCCGTGCGGCGATCGAAGCGCAGGACGCCGCCCGGCTCAACGCGCCGGACTGGCTGTGGCAGCGCTGGAACGATGCTTACGGCGAGGAGACCGCGCGCGCGATCGCGACGGCGCATCTTGGCGTCGCGCCGGTCGATCTCATGGTGAAGGGCAGCATCGTGCCCGACGGCGAGCTGCTGTTCGGCGATGTCGTGCGCCTGAACGAGCCGGGCCGCGTCGATGCGCTGCCGGGTTTCGTGGAGGGCGATTGGTGGGTGCAGGACGCCGCCGCCTCGCTGCCCGCGCGCCTGCTCGGCGATGTGCGCGGACAGAGCGTGATCGATCTGTGCGCCGCGCCAGGCGGCAAGACGATGCAGCTCGCGGCAATGGGCGGCAGGGTGATCGCGGTCGAGCGCGAAGCGTCGCGCGCCGAGCGCATCCGGGAAAATCTTGCCCGCACCAGGCTCGAAGCGGTCGTCGTCGAAAGCGATGTGCGCGACTTCACGCCGGAGACGCCGGCACCGTTCGTGCTGCTCGATGCGCCATGCACCGCGACCGGCACGATCCGCCGTCATCCCGAGCTGCCTTGGATCAAGAGCGCCGCCGACATCAATCTGTGCGAACAAGCGGCGGGCGAGCTGCTCGATGCCGCAGCCGCGATGACGGCGCCGGGTGGGACGCTGGTGTTCGCGGTGTGCTCACTGGAGCCGGAAGAAGGCGTCGAGCAGGCGGCGCGGTTCCTCGAACGCGATACGCGGTTCGTGCGTGTGCCAGTGACGGCGGACGAGGTGTTCGGGCGTGGCGAGCTGATCAGCGCGCAAGGCGATCTGCGCACGCTGCCCTGTCACGGCATGGACGGGTTCTTCGCGGCGCGGTTCCGGCGGACGGAATAGTGCAAATTGTCATCCGCCGCGAATGACGCCGGGTTTTGTTCAGAGCCGCCCCAGCGCGTACGCCACGGCAAGATAGATCTTCCCCGTGTCGGCACTCAGCATCGTCGAGGTGAGGAGGCCGCCGCCGTCGCCTTCCTTGGCGCGTGCCAGGAGCGCTTCGAACTCGCCGATATAGGCGTTGGCCGCGTCGCGGAAGCGCGGCTCTTCGCGATAGAGCGTGGCAATGCGGTTGACCGTGTCGTCGTCGATCGCGCCCGCCAGCTTGCGGGCAAATACCGAGCGGTCGCCCGCGAGGTACCGCCGCCACTCATCCTCGCCCGGCGCGGCTTCCGCCGTGATGCCGTCGAGATCGACCGCCATGTCGGCCAGCGCGGCTTCCAGCGCGCCGAGCGCCGCGGCATTGGCCGGCTTCAGGTCCTTGGACTCGCCGCCTTCGACGGCGGCGAGCAGTGTGCGCATCTCCCAACGGCCCGGTTCGGCCGGCGCGCCGTCCGCCCGCGGCTTGCGCGACTTTTGCGGACGCTGGGTGAGGCGCTTGGCCATGCCGAGCAGGCCTTCGCTTTCCGGCGGCTCCGGCGTGGGCGCCGGCGCGCCCGGGATGCGCGCGGCGACGGAGCGCGGCGCGGTGCGCGCATGGATGGTCGAGAGCGTGCGGGCGGAAAGATCGAGGATTTCCTCCGTCTCGCCCTTCACCATCTCGCGCACGCGGCGCGCTTCCTGCTGCGCGATGGCCGGCAGGGTGAGCAGGTGATGCTGCACGTCGGCGACGGTCTTCGCCAGCGTCTCGCGGATGTCTCCGGCCTGCGCCGCCAGCTCGCCCGACGTGCGCAGAAGGCGCTCGCATTCCGCCATCGCCTCGCCGACCAGCGTGCGGGCGTTGGTCTTGGCCTCGTTCGCAGTCTCGCCGATCAGCGTCTGGGCGCCGGCATTGGCCTGCTGCAGCGCGTTGATCATGTTGGCAAGAGTCGTGTTCGCGCTGTCGGAGGCTTCCTTCAGCTTCTCGGCCTCGCGCATGAAGTTGCTGGTGAGCTGGCTGGCGCGCGCCGAGGCGTTCGCCATGATGATCTCGAGGTGCCGCTCGGCATCGCCGGTGACGGTCTCGAATTTCTGCGCCTCGCCGCCGAGCTGCTGGATCGCCTGCTCCATCGACGAGCGCTCTTTCGACAGCGCGGTCTCGAAGGCGGCGCTTTCGTCCTTCAGGCGCTGCATCAGCTCGTTCATGCCGGTGCGGTGACGCTCCTGGCGGCCGAGCACGAATTCGGCGCGCGCCATCGCGGCATCGGCCACCGACTCGATGCGCTTGGCCTGACGGTCGAGCTCGACGGCGGCGGCGTGCGGCGCGTCGGCGGCGGCGCCGGCGGCGGCGCGGAAGCTCGACGCCTGCGCATCGAGCGTGGTGCCGGCGGTCTTGAGCGCGCCCTCGGCGCTCTCGATCGAGGCCTTGAGCTGCGCGGTGCGCCCCGCGACGGTCTCGGCGGCGCGCGAGGCGGATTCGCTGAGCGAGCCCGCGACCGACTCGATGCGCTCGCGCTCGGCGGTCAGGCGCGAGGCGACGGCCTCGCCGCGCACTTCGACGCGCGCACCGGCTTCGTCGAGAGCGGCGATCTGGTTTTCCAGCACGCTTTCCAGCGCGCGCAGGCGGTTGAAGGCACCGTCGAGACCGGCGTTCAAGCCGTCCAGCTCGCGGCGCACGGCACGGCCAAGGCGGGCGGCGGTGCGCGCGGCGGTCTCATCGGCGGTAAAGAGGCGGTCTGTGGCCTCGGCCAGCACCTGCGAGGCCAGCGCAAGCTGCTGGGCGCGCGCCATCGCCCAGGCGGCGGCGACGAAGAGCAGCGGCGGGAGGAAGATCACGGCGCCAAAAAGCGTCAGGTCCGAGGCGCCGAGGCCGGCAAGGCCGCGCGGGCCTGCGAGGCCGATGAGATAGGCGGTGGCGGAACCGATCCAGAAGGCCGACAGCACGATGGCGAAGATCACGGCCGCGATGCCGAATTTCGGCTCCGGCTTGCGCAGGGACGCGGTGCGGCTTTCCGTCTCCCCTATGGGTTCGGCGGTCTGCAGCAGCACGGGCTGGCTGCCGCGCTCCGTTCCGATCGTCGCCATGGTTCGAAATCCGCTAGGTGCGCGGGCACTTTAACCATCGATCCGCATACGAATCGAGTGCCACAGCCGATTTCCGTGAAATTGCCGACAGATTATTTCGCGACATAGTGCTTGTACCGGTAAGCATCTTGGAACCCTGCCCGGGCGTAGAGGGCACGGCCTGCGGCGTTTGTTTCGTCGACCTGGAGGTAGAGGCGGGCGGCGCCTTGTTCCTCCGCCCAGGCCGCGATGGCGCCCAGCACGCGGCGGCCGTGGCCCGCGCGGCGATGGACGGGCGTGGTGCGCATCACGAAGACGCCCGCCCAGGCGCCGGTCACCACCGAGGCGCCACAGGAGACCGCCGTCCCGCCGGCATGGGCCGTGAAGAAGCCCTTCGGCGCGGGCGCGCGGGCCAGCGTGCTTAAGCGCTCTTCACCGTCCGCCGGCGAGTGCGAGCCTTCGCGCGTCAGCCGGGCGAAATCGTCGTCGGCAACGCACGCGATCCGCACATCGCCGAACGCGGCGAGCGCCGCGGTCTCGGCAACCATCACCCAGGTCGGCGTCTTGTGGGTGTAGCCACGCGCGACCAGCACGGCTTCGAGATTCTCAGGCCGCGTCGTCGGTGCGATCTGGAATTGCGGCGGCAGGCCGCGCGCACGATAGGCAGCCTCGGCGGCTTCGATGCTGCATTCCAACGAGGCGCCGTTATAGGCGTTCGTCGCCGCCGAATTGCTGCGCGACGAGAAGCCGCCGGTGAAGCGCAGGAACCAGCCGTCGAGCGAAAACGCCTCGCGCGCCGGCCAGGACGCAACGGCGCAGGGCTCGATCGCCGCCGACCATCCGTTAACGGAGTATTGAACGTTATCCGTCATGCTCCGCCGCTGGACCAATCGGATGGGTTGGACAGATGGGTGAACCGGCCGAAAAGATCGTCGATCTGGAGCATCTCGCACGCTATACCGGCGGCGACAAGGCGCTGAACGCCGAGATCATGCGCCTGTTCGACATGCAGGCGAGCGAGCTCGTGGCGAAGCTGCAGAGCATCCTCGACGCGCGCGATGCGAAGTCGTGGAAGGAAGTCACGCACACGCTGAAGGGCGCGGCGCGCGGCATCGGTGCCTTCGCGATGGGCGATGCGGCGGCACAGTGCGAGCCGGTGGATCTGTCCGACCGCGCCGGCGCCAGCGCTGCGATCGCGAACCTCGAAGCGCGCTCGGCGCAGGTTCAATCCTTCATCCGCGATTATCTCGCCGGCTGAAGCCGGTCGAAGGTCGAAAATTCGTGGGCGATGCAGCGGTCGATCAGGAGCCGCCACACCGGCTCTGCGATGGCCGTGCTGAGGCCCGCGGCTTTCGCCGCCGCCAGCACTTTCGCCACCACGTCGTCGATGCGCGCCTGGTCGTGGACGCGGCTGCGGTCGATCTTGATGCGGGCGGCGGCCTCGATGTAGCCCTGGCGCAGCGCCAGCAGGGCCACGAGCTGGCGGTCGAGACGGTCGATCCCGTCACGGACCTCCGCCATGGTGGTGCATAGCTGGGCCGGTTTGGCTGGATTTTCCATGAGATACCAAGCCTTTGACACGCGACAACGCTACGCCCTTGGCGCCGCTGTTGCGCTGCGGCACATTTGCGGCCCTTCTTGAAAGGGTTGTCGGCGGACCCATTTTCACATAACTGGTCCGCTGATTTCTTAAGACCTACACGAAGAGACTGTGAAATCCCCATGAGCACGACTGATCAGGCTTTGGTCGAGACCGACGTCGCCATCATCGGAGCGGGGCCCATCGGCCTCTTTGCGGTGTTCGAGCTGGGACTGCTGGATCTCAAATGCCATCTGGTCGACATCCTCGACCGGCCGGGCGGGCAGTGCACCGAGCTGTACCCCGAGAAGCCGATCTACGACATCCCGGGCCTGCCGATCGTCACCGGCCAGGAGCTGACCAACAAGCTGCTCGAGCAGATCAAGCCGTTCAATCCCGTCTTCCATTTCGGCGAGATGGTCAGCGGCCTCGAGAAGCTCGAAGACGGCCGCTGGAAGATGAAGACCGATGCGGGCACCGAGATCGTCGCGCCGGTGGTGGTGATCGCGGCGGGCGGCGGCAGCTTCGTGCCCAAGCGCCCGCCGGTGCCGGGAATCGAAGGCTATGAGAACGCGGGCCACGGCGTCGGCGTGCACTACGCGGTGCGCAAGATGGAGACCTTCCGCGGCAAGAACATCCTGATCGCGGGCGGCGGCGACAGCGCGCTCGACTGGACGATCAACCTCGCGCCGCTCGCCAAGAGCGTGACGCTGGTGCATCACCGCGACGGCTTCCGCGCCGCGCAGCACAGCGTCAACCAGATGCGCGAGCTGGAGAAGGAAGGCAAAGTCAAATTCCACGTCGCCAGCGTGAAAAATCTGCACGGCGAGGACGGCAAGCTCTCGGGCGTGACGCTGTCGGGCGCCGACAAGAGCGAGTGGCATCACGAGACCGATGCGTTCCTGCCGTTCTTCGGCCTGACCATCAAGCTCGGCCCCATCGCCGAGTTCGGCCTGAACCTCAACGAGAACCTGATCCCGGTCGACACGGCGCGCTTCGAAAGCTCGACGCCGGGCATCTTCGCGATCGGCGACATCAACACCTATTCGGGCAAGCTGAAGCTGATCCTGTCGGGCTTCCACGAAGGCGCGCTGATGGCGCAGGCCGCGTTCCACATCTGCAAGCCGAACGAGAAGCTGCGCTTTCAGTACACGACCTCGTCCTCTAATCTGCAGAAGAAGCTGGGTGTGAACGGATGAAGATCAACGCCACCGACCGCAACGGCAAGGAACACAGCGTCGAAGGCCGCGACGGCTGGAGCGTGATGGAGATCCTGCGCGACGCCGGCCTGCCGATCGCGGCGGAGTGCGGCGGCGCCTGCGCCTGCGCCACCTGCCACGTCTATGTCGAGGGCGGCTGGTACGAAAAGCTTTCGCCGCCGTCCGATGCCGAGGTCGACATGCTCGACATGGCGCTGGCGGTCGAGCCCGGCCGCTCGCGCCTCTCCTGCCAGATCGTCTGCAAGGACGAACTCGACGGGATCCAAGTGACGGTCGCGCCGGAATAAGGCGGCAATTGCGGTAGTTTTACTTTTGTTATAACGTCAGGTTCTAACAATCGTTGGAACGGTGGCGGCTATGCATTTCAAGCTGAAGCTCATTCAGATCGGCAATTCGGTCGGCGTCACGCTGCCGAAAGAGGTGCTGGCCGCCATGAAGGTCGACAAGGGCGACACGATCACGATGACGTCCGCGCCGGACGGTTTTCGCGTTACGCCCTACGACGCGGACAAGTCAAGCCAGATGGAACTGATGCGCCAGGTCATGAAGAAGCGGCGCAATGCTTTGCGTGAGCTTGCGAAATGAGCGGCTGGGTCTGGCTGGACTCGGATGCTTTGCTCACTGCGCATGACGAACAATTGGCCGAGCATGGCGGCGCAACCGGCATTCGCGATCAAGGGCTTTTCGAGTCCGCATTGGCGCGCCCGAAAAACCTCGCGGCATATGGCACGCCTGACGCCGCTGCATTGGCAGCTGCCTATACCTACGGCTTGGCCAAAAATCACGCGTTCGTCGACGGAAATAAGCGCATAGCGCTGGTCGCCCTGGAATCTTTCCTCGCGCTAAACCGCTTCGACCTGACAGCAGACGACAGCCAAACCGTCATGGTCATCCTCTCTGTCGCGTCCGGTGCGTTTAACGAGGACGATCTTGCGATGTGGATTCGCAAGAACCAGAGAATCCGCTAAAATTATTGCCTTGCGATAATTTCTTCGCCCGTTACGATATCCAGGCAAGGAGATCGTGATGACCGATGAATCGCGTTCCGGTTACGCCGGGCTCAGTCGCGTCATGGCGGCGTTGTCGATGATCGCGGCCGTCCTGCTGCCTGTCGGACAAGCGGTCGGCTATCTGTTTCCCGGCAAGATCAACCGGCTCGAGGTCGACAATCTCGGTACGGCGCTGAACGAGAGCGTACCGCTGCTTTATCGCCTGGCCGCGCTGGCGTTTGCCCTGGTAGCGACGGGCTTTCTGGTCTGGGCGCTGTTGTCTCTGCGGCGGCTGTTCCTGCTCTATGCCGCGGGCGAGGTGTTCACGGCGCCGCCGCTCAAAGCGCTCAACAACGTCGCCACCGGGCTTCTCGCCAGTGTCGTCGTCGGCTTCGCGATGCACGGGCCGATCACCTTCATCCTGAGCTGGCCGTTCGCGGGCCATCGCAGCATCAGCCTCGACCTCGGTTCGGGCGACTTCGCGACGTTGTTCTGCGCCGGCGCGGTGCTGGTGATCGCGCGCGTGATGCGCGAGGCCGGACGCTTGGCCGACGAGAACGCAAAGTTCATCTGATGGCCATCATCGTCAACCTCGACGTGATGCTCGCCAAGCGTAAGCTCCGCTCCAAGGATCTGGCGGAAAGCGTCGGCATCACCGAAGCCAACCTGTCGCTGCTCAAATCCGGAAAGGTGAAGGGCGTGCGCTTCGAGACCCTGGAGAAGATCTGTGCGGCGCTCGGCTGCCAGCCTGGCGATCTGCTGGAATACCGGCCGGATGCCTGACGCGGCGGGCCGGCGCTGGAGCCGGTTCGGCGGCGTCGCCGCCGTCGCGCTGCTGCATGTCGCGCTGGTTTGGGCGTTGTTGATCACGTCGCGGCAGACGATCGACAAACCTCAGGCGGTCGCGGCGCGGCACGAGATATTCTTCTATTTTCCGCCGCACCCCAAACCGGCGCCGCAGCGCCATGGGCAGCCGGTGCCAAGCGCGACGGCCCCCGTGACGCCGGCAACGCCCGCCCTGCCGGATTATCGCGGCATCACGATCCCCGATTCATCGCAAGGCACGCCGGCGCTCGGACTCAACCGTTCGCTGTTCGGCTGCTCGCCGCAGGAGATGGCGAACATGCCGGCGGCGGAGCGCGCACGCTGCGCCAATGCGCTGCCGCCCGACGACGGTGGCGTCGATTATCGCGACGGCACCAGCCGGTCACGCTATGCCGCGCTATGGGAGCGCGGGCGCGAACGCAAGAACGCGCCGCTGCTGCTGCCCTGCATGAGCCCGGTAGGCCCTCCCAACCCACTCGCCCTCGCCGCTTGCCTCGCCAAAGGCGCGATGGATGGGGGCTTCGATCCCAGCCAGCAGCCGAGCTACGCCGACACGCAGACGATCGCCCATCTTCCCAACAACGGCGATCCGCCGGACAAGCCGACCTATGGGCCGTGACCGCCCGCACGAACACGGTAAGATGCGCCGGCTTTCGAAGCGGTGCTGCGATGGGTTTCTACGACCGTCATATCCTGCCTTGGCTGCTCGACGCGGCGATGTCGACCAAGCCGATCACCTATCAGCGCCGCAAAGTCGTCCCGCGCGCCGAAGGGCGCGTGCTCGAGATCGGGTTCGGCGCAGGCCATAACCTGCCGTTCTACGATGCGTCCAAGGTCTCGCATCTGTGGGCGCTGGAGCCGTCGGCCGAGATGCGGGCGCGCGCGGCGGAGCGTGTCGCGGCTTCGCCGATCAAACTCGACTATCTCGGCCTGTCGGGCGAAAGCATTCCGCTCGGCGATGCCGAGGCCGACACCGTCCTGATCACCTATACGATGTGCTCCATCCCCGATGTCGCCAAGGCGCTGGGCGAGATGCGCCGCGTGCTGAAGCCCGCAGGACGGATGATCTTCTGCGAGCACGGCAGCGCGCCGGACGCCAAGGTCGATCGCTTCCAGCGCCGGATCAATCCGGTCTGGAAGTCGCTCTGCGGCGGCTGCCATGTCGATCGGCCGATCCCGAAGCTGATCCAGGACGCCGGCTTCAAAGTAGAAGACATGCAGACCATGTACCTGCCCGGCACGCCGCGCTTCGCGGGATTCAACTATTGGGGCAGCGCGACGAAAGCCTGAGGGGACGCGAATGGAGCATTCGACGAGCGTTGTGCCGGGCCGCATGACGGCTAAGCTCGACAAGCCGGTGGTGCTGTTTCTGATCGGCATGCGCCTCAACCGGCTGAGCACCTTCCCCAAATGGCTGTGGTTCATGCGCACCATGCCGGCCATGCTCGCCGAACTCGAGAAGACGCCGGATTCGGGCCTGCTCTGGTACCGGCAATACATCTCCTTTCCGGT
Organism: Rhizomicrobium sp.; assembly: GCA_035551495.1. Lineage (GTDB taxonomy): Bacteria > Pseudomonadota > Alphaproteobacteria > Micropepsales > Micropepsaceae > Rhizomicrobium. Next base: position 76,739 of record DASZMT010000038.1, on the reverse strand, counting down.
CATCATGGTGCAGCAATATTGGGAGAGCTTCGAAAAGCTCGAAGCCTATTCCCACGACCCGGCGCGTTCGCATCATCCGGCCTGGGCGCGCTACATGCGCGAGCTTCTGAAGGAAGGCTCCATCGGCATCTGGCACGAGACCTATCGCGTCGAGCCCGGCATGTTCGAATGCGTCTACGGCAACATGCCCCGGTTCGGGCTGGCGGCAGCGTCCACGATGGTGAAGGCGGAAGGCCACATGATGGGCGCCCGGGACCGGATGGGCGCCTGAACCCCGCTAGTTTGGCCACATGCGGCCGACGCGCACGCGAACGTGAAGCCGGGCACGGCTCTATACCTTGTGGCTGCTGACAACGCTCCATAGGTTTCGCCCACCATGCTGGAGGGCTCTATGCTGAATCGCCGATCGCTGTTGAAATCGGGCGCCGCGAGCGCCGCCGTTCTCGCCGCCGCCAAGCTGGCCCTCGCCGCCGACGCCACCATGACGCCGAGCGCCAAGCTGAACGCCCTGTTCGACACCTTCGTGCAGGAGAATCTCGACAACTCGCCGACCTTCGCCACCGGCCTCGGCATGGACACCGGCAAGCGCGCCTATGAGAAGAGCCTGATCGACGAAACCTCGCTGGCATCGGTCGCGAAGAACAAGGCGTTGAACGCCAGCCAATATCAGCGGCTTGCGGCCTTCGACCGCGCCAGCGTCGGCGGCGACGACCAGATCAGCTACGACGTCGTGCTGTTCGGCCTCAAGACCCAAGCCGATTGCGACAAGCGCTATGATTTCGGCGGCGGCGGCGCGGGGAGTCCCTACGTCATCAGCCAGCTCGGCGGCCTTTATTCCGACGCGCCGTCGTTCCTCGACAACCAGCACACCATCGAGACCAAGGAAGACGCCGACGCCTATCTCGCGCGCCTCGAGCAGCTCGCGCTGCGCATGGACGGCGAGTGCGAGGTGGTCCGCCACGACGCCGGCCTGGGCGTGGTCCCACCGGACTTCGCACTCGACAAGACGATCCTGCAGATGAACCAGCTGCGCGCCTCGTCGCCCGACACCTCGCCGCTGACGCAATCGCTGGCGCGCCGCACGAAAGAGAAGAACATCCCGGGCGACTGGCAGGCGCGGGCCACCAAGATCGTCGCCGAAAAGGTCTATCCCGCGCTCGACCGCCAGATCGCGCTGATGACCGGCCTGCGCAAGACGGCAACGCATGACGCGGGCGTGTGGAAGCTGCCGAACGGCGAGCAGTACTACCGCGACAGCGTGCTGACCTGGACGACGTCGACCATGGCGCCGGAACAAATCCACCAGACCGGTCTCGACCTGGTGAAGGAGCATCAGGCGAAGATCGAAGCGCTGATGCAAAAGCACGGCATGACCAAAGGCACGGTCGGCGAGCGCCTGCGCGCGATGTATGACGACCCGAAGATGGTCTATCCCAACACCGACGCCGGCAAGGAACAGCTGATCGCCGACCTCAACGTGAAGGTCGCGGCGGTGCGCGCCAGGCTGCCAGCCTACTTCGGCGCGTTGCCCAAGGCCGAAGTCGTCATCAAGCGTGTGCCCAAGGAGATCGAGGCGGCGCGGGCCGGCGGCTACTACGATGCGCCGTCGCTCGACGGCAAGGTGCCGGGTATCTATTGGATCAACCTGCGCGACACGGCGGAGCAGCCGCGCTGGCTGTTGCCGACGCTGACCTATCACGAGGCGATCCCCGGCCATCACCTGCAGCTGTCGATCCAGCGCGAGGCGAAGATGCCGCTGATCCGCAAGCTCAGCTACTTCTCGGCCTATATGGAGGGCTGGGCGCTCTATGCCGAGCAGCTCGCGGTCGAGATGGGCATGTATGACGGCGACGATATGGGCCTGATCGGCCAGCTGCACGACTCGATGTTCCGCTGCGTGCGCCTGGTCGTCGACAGCGGCATGCATGCGAAGAAATGGACGCGCGAGCAGGCGGTGAAATACTACGTCGACGTGCTGGGCGACCAGGAGAGCGGCGCGATCACCGAGATCGAGCGCTATTGCGTCGAGCCGGGTCAAGCCTGCGGTTACATGTTGGGCAAGCTGACGATCCTGGCGGCGCGCGACAAGGCGAAGGCGGCGCTGGGCGCCAAGTTCGACATCCGCGCCTTCCACGACGCGATCCTGATCGGTGGCGCGATCCCACTGGCGATGCTCGACACCATGGCGGACCGCTATATCGCGAGCGCCAAGGCCTAGGGGCAGCCAGGGCCAAAACCGCCAGCACTTGATCGTTGTTTGCAGGATTCGAGACCAGCTCGGGCCAGGACCCGGGCCGGTTTCGTTTTTCAGCGTGGCGAACGGCTCGGCCGGAGGGTAGCGGCCCAGCGCACCAGCTCGGGATCGAATACCCCGTCCGTCTCGGGCACGTTGCGCAGTCCGCTGTTCAGCATGTTGAGCGACATCACCTCGCTGACCAGCGCGACGGCGTTGTCGAAGACCGCGACGCTGCCCTGCCAGCCGCTGGGCAGGCTGTCGATCTCGCCCTTGGCCACGAACAGATAGACCAGCCGTCCTTCCGCGTCGCGGTGCTTCGCGATATCGACGAGCGCGAATTTGGAGCCGAAACGCTGCACCAGATAGTCCGACACCAGCTGACGCACCATCGGATCGCGCTGTTCAGGTGTCATGGGCTGGTCGAGCGGCACCCATTCGACGGTTCGCTGCACGAAGCCGCCATGGAGTTGGCCCTGGCCGAACCAGAAATCGACCAGCAAGGCATGGCCCGAGCGCTGTTCCCGGCCGGGCTTGTAGCCGCGATCGCCGGGATTGCTCATGTCGATGGAGAATTCTCCGCTCGACGGGGCGTAGCGAAAGTCCTCGGCGGCGGCGGCGATCAACGCGACGAACGCCCCCATGGCCAGAGACAGGCGCATGCTAACGGCTCCGGTTTATTTTTGTCATTCGCCTAACGGCTCCGGTTTATTTTTGTCATTCGCCTAACGGCTCATGAGTGCGTATTCGCCGCCCTTCTCGATGCCGCGCTTGTAGGCGGGACGAGCCTGCATGCGCGCGCGATATTTCATCAGCTCGGGATAGGGCTCGAGCCGCGCGCCGGCCGCCTCGCAGACGAAGAGCAGCTGGACATCGGCGCCCGTCAGGTCGCTGCCGACGAAGAAGTCGCGGCCCTTGATGCCGGCCTCCATGTAGGAGAGGTGGTTGGCGATCTCGCTGTCGACGCGCGGCTTCAGGGCGGCGGCCGCGTCGCCCAGCATGCCGGTATAGAGCGCCATCAAGAGCGGCAGCATCGCCGAGCCCTCGGCGTAATGAATCCACTCGACGTAGTGCCAGTAGTCTTCGGTGCCGTGCTTGGGCTTGAAGCGGCCCTGGCCGTAGGTGTCGATCAGATATTCGACCTCGGCGCCCGATTCCGCGATCGTCTTGCCGGCGTCGGTCAGCACCGGCGACTTGCCGAGCGGATGAATCGCCTTCAGCTCCGGCGGCGCGAAGGGCACCGGCGACATGCGCTGATATTTCACGATCTCGTACGGCGTGCCGAGCTCCTCGAGCAGCCACAGGATGCGCTGCGAACGCGAATTGTTGAGGTGATGGACCTGGATCGTCATGGCGTTCTCCCGATGGTTCTGGCGCCAGAGGATCAGCTTCGCGGCTCCGCCGCAACCTTAGCTTCGCGGCTCCGCCGCAACCTTAACTTCGCGGCTCCGCCGCAACCGGCGTCACGAAATCATCGTCGAGCGTGCGCGCCGGATGGTGCGCCGTCACCATGCCCATGAAGGGTGGCCAGATCGAATAGCCGAGCAGCGCCTGAAGACGCGGCGGCATGGAGCGTACAACGTCACGCGGTACAGCGAGGAAGAAGTTCTCCTGTTGGCGCAGCCAGCCCTCGCAATACTGGAACGTGACGGCAAGACGCGGATGGGCGCTGCGGTTCGCGCCACCGCCATGGATGAAGGTGCCCGGAAAAACGAGCGCCGATCCCGCCGGCATCACGGCGGGACGCTTTTCGCGCTGCGCCTTGGCGAATTGCTCCGGGCCCGGCGCGCCCCAGGCATGGCTGCCCGGCACGATGGTGGTGGCGCCGTTGTCGGGCGTGAAATCGTCGACCGCCAGAATCATGCTGACGCCGAGCGCGGACCGTGGCCGTGGCACGCGATAGAAATTGTCGTCGTGATGCAGCGCCTGCTCCGCCTCGCCCGGGTGGATGAGAATGGCTTGCGCGGCACTGAGCAGGAAATCCGGTTGCAGCACGCGGCCGATCAACGCCAGCAGGCGTTCGTCCGCCGCCAGGCGCTCGAACACGCGGCCGCGCGCGACCAGAGTGTAGACGCGCTCGGTCCTGTAGCCCTCGAAGGCGTTGCGGCCGCGATGGGCACCCAGATGCGGCGCCACGGCGGCGCGAATTTCCGCACGTGTCGCGGCGTCGGCGAAATCGCGAATGATCGTGAAGCCATCGCGCCGCAGCGCGTCGTGATGCGTGCCGGCGTCGAACGCGCTCACATCCGCGCGTCCCGCCGCATTCATGTTCGCGGCTCGCGCCACATCGGCCACAGCGTCGGCCCGTTCGGGATCTTGATCTCGCCTGTCACCACGAAGCCGAAGCTCTGGTAGATCGGGATGTTGGTGTCCTTGGAGGATTCCAGATAGCACGCCATGCGCGCCGCATCGGCGCGCGCCAGCTGGTCGCGCAGGATGACGCCGCCGAAGCCCTTGCCCTGTTTCGCCGGATCGGTCCCGATCACCTGCAGGTACCAGTGCGGCTTGTCGGGATGGACCTTCTCGACCATGTCCATCGTCGACATCACCTGGAGCACATTGGTGCCGAACACGCCGAGGAGCTCAGGCGCGTTCTTGATGTAGTCCATGACGTGGACATGCCAGCCGTCCGGCGGCGGGCGCCACAGCGTCGCCGCCTCGAAACCCTCGGTGACATAGCAGGCGCCGTGCGGCAGGCCGAGCTTGAACAGGATCTTGAACAGCCGTGGCATCTTGTGCCGCGCCGCCGGCGGCAGCAGATGACACATCATCGGATCGTCGTGGAAGGCGCGCGCCAGGGTGGCGCACAACGCATCGGCATCCGCCCAGGTGGCGAGCCGCACTGCCGTGCCGTTCGCGCGCGCTGAATCCATGAGAGCCCCCCCCCGCCTGCCGAACCGCCTAGCGGTTCAATTCCCGCATCGCGTTGTCGAGGCCGCCGAGCGTCAGCGGGAACATGCGGTTGGTGAACAGCTGCTGGAACAGGCCGATCGACGGCGTGTATTCCCAATGCTTCTCCGCCACCGGGTTCAGCCACACCGTGTGCTCGAACATGCTGGTCACGCGGTCGAGCCACACCGCGCCCGGTTCCTCGTTCCAGTGCTCGACGCTGCCGCCCGGATAGGTGATCTCGTAGGGGCTCATCGTCGCGTCGCCGACGAAGATCACCTTGTAGTCGCGCGGATATTTGTTCAGCACGTCCCAGGTGTTGAGCTTCTCGTTGTGGCGGCGGCGATTGTCCTTCCACACCGCCTCGTAGAGGCAGTTGTGGAAGTAGTAGAAATCCATGTGCTTGAACTCGGTCTTCGCCGCGCTGAAGAGTTCTTCGCAGAGCTTGATATGGGCATCCATCGAGCCGCCGATGTCGAAGAACAGCAGCACCTTCACCGTGTTGTGCCGCTCGGGCACCAGGCGCAGGTCGAGATAGCCCTTGTTGGCGGTGTCCTTGATGGTGCCGTCCATGTCGAGCTCGGTCTCGGCACCCTGGCGCGCCCATTTGCGCAGGCGGCGCAGCGCGACCTTGATGTTGCGCGTGCCGAGCTCGACCGAATCGTCGAGGTTCTTGTACTCGCGCTTGTCCCAGACCTTCACCGCCTTGCCGTGGCGCGACTTGTCCTGGCCGATGCGCACGCCCTCGGGATTGTAGCCGCCATTGCCGTACGGCGAGGTGCCCCCGGTGCCGATGGCCTTGTTGCCCTTCTCGTGGCGCTTCTTCTGTTCCTCGATGCGCTGCTTGAGCTGCTCCATCAGCTTGTCCCAGCCGCCGGCCGCCTCGATCGCCTTCTTTTCCTCGTCGGTGAGGAAGCGTTCGGTGAGCGCTTTGAGCCACTCTTCCGGGATTTGCGCGATGAGCGAGCCGTCGAGGCCTTCGAGGCCCTTGAAGACGTGACCGAAGACGCGGTCGAACTTGTCGAGGTTGCGCTCGTCCTTGATCAGGGCGGTGCGCGACAGGAAGTAGAAGTCCTCGACCTTCATCTCGATGACGTCCTTGTCCAGGGCGTCCATCAGCGCGAGGTATTCCTTGAGCGTCACCGGGATCTTGGCGGCGCGCAACTCGTCGAAGAATTGGAAGAACATGTTGACCTTCCGGCAGGCGATAGCGATCCGGCAAGCTTAGACCGGCGGCAGCGCCAAGGCCAAGGGCTCAGGATTTGACCGTGCCGCTGCTATTTCGACGGCGAACAGCCCTGCAGGAAGTTGGCGAAGCCGAAATCGCGTTCCGCCTTGTCCTCCCCGGTCTGGGAGATGCAATCGACCAGCAGATCGCCGGCGTGCTGGGTGATGACGTATTGCGCGGTCTGCGTTCCCTCGATGATCGGGCCCGGCCCGCCGCGGAAGGATTCGACCAGTTTGCCGCCCGGTGGGACGCCCTGCGCCGGGATGAGACCCATCAAGGTCCTGTCGTTCTGAATCGTCAGCGGCGTCTCGCCCACGCCGTCGATGAATTTGCGCACCCGAATCAGGCCGATCCGCAACGTGCCGCCCGTATAAACGCACACGCCCAGGATGCCCGGCTCCGACGGGCCATCGAGGCGCGTCAGCGTATAACTGCCCAGTGCCGGATGACAGAGCGTGCGGCTGTCCGGATGGTGATAGGTGCCGCCGGCATCCTGCGTCCATCCGCTCGGCAGCACAGGGGCCGGCTCGGCAGCGGCCGCTACCGTGGCTGTCGCAAGCGCCACCACGACGCCGGCGAAAAGCGCTTGGCGCATGATCATCTCTTCGGGGGCTTGGCCGGCGCGGGCACAGGCGTGGCGGGAACGGGCGTGGCGGGAACGGGCGTCGCGGGCAGGGGCGGCGCGATCGCGGCGCCCGGCGGCAGCACGGGTCCCTGCACCGGCAGACCGGCGATATGTTTCAGCGCCTCGGAATACACCGCCTCCAGGAAGTCGTGCACCGCGTCGTCGTCGCGCGGCGTGGCGAACTCGACGGTCGCCTCCAGCGCCCAGTTTCCGATGGTCCCACCCGAAAACAGGATGCGGTAGTGCAGCGTCTCGAGCGCGGCGGTCTCGTAGGTGCGGGTGTAGACGGCAATGGGCGCGATCTTGCCGGCGCCGATGGCGATCTGCTTCTCGCCCACCATCTTGCCGCCGATACCCTCCTGTTCGGTGTACTCGGCCTGCAGCGCGGTCTTGGGATCGTAAGCGACACCCTTGAGCGGCGTCAGCGTGATGGTGCCATAGACCCCGTCGCGCGCCGAATAGGCGCAGAAGTCGGAGCCCAGCGAGGGATCGCGCTCGCCATAGGCGTCGCGCTCGAAATGGCCGATGAACAGCGGGCAGACGAAGCCCGATGCGGAATGCACCTTGGCGTCGTCGCCGGCGTCCTTGCCCGCATCCTTGAAGGCGTCGATGTCGGTGGTTTGGGCGAAGGCAGGCGCGGCCGACAGCGCAAGCGCCAGGGCCAAGGTTCGCAGCATCGTCACGGCCATGCGGTGGTCTCGCCCAAGCATCGGCGCGATCCTAGCAGAGCGTCCTAATAGGGGCGATAGACCGAGACTTTATGCGCCGTGACGTCGATATCCGCATAGACGGCGAAATTGTCCGTGAAGAGTGGCGTCAGGGCATCGATCGGGGGCGGGCCGTCGAAGAATCCGACCACCTTGATCTTGTCGCCCTCGATCAGGATGACGTCATAGACCGCGCCGGCACCCGGCGCCGCGATGTCGCGGAAGGATCGCAGCTCGAAGCCCTGGCCGGCGGCCGATGCGACGCGAAGCGAGGACGGATCGGCAGGATCGTGCCAGACAGAGAATGTCCGGCCAGAGCGCGCGGCACTGGCATCCGGGCACCATCCGACGGACGATGCGGCCGCCGCCTTCGCGGCCTTGATGGAGGAGATCACCACCGGGATCAGGCTGTCGCCGTGCATCGGCGCGCCGGTGCGCGCGATCGGCGCGCCGGCGGTGCATGCCGGTGACGGCATAGCGACCGCTGCCTCGGCGCGCGCAGGACCCGGCGAAACGGATATCGCCGCCAGCACTGCTGCCCCGAGCGCGGCCGCCGCGCGTATCAATTCCGGCTTTCGCGGCGCGCCAGGAAGGCCAGGCGCTCGAACAGGTGGACGTCCTGCTCGTTCTTCAGGAGCGCGCCGTGCAGCGGCGGGATCAGCTTGGTCGGATCCTTCTCCTTCAGCGCCTCCGGCGGGATGTCCTCGTTCAGAAGCAGCTTCAGCCAGTCCAGCAGCTCGGACGTCGACGGCTTCTTCTTGAGGCCCGGCACGTCGCGGATCTGGTAGAAGACGTTGAGCGCCTCGCTCACCAGCTTCTGCTTTATGTTCGGATAGTGCACGTCGATGATCTTCTGCATCGTCTCGCGCTCGGGGAATTTGATGTAGTGGAAGAAGCAGCGGCGCAGGAAGGCGTCCGGCAGCTCCTTCTCGTTGTTCGAGGTGATCAGGATGATCGGGCGCCGGACGGCCTTGATCGTCTCGCCGGTCTCGTAGACGAAGAACTCCATGCGGTCGAGCTCGAGCAGCAGATCGTTCGGGAATTCGATGTCGGCCTTGTCGATCTCGTCGATCAGGAGCACCGGGCGGCCGGTGTGCTCGAACGCCTCCCAGAGCTTGCCCTTCTTGATGTAGTTCTTGACGTCCTTCACCCGCTCCTCGCCGAGCTGGCTGTCGCGCAGGCGCGTGACGGCGTCGTACTCGTAGAGGCCCTGGATCGCCTTGGTGGTCGACTTCACGTGCCAGGTGATCAGCGGCGACTTCATCGCGTCCGCGACCTGGAAGGCCAGCTCCGTCTTGCCGGTGCCGGGCTCGCCCTTGATGAGCAGCGGACGCTCCAGCGTGATGGCCGCATTAACGGCGATCTTCAGATCGTCGGTGGCGACGTATTTATCGGTTCCTTCGAAGCGGGTGGCGGCCATGGCCCTCTTTTCCATCAATAGCGTTTGGAAAGCGTAGGTTGCGGCGGGGACCTGCGCAAGGGCGCGCGCTTTTCGCGGTTTGCGGCTAAAGTGCCGGCCCATGAACACCACCAAGACCATGCCGCCGAACCCGAATGCCGCGCAGCTGCGCCAGGCGATGACCCTCATGCAGCAGGGCCAATGGCCCATGGCCGAGCTTGCGGTCGGCCGCGTCCTCAACCAGGACCGCTTCGATCCGGACGCGCAGCAGCTGATGGGCGTCATCCGCGCGCGCCAGGGCCGCTTCGCCGACGCCGAACGCCACTACCGCAACGCGCTGGCGCGCCGTCCGGGCGATGCCACGGCCACGACGAATCTCGCGCTGGTGCTGGCGAATATGGGACGGATCGCGGAGGCGATCGCACTCCTGCGCGGCGCGGTACGGCACGATCCCAAGAACGCCGATCTGTGGCTCACGCTGGGGCAGATGCAGCAGGCCACGGGCGAACTTGCCTTTGCGGAAAAGAGCATGCGCCAGGTGCTGACGCTGCGGCCGAACGACTTCGGCGCGTTCCTTAGCCTCTCCGGCATCCTGAACACCGGCAACCGGCCGGAAGAGGCCGAGGCGCTGCTGCGTCCGCTTCTCGCCGGCAACACACCGGACAACAGCACACGCGCGGCATTGGAGCACAATCTGGGCGTGGCACTGAAGATCCAGCGGCGCTATCCCGAGGCGCTGGAACTGTTCGACGCGGCGCTGGCGCATGCGCCGAACCTGCCGGTGGTCTCGGTCAACCGCGCCAGCACGCTGCAGCATCTGGGGCGGCAGGAAGAAGCGCTTGCCGATTACCGCAAGGCGATCGCCAAGGATCCGGCGACCGTCTCGCCGCATCAGGAGATCAACGCGCTGCTCTATCGCATGGGACGCGACGACGAGTTCCTGACGTCTTATGACGCGCCCATCGCGCAGGCGGCCGATCCATCGGAGCTGCTGCTGTCGAAGGGCGTCTTCCTCAACCGCGTCGAGCGCTTCGAAGAAGCCGCCGAATGCTTCGCGCGCGCGGCGCGCACCGCACCCGGCAATTCGCACGTGCAGGACGGGTTGGCGATAGCTCTCACGGGCCTCAAGCGATTGGACGACGCGGCGGCGGCGTACGAGGCGTCGATGGTGCTGCGCCCCGGCGTCGTGCAGACGCACGTCAATCTGGCAGGCTTGCTGCTGCAGTCCGGCGACAACGCGCGCGCGCTGAAGCTGCTGGAGGAGGCGATCGCCAAGGCGCCAACCGACCAGGCGGCCATCGCGGTCTATGAGCTCGCGCTGCGCGCCAACCGCGACCCGCGCGCCGAGACGCTGATCGACTACGACAAGCACGTGCAGCTCTTCGAGCTGGAGCCGCCCGAGGGCTTCGCCGACATGGCGAGCTTCAACGCGGCGCTGAACGCCCATCTCGATACGTTGCACGGCGACCGGCGCGAGCATTTCGACCAGACGCTGCGGCGCGGCACGCAGACCATGGATCCGTTGTTCGACGGCGACAACGAACTCGTCGCCAAGCTGCGCGGCCGTATCGAAGAGGCCGTCAGGACCTATATCGCGCGGATGGATGACGGGCCGAAGCATCCCTTGTCGTCGCGCCGCACGAATGGCGGCTTCCGCTTTCCCGGCTCGTGGTCGTCGCGGCTCTACAGCGAGGGCTTCCACACCAACCACATCCATCCGATGGGCTGGATCAGCTCCTGCTACTACGTCGAAGTGCCGGACGCCGCGAAGGACGCGCAGATGCAGCAAGGCTGGATCAAGTTCGGCGAGCCGAGCTTTCCGGTCGGCGCACCGGTCAGGCGCACGGTGCAGCCGGTGCCGGGCCGGCTGGTGCTCTTTCCGTCCTATATGTGGCACGGCACGGTGCCGTTCACGAGCGACACGGCCCGCACCACCATCGCGTTCGACGCCATTCCGGTCTAGGCTCGCCCGCGCACAAGCGGGGGCTTGCCAATGGGTTGGATGCTGGTCGCCGCGGCCTTCGGTGCAGGCACGGTGGCGATGTTCACCGACTGGCTGTTCATGGGCTTTCTCTTCCACGACGCCTACAGGCGCTATCCCGAGGTCTGGCGTCCCGGCATCGTCGACGGCAAGGAACGCAGCGCGATCATCGCCGCCTGCATCATCGGCTATGTCATGAGCGGCGGCGTGGCGGCGCTATGCCTGCTGGCGGATGTCGGGGGTGTCTGGGAAGGGCTCGAGGTCGCGACCTTCGCCTGGCTTGCCGGGCCGTTTGTGGTGCTCACGATCAATCATTTCTTCTTCAAGCTCGATCCCAAGGTGACGCTCACCCAATGCCTCGGCTATCTCGCGCGCATGGCGCTGGCCGGCGCCGCGGCTGGATATGTGCTGACATGAGAGCGCTTCTCGCCGCCGCCATGCTTGCCTGCGCCGTATCGTCGGCTGCCGCCGCACCCTCTTACGACGCGACGGCCTGGAACGCGTTCGCGACGCTTACCGCGCCCACCGGCGGCGGAAAGCCGGTGGCGTTCGAGACCTGGGCATCGGACAGCGACATCTATGGCGGCACGCCGGCCTGGCCGAAGCCCGGCAGCCGCGTGCTGGCGCGCAGCCTGGCGGCCAGCGCCGAAGCGTTCGCGATGCACGGCACCTCGCTTCCCGCCGCGGCCTGTCAGCCCGCCGATCCCAAGGCCGGCAACTTCCCGCCCGGCGCCTGCATCGGCGAGATGGTGCAGCACAACCGGCCGGTGTTCGACGCCATCGTGAACGCCCATCTCACCTCCACCGCAGGGCTGGTGAAGGCGTTCGCCGGCAAGGTGCCGATCGCCTTTCCGAAAGACTCGATCGTCGTGAAGGCCGATTGGGTCGCGATTCCCGATCTGCTGCATTGGCTGCCGCAGCAGTACAAGACGGCCGCCGCGGTGCGCCGCGCCTACTACACGAACACGGCGATCCTCAATGGGCGGGCGCAGGAATACGCGCTGCTCGGCATGTCGGTGCAGAGCAAGGACCTGCCGGACTGGCTCTGGATGACCTTCGAGCATCGCAGCAATCCCGGGCGCTGCGACGTGATCGGCTGTCACGACGGCTTCGGTGCGGCGCAGGCGAATGTCGATCCGCGCGTGGTGCCGAACACCGATTACGGTCCCTGCGCCAAGACGCCGGCGCTCGCCGCGCTGTTCAAGAGCCGCCGCATCGATCCGGTGTTCGCGAACTATTGCCTCAAGGGGACGCAGGCCGCGTTCACGACGCCGCCGTCGCACAAGCCGACCGTCCTCGCCAATTCGGTGATCGAGCGGATGAACAAGGGCGTCGCGGTCGCGGCGACCTCCTGCATCACCTGTCACGCCTATGCGTCGTTCGACGTCCACGGCACGCCGAACTATGCGGTGCTGCCGAAGCATCCCGTCGGCGCACCCGATCCCAAAGTGCTCGCGGGCTTCAAGACCCACGACTATCTCTGGAGCATCCTGGCCGCGCATTAGAGGGCCATTGCACGGAACGCGCGAACCCGCTCCTATGGCGCCGGGCTTGGGGGCCGCATGACCGTCGCACATGTCTATACCGTCGCCTTCCAAGGCATCGAGGCGCGCGAGGTCGACGTACAGGTCCATATCGGCGAGGGCGGCGGCGGCGTCTTCAACATCGTCGGTCTTGGCGACAAGGCGGTGGCCGAGAGCAAGGAACGGGTGCGCGCGGCACTCTCGGCGATCGGCCTGGCGCTGCCCTATCAGCGCCTCACCGTGAACCTGGCGCCGGCCGACCTTCCGAAAGAGGGCAGCCATTACGATTTGCCCATCGCGCTCGGATTGCTGGCGGCGATGGGCGTGCTGCCGGCGCATGAGATGGCGAATTACACCGCGCTGGGCGAGCTTTCCCTGGATGCGCAGATCACCGGCGTCGCCGGTGTGCTGCCCGCCGCGCTTGCCGCCAGCGAGGCAAGCCGTGGCCTGATCTGCCCCTTCGCCTGCGGTCCCGAGGCCGCCTGGGCCGGCGAGATCGAGATCGTCGCGGCGCCATCGCTGATCAGCCTGATCAATCATATGAAAGCCGTCACCGTGCTGGCACGGCCCACAACGCGGCTTGCCGAGGACACGGTGCGCATTCCCGACCTGCGCGACGTCAAAGGCCAGGAGACCGCCAAGCGCGCCCTCGAGATCGTCGCGGCGGGCGGCCACAACATGCTGATGATCGGGCCGCCCGGTGCCGGCAAGTCGATGCTGGCGCAGCGCCTGCCGGGGCTCTTGCCGCCGCTCGACGCGCGCGAGGCGCTCGAGCTGTCGATGATCCAGAGCCTTGCGGGCGAATTGGCCGAGGGCGCGATCTCGCGGCGGCGGCCGTTCCGCAATCCGCATCACTCCGCGTCGATGGCGGCGCTGACCGGTGGCGGCCTCAAGGTGAAGCCGGGCGAGGTGAGCCTGGCGCACAAAGGCGTGCTGTTCCTCGACGAGCTTCCCGAATTCCAGCGCGGCGTGCTGGACTCGCTGCGCCAGCCGATCGAGACCGGCGAGGCGGTGGTGGCGCGCGCCAACGCCCATGTGCGCTTTCCGGCGCGCTTCCAGCTGATCGCGGCGATGAATCCGTGCCGCTGCGGCTATCTCGCCGATCCGGCGCAGGCCTGCGGACGGGCGCCACGCTGTGCCGAGGACTACCAGTCCAAGATCTCCGGTCCCTTGTTCGACCGCATCGACGTGCATGTCGAGGTGCCGGGCGTCTCGGCTGCCGATCTGACGTTGCCGCCGCCGGCCGAAGGCAGCGCGGAGGTCGCGGTGCGCGTCGCCGAGGCGCGTGCGATTCAGGCGGCGCGCTACGAAGGCCATCCGCTGCGCACCAATGCGGAAGCCGAAGGCGTATTGCTCGACCGTGTCGCGACGCCGGATGCGGGCGGCACGCGCCTTCTCACCGAGGCCGCGGATGCGATGCGGCTGACGGCGCGCGGCTATCACCGCGTGCTGAAGGTCGCGCGCACCATTGCCGATCTCGCGGGCGCCGAGCAGGTCGGACGGCCGCACATCGCCGAGGCGCTGTCCTATCGGCGCGTGGTGCATCGCTAGACTTCGGCCTATGCTGCAACAGAGCCATCGGGGAGAGACTTCATGAATCTGTCACGCGTGTTGCGCGCCGGTTTGGCCGCCGCCGTCCTGGCGTTCGCGCCCATCGCGGCGCAGGCCGCCAGCGTCACGATGTTCGCCGCCGCCTCGCTCACCGACGCGCTGAACGATGTCGGCAAGGCGTATAAGGCCAAGACCGGCAACGACGTCGTATTCTCCTTCGCGGCCTCTTCGGTGCTCGCCAAGCAGATCGAAGCGTCGGGCGGCGCCGACCTCTTCATGTCGGCCGACAGCGACTGGATGAACTATCTCGACAAGAAGGGCCTTGTTCAGCACGACACCCGCGCCGATCTGCTCGGCAATCACCTGGTGGTCGTGGCGCCGGCGGACCAGACGGTTTCGCTCATGGTCAACGGCAAGTTCGATTTCGCGGGCGCGCTGCATGGCGGCAAACTCGCCGTCGCCGATCCGGCCTCGGTGCCGGCCGGCAAATATGCCAAGGCATCGCTGACGCAGCTCGGCGCGTGGAATTCGGTGAAGGACAATCTCGCCTCGGCGGAGAACGTGCGCGCGGCGCTGGCCTATGTCGCGCGCGGCGAGGCGCCGCTCGGCATCGTCTACACCACCGACGCGCTGGCAGAGAAGAAAGTCCACGTCGTCGCCATCCTGCCGGACTCGACGCATGCGCCGATCGTCTATCCCGCCGCGCTGGTGAAGGACGCCAAGCCGGAGGCCAAGGCGTTCCTCGCCTTCCTGAGCAGCAAGCAAGCGCGCGCGATCTTCGAGAAAGACGGCTTCATCCTCTTGGGGAGCAAGTGATGCGCTTCGTTGCCCTGACCGCACTTCTGCTCTGCGCCACGCCCGCTCTGGCCGATCCGCCGTGCAGCAAGCTCACCTGGCCGCTGGTGCATGAACAAGCCCTGATGAAAGCGCCGGCGGCGCATCTGAGGTCGGGCGACATCATGGGCGTGCTGCCGGACCAGGCCCTGACGCTGGCGCTCAAAGCGACGGGCGACGCGAAGCTGCCCTATCCCGCCGCCAAGCCGGGCGACGCGCAGAAATTCGCGGGCTATCTGCGTATCACCGTGCCGCCCGGCGATTATTTCGTCTCGCTGTCGAGCGAAGGCTGGATCGACGTCTATCAGGACGGCGTGAGCGTCGCCTCGACCGCGCACACCGGCGATCCCGACTGCCCGGGCCTGCGCAAGAGCGTGCGCTTTCCGCTGACCGACAAGCCGGTGACCCTCCAGATCAGCAACGCACCGGCGGCGGCGATCACGCTCGCCATCACGCCGGCGCATTAGCGCGGGCGGGCGGTGAGTGCCGTTTGAATCACCAAATCCCTCAATCTGTCATTCCCGCGGAAGCGGGAATCCAGGGCAAGCGGCACAGTGCGT
This sequence comes from Rhizomicrobium sp., assembly GCA_035551495.1. Lineage (GTDB taxonomy): Bacteria > Pseudomonadota > Alphaproteobacteria > Micropepsales > Micropepsaceae > Rhizomicrobium. Next base: position 61,209 of record DASZMT010000038.1, on the reverse strand, counting down.
GGTCCTCTGGATGCCCGCCTTCGCGGGCATGACAAAATGGGTTGTGCGATACCACCCGTTCTACGAGGTGCGCGGTTTCAAGTACCAGGCCATCACCAGGCCGGCGACGAAGAAGCCGGCGATCTGCAGCACGGCGTTCGCCAGCGAATAGTCGAGCGGGAACGCGTACCAGGTCCAGTACGGCGCCTCGGCCAGGATCGCCGCCACCACGCCGATGCCGGTGACGAAGCCGACCCGCGCGCCATAGGCCGCGATCGCGGCCTGCGACAGGAGCCAGGCGGCGATGATCGCCTCCACCAGCTCGCTGAGGAATTCCAGTCCTAGCTGCAGCGGCGACAGCCCTGTCGACGAACTCGGATTGAAGGCGACGAGGGCGAACGGCCCGCGCGCCGCCGAGGTCTTCTGATGCATGTAGTCGGGCGCGAAATAGAGCCCCGCCTTGCCGCCGGTCGCGCCGGAAATCTGCGTCACCACGTCCGTGCCGTTCGGCATGGCCTCGACGCCGATCTGTCCGAGCGGCGACATATGCGCCACCGACAGCCAGACATACATCGCAAGTCCGCCGAGAATGCCGGCTATCAAAATCCGCATGTGCCCTCTCCCCCCCCAAAGTGCAATCGGGGCGAGCATAGCGCGCGGCGCCCATTGTGCGAATGCGAGATTGCAAGTGGCCTTGGCGCTTGCGGCGCTTTCGCTTATGCAGGAATCGCAAGAGGGGCCGAGCATGAACGACAATTCGAAACCGAGGCGGCGGCGTTTCCGCCCGATCCACCTGCTGTTGCTGATCCCGTATGTCGCGATGCTGTGGGTGCCCTCCTACAACCGCGTGGAGCCGAGCCTCGCCGGCATCCCCTTCTTCTACTGGTATCAGATGGCGTGGATCCTGCTCGGCGTCGCGGTGATGCTGCCGGTCTATTTCTATGACGAGCGCAATCCATGAACACGGTTGCGGTCTCGATCTTCGTCGTCCTGTTCCTGTTGGTGACCGTGCTGGGCTTCGTGGCGGCGCGCTGGCGGCGCGGCGACCTCAACGATCTCAACGAGTGGGGCTTGGGCGGGCGGCGCTTCGGCACCATCGTCACCTGGTTCCTGCTCGGCGGCGACCTCTACACCGCCTACACCTTCATCGCGGTCCCGGCCGTCATGTTCGGCGCGGGCGCCAGCGGATTCTTCGCGGTGCCCTACACCATCCTCGTCTATCCGATCGTCTATGCGGTCTACCCGCGGCTGTGGTCGGTGGTCCAGGCAAAAGGCTATGTCACCGCCGCCGATTTCGTGCGCGGCCGCTTCGGCAACGGCACGCTGGCGCTGGCGGTGGCGATCACCGGCATCGTCGCGACGATGCCCTATATCGCGCTGCAGCTGGTCGGCATGGAGGTCGCCATCGCCGGCCTCGGCATCTCGATGGACGTGCCGGTGCCGGGGATCGGCGTGGTGCACGACCTGCCGCTGTTGATCGCGTTCGTGGTGCTGGCGGTCTACACCTATTCGAGCGGCCTGCGGGCGCCTGCGCTGATCGCGCTGGTGAAGGACGCGTTGCTCTACGTCACCGTGATCGCGGCGGTCATCATCATCCCGAGCGAGCTCGGCGGCTTCGGCAAGATCTTCGCCGCCGCCGATCCCAAGACGCTGGTGCTGGCGCCGGCGACCGCCACGAGCCTCGGCCAGCAAGCGGCTTACGCGTCGCTCGCCCTCGGCTCGACCCTGGCGCTGTTCCTCTATCCGCATGCGGTGACGGGCCTGCTCAGCTCATCGAGCCGGCATGTCGTGCGGCGCAACGCGGTGATCCTGCCGGCCTATTCGTTCGCACTGGGCCTGATCGCGCTGCTCGGCACCATGGCGGTGGCGGCGGGCGTCAAGTCGATGCCGCAGTTCGCGGCGGGCTTCAAAGTGTTCGGCAACCAGTACGCGGTGCCGGCGCTGTTCCTGCACAGCTTCCCGAGCTGGTTCGTCGGCATCGCCTTCGCCGCCATCGCGGTCGGTGCGCTGGTGCCCGCCGCGATCATGTCGATCGCCTGCGCCAATCTCTTCACCCGCAACATCTACCGCGAATACATCGATCCGAACTGCAAGCCGGCGCGCGAGGCGCAGGTCGCCAAGATCGTATCGCTGGTGGTCAAGCTCGGCGCGCTGGCCTTCATCGTCGAGCTGCCGACGACCTTCGCGATCCAGCTGCAGCTTCTGGGCGGCATCATCATCATCCAGACGCTGCCGAGCGTGATCCTGGGCCTCTACACCAACCGGCTCAATCCCTGGGCGCTCCTGGTCGGCTGGGGCTGCGGCATCGCGAGCGGCACCTGGATGGCGGCGCAGCTGGCGTTCAAGACGTCGATCTATCCGATCCACCTCTTCGGCGTGACGATCCCCTGCTATGCGGCGTTGTCGTCGCTGGCGCTGAACATCGCGGTCAGCGTGGCGCTGAGCTGGGTGTTCAACGCCGTGCTGCGCACGCCGCCGAGCGACGCGACGGCGGAAGCGGATTACGTTTAGCCGAACCGGCCGGTGATGTACTGCTCGGTCTGCTTCTTCTCGGGCGCAGTGAAGATCTTCTCGGTCGGGCCGTATTCGATCAGCTCACCCAGATACATGAAGGCGGTATAGTCGGACGCGCGGCTTGCCTGCTGCATGTTGTGGGTCACGATCACGATCGTGTAGTCGTTCGACAGCTCGTCGATCAGCTCCTCGATCTTCGCGGTCGAGATCGGGTCGAGCGCCGAGCAGGGCTCGTCGAGCAAAATCACCTCGGGACGCGTCGCCACGGTGCGCGCGATGCACAAACGCTGCTGCTGGCCGCCGGAAAGCGACAGGCCGGACGCGCCCAGCTTGTCCTTCACCTCGGTCCACAGCGCGGCGCGCTGCAGCGCGTCCTCGATGCGGCCGTCGAGCTCGGATTTCGGCACGCGCTCGTAGAGGCGGATGCCGAACGCGATGTTGTCGTAGATCGTCATCGGGAACGGCGTCGGCTTCTGGAACACCATGCCGACGCGGCTGCGCAAGAGGTTGGTGTCGATGCGGCTCGACAGGATGTTCTCGCCGTCCAGGATCACCTCGCCGTCGGCGCGCTGGTTCGGATAGAGCTCGTAGATGCGGTTCAGGATGCGCAGCAGCGTGGACTTGCCGCAGCCCGACGGACCGATGAACGCCGTCACCTGGCGGTCGTAGAGCGGCAGCGTCACGTTCTTCAGCGCCTTGGTGGCACCGTAGAAGAAGCTCAGATCCTTGATATCGATCTTGGTGTTCTTCGGCGCGGTCGTCGCGTCCATGACAATTAGCTCCGCTTCGGTTGCATGAGCCGCGCCACGACGCTGAGCGTCAGCACGGTTGCGGTGATGAGAAGCGCGCCCGCCCAGGCCAGCGCGTGTTGCGAATCGTAGGGCGAGTTCGCGAAGTTGTAGATGATGAGCGGCAGCGCCGCGACCTCGTGGGTCATATCGGTCGCCCAGTTGTTCTGGCCGAGCACCGTGAACATCAAGGGCGCGGTCTCGCCGGAGATGCGCGCGATGGCGAGCAGCCCGCCCGTCACGATGCCGGCGCGGGCGGCACGCCAGGTCACCGTCACGATGACGTTGGAGCGCGGCGCGCCGAGCGCGGCGGCCGCCTCGCGCAAACCGTTCGGCACCAGGAGCAGCATGTTCTCCGTCGTGCGCACCACGACCGGGATCACGATCATGGCGAGGGCGAACGAACCGGCGATGCCGGAGAAATGGCCGAGGAAGCAATACGGGCCGAGGATCGCCACGCACGTCCTCTCGATGGGCGAATCCGGCACGTTGTAGACCACGATCTGCCAGATGAAGAGGCCGACGAGAATCGACGGCGTCGACAACAGGATGTCGTTGACGAAGCGGATGAGGTTGGCGAGCCAGGAATGGCGGCCATATTCGGCGAGATAGGTGCCGGCGAGAAGGCCGACCGGCGTGCCCAGCACGACGGCGAGGCTGGTGATCTCCAAGGTGCCGACGATCGCGTTGGCGAGGCCGCCCTCGTCGTTGCCGGCCGGCGTGATCTCGGTGAAGACCTTCATATTGAGGCCGCCGAGGCCCTTGCTGAGCAGCTCGTACAGGATCAGCGCCAGCCACAGGATGCCGAACGCGGCGGCGGCCACCGACAGTGCCAGGAAGACCTGGTTCCACGCCTTGCGGCGCATGATGAGGCTGTTGTTCTTCTTCATGGCTAGCTCCCCGCGCGGCGCTCGAGCGCGCGCAGCATCAGCTGGGCGGTCGCAAGCACCAGGAAGGTGATGAAGAACAGGATCAGGCCGAGCTCGATCAGGGCCGCGTGATAGAGGTCGCCATAGGCTTCCGCGAACTCGTTGGCGATGGTCGCCGAGATCGTGGTGGCGGTGGCGAACAGCGATTCATGGATGTGGTGGTCGTTGCCGATCACGAAGGTGACGGCCATCGTCTCGCCGAGCGCGCGGCCCAAGGCCAGCATCGAGCCGCCGACCACGCCGGAGCGCGCGAAGGGCAGCACGACGCGCCACATCACCTCCCAGGTGGTGCAGCCGAGGCCGTAGGCGGCTTCCTTCTGCATCGCGGGCACCGTCTCGAACACGTCGCGGGTCACCGCGGCGATGAAGGGCAGCACCATGATCGACAGGATGAAGCCGGCGGTGAACAGGCCGATGCCGTAGGGCGGCCCGGCGAAGAGATCCTGCAGCACGGGCACGCCGTCGAGATGATCGATGACCCAGCTCTGGATGTGCTCCTGGAACCAGGGCGCGAAGACGAACAGGCCCCAGATGCCGTAGATGATCGACGGAATGCCGGCGAGCAGCTCGACCGCGATGCCGATCGGACGGCGCAGGGCGCGCGGGCAGATCTCGGTCAGGAAGATCGCGATGCCGATGCCGACCGGAACGGCGATGACCATGGCGATAAGGGCGCTGATGACGGTGCCGTAAACCGGCGCGACGGCGCCGAATTTCTCGGCTTCCGGATTCCAGATCGAGGTGGTGAAAAACCCCCAGCCGAAGGTCTTGAACGCCGGCATCGCGCCGATGATCAGCGCACCCAGCAATCCGATGAAGATCGCGAGCACCAGCAACGCGGCGGCGAGCGTGAAGCCGTGGAAGACGGTGTCGCGGGATCCGCCTTTGCGGACGGCGGCGGCTCTTTGGGAAAGACTGGCGGTCATCTGTTCGGCGAGTGCGGTGTCAGCCATGCAAAACCAGTCGAGCGGGAGGAGCAGCGAGGTGCTGCCGGGAGGAATTCAAGTTCCGACCCATCCCAACGGGCTTGCGCGCAAGGACCATCACAGTTTTGCAAAGGTTTTGTGACGGCCAAGGTTCCCGGCGTGAGAAACGACCTCAAGGTATTGATTTCAAAGAAAAACCGCGCAGGGCGCCGGTTCGCGGCGCCCTGCGCGGCAAAAAGCCCAAACGCTGTTCAGCGGCCTCCCGAGACCACGACGTCGAAGCTCTGGCCGGCGGTATTGCTCACCGTCCAGTGCTCGCCCATCGGATGCATGCCGAGCGGCGAGCAGCTTTCGGTCATGTTCGGCACCGCCGGCGTCAGACACAGCGTCGCGCCGCCGTCCTTGGTCGCCCATTTGCCGCCATAGGACACCGGCTTGCCGTCCGGGCCCGCGCCGCTCGCGGTGTAGCTGCCGTCCTGGTTGAACAGGAGCGTGCCGACCGCGCCGGTCTTCATGTCTTTGGTGGTGACCGTGTTGCCGTAGGTGACCGACATCGGATCGTCGGCCAGTGCCGCGGTTGAAACGAGCGCCAAAGCGCCGGCGAGCGCCAGCATGGAAATGCGCATGACTATCCTCCTTGGAAAATAACACCCCAGATGGCCCGGCACCGATGACCGGGTCGGGGCGACGTTAACCCTTTTCGAACCATGCCGGTACTGGGCGCTTTAAAGGTTTCTGAAGGCGCGGCACGTCTAATGGCATCACGGGGATAGAGTCGGGTTCGGCCGGTTGCGCACAATACGCACACTGTTGGGATTGTTCGCGTTCGCGGCCCTCTTGGTCGCGTTCGGCGACATCGTGCTGCACAACCAGTTCACGCTGATGCCGCCCGCGATGTTCGCGGTGCTGGTCGCGATCGTGATCGGTTTCCTCCTCCATGAATTCTTCGTGGCGCGCCAGCGCATCGAGATCGCCGACCGCCAGTCGGCGCAGCTGAAATCGGCGAGCACGCGGCTCGAGCAATCCCTGACTGCGGCCGCCGCCTTCAACGCCCGGCTGAACCAGAGCGAGCAACGCTACAAGGGCCTGGTCGACGCCCAGGGCGACGCGATCTTCCGCCGCGCGCCCGACAGCCGCCTCACCTACGGCAACGAGGCGTTCTTCAAGCTCTTCGGCCTCAACCCGCAGCGCGACCTCGGCCGCCCCTTCGCCCCCGACCTGCATCCCGACAGCCGCGCGCCGAAATTCGGCAGCTTCGCGGGGCTCGAGACCGGACGCGGGCGCGACCGCTACGATCAGCATGTCCGCACCGCTTACGGCTGGCGCTGGATATCGTGGGAAGACTATGCCGTGCGCGATCCCTATGGCCGCCTCGTCGAGGTGCAGAGCGTCGGACGCGACATCACCGAGCGCAAGGCCCTGGAAGGCGCCATCACCGAGGCGCGCGACAAGGCGGAAGCCGGTTCCCGCGCGAAATCGGGCTTCCTCGCCACCATGAGCCACGAGATCCGCACGCCGATGAACGGTGTGCTGGGCATGGCGCGGCTTCTTCTCGAAACCGATCTGAGGCCCGAGCAGCGCACCTATGTCGACGCGATCAGCCAGTCGGGCCAGGCGCTGCTGACGCTGATCGGCGACATCCTGGATTTCTCCAAGATCGAATCCGGCACCTTCACGCCCGAGGACGACGAGGTCGAGCTGCGCCCGCTGATCGAGGCGGTGATCGAGCTGTGCTGCCCGCGCGCCCATGACAAGGAGATCGAGCTGGTCGCCGTCGTCGATCCGCATGTGCCCGGCACGATCCGCAGCGACGCGCTGCGCCTGCGCCAGGTTCTCACCAACCTGATCGGCAACGCCGTCAAGTTCACCGAGAAGGGCGGCGTCGAGCTCAGCGTGCGCCTGGTCGACGGCGCCGAGCGCCGCTTCGTGCGCTTCGAGGTCCGCGACACCGGGGTCGGCGTGCCGAAGGAAAAGCGCGACGAGATCTTCAACGAGTTCGTCCAGGCCGATTCCAGCCATGCCCGCAAGTTCGGCGGCTCGGGCCTCGGGCTGGCGATCTCCAAGAAGCTGGTCGACGCGATGGGTGGCGAGATCGGCATCGCCGAAGCCTCCGGTGGCGGATCGACCTTCTGGTTCACGCTGCCCTCCGTGGTGGTCAAGCAGGCGGACGAGAGTCCGCGCGAGACGCTCGACGGCATGCGTATCGCGGTCGCGACCCGCAACGCCATCCTGCGCGAGGGCTTGGCGGCGCAGATCATGGCTTCCGGCGGCACGCTCTACAGCCCCGGCGACGCGGATGCGCCGGACGCCGTGCTGGTCGATGCCGGCACCGATGCCGAGCCCAATCCGCCGGGCGTGCCCGAAGGCCGCGTGCCGACCCTGGTGCTGATGACGCCGGCGGCGCGCTCCAGCCTCAGCGCGATGCGCGAGATGGGCTTCGCGGGCTATCTCGTGAAACCGGTGCGCCAGGGCACGCTGGTGGCGCGGCTGCGCCATCATCTCTACGACACGCCCGTCATGCCGCACATTCCGCAGCATGCCGCCGAGCCCATGACGCGGCCGGCCGGTGCGCCGATCCGCATCCTTCTGGCCGAGGACAACCCGATCAACATGATGCTGACCCGCGAGCTTCTGCGCCGGCGCGGCCATCAGGTTGTCGAAGTGATCTGCGGCGAGGGCGCGGTGAAGGCGATCGCCGAGCAGGAATTCGACATCGTGCTCACCGACATCCACATGCCGGGGATGGACGGTATCGAAGCGACGCAGGCGATCCGCGCCTTCGAGACCGCGAACGGACGCAAGCGCGTACCGATCGTCGCCTTGACGGCCGATGCGCTGGAGACCGGCAAGCGGGCGTGCAAGGACGCCGGGATGGACGGCTTCCTGACCAAGCCCGTCGACCCCGCGCAGCTCGACGACATGTTCAATATCTTCTTCCCGGCGGCACCGTTCCACGTCGCGGCAGCGTAGCGCTGCGCGGGACTGCCATCCGTCGACAAGCTCAGGACGAGGTTCGAGTCAGGTCCTCATCCTGAGCTTGTCGAAGGATGGGGCTGGCGCTGCTGCCGGCAATCGGCGACTCTCGCCGCTTGAAGCAGTCGAGACGCCTTATGACCACGACAGTGGCCGCCAAACGCCATTCCTTCCGCGCCTATCTTCAGCCCAAGACCCTCTTGATGCTGGCGCTGGGCTTTTCGTCCGGCATTCCGTTCTTCCTGGTCGGCAACACGCTGAGCTATTGGCTGGCGGAGCAGCACATCTCGCTGACCGCGATCGGCTTCGCCTCGGGCGTCGGGTTGGCCTATTCGCTGAAATTCCTCTGGGCGCCGCTGATCGACCGGCTCGACGCGCCGTTCCTGGGCTTCCTCGGGCGGCGGCGCGGCTGGATCCTGCTGGCGCAGATCTTCATCGCCCTCGGGCTGATCGGCATGGCGGCGATCGGGCTCAACCGCGGACCGCTGTCGCTGGTCGCCCTCGCGCTGGTCGTCGCCTTCTCTTCCGCCACCCAGGACATCGTGATCGACGCTTGGCGCATCGAGAGCGCCGGCGACAATGAAGAGCTCGGCCTTCTCACCTCGACCGCGACCTTCGGCTATCGCATGGCGGTCTTGGCGACCGACGCACTGATCCTGATCATCGCCGATCATGTCGGCTGGGCGATCTCCTATGGGCTGTTCGGCGTCCTGACCGTGCTGTGCATGGCGGCGACGCTGATGGCGCCCGAGCCGCGCCGCGCCGATGCGGTGATGGACGCGAAAGAAGCGCAGGCGCCGCTCTACACCGCGCGCGGCCTGTTCGACGCCGTCGCCGGTCCTTTCATCGCCTTCATGAAGGCGCATGGCTGGATCGCGCTGCTGATGCTGGCGGCGATCGCGCTCTATCGGCTGCCCGACTTCGTGATGGGGCCGATGGCCAACCCGTTCTACATCGTCATCGGCATCCCCAAAGCGGTGGTCGGCGAGATCCGCGCCACCATCGGCCTCGGCGCCTCGCTGATCGGCATCGCGGCGGGCGGATTCTTCACCCTGCGCTTCGGGCACCTGGTCGCGCTGATCGTCGGCGGCATCCTGCAGGCGACCTCCATCGCGGCCTTCGCGCTCCTGGCCCACGACGGAACCGGCATGCCGCTGTTCTTCACCATCATGGCGGCGGACAGCTTCTCCACCAGCTTCGCGGGCATCGTGCTGGTGGCCTATATGTCGAGCCTCACCACGCTGGGCTACACGGCGACGCAGTACGCCCTGCTCGCCTCCGCCTATTCGCTGATCGGCAAGCTGGGGAAGATCGTTTCGGGCGTGATCATCGACCATCTGAAGGCAAGCCTCGGCCTTTTGGACGCCTATGCCGTGTTCTTCATCGCGGCCGGCCTGATCGGCATTCCGGGTGTCTTGCTGTTCGTGCTCCTGGCGCGGTTGCATGCGGGGCGGGACGGCGCCGGCGCGGCGGATATCTCCTGAGTTCGTGAAGCTTTGATGGCCCCCTTTGCCTCGATGGGGGCGCTTCGGGTAAAATGCGGGCTGTTCAGGGGGCGGGCCAGCTGGCTGCAGCCAAGTCGGCGCCCTCCCACAAGGAACCGGTCGCTTGGTCAACATCCACGAGCCTGGCCCTCTGGAGGGCAGACTTGAGCAGTGGCCTGTGCTGGCGGCCGCCGGCGCCCTGGAAGTGCGCCTCGCCGAGACCGAAGGCGAAGTCGAGCAGGCGCAGCGCCTGCGCTATCACGTCTTCTACGAAGAGATGGCCGCCGTTCCGTCGCCCGAGATGCGCGCGGCGCGGCGCGATTTCGACAAGTTCGACGCCGTCTGCGACCACCTTCTGGTCGTCGACCGCGCCGCCACCGACGCGGACGGTCAGCCGCTCGTCGTCGGCACCTATCGCCTCACCCGCGACGTCGACGCGGCACGCGCCGGCGGCTTCTACACCGCGGGCGAGTTCGACATCTCGCAGATGCTCGAGGGCCATCCGCCGGGCACGCGGTTCCTGGAGCTCGGACGCTCCTGCGTGCTCAAGGCCTACCGCAATCGCACCACCACCATGCAGCTCCTGTGGAAGGGGCTGATGGCCTATGTCGCGCGGTTCTCGATCGACGTGATGTTCGGCTGCGCGTCGTTCGCGGGGACCGATCCGGACGCCTATGCGCTCGGGCTGTCGTACCTGCATTGGTTCCATCCGATTCCGCAGGGCATGGCGGTGAAGGCGCGGCCGGAGCTCTACGTCCCGATGGACCGCATGCCCAAGGCCGCGATCGACCCGAAGGAAGGCTTGCGCGCCTCGCCGCCGCTGCTGAAGGGTTATCTGCGCGCGGGCGCCTGCATCGGCGACGGCGCGGTGATCGACAAGCAGTTCGCGACCATCGACGTGTTCATCTACTTCCCGCTGGCGAACATCGACGCACGCTACCGCAGCCGGTTCGGGCTGACGGGGTAGGTGCAGTCCGGGCGCGACGGGAATCGCGATTTTCGAAATGTGTTCGGCTTTGCTTCCATGCGGCTCCTGGCGCGTGATGCACGAACGCGCGCGACGGAAAAAATCCGGCGCGGCGGTTCGGACTCAATTGTGGGGATATGGGAGATTTGGTGTTCGCACCGACTCGGTTCAAGGGGCGGTGCTGTCCTAAGTGAGCTGCCCTCGGCGTCGAGTGTCCTAAGTCGGGCGCGAGTGTCCTAAGTGGTCACGAATGGACGTGCCGAAGATCGGTTGCGCATCCGGGACAATAGTCGATCAGGGCCGTCAGCCGCCGACCGCAGTTCGTGCAGGTCTTGTCCTTCATCTCGCGATGGCAGTGAGGACAGACGACGGCGTCGCGGTTCATGCTCTCGCGGCAGAATGGACAGGTCGCTTTGGAGCCACCGACGTCGAGCATCAGCGCGTGGGGCAGCGCGACGATGAAGAGCGCCATGCCGTAAATCCACCACAGGCCGAAGCTGTAGCCCTTCGATGACGCGATGATGGCCGGAATGAGCCCCAACAAAATGACAAGAACGACGATGAAGAACATGGTCTCCCCTCCGAGCCTGGCGATCGGGGAGTTGGAAAGCCTCGACTAGAGAGCCGCATACGCCTTTAGGCCGAAGCCCTGAACATGATCCCGCAACCCGCTTTCGCGGGTACGGGTGCGTATGCCTCCCCGACCATATGGTGAGGGAGTGCTTTTGCGGCAGCACTGAAGGCCGCTAGTCGAGGGGTTTCCACGCCCCAGCCAGTCGGACGACCGGCCGGGGCGGAATATAGCGAGGGTGCTACTGGAGGGCGAGTCGGGGGCGCCCTGAGAAAAAGGGCTGTGCAGGGAGAAAGAATCGCGGCCTATTGGGCGCGGGATATGCGCGCTTGGCGACGACTACGGGACCGTAGGCGACCGGCATAGGCATACGCGTAAAACGGCGAAGGCGCCGACCCCTAGCCGGGTGGCGCCTTCTAAACCGGACCAAGCTGACACTTGGGCGGCCCGTAATCCCGCTACTGTCGTCGTATTTGGCGACGGGTTCAAGAGTCGGCTTGGTCCTTCGAAAGGAGGGCCTCATGCCCCGCAGACATCGTCGCGTTCCCCGTCATCCTGACTTGTTCGAGCACTTCGGCATTCCGTTGCCGCGGCGGCCTCGGCCGCCCAAGAAAGCGCCGGCGTCGTATCCGTTCAGCGGTCCGATGCGGCCCTGAGCTTGGCGGCCAGTCGGACGAGCTGTTCGGCCTTCTTCTCAGCGGCCTTGGCGACACCTATCTCCCATTCCTTTGGCGGAGATCGGTGAGCCTTGGCATGCGGTCCAAGCCTGGCTTGGCGCAGCAACGCCACGGAGCAGCCCAGCAGCGCCGCCAAGTCTTTCTCGTCCATGCCGTGCAGAACGGCGTCGGTCGCTGCGCGGAACGCGATCATGCCTGTATCTCACTTCACATACGCTTAACAGTATACGGATATACATACAGACGTCAAACCAATGGGTCGGCTTTGAGCGTCCTATCCACAGATCAGAAGCAGGCGGTGATCTCGGCGCTTTGCGAGGGCGTCTCGATCCGCGCCACCGAGCGGCTGACGGGCATCCACCGCGACACGATCATGCGACTCGGCGTCAAGGTCGGCGAGGGCTGCACGGCCGTCCATGGCAAGCTGGTGACCGGCCTGCAGGTCGGCCGGATCGAGCTCGACGAGGTGTGGTCCTTCGTCAAGAAGAAGCGCCGCAACGTGACGGCCGAGGACACCGACCTGGTCGGCGACCAGTACATCTATCTCGCGATGGACTCGACCGGCAAAGCGATCTTGTCTTGGCTGGTCGGCAAGCGGAACGCCCGCAACACGATGCGCCTGGTCGAAGATCTCCGGGACCGCGTCGTCGGCGCGCCCGAGTTCAGCACGGACGGTTACCAGCCCTACGAGCGCGCGATCGACCTGATCTTCGACCCGTCGCCGCATGGCGTCGTCGACAAGCAGACGATCATCATCGCCGGCGGCCCCGACACCGCCCGCTACTACGCCAAGGAAACGCTGGTCGCGGTCAAACGCATCGCCCAGAAGGGCGCGCCGGTCCATGTCTCGACCAGCTTCATCGAGCGCCAGAACCTGACGCTGCGCATGAGCCAACGCCGGCTGACCCGGCTGTCGAACGGCTTCTCCAAGAAATACGAGAACCACTGCGCCGCGATCGCGCTGTACGCGACGCACTACAACTTCTGCCGCGTCCATGAGGCTCTGCGCATCACGCCGGCGATGCAGCTCGGGATCACCGACCATATCTGGCCGGTCGGCGAGCTGGTCGGCGCCGCCCTCGACGGTGAGATCCAGGCTCGGGTTGAACGAGCCCGTTCGGGGTTTCGCGTAATTCAGGGTGGGAAGGCGTAGCGATCAGCCTGGCTGCGGGATATGATTCGAACAACATCAGCGAGAATGTGACATGGTCACGGAACGAGACGCGCTAGTTGCTCTGCTCAACGCAGTCACCGGATTGGCGGAGAAGCTGACCGGCGAGCGGATGACGATCCACCTGAAGACGGAAGCCGGCGAGACGATCGATATTTCGGGCGCGTCCGTTTCTTGGACGCCGGTCGACGCTACGGCTGATAGAACGGTTCGGGCGGCTGCATAGCGCTCTGTTCGTCTTTCGGCAGCGCACGCCAAGCGTTCATCGCATCTTCCCTGGCCGCGTGCCAGCGAACCAAAACATCCTGAATTTGCTGCGCGGTGGGCCATTCACTCGCCGGGACACTCGTGCCACGGCCCATGGCGACCCCTGGAGGAAAGCCTCCGTACGCGCTTTGGCAACTGGAAAAATGAAACTGGTCGGGCGCCTTCATCATTGCCGTTACGATCTCGTGCGTTCTTCCGAGAAGCTGGGTTCTCTCGGCTGTCGCGCGCTCAAACGCCGCCTTCTTCTGCGCGTATTCCTGCATGGTCATGGGCGTCGCGGCCTCTTTCCCCACGCTCCATTTTAGGCGGCTCGGAGGCGGCCTGATAGTGGCCGCCGCGGCTGCCCGGCCGCCGCCAGTCCCAAGAACAGGACCATTTCACGGTCGGGATCAGGACGTCGACCTTGATCGAGACACGGTGCGGGCCGCGCGTCCGGCGCGGCTTGAACTTCAGCATGGCGGCTTTCTCCTGAAACCGCCAAACGCTACAGTGTCCTAAGTGATGTTCGGGTGTCCTAGATGGGCGGACTTAGGACAGCACCCAAGGGGCGCTCGAAAAATTTTCCGCGTGTTGGATAAGTCGGAGTTATCCAACACGCTCTGCGCGATTTTTGTCCGTATACAGCCAAAAACACACGCCGGCGGCGTGGACAAGTTTTCCCGCTGCGCCGCACGCAACGAAACGATCTTTCACGAAAATAAATTTTCAGGGGCGCCGCACCAGCCGCGAACGGCCTATCGCGTCATGTCTTCTTGCGTTGGTGCGCGCGCTGCTTCTGTTCCTCCGCTTTGACGATCACCGCGCCCTTGGCGTCCGGATCGAGGCGCAGCTTCGCGAGCTTCAGCGCATCCGCGATCAGCGTCTCGACCTCCGCGCGGTCGAAGTCCGCAACCGAGCCCAGCTCGACGTAACGCACCGTCTTGCCCTGACCTCGCAGCAGCTTGTTCGGGTCCGACTTCGACAGCTGCGCCCCCTTCCCAAATCCCAGCTTCACCAAGCGCGGATACACCGAGATCGAGCACACGCCCTCATAGCCGCGCTCGGTCGGGGAATATGAGATCACGAGCGCGCCCTGGTTCTCGTACATGTACACGATCTCGAAAAGGCCCGGCAGCCGGGCCCGCAGCTTCGCGCGCAGCGCCTTTCCGAGCTTGACGGTCGCCGGATCGTACTTCGCAAAATAGCCTGCGATCTGCGTTTCGGCGTTGGTCATCGGCAAGTTAGTCCTTCTTCCGCCGCTCGATCGCGTCCCACACCAGCGCTGCGATGTCCTTGCCGCCGAAGCGTTTGACTTCGTGGATGCCGGTCGGGCTCGTCACGTTGATCTCGGTCAGATAGTCGCCGATCACGTCGATGCCCGTGAAGATCAGGCCGCGGCGCTTCAGCTCCGGGCCGATGGTGGCGCAGATGTGCTTCTCGCGCGCCGTCAGCTCCGTCGCCTCGGCGCGGCCGCCGACATGCATGTTGGAACGTGCCTCGCCGGCCGCAGGGACTCTGTTGATAGCGCCGGCAACGGCGCCATCAACAAGTATGATGCGCTTGTCGCCCTTGCGCACCTCGGGCACGTAGCGCTGGACGATCACCGGCTCGCGGTAGAAGGCGGTGAACATCTCCAGCAGGCTGCCGAGATTCTCGTCGTCGCTCTTCACCCGGAACACGCCCGCACCGCCATTGCCGTAGAGCGGCTTGACGATGATATCTTTGTGCTCAAACCGAAAAGAGTCGATCTCGGCGCGGTCGCTCGTGATCAGCGTCGGCGGCATCAGGCCTTCGAACTGCGTCACGAACAGCTTCTCGGGCGCATTGCGCACATGCGCGGGGTCGTTCACCACCAGCGTCTTGGGATGGATGTTCTCCAGGATGTGCGTCGCGGTGATGTAGGCCATGTCGAAGGGCGGGTCCTGGCGCATCAGCACCACGCCGGCCGTGGAGAGATCGAACACCCGCGCCGCGCCGAGCGTGAAGTGATCGCCCTTCACCGCGCGCACTTCGAGATCGCGCACCCGTGCCGTCACCTTGCCGTCGCGGAACGTCAGTTCGCGCGGGCCGTAATAGACGAGCTTGTGGCCCCGCGCCTGCGCCTCCAGCGCCAGGGCGAAGGTCGAATCGCCGCCGATGTCGATCTTGTCGATCGGGTCCATCTGGATCGCGACGGTGAGCATGCCAACTCCTAACTCTGTCTAATTGAGGCGCCGCTTCAGATGCGCGAGCAGCGCCGCGGCCTCATTGTGCAGCGCCTCGCCGGGCGACGACAACGCCATGCAGCGCTCATAAGCCCTGCGCGAGGCGCCGAGCACGCCGTTCGCCTCATTCAATCTGGCGAGGTCGAACCACACGTCGGGCCGCTGCGGCGCGATCAACGTCATGCGGCCGGCGATCTCCAGCGCGCGCTCGGTCCTGCTCTTTTCGAGGGCGCGGATCTTCAGGTTGTTCTGCAGCCGCAAGAGAACATCGATGTCGCCGACCGGCTCCGCCAGATGCGCGTCGCCCAGCGCGGCGGGGAGCGGATGGCCGATCTCCAGGATGGCGCCGCCGTTGAACGGATCGATCGTCACGTCGTCATGGCGATGGCCGATGCGCACCAGGAAGTGGCTCTGGGTGTTGAGGCCGGTCGCCGCCATGCCGGCGGCGCGCGCCGCATGCATGTAGAGGATGCCGAGCGTCACGGGGAGGCCAAGGCGCCGCTCGATCACCTGGATCAGGTCGGCGTTCCTGGGATCGTCGTAGCTGAAGCGGTCGCCGTCATAGCCGAGGCGGGTCGACAACTGGGTCGACAGCGCGCGGGCGCCGTCGCCGACGCGCAGGATCATCGGGCCCTGCGCCGCCATCGCCTCGGCGATCCCGGCGAGATGGGCGCGGGCGGGCTCCAGCGGCAGGCCGGAATGGTCGAGCGCCGCCAGCATCAGCGCGGCCTGCGCGATGTCGACGGGGTCTGCCGGATTCTGCGCGGCGGCGTGGCCGAGCTGCTCGAGATAGGCGGCGGGATTCTTCACCGTGTCGCTCATGGCCGCCAGGCATCCGGGATATGGCGCGGCAGGGGACTGACCGTCACGATGTCGAAGCGCATCGCCGCGCGGGCCAGCGCCGGTTTGTTCGAAACAAACAGTGTCGCGGCGCGCTGGATGCGGGCGCGCTGGCGCAGGACGACCGAGTCGATGGCGGCGCGCGCATCGGGCCGCGCCTTCACCTCGACGAAGCACAGCACGCCCTTCGGCGAGCGTGCGACGAGATCGATCTCGCCGGCATGGGTGCGCACGCGGCGCCCGAGGATGCGATAGCCCTTCAAGCGCAACAGCAGAGCGGCCAGGGTTTCACCGGCACGGCCCCGTCTCTCGGCTGCCATACGGTCGGTATTTTGGCGGTCAGCGCGCATCGTCTTTCTTTTCGAGCGCCCGTTCATAAACCGCTTTGCGGTTGATGTTGAGGGCGGACGCGATCAACTCCGACGCCGCTTTCACCGGCATGAAGGGCAGCGCGAGGTCGAGCAGCGCGTCGATGCGCGGCAGATCGGCGCCCGCCGTCACCGGCGGCCCGATCAGCAGCGTCACTTCGCCCCTGGGGGGCGGCTCCTCCGCGTACTGCTTGGCGAGGATGGGCAGGGTGCCGCGCCGCACCTCTTCGTGCAGCTTGGTCAGCTCGCGCGTCACCGCCACGGCGCGGTCGCCCAAGACGTCCGCCATCTGGGCCAGCGATTCGGCCAGGCGCTGCGCCGACTCGAACAGGATCAGCGTGGCGCGGATGTCCTTGAGCTCGGCCAGGAAGCTGCCGCGTTCCCCGGTCTTGTTGGGCAGGAAACCCGCGAACAGGAAACGGTCGGACGGCAGCCCCGCCAGCGCGAGGCCCGCCAGCACCGCCGAGGCGCCGGGGATGGCGTGCACCGGGATGCCTTCCGCGAGCGCCTCGCGCACCAGCTTGTAGCCGGGATCGGAGACCAGCGGCGTGCCGGCGTCGCTGACCAGGACGATGCGCCCGCCATGGCGCAGCCGGGCGATCAGCTTGGGCCGTTCGCGGGCGCCATTGTGGTCGTTGTAAGCCGTCAGCGGCTTGGAGATGCCGTGGATCGCCAAGAGCTTGGCGGTGACGCGGGTATCCTCCGCCGCAATGGCGTCACAGCCGGCCAGTACATCGAGCGCCCGCAAGGTAATGTCCCGGGCATTGCCGATCGGGGTCGCGGTGACGTAAAGCCCGGGCGCAAGTTCCCCGGTCTGGCCGGATTTACGAAGCCGGTCCAAAGTCTTAGGGTCGTTCTCCTCTGGAGGTCTCAATGCCGGTCGCTTCCCGCTCTATAGCGCGCCTTTTTGCCACTACGGCGCTCTGCGCGATAGCTCTGGCGGCGTGCGTGCCCAAGCCCACCGTGCCCGCCGCGCCGCCGGCGCCGGTCGCCGAAGGGCCGCAGACCACGCCCGGCAATCCCTTGAGCGAGAACAGCGCCACCTTCCTGACCCTGCCCAACATGTCCACCGAGCACGCGCCGGTGCGGGTCGGCGTCATCCTGCCGTTCACCAGCGGCACGCCGGCCGTGAAGGCGCTGGCGCAGGCGATGCTGAAATCCGCCGAGATGGCGGTCTACGAATCCGGCAACCGCGACATCGTGCTGATGATGGCCGACGAAGGTTCGACGCCGTCCGAGGCCGCGAACGCCGCCGACCGCCTGCTGCGCCAGGGCGCCGAGATCATCGTCGGCCCGCTCTATGGCCCGTCGGCCAAGGCGATCGCGCCGGAAGCGCGCGACCGCGGCGTGCCGGTGATCGGCTTCTCGACCGACAAGAACGTGGCCGGCGACGGCGTCTATCTGATCGGCTTCCTGCCCGAGGGCGATGCGGCGCGCGTCGCGCAATACGCGCTCGGCCATGGCAAGGCGAAGTTCGCCGCGCTGGTGCCCTCGACGGCTTTCGGCGATGTGACTCTTCACGCCTTCCGCGACGCGGTGAAGGACGGCAAGGGCGAGATGGCCACCGTCGAGCGCTTCGAAGGCACGATCGACGGCGTCGCCGGCCCCGCCGGCAAGATCGCCAAGACCGACGCCGACGCGATCTTCATGCCGCAGGGCGGCACGGTGCTGCGCGCCGCGACGCCGGCGCTCGCCACGGGCGGCTTCGATCCGTCGAAGGTGAAGGTCCTGGGCACCGGCCAATACAACGATCCCGCCAACCTGCAGGAACCGACGCTGGCAGGCGCCTGGTTCGCCGGCCCCGATCCCAAGAACGAGGTCGCGTTCAACGCCAAATACCGCGAGCAGTTCGGCGCCACGCCGCCGCCGCTGGCGGTGCTGGCCTATGACGCGGTGTCGCTGGTGGCGGAGCTGGCGAAGGGCGATCCCTACAAGCGCTTCACCCGCGCCGCCCTGGCCGACCCGAACGGCTTCGCGGGGGCGGAGGGCATCTTCCGCTTCGGCGCCGACAACACGGCGGAGCGCGGCCTGGCGATCATCTCGATCGCGCCGGACGGCTTTCATGTGGTGGATCCCGCGCCGACGACGTTCGTGAAGCCGGGGACTTAATCGCGGCCGTTGTCCCAGCGCCGCCGCAGCAAGCCCAGCGCCAGTCCGAACGGATAGGCGAGCACGCCGATGGTGAGCACCGCCACGACCAGCCGGTAGACCACCAGGAAGCTCGACACGAAGAAATTGTCCGGATTGCTCTCGATGTCGCTGAAGTGGCAGTCGAACGGATCGGCGGCGTCGAGCAGCACGAGCCGCAGATAGTTGTCGACCAGGACGCCGATCATGCCGGCGAAGATATATTGCTCGTATTCCGGCTCCGCATCGATCGGCGGTTTGTCGATGCGCCGCCGCACGCGATCCTGTTCCTTCAGATACCAGCCATAGATCTTGTCCAGCTCGACGAATTGCGCGCTCATCTGGAAGCCGTTGTCGCGCAGCACGCGGCTGCAGGCGCTCTGCTCCGTCACGACACGAAAGACGGCGTCGTGCGACGGCCGGCCGCGCAGCGACTGCAGGGCGGGAACGCTGCCGACAATGGCCCAGCTGATCATGAACAGGCCGATGAACAGATAGGGCAGTCCCAGATTCCACAGCAGCAACGCGAAATAGCGTGCGCTGAAGAGGCGGCGCGCTGCCGGATCGCGATAGAAATCGTAGAAATAGCTCGCGATGGGCACCATCACGCCCGAGATCACGATGATCGCCATTTCGGGGCCGATCAGCGCCTTGAGAATATCCTCGTGACGCGCCTCGTCGTTCTGAAAGATCGCGAGGAAGGTGATGAAGGTGGCGACCAGCGTCACGAAGCTCGCGGGCAGGTAGAACAGCCCGAACCAGAAGCGCACGCGGCTCGCCGCGGAGCGATGCGTGACGCCGAGATAGGCTCGCAAGAGCCCGGGCTGCGCCAGCGATCCCAGGGCGGCGCAGATCAGCCAGACCGGCGTGAGCCAGACCAGCATCGTCGCCAGCAAGGCGAAGACCGCCGCGAAGACCAGCGGAAAAAAGAGATGAAACACCATCGACGGCCCCCGGGGACATCATCCCGCAGGCGCCGGACGGCGTCTACCGCGTCTTCAATCCGCCAGTTCGGCGATCACGCTGTTCAGCAGCAAGCGCCCGCGCGGCGTTGCGGTGAGGCAGGCACCGTCCAGCGTCACCAGGCCGTGCTCCGCCAGCGCCGCGATACGCTCCGGCGCCGGTGCGGTGTGCCAGCGGGCGCGGTAGGCGTCGAGGTCGATGCCTTCGGCGAGGCGCAGGTTCATCAGCAGATGCTCGCGCGCCGCGTCGGCAGGCTCGACGGTCTCCTGCGCGATCAAGCCGTGGCCGTTGCGCGAAACCGCATCGCGCCAGCGTTCGGGAAGACGTTCCGTCTGTGTCGCGACACGGGCGCCATCGAGATCGAGACGGCCATGTGCGCCGGGACCGACACCCGCATAAGCGCCGTAGCGCCAATAGATGAGATTGTGCCGCGCCTCGCTGCCGGGGCGCGCGTGATTGGAGATCTCATAGGCGGGACGCCCGGCGCCCGCCGTCATCTCCTGTGTCAGCTCGTAGAGCGCGGCGGCGCGGTCGTCGTCGGGGATGGTCAGCGCGCCCGCCTTGTAGAGCACGGCAAAAGGCGTCGCGGGCTCGATGGTGAGCTGATAGAGCGACAGATGATCGGTGCCGAACGCCAGGGCTTGCGTCAGTTCGCTGCGCCACGCATCGAGCGTCTGGTCCGGGCGCGCATAGATAAGGTCGAGCGAGACGCGGTCGAAGGTGCGCTGCGCCAGCGCCAGCGCGGCCTTGGCTTCGGCGGCGTCGTGCAGGCGGCCGAGCTGCTTGAGGTCCGCATCGTTCAACGCCTGCACGCCGAGCGACAGCCGGTTCACGCCCGCCGCGCGATAGTCGGCGAAGCGGCCCGCGTCGGCGCTGGCCGGGTTGGATTCGAGCGTGATCTCGACGTCGTTCGCCGTACGCCAGAGGCGCGCAATCGTATCGAGCACGCGCCCGACACTGCTCCCGTTCATCAACGACGGCGTGCCGCCGCCGAAGAACACGGTCTCGACGATGGGACGATCTTTGCCTTGCCGCTCGGCCGTCCATTCCAGTTCGCGCACGATGGCGTCGATCCAGCCGCGCTCGTCGATGGACGTACGGACGTGGGAGTTGAAGTCGCAATAGGGACACTTGGCCGCGCAGAACGGCCAATGCACATAGATGCCGAAGCCGGTCACGGCTGCGCGCCTTCGGCCCCGGTGTCATCCGCCGCGAATGCGGCGGACCCAGGTGACACAAACCCGACGGCAGGCAGTTGTGGCGCACCAACTGGGTCCGCCGCATTCGCGGCGGATGACAAGGGAGGTGTGATGCGCGCGTTATGCGTCACGTGAAAATATCGCTCGCCACCAGCTTGTCGAAGGCGCGCTGGCGGTGGTTCATCGCGAGCTTCGCCGCCGGCTCCATCTCGCCGAAAGTCTGCGTGTTGCCGTCCGCGATGAAGATCGGGTCGTAGCCGAAACCGTTCGTGCCGCGCGGCGGGAACGCCAAGTGCCCGTGCACCTCGCCCTCGAAGATGCGCGGTTCTTCATGCGGCAGCGCCAACGCCAGCGCGCAGACGAATTTCGCGGAGAGATCGCGCGCGCCTTTCTCCGTCAGCTCACGCTCGACGCGCGCCATCGCGGCATCGAAGTCCTTGTTGGTGCCGCCCCAGCGCGCCGAGTGGATACCCGGCGCGCCGTCCAGCGCCGTCACCGCCAGCCCGGAATCGTCCGCCAGTGCCGTGTGGCCGCAGCGATCCGCCACCCAGCGCGCCTTGAGCGCGGCGTTGCCGGCGAAGGTCGCCTCGGTCTCCTCCGGCTCCTCGATCTCGATGTCGCGGGCGCTGAAGACATGCAGGCCGAGCGGCTTCAAGAGATCCACGATCTCGCGCACCTTGCCCGGATTGTGGCTGGCCACCACCAGCGTATCGCCGCGCGCGAGCTTCATCGCTTTAACCGATGACCTTCTTCTGCATCTCGACAAGCTCGCCGATGCCCTTGCGCGCCAGACGCAGCAGCTCGGCGAACTCCGCGTCGCTGAACGGCTCGCCTTCCGCCGTGCCCTGGATCTCGACCAGGCCGCCCTTGCCGGTGAGCACGAAATTCGCGTCGGTCTGCGCGGTGGAATCCTCCGCATAGTCGAGATCGAGCACCGGCGTGCCTTTGTAGATTCCGCAGGACACCGCCGCGACGTGGTCCTTGATCACCGGCTTGGTCACCATGCCGGTCTTCTTCATGAAGGCGACGCACTGATGCAGCGCCACGAAGCCGCCGGTGATCGAGGCGGTGCGCGTGCCGCCATCGGCCTGGATCACGTCGCAGTCGATCACGATCTGGCGCTCGCCGAGCGCGGAAAGGTCGACCACGGCGCGCAGGGAGCGGCCGATCAGGCGCTGGATCTCCTGGGTGCGGCCGGATTGCTTGCCTTGCGCCGCCTCGCGCCGCATGCGCTCATGGGTGGAGCGGGGCAGCATGCCGTACTCCGCCGTCACCCAGCCCTTGCCGGTGCCGCGCAGGAAGCCGGGCGCGGTCTCTTCCAGGGAGGCGGTGCAGCGCACCTGGGTGTCGCCGAAGCTGACCAGGCAGGAGCCTTCGGCGTGCTTGGCGACCCCGGGTTCCAGGGTCACGACACGCATCTGGTCGGCGGCACGGTTGGAAGGGCGCATACTGGGAGCTGCCTTGAAGTTTTCGCGTTGCGCCGCTACCTAGCGGCTTTGCCGGGCCCTGCGCAACGGAATAGCCCTGAGCCAGGAATTACCTTAGAGATCAAAGACTTGGATTACAGCTCGTCCCGCGCCTTGAATGCCATCCTGGGGGACCGCCCCCGGGAGGTGTTCCGCCATCTGGTAGAGGCCTTCCTGTCCTCCGGCGAACCGGTGGGCTCGCGCACGCTTTCCCAGCGCCTGCCGCTGACGCTGTCCCCCGCCTCGATCCGCAATGTGATGGCGGATCTGGAGCATATGGGCCTGCTTTACGCGCCGCACACCTCGGCCGGCCGCGCCCCGACCGAGAAGGGCCTGCGGCTCTTTGTGGACGGCCTGCTGGAGGTCGGCGAACTGGCGCCGGACGAGCGCGCCTCGATCGAGACCCGCATGTCCGGCTCGGGCCGCCGCATCGAGGACGTGCTGACCCAGGCGACGTCGCTTCTGTCGGGCCTGTCCAACTGCGCCGGCCTGGTTGTGTCGTCCAAGCAAGATGCCGTGCTCAAGCACATCGAGTTCACCCAGATCGCGCCCGGCAAGGCGCTGGTGGTGATGGTGAGCGAGGACGGCCAGGTCGAGAACCGGCTGATCGACGTGCCGATGGGCCTGCCGCCCTCGGCGCTGACCGAGGCGTCGAACTATCTGAACGCCAGGCTGCGCGGCCGCACCCTCGACACCGCGCGCGATGAAGTGCTGGCCGAGCTGGACGGCGAGCGCGCCGAGCTCGACGAGCTGACCAAGAAGATCGTGGCCGAAGGGCTCGCGACGCTTTCCACCCCCGCCGGCAACATCGAGGAGAAGGTGCTGATCGTACGCGGCACCTCGCATCTCTTGGACAGCGTCGAGGCGCGGGCGGACATCGAGCGCGTGCGCACCCTGTTCGAGGAAATCGAGCGCAAGGCCGAGCTGATCCGCCTGCTGGAGCTGGCCAAGGACGGCGACGGCGTGCGCATCTTCATCGGCGCCGAGAACCGGCTGTTCAGCCTATCGGGCTCGTCCATCGTGGCGGCGCCCTATGCCAATTCCCAGGGAAAGATCGTCGGCGTGATCGGCGTTCTGGGTCCCACCCGGCTCAACTACGGTCGCATCATCCCGATGGTCGACCACACCGCCAAGGTCGTCGGCCGTTTGCTCGGCTGACGCGTTAGAGAGACACGATGAGCGACAATCCCGACTTCGA
Source organism: Rhizomicrobium sp. (assembly GCA_035551495.1). GTDB lineage: Bacteria > Pseudomonadota > Alphaproteobacteria > Micropepsales > Micropepsaceae > Rhizomicrobium. The sequence goes on along the minus strand of DASZMT010000038.1, from coordinate 37,619 downwards.
AATGCCCCAAACTGACCCGGATCAGCCGCATCCGGCCGACGTGATCCAGAAGCTCAATGCCGAGAACATGGAGCTGAAGGACCGTCTGCTGCGCGCCATGGCCGAGACCGACAATGTGAGGAAGCGCGGCGAGCGCGAGCGGCAGGACGCATCCGCCTATGCCGTGACCAAGTTCGCCCGCGACATGCTGGACATCGCCGACAATTTCGCGCGCGCCCTGGCACACGCGCCGGCGGACAAGCTCGCCGACGCCGATCCGCAGATCAAGGCGGTGGTCGAGGGCGTGGAGGCGACCGAACGGCAGCTGCTGGCAGCCCTGGCGCGGCACGGCGTCAAGCCGGTGGAGACCGAGGGCAAGTTCGACCCCAATTTGCACCAGGCGATCGCCCAGGTGCCGGGCAATGGCAAGCCGGCCGGCGCCATCGTGAACGTGATCCAGGGCGGCTACATGATCGGCGACCGCCTGCTGCGCCCGGCGATGGTGACCGTTGCGGCCGACGGCGGCGGCGCGAGCGGCAACGGCGTCGACACGACGGCTTAAATCCAACCTTCAACCACAATTGTCATGCCCGCGCAGGCGGGCATCCAGGGCAAGCGGCACGGTGCCCAGTCGCCTGGATGCCCGCCTGCGCGGGCATGACAGAAGGGGACGGCTCGACACAGCCGCGCCTTCACCCCATCCTCGCGCCATGAAAGAGGCCCTTCCTCCGGACGTCGCAGCCGCCATCGCCGCGGCCGACAAGCGTGCCTATTTCGAGCAGCGCGTCTTCATCCGCTCGCCGTTCGGGCTGTGGACCACGGCGCTGCTGATCTTCGCCGTGCTGATGGGCCTCTTCGCGCTCGCCTGGCTGGCGTCGGGACGGCCCGCGCTCGTCGCCACCGATGGGCGCGTCTATGCCGGGACGCTGCTGCGCCTTGCGATCTGGTTCGCGCTGATGATCACCGTGATCCTCGCCATGCAGCGCTATGCGCGCGTCAAGGACGGCGAGGACCTCCCAAGTTATGTGCCGGTGCTGCGCGGCGGGTGGGAGAGCGTGCGCACCGAGCTGGCGCCGCGCGATGTCTCCCTCAACCCCGCCACCATCGTCGGGATCGTGCTCGGCGCGGTGATGAGCTACCTGCTGTTCGCGGCGCGCGACCGCGACAATCTGCTCGACTATCCGGCGCTGCTGGCGTGGTTCGCGGCCGTCACCACATTGCTGGCGGTGATGGCGGCGCGCGGCGTGGCGCTGACGCGCGGCGGCAGCCGCGGCATGCACGGCACCATCGAGGACAAGCTGATCATCGATCTGTTGCGCATCGACCGGCTGAGCGTGGTCGGGCGCTCCGCGTCGCGCCCGGCGCTGATCTGGTTCACGGTGAGCGCGGTGATCCTGCTCCTGTTCATCGGCGGCTCGATGACGCTGCTCAACGTCGCCTTCCTGCTCGCCTGCGCCGCGATGGGGACCTGGGTGTTCGTCGGCACGATGACGCACGTCCATCAGCGCATCAAACACGCCAAGGCCGAGGAACTGGAGCGCGTCCGCTGCGAGATCGATCAGGTCCGTGCGGGCACGGCAACAAGCCCGGCAGACCTGCAGGGCCTGCTGGCCTATGAGAAGCGTATCTCGGACGCGCAGGAATGGCCGTTCGATCAGTCGACGCTGGTGCGCTTCGGCGCCTCGGCGCTTATCTTGACCATCCCGTGGTTCGGACAGGCCATCGCGGCCGTCGTCGTGGAGCATCTATGAGCGAGACCAACGTCGTGGTCGCCGGCGCCGGCGGCCGCATGGGGCATGAGATCCTGCGCGCGGTATCGCAAGAGCCCGGCATGGTGGTGTCCGGCGCGCTCGAGGCACCGAACCATCCCGACCTCGGCCAAGATGCGGGCATCCTCGCGGGGCTGAAGCCGCTTGGCGTGATGCTGACGTCCGATCCGCTGCCGCTTCTCGCAAACGCGCAGGCGCTGATCGATTTCACCATTCCGCGCGTGTCGGTCGAACTCGCCGGCCTCGCGGCGCAGGCGCGCATCGTGCACGTGATCGGCACCACGGGCTGCTCGGACGGCGACGACGCGAAGATCCGCGCCGCGGCGCGCCATGCGGTGATCGTGAAGTCGGGCAATATGAGCCTCGGCGTGAACATCCTCGCCAGGCTCATCGCGGAGGCGGCGAAGGCGCTGCCGGACTACGACATCGAGATCGTCGAGATGCACCACCGCCGCAAGGTCGATGCACCGAGCGGCACCGCGCTGATGCTGGGCGAGGCGGCGGCGGCGGCGCGCGGGATTTCGCTCAAGGACAACGCGGAGCGCGGGCGCGACGGACAGACCGGCGCGCGCAAGGACGGCGCCATCGGCTTCGCGAGCGTGCGTGGCGGTACGGTGGTCGGCGAGCACGAAGTGATCTTCGCGGGGCCGCAGGAGCGGCTGGTGCTGACACACGTCGCGCAGGACCGCGCCATGTTCGCGCCGGGCGCGGTGAAGGCCGCCAAATGGGGCCAGGGCAAGAAGCCCGGCCTCTATGCGATGGCGGACGTGCTGGCGGGCTGAAGCCGCGCCGCCTCCACCGCCAGCATCGCGCGCTTGCGATCCAGGCCCCAGTGATAGCCGGTGAGCTTGCCGCCGCCGCCGAGCACGCGGTGGCATGGGATGATCCACGAGATCGGATTGCGCCCGACCGCCGCGCCCACGGCGCGAGCAGCCGCGTCATTGCCCACGCGCGAAGCGATGGCACCATAAGACGAGAACTTGCCTTGCGGGATCGCGAGCAGCGCCTCCCACACCTTGATCTGCCACGGCGTGCCGAGGAGATGCAGGGCGAGATCGCCGTCGCCGTCCGTCGGCGCGAAGATCGCGCGGGCGTGCCGCGCCGTCTTCGCCGGCGCCTCGTTGTAGATCGCCCTCGGCCAGCGGGCCTGCATGTCGGCGAGCGCCTTGCTCTCGTCGCCTTCGTCGGCGAAGGCGAGGCCGCATAGGCCCTTGGCGGTCGCCATCACCAGCGCGGTGCCGAACGGGCTGGCATGGAAGCCGTAATCGATCGCGAGGCCTTCGCCGCCCTTGGCGTAATCGCCCGGCGTCATCGCCTCGATCTTGAGACACAGATCGTGCAGCCGCGACGGCCCCGACAGGCCGGCATCGAGCGCGGTATCGAGCAGGCTCTTGCCACTCGCCAGATCCGCCTTGGCGTGATCGAGCGTCAGGTGCCCGACGAAATGCTTCGGGCTGACGCCGACATAGCGCGTGAACACGCGCTGGAAATGGAACGGCGAGAGGCCCACCGCATCGGCGGCGTCCTCCAGCGTCGGCTGGTTGCGGTAGTTGGCGGAGAGATAGCGGATGGCGCGGCTCATGCGGCGCCAGTTCGCATCGTTTTCGTCGAAGGAGATGACGTTGGTTTTCATTGGGGTCATGGGCGGAAGATGGGGCCTGGCGCCCGGCTTTTCGACCCGTTTCTTGCTGGTCATTGGCGCATTATCCCACCTTCCCTCAAGGGGCGGGTGGGAATGAGCGCGCGTCCAGAAGCGCCCGTTTCAGCACCGTCGCGAACTTCGCCCGTTCCTCCGGCGCCAGGAACTGGCCGATGCGCAGGAACTTGCCGTGGCTCCAGAGCGTCAGCTGGCTCCAGTGGTCGGGCTCGGCGTCCATCTCGACGCGCACCCAATAGGGATTGAAGCGCCATTCGCGGTGCGGCTTGCGCGGGGCATCGCGCGCCACCACCAGCTCGCCCCGGGTCAGCGTCACGCGCTCCTGCTGCCGCGCGGCGATGGTCGAGGCGCGGAACGCCCAGCCGAGCAGCGCGACGTCCAGCCCCATGAACGGCGCGATCGGCCAGGCGCCCTGGAACACGAAGCTCAGCATGAAGGCGAGGTTGATCGCCGCCACCGCCATCAGGATCCGCAGGAGCACGCGCGGGCTCAAGGGCGGGCTGGGACGCAGGGTCGCGTCGAGGATGATGTCGGGCTCGGATGCCATGACGGAGCAATACTTGCGCGCCCCGATCGTTCCCGCAACAGTGCAGCCATGCCCCGCGCCTTCACCAGGGACGAGATCGACGATTTCTTCGCGCGCCTGAAGAAGACGATCCCCGAGCCCAAGACCGAGCTGAATTCCGTCAACCCCTATACGCTGCTGGTCGCCGTGGTGCTGTCGGCGCAGGCGACCGACAAGGGCGTCAACAAGGCGACGGCGGAATTGTTCAAGATCGCCGACACGCCGGAAAAAATGGTGAAGCTCGGCGAGGACAAGCTGCGCGACCACATCAAGACCATCGGACTTTATCGCGGCAAGGCGAAGAACGTCATCGCGCTGTCGAAGCTGCTGATCGAAAAGCACGACAGCCAGGTGCCGCGCACGCGCGAGGAACTGGAAGAATTGCCGGGCGCCGGACGCAAGACGGCGAACGTCGTGCTCAACGTCGCCTTTGGAGAAAAGACCATCGCGGTCGACACGCATATCTTCCGGGTGAGCAACCGCACCAACCTCGCGCCCGGAAAGAACGTCCTCCAAGTCGAGCTCGGCCTCGAGAAGAAGGTGCCGGACAAATACAAGCTGCACGCCCATCACTGGCTGATCCTGCACGGGCGCTACACCTGCATCGCGCGAAAGCCGCTCTGCCCCACCTGCGTCGTCGCCGATCTGTGCCGCTACAAGGGCAAAACGAAAGAGGGCGAGGTCCTTAGGCAGCCGGCCGGGGCGAAACGCGCGCGCGCAACGCGTTGAGGCAGCCCTGATCGGCGGCGATCGACACGCCGCGCGGCATCGTCTCGACGTGCCACACCGCGGTGTTGTTGTCGCGCGTGTAGAAGAAGAAGAACGCCTTGCACCCCGCGCCGTCGAACCGCCAGATCGTCGCCGTGCCGTCGTGCCGGATCAGCGACGGCTGGCCGTACTGGGCGCGCAGGTCCGCCTCGTGCAAGCCGGTGGTGCCGGCGGGCTCGCCGGCCGGCGGGGCCGACGGCAGCGGCACACGGCTGGGCACTGTCGTGCCGCCGCCGCCACCGCCGTTGGAGGCGCAGGCGCCGAGCACGGCACACAGGGCAAGAACGGGAACCAGCCTTTTCATGATCGGGCTTCCTGATGGGTCACGCGCTTGAAGAGGTGTGCCATCAAAGCGGCGCCGAAAAAAGGCGCGATGAGGTCGATCCCGGGAATCACGCTCAAAAGCGCGATCAAAAGCCCGCTGGCATAGATCTTCCCGGCATGGCGGCGGCGCAGGGCATCACTCTCCACGACGGAAAGATGACGCAGCGCGGCCAGCTCGAAGAACTCGCGGCCCAGAAGCCAGCCATTGGCCAGCAGCGCCAGCGCTTCGGGGATCGGCGGCAGCGCATCGAAGGGAACCGCGGCGAGATTGATCAGGATCGACAGTCCGACCAGCTTGAGGCTCTCGCCCACGCTCGCGCCGAGCGGCGCGCCGCGCCCCTTGGGATCGTTGGGATAGAACCGCGCATCGACTTTGGCGGCGATACGCTCCAGGAACAGCGAGCCGACCATGGCCGCGACGGGCGCGCCCAACGCCACCACCGCGACCACCAGCACCACCGGGGCGAGCAGCGCCAGCACCGCCTTGGCCCAGGCGGGGATGGTGGGCGGCAGCGCCGCAATGCCGTATTCCAGCCCGATGAAGGCCGCCACGAAGAACAGCGCGGTCGCGACCAGCGTCCAGAACAGAAGGCGCCGGAAGTCGCGGTCGAACAGGGTGGCAACCGCCTGGCGCACGCTTGCGAACATGCCGGGGCTCCTCTAACTGAGGCGCGTTTATAGCGAGGATCGGCGCATGGCGCACACTTTCGACGTTGCAGGCCTGGGGAATGCCATCGTGGACGTGCTGGCACCGGTGCACGAGAAGTTCCTGCTCGACCATTCGATCGCCAAGGGCGTGATGACGCTGATCGACGAGCATCGCGCCCACCAGCTGCATGACGCGCTGAACAAGACCCTCGAAGTCGCCGGCGGCTCGGGCGCCAACACGATGGCGGGCTTCGCCTCGCTGGGCGGGCGTGGCGTCTACCAGGGCAAGGTGAAGCACGACCGGCTGGGCGATGCCTTCCGCGCCTCGATGAAGGATACCGGCGTGCACTACACGGTGCCCTCGGCCACCAGCGGGCCGTCGACCGCACTGTGCATCGTGGCGGTGACGCCGGACGAGCAGCGCTCGATGAGCACCTATCTGGGCGCGGCGCAGGAATTCTGCGTCGACGACGTCAACGAAGACGAGATCGCCGGCTCGGCCATCACCTATATCGAGGGCTATCTGTGGGATCCGCCGAAGGCGCGCGAGGCCTGCATCAAGGCGATGGACATCGCGCACCAGCACGGCAGCAAGGTCGCCTTCACCATGTCGGACCCGTTCCTGATCGGCCGCTATGGCGACGAATTCCGCAAGCGCCTCGCCGGCTTCGACATCATCTTCGCCAATGAGGACGAGGCGCTGGCGCTGTTCGAGGCCGATCATTTCGACGACGTGGTGACGAAGGCCAAGGCCTGGGGCGGCATCGCGGCACTGACGCGCTCGGAGAAGGGCTGCGTGATCGTGCACGGCGCCGAGGCGCATGCGGTGGCGGCTGCGCCGGTGGCCAAGGTGATGGACACGACGGGCGCCGGCGACCAGTTCGCGGCAGGCTTTCTCTATGGCCTGACGCACGGCAAGAGCCTGGCCGATTGCGGCCGCATCGCGGGCCTCTGCGCCGCCGAGGTGATCTCGCATTACGGCGCGCGGCCGGAGGTGCAGCTGCACAAGCTGGTGAGCGACGCCGGGCTGCTTTGAGTCCAACTCAAACTGTCATGCCCGCCTTCGCGGGCATGACAAGCTTTTTACACCGGCGGCCGGCGCAGCGTCTTGCGCCGCGTCGCGTAGGAGCCGCCGCGGCCGCCCTCGAGGGCGGCCGCCTGCAATTCGTGGCGGAAGACGTCGCGCTGGGCGTGGATCGCGGCGATTGCCGGGCCCATCGCGACGCCGAGGCCCACCAACGCCGCTTCGGAAAGCTGCAGGCTGGCCTCGATGGTCTCGGGCACCGCGTCGGTCGCGCCGACCTCGTAGAGATGACGCGCATGCTCGCCGTCCTTGGCGCGCGCCACGATCAGGATGTCGGGCCGCTCGGCGCGGACGTGATCGACGATGCGGTCGACGGCGTCATAGGCGTTGACGGTGATGATCACGCCGGTCGCTTTGGCGAGACCGCAGGCCTGGAGGAATTGCGGGTCCGACGCGTCGCCGAAATAGACGTTGTGGCCGGCGCGGCGATCCTGCGTCACCGTCTCGGAATCGTAATCCGTGGCGACGAACGGCACCTTGTGCTCGCCCAGCAGTGTCGCGACGACCTTCCCAACCCGGCCATAGCCGATGATGATCGCATGCGCCTCGTCCCGCGCGGGCTGGGCGCCGAGCTCCGGCGCGGCCGGCTCGCTTTTCACGAACAGCGGTGCGACGCGGCGGCCGAGCTGGCTCAAGAGCGGCGTCAGCGCCATGGTGAGCGAGACCACCGCCAGCACGAAGGTCGCCACCGGCGGCCCGACGACATGGAGGCCTGCCGCCAGCGTGACGCCGACGAAGGCGAACTCGCCGCCCGGACCGAGCAGCAGCGCCGTCTCCACCGAGGTTGCCCAGGAGAGGCGGAAGAGACGCCCGAGCACCGCCGCGATCAATGCCTTGCCCGCGATCAGTGCGGCGACCCCGGCCAGGATCCACAAGGGATCGCGCAGCAGCTCGCGCACATCGATGCTCATGCCGACGGTGAAGAAGAACAGGCCCAGCAGCAGGCCCTTGAACGGTTCGATGACCGCTTCGATGGCCTTGTCGTACTCGGTCTCGGCCAGCAGCAGCCCGGCGACGAAGGCGCCCAGCGCCATCGACATCCCGGCCAGATTCGCGATCACGCCGGCGCCGACGATCACGAAGAGGACGGTGGCGATGAACAGATCGCTGGAACGCGCCGCCGCCACCAGGCGGAACAGCGGCCGTAAGAGAAAGCGCCCGCCGACCACGATGATCACGATGGCGCCGGCCGCCTGGCCGAGCGCCCGCGCCACGCTCATCAGCACCGAGCCATCCGCGCTGGCGCCGGCGATGGAGACGAACATCAGGATCGGGATCACGGCGATGTCCTGCGCCAAGAGCACCGCGAAGCTTGCCCGCCCCACCGGCGCGGCGAGCCGGTTCTGCGCGCCGAGCAGCTCCAGCACGATGGCGGTGGAGGACAGCGACAGGCTGGCGCCGAGCACGATGGCCGCCGCCGCGCTCTGCCCGAGCAGCACGGCGAGGCCGCCGATCGCGGCGCCGCAGAACAGGACCTGCAGGCTGCCCAGCCCGAACACCAGGGTTCGCATCGCCATCAGGCGCTGGAACGACAACTCCAACCCGATGAGGAAGAGCAGGAACACGACGCCGAGCTCGGCGATGCCTTCGACGTGATGCGCGTCGCCGATGGTGATCCAGTAGAGCGGCGGCGCGATCTTGATCAGCGAGCCGAGGCCGAGCGGCCCGAACAGCGCGCCGGCGCCGAGATAGCCGAGCACCGGGCTAAGCCCGATGCGGCGCAGGAGCGGCACCACCACGCCCGCCGTGCCGAGGACGACGAGGGCGTCGCTGTAGATGTTGGTGTCGAGGGTCGCCGGCACGCCCCCTTATCCCGCAAAATCGCGGTCGAGTCTCTTCTTTGATTTTCGCGCAACTTACGGGTCGAACATAGTGTTCGACCCTGTTGCGCTCATGCCCCGATCACATGCGGCGCATGAAATGTTCGAGGTCGTGCAGCACGTCGGGATCGGCATTCTCCTGCACCACCAGCGGGGCCGAGGTGTGGCGGAGGTTATCTCGCATTACGGCGCGCGGCCGGAAGCGGTGCTGCGCAAGCTCGCCGCCGAGGCAGGGTTGATTTGAGGTTTCCCGCTTCGCGGGTCAATTCACCGGCCGGGTTTTCAGGAGATGCCTTCGCCGTCACCGGCGACGCCGGCACCGAATTCCGACCTGCTTGCCTCCAGCTGTCTCAATGTCGGCTTGGACCAAGCGTGGAGCAGCGGGTCACGCGTTGCTTGAACGTCATGCGAGGTCGTGGCGTCCTGTGGCTTCACATGCGTCTCCAGTGTTCTGCTGGCGGTTGATCGAAACAGCGTAGCATCGAACCGAAACCGGCGATACCGGCGTTCCGTCATCGCCCGCCGGCCGATTTGCGCAGATAGATGTACAGCGCGCCCTCGCCGCCATGCTTCTTGTGCGCGGCGCGCGTGCCGGCGATCAGCCCCGCGAAACCGGGCTCGTTCAGCCAGCGCGGCACCGCGCTCCTCAGCACGCCGCGCGAGCGCTGTTGCAGCTCCATGTCGAAGGGCGCGTCGTCGGCCATCTTCTTTCCCTTGCCGGTCACCACCAGAACGAGCTTGAAGCCTCTGTGTTGCGCCCCGCGCAGGAAGCTCAGCATCGCGCCATGCGCCCGGCTCTCGGTCATGCCATGAAGATCGAGCTTCGCTTCGGGCGCGAGCTGACCCTTGCGCAAACGGTCGGACGTGTTGCCGTCGACGCCCGAGCCACCCGGCACGATTCGCTTCGGCGCGCGTGGCGCGGCCGGCGCTTTCAGCACGTCGGCGTGCAGCGGGCGCGCCTCCGCGAAGCTCTCTTTGAAGAGAACACGCTCTTCGTCGGTGGTCTTGCGGCGGGTCATTTGGGCCGCAGCTCGAAGAAAGCAGCGTGATCCTTGAGCGTACCGGCGGCATCCTCCGCGCGCGCGCCGAAGCCGAAGAACAGATCGGCGCGCGCCGCGCCCTTGATCGCGCCGCCGGTATCCTGCGCGACGACGAGGCCGTGACCCGCGACATAGAGCGGCGTGCCGAAGGAATGCGCCTGGGCATCGACCGCCGCCGAGCCGTTCGGCGTCAGCGCGACGCCTTGCGTGCCTTCGGGTCCCAGCGCGCGGTCGGCGACGGCCTCGTCCTTGAAGAAGACGTAGGAGGCATCGGTCTCCAGCACCGCGCGCATCCTGTCCGGATGGGCCTTCAGCCAGGCACGGATCGATTGCAGCGACACATCTTCGCGCTTCAGCGCGCCTTGCGCGATCAAGGTGCGGCCGACGGCGGTGTAGGGCCGGCCGTTCTGCCCGGCATAGGTGACGCGCAGCATACGCCCGTCGTCGAGGAGGACCCGGCCCGAGCCCTGGATGTGCAGGAAGAACACCGCGACCGGATCGTCGGCATAGAACAGCACGCGGGCGCGCGGCGGATGCGCGTCGATCGCGGCACGGTTTGGATAAGGCACGACATGATGCCCGTCGACCTGGCCGGTGACGCGCTGGCCCTGCAGCTCCGGCTTGAAGCGGCCGAGGTCGATGGTGACCAGATCGTCCGGCAGCGCATAGACCGGCGTCTGATAGGCCCCGTGCGGCGTGATGCTGCCGTGGAGCAGCGGCTCGTAATAGCCGGTGACCAAGCCGTCGCCGATGGCATAGGGCACGAAATGCCGTTCGAAGAAGGCGCGCGCGGCGGCGGCATCGGGCACGCTGGCGGCATCGCGGCAGACGGCGGCGAAGACGGGCACGGGCTTGGCGCAGGAGCGCTCGAAGGCCGCGAGCGCTGGGGACGGGTCGCCGGTCCCCCAGCCGGGAAGATCGGCGAAGCTCACGCGCTGCGGCGTGGGCGGCGACGGGGCGCGCAGAAACCACCACGCGACGATGCCGAGGGCGGCGACAAGCAGGATGACAGCGAGAATGATGCGGGTGCGCATGATCATCCCAGAATGTCATGGCCCGCAAAAGCGGGCCATCCAGGTGACACAGCCAAGTCTGCGAAAATTTTCAGCACACCGATTGGATGACCCGCTTTAGCGGGCCATGACAAGAGAGCTGGTTGCTACTCCGCATGCCCGCTGGTCGCGACCAGGAGCCAGTTGGGGTCGCGGGCCTTGGTGTCGCGGCAGAAGGTCCACACATCGGTCACGTCGCGCACCGACTTGGTGTCGCCCTCGATCACCGCACCGCCGGCATCCAGCGTCGCGGAGATGAACTGCGCGCCGATCGCCACCGTCACCTCGGCGGCGCGGTTCTTGAGCGCTGCGTGGACGATCTTGACGTCCTTGAAGCCGACGAAGGTGAATTCGACATGCTGGCCCTTGACCTCGCGGGCGGCGATCACCTGCTCGAAGGCCGCGAAGACCTCGGTCGACAAGAGCGGCTTCAGCGCCGCGCGGTCGCCGCGCGCGAAGGCCGTCACGATCGTCTCGTAGGCCGACTTGGCGCCGGCCAGGAAATGATCGGTCTCGAACATCCGGTCGGCGAGCTTGATATCGAGCAAGCCCCGCGCCGCCGGATCGCTCGGCGGCGGCAGCTCGCCGCCCCCGCCCTGCGGCGGCAGAAGCGCATCCTTGGGCGGGGTTTCCTTGGGTGCCGTCTGGGGCTCGCCGGACGACAGCCGGAAGGGCTCGGGCGGCGGCTCATGCCCGGTCCGGCGGCCCAGCACCGTATAGAGCCGGAACAGGATTCCCGCCGCGACCACGGCCAGGAACAGGATTTCGAGGTATTGTGCGTTGGGCATTTGCGACACCTAGGTCCTCAATTTAATCCCCCAGGTCCGGCGAATCCAGCACAAGTCTTGGGAAACGTATCCTTGCTTGTCACGCCCGCGCGATCCGTGGTACCGGCGGCGCCTTCCGATCCCAAGTCTTAAGACCTCAAGTCAAGGAACGCACGATGAGCGCAACCGGTGCCCCGCAGGACCAGGACAATGGCGGCCAGCCGCGCATCCAGATCGTTGCGCAGTACATCAAGGACCTGTCCTTCGAGAACCCCGGCGCGCCGACGGCGATGACCCAGCGCCCGCAGATCGAGCTCGGCGTCGACATCCAGGCGCGCGGCGTCGACAAGGACATGTACGAGGTCGAGCTGAAGCTGCGCGTCAACGCCAAGGGCACGGAGGACAAGTCGATCTTCCTGCTCGAGCTCAGCTATGCCGGTCTGATGCAGATCGTGAACGTGCCCGACGACGTGATGCAGCAGGTGCTGCTGATCGAGGGACCGCACATGCTGTTCCCCTTCGCGCGGCGCATCATCGCCGACTGCGTGCGCGACGGCGGCATGCCGCCCTTGATGGTCGAGCCGATCGATTTCGCCGGCCTTTACCGCTCGCGCCTGGCGCAGCAGCAGGCCCGCCCGGGCTCCGCGGCGGCGGGAACGGTCTAATTAACCCGCCCTCCCCTACGAGGAGGGATTCTCAGATTACGCCCCACACCGGCTCTTTGCCGAGCTCCTTGGCAACGAAGGCGGCGTGCGCTGCCGCTTCGGCTTCGCTCACGCGGCTGGCAAGCGGCGCCGGGCGCTGACGTGCGGCGCGCATGGTGACGGCGAGCGCCGCCGCCTCCACCGGATCGAGCGACAGCTTGCGCTGCCGTCCGCCGACCAGCTCCAGATAGACCTGAGCGGTCAATTCCGCGTCAAGAAGCGCGCCGTGCTTGGTGCGCGCCGTCAGGTCGATCGCGAAGCGCTTGCACAGCTCGTCGAGCGAATAGCGGGCGCCGGGGATCTTGGCCTTGGCGATCTCGATCGTGTCGATGGCGCGGACATGCGGGATCGGCGAACGGCCGACGCGATGCAGCTCCGAGTTCACGAATTTCAGGTCGAAGCTGGCGTTGTGGATCACCAGCACGGCGTCGCCGAGGAATTCCATCAACTCCTCGACGACTTCCGCGAATTTCGGCTTGTCGGCCAAGAACTCGTCGGTCAGGCCGTGGATCTTGGTGGTCTCGGGCGGCACCAGGCGGTCGGGATTGAGATAGGCGCGGAAGCTGCGCCCCGTGGGCAGATGGTCGAACAGCTCGACGCAGCCGATTTCCACGATGCGATGGCCGTCGGACGGCTCGAAGCCCGTCGTTTCGGTATCCAGCACCACCTCGCGCATCTATTCGTTTTCCTGTTTGTGACGGTCCTTGAGCGCCGCCACGATCATCTGCACCTGCGCGAAGGCATGCGCCAGTCCCCGGTCGGTCACAACCACAAAGTGGGCCTTGGCGCGCTTTTCCACATCCGGCATCTGGCGGGAATGGAGATAGGCGAACTTCTCCTCCGTCATGCCGGGCCGCGCCAGGACGCGTTCGCGCTGGATATGCGCCGGGGCGCTGACGACCACGACGGCGTCCATCGCGCCCTCGCCCTTGGTCTCGAACAGGAGTGGGATGTCGAACAGGATCAGGTCGGCGTCCTTGGTATCCGCGAGGAATTGCGCCCGCTCCTTCGCCAGAAGCGGATAGACGATGGCGGTCAGCTTCTGCGTCTGTTCCGGATTGCCGGTGACGTATTTGGAAAGCTCCGCGCGGTCGACCGCGCCGTCCCTCACCGTGCCGGGGAACGCCGCTTCGATCGGCGCCACGGCAGCACCGCCCTGCTGATAGAGCCGGTGCACGGCGGCGTCCGCGTCGTAGACCGGCACGCCGAGCTGCGCGAACATCTTGGCGGTCTCGGACTTGCCCATGCCGATGGAGCCTGTGAGCCCGACATGCAGCGGTTTCCTAGCCACGCAAAGCCTCTTCCAGATGGGTGCGCAGCGCCGGCGTCACACGCGGCGTCTTGCCGAAGAACGCTTCGAAGGCCGGCACGCCCTGATGCATCAGCATGCCGAGGCCGTCCACGGTCTTGAGGCCGCGTTCGCGGGCGCGCTTCAAAATCGGTGTTTCGAGCGGGTTGTAAACGATGTCGCACAGCGCGGCATCGCCGGGCAGCTTCGCCAGATCGAGGTCGAGCGACGGCGCGCCCTTCATGCCCGCGCTGGTCGTATGGATGACGAGCGCGGCGCCATCGGCGGCATGCGCCCAGTCCTCATGCACCACGAGCGCCGGCGTCACATACGGTGCGAGATGGCCCGCAAGCTGGTCGGCGCGATACTTCGTGCGGTTGATGAAGCGTACTTCCGCCGCACCAAGATCGTGCGCTGCCGCGGCGGCCGCACGGGCCGCGCCACCGGCGCCGAGCACCACCACCGCCTTGCCACGCACATCGATCCTCTCCTCGCGTAGCGACGCCGCGAGCCCCGTCGCGTCGGTGTTGCGGCCCTCGATCCGGCCGCTGTCGTGGAAGATCAGCAGATTCACCGCGCCGGCGGCGCGCGCCGCGAGGTCATGGTCGTGCGCCAGCGCGAAGGCGGCTTCCTTGTGCGGGATGGTGACGCTGACGCCACGAAACCCGGCCCGCATGAGCCCGCGCACCACCACCGTGGAGAAATCCTCGGGCCGCACCGGCAGCGGCACCAGCGCGCCGTCGATCCCCATCTCGCGCAGCCAGAAGCCGTGGAGCCGGGGCGAGAAGGCCTGGCTCACCGGCCAGCCCATGATGCCGGCGATCCTGGCGGAACCTGTGAGGCTCATGTCTGCAGCACACCCTGGTTCCGAAGCTCCGCCAGCAGCGGCTGGAGCGGCAATCCGAGGATGGCAAAGTAATCGCCTTCGACGGCCGCGAAAAGCTGGGCGCCGAGGCCTTCCATCCGGTAGCAACCGACCGAGGCGAGCAGCGCCTCGCCCTCCGCCGCCAGATAGACATCCAGGAACGCCTCGCTGAAGGCGCGCATCGTCAGGGTCGAGGTCTCGACATGGCGCCACAGCACATTGCCGCGCCGTGCCAGCACCATGCCGCCGGCCAGTTGATGCGTCCGCCCGCGCAGCCGCAGCAGCAGAGCGCGCGCCGCTGCGCGGTCGGCGCATTTGCTCACCAGTTGCTCGTCGATCACCAGCGTCTGGTCGGCGCCGAGCACCAGCGCCTCGGGCCTGAGGTTCGACACCGCGAGCGCCTTGGCCTCCGCCAGATGGACGGCGACGTCGCGCACGGCCGTGCCTTTGGCGAGAAGGCGGATCTTGAGCGACTCTTCATCCACATCCGCCGCCTGGGCTGTGAACGGTACGGCCGCATTTGTGAGTATCTGCCGCCGCGAGGCACTGCCGGAGGCGAGGATGAAGACCATTCAGCGCTTCTCCCGCCGTTCCGCGAGCAGGTTGATCACCGATGCCGCGGTCTCTTCCACCGAGCGCCGCGAGACGTCGATCGCCGGCCAATCCTGGCTCTCGAACAGCCGCCGCGTGTTGGACACCTCGCCGCGCACCGCGTCGAGATCGACATAGTCGGTGTCTCGCGCCTCGCCCATCGTGGTCAACCGGTTGCGCCGCACCTGCACCAGCCGGTCGGGCGAGGCCCACAGCCCCACGACGAGCGGGTCTTTCGCCGCCAGCAGCTGCGGCGGCAGCGGAATGCCCGGCACCAGCGGTACGTTGGCGGCGCGCACGCCGCGGATCGCCAGATAGATGCAGGTCGGCGTCTTCGAGGTGCGGCTGGCGCCCACCAGCACCACCTCCGCGCCATTGATGGTATCGAGCGCCTGGCCATCGTCGTGCTGGATGGTGAAGTTCAGTGCCTCGATGCGCGCCAGATAGCGCTGATCCAGATCGTGCTGCGCGCCGGGGCGATGGCTCTCCGCCTGGCCGAGATATTGCCGCATCAGCCCGATAGGTCCCGCCATCACGTCGAGGCACGGCAAGTTCGACTTGCTGCAAAACGCCGTCAGCTCGTGCCGCAGCTCCTGGCTTACCAGCGTGAAGAAAACCAGCCCCGGCCATGCGGCCAGGTTTTCGAGCACGCGGTCGAGCTGGCGCGAGGAGCGCACCAGCATGTAGGAATGCTCTTCCACGTTCATGCCTTCGAACTGGGCAAGCGCCGCCTTGACGACGGCGTTCAGCGTCTCGCCGGTGGCATCGGACACCAGGTGCACATGGAAGGTCTTGCTCACAAAATCATGCCTTTTTCATCCACGCGGGATGTTGATCGACGGCCAACGATACACGGACGGGGGATCGTCGTGGACAACGACGCGACCATACCGCTTTCATCACCAGCCGTCATCGCCGTTCGTCGTCGCGGGTGTGCTTGCAAGGCTTGAGTCGCAAGGCTTTGGAGCCTAAAGCAGGACGGCCCACCGACCCATCCACAAATCACAGGCCTAACATCATCTTCAGAATCTTAGATTCTAGAATCTTTGTTTTGAAGAAGAATGATCTTCTCGGGATAAGTCGTGAAGCTCGCCGTCGTTCTGTTCAATCTCGGAGGACCGGACTCGGCCGAAGCGGTCGAGCCGTTTCTGCGCAACCTGTTCGGCGATCCCGCGATCATCGCGCTGCCGGCACTGGCGCGAAAGCCGTTGGCCTGGTTCATCGCGCGGCAGCGTGGCCCGATCGCGCGCGCGATCTACGACAAGATCGGCGGTTCCTCGCCTATCGTCGCCGAGACGCGGGCGCAGGCCGATGCTTTGGATAACGTGTTGACGGATGCGAAGTGCTTCATCGCGATGCGCTATTGGCATCCTTTCGCGGACGAGGCCGCTGCCGCGGTGAAGGCTTGGGGTGCCGATCGCATCGTGCTTTTGCCGCTTTATCCGCAGTTCTCCACGACGACGACGCAGTCTTCTTTCGCCGATTGGGATCGCGCCGCGCGGCGCGCAGGTCTTTCGGTGCCGATATCGCGTGTGTGCTGCTATCCGACCGCAGAGGGTTTCATCGCGGCCGAGGCGCAACTTATCCAGAATGCATTCAAAGACGCGCGGCGCGACATGTCGTATCGCCTGCTGCTTTCGGCGCACGGCTTGCCCAAGCACACGGTGCTGCGCGGCGATCCGTATCAGCGCCAGGTTGAAGCGACGGCGCGGGCCCTTGTGGATGTGTTGGGGATCGAAGATCTCGACTGGACGGTCTGCTATCAGAGCCGTGTCGGGCCGCTGGAATGGATCGGGCCCTCGACCGATAGCGAGATCGCGCGCGCCGCAGCTGACGGCAAGGGTGTGATCGTCGCGCCGATCGCGTTCGTCTCCGAGCATTCCGAGACGCTGGTCGAGCTCGACATCGAATATGCACATCTCGCCAACAAGGTGGGCGTGCGCGATTACCGGCGCGTGCCGACGGTTGGTACACAGCCGCAGTTCATCGCGGCGCTCGCAGCGCTTGTCACGGAAGCGGGTGACCGCCAAGGTGCTTGCACGGCCTGCGGTTGGGGAAAGACATGAGTGGCGTGCGCATGTTCCTGTCGAACTACATCGACTGGATCCTGGCGTTCCACATCCTGGCGGTGATCGCCTGGATGGCAGGGATGCTCTACCTGCCGCGGCTCTTCGTTTATCACAGCGAGCAGCGCGCCGGCTCGGAGACTTCCGAGCTGCTGAAGCTGTGGGAGCGCAACCTTCTCAAGCGCATCGTCAATCCGGCGATGATTGCGGTGTGGGTGCTGGGCGTGACGCTTGCGTGGGTGACGGGCGCCTATGAGGACAACTGGCTCAAGATCAAATTCGTCTTCGTACTCGGCTTGAGCGGCCTGCACGGATTCTTCGCCGGCAGCGTGCGGCGCTTCGCCAACGACGCAAATACCCGGCCGACGCGCTTCTGGCGGATGATCAACGAGGTGCCGTTTCTCCTCGCGATCGTCATCGTGATCCTGGCGGTGGTGAAGCCGTTTTCGTGACGTGGCCGCTGCGTTAAGCATGTGGCCGCACGCAATTTTGCCGAAAGTTTCACTCGCGCGGCCTTGACGGACGTTTGCAACATCCCCAAATCGCAGGTATAAGCGTCGCGTTCCCCTTGGCTCGCATCGGCGCTCGCTTACGAAGTTGCGTGAGCGCCGGAACCGGCAAAACGCCGGCGCGGGCTGGAAACTCCGACCATGACCTGACCTTTCGGTGCGCAACGCGCCGCAGGTCTAGCGGACCTACCCCCCAATGTTTCCCACCTTAAAATTTCCCCAGGTGTACTCCTAATGACGGTTCAAGACGGCCTGCAGACCATGAAGCTGCAGGAACTCAAATCCAAATCCCCCACCGACCTTCTGGCGTTCGCCGAGGATCTCGAGATCGAGAACGCCTCGTCGATGCGCAAGCAGGACATGCTGTTCGCGATCCTGAAAGAGCTCGCCGAACGCAATGTCGAGATCATGGGTCAGGGTGTGGTGGAGACGCTGCAGGACGGCTTCGGCTTCCTGCGCTCGCCCGAATCCAACTACCTGCCGGGTCCCGACGACATCTATGTCAGCCCCTCGCAGATCCGCCGCTTCGGCCTGCGCACCGGCGACACGGTCGAGGGCCCGATCCGCGGCCCGAAAGACGGCGAACGCTATTTCGCGCTGCTCAAGGTCTCGACGATCAATTTCGAGGATCCCGAGAAGATCAAGCACAAGGTCCATTTCGACAACCTGACGCCGCTCTACCCGACGCGGTGGCTCAGCATGGAGCTCAAGGACCCGACCATCAAGGACAAGACGGGCCGCGTCATCGACATCGTCGCGCCGCAGGGCATGGGCCAGCGCTGCCTGATCGTGGCGCCGCCGCGCGTCGGCAAGACGATCATGATGCAGAACATCGCGCGCGCCATCAGCGCCAACCATCCCGAGTGCTATCTGATCGTCCTTCTGATCGACGAGCGCCCGGAAGAAGTCACCGACATGCAGCGCACGGTGAAGGGCGAGGTGATCTCCTCGACCTTCGACGAGCCGGCGACGCGCCACGTGCAAGTCGCCGAGATGGTGATCGAGAAGGCCAAGCGCCTCGTCGAGCACAAGCGCGACGTGATCATCCTTCTGGACAACATCACGCGCCTCGGCCGTGCCTACAACACCGTCGTCCCCAGCTCCGGCAAGGTGCTGACCGGCGGCGTCGACGCCAACGCCCTGCAGCGCCCCAAGCGCTTCTTCGGCGCGGCGCGCAACATCGAGGAGGGCGGCTCGCTCACCATCATCTCCACCGCGCTGATCGACACCGGCAGCCGCATGGACGAGGTGATCTTCGAGGAGTTCAAGGGCACGGGTAACTCCGAAATCGTCCTCGACCGCAAGGTGGCCGACAAGCGGACCTATCCGGCGATCGACATCCTCAAATCCGGCACCCGCAAGGACGAGCTGCTGCTCGACAAGGGCGCGCTCGCCAAGACGCACGTCCTGCGCCGCATTCTGGCGCCGATGGGCACGACCGACGCGGTCGAGTTCCTGCTCGAGAAGCTGCGCTCGACCAAGAACAACGCGGACTTCTTCGACAGCATGAACACGTAAGCGGCGCGCGGCAGTGAATCTCACGCTGCTGCACAGCCCGCTGGTCGGGCCGTCGACATGGAACAGCCTCGTGCCCGTGCTGCGGGCGCGGGGCCATGCCGTCGCGGTGCCGGATCTGACGCCGCTGATGGCGGGCGAAGGGCCGTACTACGCCGCGCTCGCCGAAGGTGCGGCGGCGGCCGTTTCCGGCAATTCGGTCCTTATCGCCCATAGCGGCGCGGGCGCGCTGGTGCCCGCCGTTGCGGCGCTGGCCGAGGGACAGGTGCGCGCGGCGGTGTTCGTCGATGCGCTCCTGCCGCATCCGGGCGAAAGCTGGTTCGCCGGCGTGCCGCCGCAGCTTGGCGACCGGCTGAAGAGCCTTGCCAAGAACGACAAGCTGCCGCCCTGGCATGCCTGGTGGCCGAAAGGCGCGATGGAGGCCCTGCTGCCCGACCGCGCCATGGGCACTGCGTTCCTTGCCGAACAGGGCGAGCTACCCCTCGCCTATTTCGAGGAGCCGGCGCCGGCCCTCACCCTCGACATCCCATTCGCCTATCTGCAGCTCAGCGAGGCCTATGGCGGCGATGCCGATGCCGCCGAGGCGCAAGGTGCGCCGGTGCTGCGCCTCGCCCTCACCCATCTGGCGCCGATGACCCATCCCGACGTGATCGCGGCCGCGCTCGACGGGCTGGCGGCGCAATTGCACGTCCGCTGAAGTGGTCGCCGAGCCGATCCTGCCCAACGGCTCGCGCGGCGGCCGCGATCGTTCGCGGTCGTATTTCATCTCTTGCCAGGTCATGTCGAACTGAACTTTGCCGCGCAGTTCGAGCATTCGTTGCCGTGCCCAGATCGATCGCATCTGCTTGAGCGCCGCACGTACCGCGTCGGTCTCATTTGCGCCGAGATGAGCTTGCGCCCAAGCGAGATCGTCGGCCGGCACTTCGACGGTGATTTTGCGCATCTCGGTCATGCGGTATAATAGGCGGCGAGGGCCCTCAAATTCGTTCCCGGGCTTTTTTTCGCCACGCTATCGAGGATTTCCCCATGACCGAGCATCCGTCCGACCGGGCACAGTTCAAGGCGATGGCACAAGGCACCCAGGACGACTGGATGAAGATCGCCGCCGCGTCGGTGGCGTTCAACCGCGATCTGCCGAACCGCGTGCTGGCGCATCTGAAGATGCTCAAGGGCGATTGCGGCGGCTTCGCCGTCGACCGGCTGGAACACTCGCTGCAGGCGGCGACGCTCGCCCATCGCGACGGCATGGACGAGGAATATGTCGTCTGCGCCCTGATGCACGACATCGGCGACATCCTGGCCTCGACCAGCCATGCCGAGCTCGGCGCCACCATCATGAAGCCTTACGTCTCGGAGCAGAATTACTGGATGATGGCGCATCACGGCATCTTCCAGGGTTATTACTTCTTCCACTATCTCGGCCTCGACCGCGACATGCGCGAGCAGTTCCGCGGCCATCCGAGCTTCGAATACACCGCGCGATTCTGCGCCCGTCACGACCAGAACGCCTTCGACGCGTCCTACGACACCATGCCGCTCGAGGCCTTCGAGCCGATGGTCCAGCGCGTCATGGCGCGGCCGAAGAACACGATCTACATGCGGCCCGAGCAGAAGCAGGCGGCCGAGTAATGCCGGCCATCGGTAGATTGCACGCGGCGGCTGCCCCCCAAAAGGTGCCCTAGTTTGCCGGCGGCGCTGCGCCGGTCTTTGGGGCGTCGCCATAACCCAGCCAGATCAGCGCGCCGGCGCCGCCCATGAGAATCGCGCCGATCAAGACGTAGAATATGAAGCTGGCGACGTCCTCAGGCATCGGCACGTTGGGATTGCCCGCTCCGGGTGAAAGCGATTTTACGATCGCCCGGTAACCCCAATACGCGCCTTGCATCCAACACCAGACCGCAAGGATGCGAATGCCGACTCCAAACAGCTCGCGTGGCCGCATCATTTTTTCATTCCCCTGTTTTGGCTTTGCCACGACGATATCGCTTACGGCACGAGCACCGTCGCGCCCGTCGTATGGCGGCCGTGCAGCGCCTCATGCGCCTTGCGGGCCTCGGACAGCTTGAAGCGCTGGTTGACGGTGATCTTCACCGCGCCGGATTGGAGCACCGCGAAGAGATCGTCCGCCGTCTCCTGCAGCTCCTGTGCATTGCGCGTGTAATGCGCCAGCGTCGGCCGCGTGACGTAGAGCGAGCCCTTGCCGGCCAGCATGCCGGGTTCGAAGGCGGGCACCGCGCCCGAGGAATTGCCGAAGCTTACCAACAACCCGCGCACCGCCAGGGCGTCGAGCGAGGCGGGGAACGTGTCCTTGCCGATGGAGTCGTAGACCACCGGCACGCCCGCGCCCTTGGTCAGCTCGCGCACCTGTTTCGGCCAGTCCGCATCGTGCGAGCTCAGCACATGGTCGTAGCCGTTGGCGCGCGCCAGCGCCGTCTTGTCGTCGTGCCCGACCGTGCCGATCACGGTGCAGCCCAGATGCTTGGCCCATTGCCCCGCGATCAGGCCGACACCGCCGGCCGCGGAATGGATCACGATGGTCTGGCCGCGCTGCACGGCAAACGTGCGCTTGAGCAGGTACTGCGCCGTCATGCCCTTCAGCATCGCCGCCGCCGCGACCTCGTCGCCGACGCCGTCGGGCAGCTTCACCAGCTTGTCGGCCGGCACGTTGTTGGCCTCCGCATAGGCCCCCATCGCGCCGGCATAGGCGACGCGGTCGCCTTCCTTCAGCGTCGTGACGCCGGCGCCCACCGCATCGACCACGCCCGCCGCCTCGCTGCCCAGGCCCGACGGCAGCGGCAGCTTGTAGAGGCCCGAGCGGTGATAGGTGTCGATGAAATTCACGCCGATGACGGTGTGCTTGACGCGCGCCTGGCCGGGGCCGGGCGGCGGCAGATCGACGTCGACGTAATCCAGCACCTCGGGGCCACCGGTTTTCTCGAAACGGATCGCTTTCATCGCCTCACCTCACCCACATCTGGTGTTTAACGAACCTTAGCATGCCCAAACCGGGCACGCGGAACCGGCACTCGGGAACTATTTCAGCTTTCGTCAAGACTTCGGCCCTAACGTCCGCGCCCATCGGTGCACGCTCTAGGGGAAGAAGAGTATGGCTACCATCGTCCTTGTCCACGGGCATATGCACGGCGCCTGGTGCTGGGAAAAGATCGTTCCGCTGCTGGAAGGCAAAGGACACACCGTAGTGGCGTTCGACCTGCCGGCGCGCGACGGCGACAAGGTCGCGCATGGCACCGCCTCTCTCGAGCAATTCGTCGATGCCGCGTCCGCCGTCGTGATGGCGCAGAGCGAGCCGGTGATCCTCGTCGGTCATTCGGCCGGCGGCACGGTGCTCAGCGAGATCGCCGAGCGCATGCCGGACCGCGTCGCCAAGCTCGTCTATGTCGCGGCGATGCTTCTGCCGGACGGCGAGTCGATCTTCTCGGCTTTCGTCACCAAGACGCCGATGGATCCGGCGCTCACCATCGAGGGCGCCAGCGCGATCAAGACCGACGACGTGCTGATCCGCCGCCGCTTCTACAACACCAGCTCCGACGCCGACGCGGCCAGCGCGATCGCCAAGCTGTGCGCCGAGCCGATCCCGCCGATGACCCATCCGGTACGCGTCACGGCCGAGCGCTATGGCCGCGTCAAGCGCGCCTTCATCCAGACCCGCTTCGACAATGCGGTGCCGATCGACGCCCAGGCGGCGATGTGCGCCGCGATGCCCTGCGATCCGGTGATCGTGATGGACACCGACCACTCGCCCTTCCTGAGCGCACCGCAGGAATTCGCCGCGCATATCGACGCGCTGGCGGGGTAAAGCAGTTCTATCGCTTCTCGAAATCCGCCATCTGCGCCGCGATCGCCTTCTTGAAGGCGGGCCGCGCTTCGATGCGGTTGTAATAGGCGACGAGGTTCGGCTCCGCGGCGAGGAAGTCCGAATCCGCGATGATGCGCAGCACGCTGAACATCATCAGGTCGCCGATCGTGAAGTGGTCGCCCTCCAGATATTGCTTGCCGCCCAGCGCGTCCGAGAGCTGGCGGTAGCGGGCGCGGATCCACTCGGCGAGTTGCGGTTCGCGCTCCTTGGTCCAGGGCTGGTCCTTGTAGAACATCAGCATGCCGTATTCCTGCACCGGCACCTCGACGCTGTTGAGCGCGGCGAACAGCCAGGTGATGGCGCGCAGGCGCTGCGCCGGGTCGGCCGGCAGCAGGGTCTCGTTCTTCTCCGCGATGGCGAGCACGATGGCGCCGGATTCGAACAGCGCGAGGCCGTCGATCTCCGCCCCCGGCACCTGGCCGAAAGGCTGCCAATGGGCGCGATAGTCCTCCGACTTGGCTTCGGGGAAATCGACCAGCTTGGTCTTGTAGGCGATGCCGGCTTCCTCGCAGGCCCAGCGCACGCGAAAATCGCGCACCCAGCCCTGTACTTGCGGCGGCACCCATTTGTAGGCGGTGACGGTGACGTTCATCGATCCGGCCGGAAGACGGTTTCGAGCGCATCGTACCGGTCTTTGCGGAAATGCGCGACCGGGCCGGCGTCGGGACCGAACTCCAGCAGCGTGTCGCTCGCGGGCGTGTAAGCCGGCCAGTTCGCGCCCGTGCATTGCGGCGTGCCGGTCTTGGCGAAGCCGGTCCAGCAGGAATGCATCAGCGCCTCCATCGCGGTGTCGCCCGGCGCCAGCGTGATGCCGAACAGCGACGCCAGCGCATCGCCGGTCGCGAAGACGTACGGGATCTCCGAGCCGTGGCGCGCGCCGGGCGCGCGGCCGCGCTGCAGCGTCGCGACATAGGAGAAGTGGTAGAGGAACGCCGGCGCCTTGGCCGAAGCCTTGCCCGCGATCCAATGCGCCGGCGCGCCCATGATCGCGTCCGTGAACACGGCGTGGGCCAGCGCCTCGTCGCTCTTCGCTTCGCCGTCTTTTTCATAGATGTCGCGCAGCGGCGGCGTCAGGCGCGACAGCATCGCCTGCGGCGCGATGTGGAACGACTCCATCAGCGATGCCTCATAGCTGTTCGAGCCGATGATCAGCGGCACGGCCGCCTGATGGCCTTGCGCGAAGGCATGCGTCACCGATTCGACCGCCAGGCGCCCGTCGGCGAAGGGACCGAAGCCGAGGCTGGGCGGCATCGCCAGCGTCTTCTCGACGGGGATGGCGCGCAGCGCGGCCGGTGTCGCATCGGCGCCGGCGAAATCGACGCCCTCCTTCTCCTTGCCGGCGAGGCCGCTGTCGCGGCTCCAGCCGCCGCCCGACTCGACGATCGCTTTCGCGAACAGCCCGCGCGACGACGGCATGGTCAGGTGATAGAGCACGTCGACGCCGCCGGCGCTTTCGCCGAACACGGTGACGTTCGACGGATCGCCGCCGAAGGCCGCGATGTTGCGTTGGACCCAGCGCAGCGCCGCCTGCTGATCCATCAGTCCGTAATTGCCGAGCGGCGCATCGGGGCCTGCCTCTTTCGTCAGCGCGGGGTGGGCGAAGAAGCCGAGCAGGCCGAGGCGATAGTTCAGCGTCACCAGCACCACGCCGTCCCTGGCGAATTTGCTGCCGTCGTAGATCGCGCCGGCGCCCGAGCCGAAGCGGTGCGCTCCGCCATGGATCCACACCATCACCGGCGCATGATGCGCGCCCGCGGGCGTCCAGACGTTGAGCGTGAGGCAGTCCTCGCTCTGCGTCAGGCCGGCGCCGGCCGCGAGCGCCGCGTCGGGCCGTTTGGGCTGCGGACAGATCGCGCCATACGCGGCCGCATCGCGCGTGCCGTTCCAATGCGCCGGCGGCGCGGGCGGCATCCAGCGCAATGGTCCGACCGGCGGCGCGGCATAGGGGATGCCCTTGTAGACGTCGATGCCGCCCGCGCTCGCGCCCGACAGTGCGCCGCTGTCGATGGCGACGCTGGGCGCGGCGGACGCGGCGGTGGCGAACAGAACGAACGCGGCGGCAAGGATGCGGATCATGCGAGGTCTCCCGGCGGACCGGTGTTCAACGCGACGCGCGCGCGAATCCGGCGTCTAGCTCAGATGCGTCCGGAAGAACGTCGCGGTGCGGCCGTTGGCGAGGTCGGCGCAGGCCTTGTCGTAATGCGCCCCACCCGGCCGCGCGAAGGCGTGATTCATTTCCGGATAGGTGTGCAGCGTGACATGGGGATTGCCCTTCAGGCCCAGGGCCATCTTCGCCTGCGCCGGCGGCGGGACGAACTCGTCCTTGGCCGCGATATGCAGCATCAGCGGCTTGGCGATCTTCGGCGCCTCGTCCAGCTTGTCGGCGATGTTCACGCCGTAATAGCCGACGGAGGCATCCGCATCGGTGCGCGCCGCGGTGAGATAGGCGAGCAGCCCGCCCAGGCAATAGCCGACCGCGCCGACCTTGCCGGTGCAGCCCGGCACGCCCTTGCGCAGACGATCGATCGCCGCCTGGATGTCCCGGACACCGGCATCGGGATCGAAGCGGTTCATCAGGTCGAAGGCGCGCTGCCATTCGGCGTCGGTCTTGTCGGTGAGCTGCACGCCCGGTTCGAGCCGCCAGAACAGGTCGGGGCAGAGCGCGAAATAACCGCGCGCCGCGAGGTCGTCGGCAACGCCGCGCATCACCGCGTTGACGCCGAAGATCTCCTGGATGACGACGATCCCGGGCCCGCGCCCCGATGCCGGCGCGGCGAGATAGGCGCCGAACGGGCCGTCGGAACCATCGACCCGGATATCCTGACCGCTCATGCGCGTGCCTCCCCGCAAGCGGCGGGGAGGTTAGCGAGCTTTCCGGCTACTGCAAACGCTGTCCGGGCTGTGGCGCGCGCTGTTGGGCGGGGAGCTGCAGGATCTGGGCGAGCGTCACCGCATTGGTGATCGGCGCCGAGATCTGGCCGCGCTGGACGACATAGGCCGTCGGCTGGCCGTTCTGCAGGCTGCGGGTGCGCAGCGGGTGGCCGTCGGGGAAGTCCTCCGGGCCGGCCGCCTGGAACAGGAACCGGTTCGGCAGGGCGGCGCCGAGAACGGCGTCGACCAGTTCGTGCGTTCGCGCGTTGGACGGCGGGCCCATCACCACGATCTGCAGCGCGCTCACCGCGAACTCCAGCCCCGCGAAATAGGACGGCATCGAGATGAAGGCGCGGCCCGACTCGCCGGCGAAGGTGCCGATCAGCTGGTTGATGCGGTCGGCATAGTTGGTGTCGCCCGTCGCCATCAACAGGCACGCCAGCACCTTGATCATCGTCGCGTTGGACGAGGGCATCGGCTGGTCGAAGATCATCCGTGAACGGACGATCAGCGGCGCGTCCTCATCGGACGTGTAGCAATAGCCGCCGCGGTCGGCGTCCCAGAAATGCTCGTTCATCACGCGCGTCCAGGCCTTGGCGCGGTCCAGATAGCGCTTCTCGCCCGTCACCTCGAACAGCGCGATCGCCGCGATCGACATCTGCGCGTAGTCGTCGGCGAAGCCCGGCGCGCCGCGCTTGCCGTTCGACCAGCTGTGGAACAGCCGGTCGCCGTCGCCCAGGATCTTGCAGATGAAGTCGAAGGCCTCGATCGCCGTCTGGGTCCACGCCGTCTGCTGCACCGCGCCGCCGGCGTTGGCGAGGGCCGCGATCATCGCGCCGTTCCAATCGGTGAGGATGGCCTCGTTGCGCTTGGGCGCCTTGCGGTTGCCGCGCGCCTTGAGCATCAGGCCGCGCTGCGTGGCCAGCAAAGCCTCGTCGGCGTCGGATTGCGGGAAGGGCGCCGAGGAGTTCAGCCGCTGCAGCACGCTCTTGCCGTTGAACATGCCCTCGCGGGTCACGTTGTAGACCGTCTTGAACTTGGCGACGAAGGTGCCCATCAGCGCCGCGTCGACCTCGGCCTCGCTCCACAGATAATACTTGCCTTCCTCGCCGTCGGTCTGGGAGTCGATGGAGGTGGCGAACGCCTTCTCCACGCGCATGTCGCGCAGGATGAAGTTGACGAGCTCGGGCAGGCGCTGGGCACACAGCTTGTTGCGGTTCTGCTGGTAGAACAGCGTCGTCATGTGCAGCAGAAGCGCATTGTCGACCAGCGTCTTCTCGAAGTTCGGGAGCGTCCAGCGCTCGTCCTGGGCATAGCGGAAGAAGCCGCCGCCGACGTGGTCCCACAACCCGCCGAGCAGCATGTTGTCCATCGACTGGGCGGCGGTCTGGAGGAACTGGCTCATGCCGGTGCGCAGATAGCCGCGCAGGATCACGTCGAGATGCGTCACGCTGGGGAATTTCGGCTGCTGCGCGATCATGCCGCCGAAGAAGATGTCGAAGCGCTGCGCCGTGCGCACCGCGGCGCTGTCCAGCGTGTCCGGACCGATCGGCCCGCGCATGTCGCGGCGCCACAGATTGCTGACGTCGGTCAGCACGCGCTCGCTGACGGCGGCGACCTGCTGCGGCTCGTCGGCGATGGTGCGCAGAACCTCGTCGAGGATGCGGCGGAAGGGCGGCGCCTGGCCGGCGCGCTCTTCCTTCGGGAAGTAGGTACCGGCGAGGAACGGCACGCGTTGCGGCGTCAGGAAGGTGGAGAGCGGCCAGCCGCCGGCATGGCCCATCAGATTGGCGGCCGCCTGGTAGACCTGGTCGACGTCGGGGCGCTCCTCGCGGTCGACGAGGATGCAGATGAAGTTGTCGTTCAGCGTCTTGGCGATCCCGGCATCGGTGAAGCTCTCGTCGGCCATCACCTTGCACCAATGGCAGGCGGAGTAGCCGATGGAGAGGAAGATCGGCTTGTTCTGCTCTTCGGCGCGCTGCAGCGCCTCGGGACCCCAGGGGCGCCAATCGACGAGGTTGTCGATGTGGGCGAGGAGGTACGGGCTGGACTGATCGGCAAAACGGCTCATCGTCTCGTCTTCTTTTTCCGGTGGGCCGCCCTTTTCAAGGTGTCGGGCCCCTTGAGGCCTGCGGCGTTGCATGGGAAGGCTGGATCGGGGGAAGCTTCTAGCGGTGGCGTGCCCCGCTCACAAGCCGTCGGCCAAGGACTGGGTTAAGCGCGATGAAGATGAACATCCAGATCGACATGACGCCGGACGAGGCGCGCAAGTTCCTGGGGCTGCCGGACGTCTCCAAGGCGCAGGACCGCATGATGGCCGAGTTCGAGAAGCGCATGAAGGCCGCCATCGACCTGAACGATCCCG
Source organism: Rhizomicrobium sp. (assembly GCA_035551495.1). Lineage (GTDB taxonomy): Bacteria > Pseudomonadota > Alphaproteobacteria > Micropepsales > Micropepsaceae > Rhizomicrobium. The sequence continues at coordinate 9,495 of DASZMT010000038.1, read as the reverse complement.
AGGCGATGATGCGGGCCTGGATGCCGCTCGGCGGCCAGGGTTTCGAGCCGTTCCAGCAGTTTCAGAGATTCATGTTCGACAGCGCCCGGCGGGCGGCCGGCGGTACTTCGGGCAAGAAAGACGACAAAACCAGAGGATGAGCGACACGATCTTCGCGCTGTCGTCGGCGCCGGGGCGTGCCGGCGTGGCGGTGGTGCGTGTCAGCGGCCCGGCGGCGGGCGCGGCGGTCCGGGCGCTGGCGGGGCCTCGGCCCGCGCCGCGCCAGGCCTCGCTGCGCACCTTAAGAGGCGTCGACGGCGCCGTGCTCGATCAGGCGCTGTTGCTTTGGTTCGCCGGGCCCGGAAGCTTCACCGGCGAGGACCTCGCCGAATTCCACGTCCATGGCGGTCGCGCCATCGTCGAGCGCCTCTTGGGCGAACTCGCCGCCCAGCCCGGCCTGAGGCCCGCCGCGCCCGGCGAATTCACCCGCCGCGCCGTCGAAGCCGGCAAGCTGGATCTCACCCAGGCCGAGGCGCTGATCGATCTGATCGATGCCGACACCGAGGGCCAGCGCCGCCAGGCGGTGCGCCAATATGGCGGCGCGCTCGCGGCGCTCTATGACGATTGGCGCGAGCGTCTGATCCGGACATTGGCATGGGCGGAAGCGGCGATCGATTTTTCCGATGAGGAACTGCCCGACGACGTCTTCGCCCAGGTGCGCGAGAAAACGCTGCAAATAAAGGACGAAATCGACTCGCATTTGCGCGATGCGCGGCGCGGCGAGATCGTGCGCGACGGTTTCTTCCTCACCGTGATCGGCCCGCCGAACGCGGGCAAGAGTTCGCTGATCAACGCGCTGGCGAAGCGCGACGTCGCCATCGTGGCGGAAACCGCCGGCACGACGCGCGACATCATCGAGGTGCGTCTCGACATCGGCGGCTACGCGGTGATCGTCGCCGACACCGCCGGCCTGCGCGAAACCGCCGACGCCGTGGAGAGCGAAGGCGTGCGCCGCGCCCTCGCGCGGGCCGGGCAGTCGGACCTGGTGCTTCTCCTGCTGGACGGCACCTCCGACACCCCGCCGTCGCGCGACGCGGACCTGGTGGTCTGGAACAAGGCCGACCTCCCCGGTTTCGGCGCGCGGGGGGGCTTGGCCCTGTCGCTGAAAAACGGCGATGGTTTGGATAAACTATTGATTGAATTAGAAGAAATCGTATCGGCGCGCCTGGCGACGGCCACGGAGGCGCCTGTCCTGACCCGTGCCCGGCATCGCCACGCGTTGGAGGAGGCCGCGGCCGCGCTCACCCGCGCAGTTCCGGTTCCGGAACCGGAACTTTTCGCGGAGGACGTCCGTCTCGCCGTCCGCGCTATCGGCCGAATTACGGGCCGGGTGGATGTCGAGGACCTGCTGGATGTCGTGTTCCACGACTTCTGTATCGGGAAGTGAGGTATTGTTTCACGTGAAACATTCCAGCCCGACTTGTCATCCGCCGCGAATGTGGCGGACCCAGATGACGTCTTGTTGGCGCATGCAGAACCCAACTGGGTTCGCCGCATTCGCGGCGAATGACATCTGGGCGAACTGACGCTAATACGCCCGCATGGATCGGTTCGACGTCATCGTCATCGGCGGCGGCCACGCCGGCGCGGAGGCCGCGGCGGCTTCGGCACGCTTTGGCGCGCGCACGCTGCTGCTGACGCACAAGGTCGAGACCATCGGCGAGATGTCCTGCAACCCCGCCATCGGCGGCGTCGGCAAGGGCCATCTGGTCCGCGAGATCGACGCCCTCGACGGCGTGATGGGCCGGGTGGCGGACGCCGCCGGCATCCAGTTCCGCCTCCTCAACCGCCGCAAGGGCCCGGCGGTGCGTGGCCCCCGCACCCAGGCGGACCGCAAGCTCTACCGCCAGGCGATGCAGGCCGCCCTCGCGCAGACTCCGAACCTGACCATCCTGGGCGCGGCCGCAGAAGACCTCCTGATCGAAGACGGCCGGGTTGCGGGCGTGATCACCGCAGCCGGCGAAACGATACGTTGTGGCGCGGTGGTCCTGACCACCGGCACCTTTCTCAATGGTCTGATCCATATGGGGGAGATCAAGATTCCGGCCGGGCGGGCCGCGGCCTCAAGTGGTGAAGCGATAGGCCAAAGAAATGTCGATGCCCCTTCTATCGGCCTATCCCGGACCCTATATGGTTTGGGTCTGGCCATGGGACGCCTGAAGACCGGCACCCCGCCCCGCCTCGACGGGCGAACCATAAATTTCGAGAATTTGGAGGTTCAATTGGGCGACGATCCGCCCTCGGCCTTCTCGTTCCTGACGACCGCGATCACCACGCCCCAGACCGTCTGCCATATCACCCGCACGACGCCTGAGACGCACGCCATCATCCGCGCCAATCTGCACCGGGCGCCGATGTATTCCGGCCAGATCGAGTCGACCGGACCGCGCTATTGCCCCTCGATCGAGGACAAGGTGGTCCGCTTTGCCGGCCGCGACAGCCACCAGATCTTCCTGGAGCCCGAGGGCCTGGACGACGACACGGTCTATCCCAACGGCATCTCGACCTCCCTGCCCGAAGACGTGCAGCTGGCGCTTCTGGCCACGATCCCGGGTCTCGAAAAGGTCTCGGTGAAGCGCCCGGGCTATGCCATCGAGTACGACTATGTCGATCCGCGCGAGCTGGCGCCCACGCTGGAGACCAAGGCGGTGCCGGGTCTCTACCTGGCCGGCCAGATCAACGGCACGACGGGTTACGAAGAGGCTGCCGCCCAAGGCTTGATGGCTGGGCTCAATGCGGCGCGGGCCGCCGGCGGGTCGTCACCGCTTATCCTCGACCGCGCCCAGGCCTATATCGGCGTCCTGATCGACGACCTGGTTACCAAGGGTGTGACCGAGCCCTATCGCATGTTCACCAGCCGCGCTGAGTACCGGCTGACGCTGCGCGCCGACAACGCCGACCAGCGCCTGACGCCCGCCGGCGCGCGCGCGGGCTGCGTCGGATCGGCCCGAAGTGCGGTTTTCCAGGCGAAAATGGTGCGGTTGGACGCCGCGCGGGACGTCCTGCGCGCCCTCACGCTGACGCCCAACGCGGCGCAAAAGCACGGCCTGATGGTGCGGCTCGACGGCGTGCGGCGCACGGCGATGGACCTGCTCAGCCTGCCGAACGTCGATCTCCCGGCCCTCGCCCGGATCTGGCCCGAGGTGAGCGGCTTCGCGGCCGATATCACCGAGCAGCTCGAGGTCGACAGCCAGTACGCCGGCTATCTCGACCGCCAGGACGCCGACATCCTTGCCTTCCGAAAGGACGAAGGTCTGCGCCTGCCCGCGTCGCTGGACTACCGCGCGATCACAGGTCTCTCGAATGAGGCCGCCCTCAAGCTCGGCCGCATCCGGCCCGAGACCCTCGGCCAGGCGGCGCGCATCGACGGCGTGACGCCGGCTGCCCTTACCCTGGTGCTTGCCCATGTCAGATCAAACGACCGCGCCGCTCGCGCCTGAGGACTTTGCAACCCGGGCCAATGTTTCACGTGAAACATTGGCGCGGCTGGAGGTCTACGTCGCGCTCCTGCGCGATTGGAACACGCGGCACAATCTGGTCTCCGACACGTCGCTCGAAGACGTCTGGCGACGGCACGTCCTGGATTCCGCCCAGCTCGCGCCATTGGTGCCGCAAAACACGAAAACGATGGCCGACCTCGGCTCGGGTGCCGGTTTCCCAGGCCTGGTGCTGGCCGAGCTGCTGCGCGGCCGCGTCGCCGTCGCGCTGGTCGAGTCCACCCGCAAGAAATGCGATTTCCTCATGGCCGCGGCGGCGGCGATGGCGCTGCCGGTGACCGTCGTGAACGCCCGGATCGAGGCCGGCGGGCAGGGCCGCTTCGACGTGGTGACGGCGCGGGCGCTGGCGCCGCTCGACAAGCTGCTCGGCTATGCACAGCAAATCTCGGACAAGCGCTCGGTTTGCTTGTTTCTCAAAGGACAATCCCTAGCGTCTGAATTGACCGAAGCCCGTAAATCTTGGAGGATGAAAACCCTCCAGCATCCCAGCGCCACCGATCCTTCCGGTGTTATCCTGGAGGTCCGGGAGCTTGAGCATGTCCGAGCAAAATCAAAGCGGTAATGGGCCGCGCATCCTCGTCATCGCCAACCAGAAGGGCGGCGTCGGCAAGACCACGACCGCGATCAACCTCGGTACCGCGCTGGCCGCGGTGGGCGAGGCGGTGCTGGTGATCGATCTCGACCCGCAGGGCAATGCCTCGACCGGCCTCGGCATTCCGCGCGCCGAGCGCAGGCTGACGACCTATGACGTGCTGATGGGCGAGGCGAAGATCGCCGACGCCGTGACGCCGACCAAGATCCCGAAGCTGGCGCTGGTGCCCTCGACGGTCGACCTGTCGGGCGCCGAGCTCGAACTCATCGGCCAGCCGCGCCGCAACTTCATCCTCAAGGATGCGCTCGCCGAGTACTCCGCACACGGAGGATCGCAATTTTCGTATGTCTTGATCGACTGCCCGCCGTCGCTGACGCTCTTGACCGTCAACGCCATGGCGGCGGCCGACGCGGTGATCGTGCCGCTGCAATGCGAGTTCTTCGCGCTCGAAGGCCTGTCGCAATTGCTTAAAACCATCGGTCTGGTGAAAGCGAATTTGAATCCAGGGCTCGATATACAGGGCATCGTGCTGACGATGTTCGACAAGCGCAACAAGCTCTCCGAGCAGGTCGAGGCCGACGTGCGCGAGACGATGGGCGACAAGGTCTATCGCACCACGATCCCGCGCAATGTGCGGATCTCCGAAGCGCCGAGCCATGGCTTGCCGGCGCTGGTCTACGACCTGCGCTGCCCGGGCAGCCAGGCCTATATCAAGCTCGCCGGCGAGCTCATCGCGCGCGAACGCGACCGCACCCAGCAGGAGGCCGCATGATGGCGCCGGAAGAACGTCATCGCGGCTTGGGCCGCGGCCTGTCCGCGCTGATCGGCGAGGAGGCGGTGCCGACCCGCGGCGAGGTGGCGCGCGCGACGCACAAGCTGCCGGTGGCCTTCATCCGCGCCAACAAGATGCAGCCGCGCAAGCGCTTCGCGCCGGAGGACCTGAACGACCTCGCGGCCAGCGTGAAGGAGAAGGGCGTCCTCCAGCCGATCCTGGTTCGCCCGCTCAAGGGCGAGGTGAACGCCTATGAGATCGTCGCCGGCGAGCGGCGCTGGCGCGCCGCCCAGATGGCCAAGCTCCACGAGGTGCCGGTGGTGGTGCGCGAGATGGGCGACGGCGAGTCGCTCGAGATCGCGCTGATCGAGAACATCCAGCGGGCGGACCTGAACCCGATCGAAGAGGCGGCCGGCTATTACGAGCTGATGGAGCGCTACGGCTACACCCAGGAGCGGATGGCGCACGAGGTCGGCAAGAGCCGTCCCCACATCGCCAACACGCTCCGGCTGCTGACCCTGCCGGAGGGGGTGAAGGTCCTGCTGCGCGACGGCAAGTTGACCGCCGGCCACGCCCGCAGCCTGATCGGCCTGCCCAATGCCGAAGCGCTGGCGAATGAGATCGTGGCGGGCGCTCTCAACGTTCGCGAGGTCGAACAGCGTTCACAGATCCACAAATCGTCCAAAGCCAAGGTGAAGCCGGAAGACCCGAATATCAAAGCGATGGAAGATAGTATTTCCAATGCCTTGGGGTTGAAAGTTCAAGTTATACACAAAGGCTCCAAAGGCGGCGAAGTGCGGATTTCCTACAAAACGCTGGAGCAGCTCGACGACGTCGAACGGCGCTTGAAGAGCCGCTGACAAGCAGCTTATCCAATTGAATTCATTTAGTTAATTTTCTCTTTCGGCGCGGGACTGTCATCCTTCGACAAGCTCAGGATGAGGCTGTCGCGATCTAAACAGCGTTCGCCGCAGCCTTGAGCGCCGCCGCCGGATCGATCCGGCCGTCATAAAGTGCCCGGCCGATCACCACGCCTGCGATGTTCGGCTCCTTGGCCGCGACCAGCGCCTCGACATCGGCGAGGCTGCCGACCCCGCCAGAGGCGATCACCGGGATACGGACGGCGCGCGCCAGCGCCGCGGTCGCTGCGACGTTCACGCCCTGGAGCAGTCCGTCGCCGTCGATGTCGGTGAACAGGATGGCGGCCACGCCGGCATCCTCGAACTTGCGGCCAAGGTCGGCGGGCGTGAGGTCGGAGACCTCGGCCCAGCCCTCGGTCGCGACCTTGCCGCCTTTGGCGTCGGCGCCGACCACGATCTTGCCCGGGAAGGCGCGCGCAGCCGCCTTCACGAAGGCCGGGTTCTTCAGCGCCGCGGTGCCGAGGATCACGCGCGTGATGCCGGCCGCCAGCCAGGCCTCGACGCCCTTCATGTCGCGGATGCCGCCGCCGAGCTGGACCGGCAGGTCGATGGCGGCGCGGATGGCGCGGATCGCCTCGGCGTTTACCGAGCGGCCGTCGAACGCGCCGTTGAGATCGACGCAGTGCAGCCATGGGAAGCCCGCGTCCTGGAAGGCGCGCGCCTGGGCGGCGGGGTCGTCGTTGAACACGGTGGCTTCGTCCATCAGCCCACGCTTGAGGCGCACGCAGCGGCCGTCCTTCAGATCGATGGCGGGGAAAAGGATCATTCGGTACCGTCCCACACTTCGATGTTCAGCAGGCCGCTGTGATTGTCGGCGCTGACGACGTCGCCTTCCTTCCATTCGAGCTGTTTCACCAGCTTGTCCGAAAGCTCGATGCGCAGCACGTCGCCGTCGACGATCTCGAGCGGCCCGCGTATCGCGACAAGCTCACTCAAGGCTGCCATTCCAGAAAATTGCCGAGCAGGGCGAGACCGACGGCCTGGCTCTTCTCGGGATGGAATTGCACGCCGATGAGATTGTCGTGCGCCACCGCCGCGGTGACTGCGCCGCCGTAATCCGTTTCTGCGAGAACATCGCCGCGCCGTGCGCAACGCATCGCATAAGAATGCACGAAATAGGCATGCGCGTCGGGCGGCAGGTTCGCCATCACCGGATGATCGCGCAGCACGCTAAGCCCGTTCCAGCCGATCTGCGGGATCTTGAGCGCGGGATCGGACGGCGTCATGCGCACGACTTCGCCGTCGATCCAGCCGAGGCCCGGATGATCGCCGAACTCGCGCCCGACCCTGGCCATCAGCTGCATGCCGACGCAGATGCCGAGGAACGGGGTACTGCGCGCGATCACCGCCTCGTTCAGCGCCGCGACCATGCCGGACAGGGCGGTGAGACCGCTCATGCAGTCCGCGAAGGCACCGACGCCCGGCAGCACGATGCGCTCGGCTTTCGCGACCACCGCCGCGTCGGGCGTGACGACGATCTGCTGCCCCGTGCCGCGCTCGGCGGCGACGCGCGCCAGCGCTTTCTCCGCCGAGCGGAGATTGCCGGAGCCATAATCGATCAGGGCGACGATCTCAGGCTTTGAAGGGCTCATGGCCGCGATGCTCTAAAGCAGTCAGACCTTCAGCGCCACCAGAACCGCGCCGCCCGCGATCATCGCGATGCCGACCCAGTTGAGTGCCGCCAGCTTCTCGCCCAGGAAGGCGACGCTGAAAATGGCGACCATCACCACGCTCAGCTTGTCGATCGGGGCCACGCGCGCTGCGTCGCCGAGCTGCATCGCGTGGAAGTAGCAGAGCCAGGACAGCCCGGTGCCGAGGCCGGACAGGATCAGGAAGATATAGGTCCGCCGGCTGATCTCGCCGGGCGCCTGCCAATGGCCGGTGATGGTCAGGATGGCGAGCAGCGCCAGGATCACCACGATGGTGCGCACGAAGGTGGCGAAGTCGGAATTGACGTTCTCGACGCCCACCTTGGCGAAGATGGCGGTCAGCGCGGCGAACGCGGCCGACAGCACGGCCCAGATCTGCCAGTGCGAAAGAAGCGCCTTCATCGGGGAAACTCCTTGATGCGCACGTCGCGTTCCTCCGGACCTTTCTGCCAGACGAACAGGAGAAAAAGCACGCCCAGGCACAGCACCCAGATCGCCCCATTGAACAGCACCGCCGTCGCCGTCGTGAGCCAGGTGTCGTAGAGCGCCAGATAGCGCGTCGTCACCGCCGACGGGTGGGGCAGATCGCGCAGCGACTGCAGGACCTGGAGCTTGAGATTGGTCTCCAGCAGCATCTGCCCGAAATACAGCAGCATCCCGACCATGTAGGCGACGAAGGCGAACAGCTTCATCGCGAGGCGCGCCTGGTTGAGGAAGTAATAGATCGCCACGACCATCGCGAAATTTATGGTGATCATCTGCGCGAAATAGCTGATCTCGTCCTGGGAGCAGGAACGGGCGAGGTTGAGGAGATCGAGCTCTGTCATTACGCTTGACGTAACGCGTACATCGCGTCAAAGTCAAGCATGATCCTGAGCTTCGCGAATGCGCAGACGAAGCGGTTTGCCGGAGGCGAAAAGTCAGGCAGTTCGAGCCCTTCCGACAAAGGGCGGAGCGCGTGCTGGATCGGCTTGGTGTGGCGACAAGTCTGGCCGATATGGCGAATTTTCCCGGGCACAGGCTTGAAAAGCTCAAGGGAGACCGCGCCGGTCAATGGAGTGTCCGGATCAATGGACAATGGCGCATCTGCTTTCGCTGGGACGATGGTATGGTCGGCCCGAGCAGCGTGGAAATCGTGGATTATCATTGAGGTCAGCTTCTATGGCGCGTCGTCCCATTCACCCGGGAGAACATCTCAAAGAGGCTCTGGAAGAGCTCGACATGAGTGCGGCGGAGCTCGCCCGGCAGCTTCGGATTCCGACGAATCGTGTGACGGCGATTCTGAATGAAGAGCGAGGAATAACGGCCGACACGGCGCTACGCCTGGGTCACTGGTTCGGCACCAGCGCGGAAATGTGGCTCAATATGCAGAAGCTCTACGAGCTGCGGCTGGCCGAGCAGGAAGTCGGCGCGGAGATCAGGAAACTGCCGAAGCGCAAGGCGGCGTGACCAAGCTATTTCGGCTCTGATACAAAGATGCCTTTGTTCAATTCGCTTTCTCGCCGACCGACCTCTGTCAGCACTTCATTCAATAGGGCCTTGGCTGTTCGATCACATTCGGAGGCAATCTCATCGAACCGACGTGATACAAATTCATCTAGCAGCCCACGGATATCCGCCCGTTCAATTGCTTCGTCCCACTTGTAAGCACTAATATTGATCTCGGCGCGAGCTTCGCCAAGAAACCGCTTGAAGTGATTTTCGTATGTCTCAAATTCAGCATGCGCGAAAACCCGAGGATCGTGGGGAGGGTTGTCCCAGATCGTACTGAACCGATCAACTAAAACTTCAAAGCCTTTTTGACATCTAGGAATCACGCTTGCTTCAATCCGAGCGTCGATCTCACTCGTGACTGTGTTCGCTAGTTCTTGCCCAAATCGATAAACCCTACGTCTCATAAACCATTTGAGCATGTCATTGCTCCAGTTTTGGTGAGCGTGACTATCGCGGCAAATAGGATGTCACATCCGCTATCCTAATCCTGGTCCATCTTCAGCGCGGCGATGAAGGCTTCCTGCGGGATGTC